>NZ_JBHSFV010000059.1:0-531 GCF_042653865.1 Dokdonia ponticola | reverse complement strand
CAGAGTTTAAGTATTCATTCTCCTATTTCAGAGAGTAAAGTTGGATTAGGTTTATCGATTGTAAATGATGCACTAGGTCCTTCTCAAGAAACCTACATTGGTGTAGATTTTAGTTATACAATCGATACCTCAGACAAAGGAAAATTAAGTTTTGGACTTAAGGCAGGTGGACATATTCTAGATGTAGATTTTACGAGATTAAATCTTTTTGATCCTACAGACCCTCGTTTTTCTCAAAACATAGATAATAAATTATCTCCTGTTATTGGCGCAGGAGTTTATTATCACACCGATAAGTTTTATGCAGGTTTGAGTGCACCTAACTTAATCCAGACGGATCACTTTGATACAAGCAATAACTCCAATAGTAGTAGTTTTGTCGCCGAAGAGCGTATCAATTATTACGGAATATTAGGATATGCTTTTGATATTTCTGACCAAGTAAAATTCAAGCCAAGTACATTGATTAAAGCGGTAGCTGGAGCTCCTTTACAAGTAGATCTTACAGCAAATTTCTTATTTCTAGAGAAG
>NZ_JBHSFV010000058.1:0-571 GCF_042653865.1 Dokdonia ponticola | reverse complement strand
GTTTTACCTTTTCAGGGTAAAGTGTCCCACAAACTCTCGTTGAGTTCCCAGTCCATCGGGTTCTGTATAGTTCACTCTAAACCAATAATCATCAGAGATCATCGGTTGGCCATTAAAGGTACCATCCCACCCTTCACTGGTTGGGCTGAGCTGTTTTAATAACTTTCCAAAACGATCAAAGATATAAATCTGTGCATTTAAGTTAGGCTCCACCCCAATACCGATAATATTCCAGGTATCATGGAATCCATCTTGGTTAGGTGTAAAGAAACGCGGGTAATCAATAATCCCAAATTCTACTTCTGAGATACTACAATCTCCAGAAATTCTTCTTCCAAAAATCGTATGCTCTCCTGGAGTTACTCCTGTAAAGGTGGTACTGCTCTGGAACGGACCATCATCAAGGGCAAACTCAAAATCCTCTGGATTGCTATTAAATCCTGTGATGTTCTGTACCTCTACGGTATATACTCCTCCCGGATTAAAGGAACTCTCTAAAACAACGGCTTCAAACACGGGAGCACTCACTGCTACATAACTTGCCTCCGCTACATAATCACAGCTAGTAATC
>NZ_JBHSFV010000057.1:0-600 GCF_042653865.1 Dokdonia ponticola | reverse complement strand
CATCAGGGTTGATCGTTACTGTTCCATTAGCTGGATCCGTAACATCGGTTACTTCGACATCTGAATCTGGATCAAAACCGTCATTGTCTAATACCGCGATATCTACTGGCGTATCCTCTGGTGTCGTCGCCGTATCATCCATGATATCCTCTACTGGAGTCACTGTGACTACTACGGTAGCTGTTTCCGTAGTGGTACTACCATCAGGATTTGTTACGGTGACTGTATAGTCAAAGGTATCTGTTCCGTTAAAATCAGGATCTGGTGTGTAGGTCACGGTTCCATCAGGGTTGATGGTGACCGTTCCATTGTTTGGATCGGTGACCTCCGTTACTTCGACATCTGAATCTAGATCAAAGCCGTCATTGTCTAATACCGCGATATCTACTGGCGTATCCTCTGGTGTGGTCGCCGTATCATCCATGATATCGTCTACTGGAGTCACTGTGACTACTACCGTAGCTGTTTCTGTCGTGGTACTTCCATCAGGATTTGTTACGGTGACTGTATAGTCAAAGGTATCCGTTCCGTTAAAATCAGGATCTGGCGTGTAGGTTACTGTCCCATCAGGATTGATCGTTACTGTTCCATTAGCTGGAT
>NZ_JBHSFV010000056.1:0-616 GCF_042653865.1 Dokdonia ponticola | reverse complement strand
TGAGGAGGGCGACGATCCCAGCCCCGACGGCGAGTCGCCCTCGTCGGAGATCGTGCAGGGCGGCGAGGAAGACGGGGGCGACGGTGACGGGGGCGAGGACGAGGCCACCAACGTCGCTGCCGGCCCCGGCGCGACTTGGCTGACCCGGCTCGAGGACGCGATGGCCGGTGACCAGGTGCTGTCGCTGCCCTACGGCGACCCCGACGCGGAGCGGTCCATCGCCCTGATCGGCGGGTCGCACGCGGAACACTGGCTGCCCGCCCTCCACGTCCTCCCCCGGGACCACCCCTTCCGGATCGAGGTGTTCGTCAAGGTCGGCTGCCCGGCGAAGCTCCCGATCGGCGACGACGGCTGGGTCGGCGAGTGCGAGGAGTGGACGCTCAACGTGCTCGCCGCCCTCGATGCGGCGCGCAAGCGGACCCTGCTGGAAGCGATGGCCGACGCCATCGAGGCCGCCGCGCCGGACATCCTCGATGCGAATGCCCGCGACCTGGCCGCGGCCGTCGCGCAGCGCGGCCCGGATGATCGACATGCCGGGCGTGATCCCCGACCCGGCCGCGAGCAGCAGCAGGTCGGCAAGTCGGGGGCCAAGCGGGCTTAGGAAGACAAAAGGAAA
>NZ_JBHSFV010000055.1:0-621 GCF_042653865.1 Dokdonia ponticola | reverse complement strand
TATTAGATAATGATACCTTCGATCCAACGGCAACTATAGAAGTAACCGATGTCACGGATCCAAACAATGGAACAGTGACCATCAACCCTGATGGCACGGTCACCTACACGCCAGATCCTGATTTTAACGGCACGGATACCTTTGAGTATACCGTCACCGTAACAAACCCTGATGGAAGTACCACTACGGAAACAGCTACCGTAGTAGTCACCGTGACTCCAGCGGATGATGTGATGGATGATACGGCGACCACACCAGAGGACACGCCAGTAGATATTGCGGTATTAGATAATGATACCTTCGATCCAACGGCAACTATAGAAGTAACCGATGTCACGGATCCAGCAAACGGAACAGTGACCATCAATCCTGATGGCACGGTCACCTACACGCCAGATCCTGATTTCAACGGCACGGATACCTTTGAGTATACCGTCACCGTAACAAACCCTGATGGATCAACCACCACAGAAACTGCTACCGTAGTAGTCACTGTGACTCCAGCGGATGATGTGATGGATGATACAGCGACCACACCAGAGGATACGCCAGTAGACATTGCGGTATTAGATAATGATACCTTCGATCCAACGGCAACTATAGAAGTAACCGATGTCACGG
>NZ_JBHSFV010000054.1:0-720 GCF_042653865.1 Dokdonia ponticola | reverse complement strand
AAGCTGTGAGTAAATCCATATTATTTATGGATTTATTTGAGGGTTCTTCTTTAACAAGTTCACTTAGCTTGCCTTTATTGTGACGAACTCTACAGGCTTTTGTTCTACATTTAGCAGAGCAATATACTTGTCTTTTATTTCTTTGAATAAAGAATGTTCCACATTGTTTACAGTTTAATTCCATATATTTGATTCCTTTTTAATCTAATTCTAACATTAGATATTAGTACCCAATTTCCCTAAAACAACGTTACACGTGTAACGTTGTTTTTATTTTAAATCACACATTACTAGCGAAATAAACGTTACACGTAACGTTACACTGTTCCTATTTATTAGAGATAACACAAGGCAATGTGACGCTAAACGCGTTATAAACATACGAATAAATATTCATTTGTTACATATATGTACAACTAATTTTCTACATAATTATTGTGCCTACTATTGAATTTGATCGCATCCAATACTAAAAACAACGAAACAACGTTACACGTGTAACGTTGTTTCGCTTGTAAATACGGTATTTTCATTTAACCTCTATCCTTTGGGATTGACACTAATCAATACTGTCTTTTTATTTTTTGAATAATATTTTTAAAAGTCAAAATAAAATGTTAGATTTACAAAAGTTACATATTTGTAACATTATAAAATAAAATACGTCTAACAATTATGGCACGAATAAAAATCAGAAATGTTGAACAATGGAGAGAGGTA
>NZ_JBHSFV010000053.1:0-721 GCF_042653865.1 Dokdonia ponticola | reverse complement strand
TACCTCTCTCCATTGTTCAACATTTCTGATTTTTATTCGTGCCATAATTGTTAGACGTATTTTATTTTATAATGTTACAAATATGTAACTTTTGTAAATCTAACATTTTATTTTGACTTTTAAAAATTTTATTCAAAAAATAAAAAGACAGTATTGATTAGTGTCAATCCGAAAAGATAAAGGCTAAATGAAAATAACGTATTTACAGGCAAAACAACGTTACACGTGTAACGTTGTTTCGTTGTTTTTAGTATTGGGTGCGATCAAATTCAATAGTAGATACAATAATTATATAAAAAAATTAGTTGTACATATATGTAACAAATAAATATTTATTCGTATGTTTATAACGTGTTTAGCATCACATGGTCTTGTGTTATCTCTAATAAATAGAAACAGTATAACGTTACGTGTAACGTTTATTTCGCTAGTAATGTGTGATTTAAAATAAAAACAACGTTACACGTGTAACGTTGTTTTAGGGAAATTGGGTACTAATTTCTAATGTTAGAATTAGATTAAAAAGGAATTAAATATATGGAATTAAACTGTAAACAATGCGGAACATTCTTTATTCAAAGAAATAAAAGACAGGTATATTGCTCTGCTAAATGTAGAACAAAAGCCTGTAGAGTTCGTCACAATAAAGGCAAGCTAAGTGAACTTGTTAAAGAAGAACCCTCAAATAAATCCATAAATAATATGGATTTACTCACAGCTT
>NZ_JBHSFV010000052.1:0-722 GCF_042653865.1 Dokdonia ponticola | reverse complement strand
GTTGGATCTTCTGATTCATCGCTTATCGTATCACCGTCTGGATCGGTTCCTTCAGCTGTCGCTAAATTGTATACGCCTCCCGCATCGATATCATCCTGTGTAAGCACATAGACCGCTGTAAAAGTCGTACTATCACTTGCTCCTGGATCTAAATCTATCGGACCGCCTGTTACTGTTACATTTGGATCGGTAATCGTAATTCCTGTAATGGTTACGTTTCCGTTGTTGGTTACTGTAAAGGTGTAGAGAACTGAATCTCCTTCGTTTACAATACCATCACCATTGGTATCTTCATACACACCATCTTTTAATAACTCTAAAGATGGGTCTTGATCAATTACTGTGATCGTACAATCTGGACAGTTTGGATCAATCGGTGGATTCTCAGGATCATTCGGATCAATCGGTGTTGGATCTTCTGATTCATCGCTTATCGTATCACCGTCTGGATCGGTTCCTTCAGCTGTCGCTAAATTATATACGCCTCCCGCATCGATATCATCCTGTGTAAGCACATAGACCGCTGTAAAAGTCGTACTATCACTTGCTCCTGGATCTAAATCTATCGGACCGCCAGTTACTGTTACATTTGGATCGGTAATCGTGATTCCTGTAATGGTTACGTTTCCGTTGTTGGTTACTGTAAAGGTGTAGAGAACTGAATCTCCTTCGTTTACAATACCATCACCATTGGTATCCTCATACACACCATCTTTTAATAA
>NZ_JBHSFV010000051.1:0-953 GCF_042653865.1 Dokdonia ponticola | reverse complement strand
AGTTGAAAAATCTTGCGTATCTCTGTAATTAGGAATCCAATCTTCATCAGGTCGATATTCTACTATATATGAAAATAAACCACTTGAAGATTCTTGTACCACAAGATTGAATGTTGACTTTACAGTGGTATTAGTACTTTCAATAGAGGTTAGCAAGAAAGTATGATTTTTCTGATCGTATTGATCCGTCACTTGTATAATCTCGCTAGTTTGTAGTGTTCCTATCATTAAATCAGGTTCACTTGATCTATTGCGCCCCCCAACAGATTTTTCGATAGTAAAATGCCCTCTATGATCCCCAAGTGTCGAGAGATACGCTGCTACTTTGGGAATCTCATCTAAAGAAACTGTAGTAGTGGTTGTTTGTAAATGTTCATGTTGATGGACTTTCAATAAAGGAAGAGACCCGTCATCATCTTTTTGACACGCGATAAAAAGTGTCATTGCTGTTAGGACTAGAAATATTCTAGCCCT
Organism: Dokdonia ponticola; assembly: GCF_042653865.1. Taxonomy (NCBI): domain Bacteria; kingdom Pseudomonadati; phylum Bacteroidota; class Flavobacteriia; order Flavobacteriales; family Flavobacteriaceae; genus Dokdonia; species Dokdonia ponticola. Next base: position 479 of record NZ_JBHSFV010000051.1, on the reverse strand, counting down.
CCATAACCTTGCATTTTTAATCATTTTTTGTTTGTCGTTTTAAATTAATTACTCAAATTATAAAGGGGTGTTTAAAAATTCAGGAGAGTTCAAATATATATCCAAGACGGTTGCAACTTCATGTAAATAAATGAAGTGACTGATCTAATTAGAAAACTCTCAAAAAATATTAATGTCTCCTATTGAGACTAAGAAGAATGGTATTTTTATGAACCATTAACCTTATTAGTCAAGAAAACAAACCTATGATTTGGTTATAATTTTTTAGGGAAGAAATTTTCAAGAGTAAATGCTATTACCCTCAATCATAGAAACTTATTATTTAGTAAAACACAAGTTCTTTTGAAAAATCAATAATCCAACTAACCTTTGGGTGTGAAAGAGCATCAAGTATACTCATTTACAATTATGATTTGTTTAATCTAGGTTGAACTATTTAATAAAAGAACCTGTGTTTATCACACAATTAGCAATCCATA
>NZ_JBHSFV010000050.1:0-962 GCF_042653865.1 Dokdonia ponticola | reverse complement strand
TATGGATTGCTAATTGTGTGATAAACACAGGTTCTTTTATTAAATAGTTCAACCTAGATTAAACAAATCATAATTGTAAATGAGTATACTTGATGCTCTTTCACACCCAAAGGTTAGTTGGATTATTAATTTTTTTCAAAAGAACTTGTGTTTTACTAAATAATAAGTTTCTATGATTGAGAGTAATAGCATTTACTCTTGAAAATTTCTTCCCTAAAAAATTATAACCAAATCATAGGTTTGTTTTCTTGACTAATAAGTTTAATGGTTCATAAGAATACCATTCTTATTAGTCTCAATAGGAGGCATTAATATTTTTTGAGAGTTTTCTAATTAGATCAGTCACTTCACTCATTTATATGATGTTGCGTGATTTCTATATCTATATTTGAACTCTCCTAAATTTTTAAACACCCCCTTTTCAATTTTGAGTATTAATTTAAAACAACAAATGAAAAATGATTAAGAATGTAGGATTTTGGACAACTAGGATATTTCTAGTTCTTACAGCAATGACACTTTTTATCGCGTGTCAAAAAGATGATGACGGATCACCTCCTTCATTGGAAGCGCACCATCATCAAGATTTACAAACACAAAACAATGTAACAAGTGTTTCCTTAAATGATATTCCACGAGTAGCAGCGTATCTCTCAACTTTAGGAGACCATAGAGGGCATTTTACTATCGATAAGTCAGTTGGGGGGCGCAATAGATCAAGTGAACCTGATTTAATGATAGGAACACTACAAACTAGCGAGATTATACAAGTGACGGATCAATATGATCAGAAAAATCATACTTTCTTGCTAACCTCTATTGAAAGTACTAATATCACTGTAAAGTCAACATTCAATCTTGTGGTACAAGAATCTTCAAGTGGTTTATTTTCATATATAGTAGAATATCGACCTGATGAAGATTGGATTCCTAATTACAGAGATACGCAAGATTTTTCAACT
>NZ_JBHSFV010000049.1:0-977 GCF_042653865.1 Dokdonia ponticola | reverse complement strand
TTGTAGCACAAGATACTCCGTTTGATTATACCTTCTGTGAGGAGTTTGATGGAGATGATACCACAGGAGAGGTGAATTTAGCAACCCTAGCGGATGATGCTGGATTCTTAGTAGCGCCACAAAACACTGCTGATTTCACGATTACCTATCACAATACAGCGACAGAGGCAGAAAATGAAGCCTTCCCAATCGATCAGTCAGTGTTGCTTGTAGTAACCGATGGTGATGAGATTTTCTTCAGAATAGAAAGCGCATCGCAGTGTGTTTCTATTGGAAGTGTGATTTTTACGGTAGAGAGTCGTCCGCTGGCAAACCCAGCAGAGGATATTACCCAATGTGCGGATGATCCGGGGATTAATGGAATTCCCCTACAGGAGGTAGCAACTTTTGATTTAACACAGCAAAATGATGTGATTACAGGGGGAGAGCCTACCACTTCGGTGGTGTACTACACGTCCTTAGTGGATGCACAAAACATGGAGAATCCTATTGTAGACCCAACAGCCTTTGTCAATACAAGTGATCCGCAGACCATTTATGCCCGAGCGATTAACACCTCGAGTATGTGTGAGTCAACCGATGTGATCGAATTTATGATTTTTGTAGAACCATTGCCTTACACCGATTTAAGTAATGAAGGAGGGGAGATTTGTGTAGATGAGATTACAGGCGAGGCATTAGATCCGTTTATACTAGATGGTACGGTGGAAGATGCAATTCCAGGAGTGAGTTATGCTTATACGTGGACTCGTGATGGCACGCTTGTTTCGTTAGATCCTACTGTGACAGTTGATCAGCAAGGAGAGTATCAACTAACGGTAACGGCCACCTATGACAATGGGATGGATGTGATTACTAGCTGTGATTATGTAGCGGAGGCAAGTTATGTAGCAGTGAGTGCTCCCGTGTTTGAAGCCGTTGTTTTAGAGAGTTCCTTTAATCCGGGAGGAGTATATACCGTAGAGGTACAGAACATC
>NZ_JBHSFV010000048.1:0-977 GCF_042653865.1 Dokdonia ponticola | reverse complement strand
TTGTAGCACAAGATACTCCGTTTGATTATACCTTCTGTGAGGAGTTTGATGGAGATGATACCACAGGAGAGGTGAATTTAGCAACCCTAGCGGATGATGCTGGATTCTTAGTAGCGCCACAAAACACGGCTGATTTTACCATCACCTATCACAATACAGCGACAGAGGCAGAAAATGAAGCCTTCCCAATAGATCAGTCAGTGTTGCTTGTAGTAACCGATGGTGATGAGATTTTCTTCAGAATAGAAAGCGCATCGCAGTGTGTTTCTATTGGAAGTGTGATTTTTACGGTAGAGAGTCGTCCGCTAGCAAACCCGGCAGAGGATATTACCCAATGTGCCGATGATCCGGGGATTAATGGAATTCCCCTACAGGAGGTAGCAACCTTTGATTTAACACAGCAAAATGATGTGATTACAGGGGGAGAGCCTACCACTTCGGTGGTGTACTACACGTCCTTAGTGGATGCACAAAACATGGAGAATCCTATTGTAGACCCAACAGCCTTTGTCAATACAAGTGATCCTCAGACCATTTATGCCCGAGCGATTAACACCTCGAGTATGTGTGAGTCAACCGATGTGATCGAATTTATGATTTTTGTAGAACCATTGCCTTATACCGATTTAAGTAATGAAGGAGGGGAGATTTGTGTAGATGAGATTACAGGCGAGGCATTAGATCCGTTTATACTAGATGGTACGGTGGAAGATGCAATTCCAGGAGTGAGTTATACTTATACGTGGACTCGTGATGGCACGCTTGTTTCGTTAGATCCTACTGTGACAGTTGATCAGCAAGGAGAGTATCAAGTAACGGTAACGGCCACCTATGACAATGGGATGGATGGGATTACTAGCTGTGATTATGTAGCGGAGGCAAGTTATGTAGCAGTGAGTGCTCCCGTGTTTGAAGCCGTTGTTTTAGAGAGTTCCTTTAATCCGGGAGGAGTATATACCGTAGAGGTACAGAACATC
>NZ_JBHSFV010000047.1:0-1055 GCF_042653865.1 Dokdonia ponticola | reverse complement strand
TTTGGTTTGTTTTTAGGTAGGGATAAAAAAATAAAAATATTTATTTTTTTTGTTTGTTTAGAAGTAAAATTAAATTGTACATTTGCACCCGCTTTGAGAGGGAGTATATGGATAGAGATTTAAAAGCGCGGGAGTTCATTTTTTAGTGTGTGATTATTATTTTTGAGGAGATAAAAAAAGATTAAAAATTATTTTAATTTTCTTTTGTTTGTAATAAAATATTAATTGTATATTTGCACCCGCTTTGAGAGAGAGGTTTTGGAGCGAAGTTCATAAGAGTATTAATGTAGTGATTTGGTAACAGGATTCTGAAAATGGATTCAGAAAAAAAGGTTCGATTCCTTTACACTAAACAAGAAAATGCCATTTATTGTTTTAGGCTAGTTTTCTTCCCTTAGGGAAGATGTCTAAAAGACAGATGGGAGTTCATTGACATATTGAATTGACAGCGCGTATTAATGCTGAACTTGTTTCAGCATCTAATGCAAGTTTCTAATTTTTTGATTAGGAACTATAAAAGAATTGAAGACTAGAATTTTGAATTTTGAGACGATTAATTTCTTATTTATTGTGAGTTGAAATATATTAAAGACACACGATGAAGAGTTTGATCCTGGCTCAGGATGAACGCTAGCGGCAGGCTTAACACATGCAAGTCGAGGGGTAACAGAGGTAGCTTGCTACTTGCTGACGACCGGCGCACGGGTGCGTAACGCGTATACAATCTACCTTATACTGGGGAATAGCCTTTGGAAACGAAGATTAATGCCCCATAGTATTATTGAATGGCATCGTTTAATAATTAAAACTCCGGTGGTATAAGATGAGTATGCGTTCTATTAGTTAGTTGGTAAGGTAACGGCTTACCAAGACATCGATAGATAGGGGTCCTGAGAGGGAGATCCCCCACACTGGTACTGAGACACGGACCAGACTCCTACGGGAGGCAGCAGTGAGGAATATTGGACAATGGGCGCAAGCCTGATCCAGCCATGCCGCGTGCAGGAAGACTGCCCTATGGGTTGTAAACTGCTTTTATATGGGAAGAATAAGGG
>NZ_JBHSFV010000046.1:0-1131 GCF_042653865.1 Dokdonia ponticola | reverse complement strand
CTGATTTTAATGGTACGGATACTTTTGAGTATACCGTCACCGTAACAAACCCTGATGGAAGTACCACTACGGAAACAGCTACCGTAGTAGTCACCGTGACTCCAGCGGATGATGTGATGGATGATACAGCGACCACACCAGAGGATACGCCAGTAGATATTGCGGTATTAGATAATGATACCTTTGATCCAACGGCAACTATAGAAGTAACCGATGTCACCGATCCAGCTAATGGAACGGTGACCATCAACCCTGATGGCACGGTCACCTATAGTCCAGATCCTGATTTTAATGGTACGGATACCTTTGAGTATACCGTCACCGTCACAAACCCTGATGGATCAACGACCACAGAAACAGCAACAGTCACAGTCACCGTGACTCCAGCGGATGATGTGATGGATGATACAGCGACCACAACAGAGGATACGCCAGTAGACATTGCGGTATTAGATAATGATACCTTCGATCCAACGGCAACTATAGAAGTAACCGATGTCACGGATCCAGCTAACGGAACAGTGACCATCAACCCTGATGGCACGGTCACCTACACACCAGATCCTGATTTTAATGGCACGGATACCTTTGAGTATACCGTCACCGTCACCAATCCAGATGGATCAACGACCACTGAAACTGCTACCGTAGTAGTCACCGTGACTCCAGCGGATGATGTGATGGATGATACAGCGACCACACCAGAGGATACGCCAGTAGACATTGCGGTATTAGATAATGATACCTTTGATCCAACGGCAACTATAGAAGTAACCGATGTCACGGATCCAGCTAATGGAACGGTCACCATCAATCCTGATGGCACGGTCACCTACACGCCAGATCCTGATTTTAACGGCACGGATACCTTTGAGTATACCGTCACAGTCACCAATCCAGATGGATCAACCACCACTGAAACTGCTACCGTAGTAGTCACCGTGACTCCAGCGGATGATGTGATGGATGATACGGCGACCACACCAGAGGATACGCCAGTAGATATTGCGGTATTAGATAATGATACCTTCGATCCAACGGCAACTATAGAAGTAACCGATGTCACGGATCCAAACAACGGAACAGTGACCATCAACCCTGATGGCACGGTCACCTACACGCCAGATCCTG
>NZ_JBHSFV010000045.1:0-1150 GCF_042653865.1 Dokdonia ponticola | reverse complement strand
GTTTTGTCTTTTGTGTTATTAAATATCCAAGAGAGATTTTGACATAGTTTATATGCTTTTTCTATATCTGGGTATTTCTCGAATAGTATCACAGCTCTTTCTGATTGATTTTGTGTCCATTTAAGATTATTTTTATAGAGCAGGTATCTACTTCTAGCCAGTAGTTGCTTTAATGTATCTCCGTTTGAGAACTGTTCTGGAGTGAATTTTAAACTCTTAGATTTTGAGGTTTCTATAGCGTCGTTTTCTTTATCAATAGCGTCCCATCGATGTTTTATTCTTATCTCCTGTAATGCATCTAAAGCCAACTTTTGAACATGGAATCTATCGATTACTTGTACTGCATTTGGGAATGATTTTTTGACGATCAACCCCATATTCCCAGCCATGTCTAATGTGACTTCCTCAACCTTATTGCGTTGTTTGAGAGGTATCTTTTGTAGTATTTTAATGACCACATCTGCTTTAGTTCCTCTTACCATAGCTATTAAAGCTCCTTTGTTTCCTTTTGCTTTTTTATTGGTTAGTATGGTGTATAATTCGCCATTAGAAAAAGCAGTTTCATCCAACGAAAGCCTTTTTCCGATGTTTTGTGCAAATAGTAACCAGTTCTTAGAATGAGACTTTTGATCCCAAGATTTGAAGTCACTTAGATAGTCTCTGTATTGTCTTTGTAGACTTCTAGGGTTAACTCCGTAGAATTTAGCAACAACAGCAGTACTAGAAGCATTATTACTTATAGACCTCTTTTAAAAAAGTAGCAAACTCACTAGTTATCCTAGTTCCTTTTGCTACCAAATCCCAATCTCTTGTCACCACTTTACTGGTCGTTTTGTCAATCCAACGACGTCTAATTATATGCAAATAAACATTCTTACCGCGTATAGGAAAATCTTGGACTGTCGCTTGTGGAAAGAAACCTTTGGAATGAAGTGTATCAGTATCAAAACCCTCTGGAACACTATTATTCTCTGTGAAGTAAAAGTGTATCTCTTCACCTTTTACCTCGTGTTTAGTCATCTCAAAATAAGTTACAAGAACTTCTGGAAGTAATAAGTTGGCGGCAGCAAATAGAGCATCTGAGGACATAGAATTTTTTAAAGCAAAGTTGTCTCAATTTTAATTACCCCACAACTTTTTGTGTTGAGCC
>NZ_JBHSFV010000044.1:0-1154 GCF_042653865.1 Dokdonia ponticola | reverse complement strand
CTTATACAATAGAGAGTGACTTTCGGGTTGCTCTTTTTTTTATCTCTATTGGTTAGTCTTATGGCTAAAGAAAACTCATCGTTTTTCATTAGAAAAATGTACATACCATTTTATAAAGTTTATCCTGTTTTTAATCGTAAGTCCTCTGTGGAGGTCAAGATGATTTTTAAGGTGGCTGAAATATCCTTCAATACCATTTGTTGTTTTTGGAATGTTGGGATTGTTTAAATAATGAAACATGTTTGGCAAGGCTTTATTGATCAGATAGTAAGACCTTCTAAGGAGTCTGTGCTTGTACCAATATCTTCCTGTTTCCTCTTGAAAGACTTTTTCATTAATGTATTCTTGATAATGCTCATACCATTTTCTAAAACTATCTGTCCAATATATTCTATCATTATGGGTGTTGATACGTAAAAGGTCGAGCACCATTTTTCTAAGTTCTATTGCGGCAGGATGTTTGGGTCTCCTAGTAAGCCAGATAAGGCACATACGCTGTATATGGACTAAACAACGTTGTGTGGTCACATTTGGAACTCCAAGCTTCATTGCCTTCAAAATGCTCTTGTGACCATCCGTTGTGATGCTCTCTAATTGTACGCCAAGGTGTATTAAGTTTTCAAGATCCTCTCGTATTTCAAGATAATCTTCCTTATCTGAAAATCTCAAGAGTTGAGTATGTCCGTCAAAATCATCTTGATATACAACCACACAGAACCTATTGAAATAGGTGGCATCTAATCTCAGGTTGACAGCACTGCGCTTAATTATTTTAACCTTTGGTGCTTGAGCTAAAAAATGACCAAAAGTCCTCTGAATCGTACTAATAGATAATTTACTATCTCTACTCAAGGTTTCATAGGTCTGTCGTTCCAAAACCCATTTTTTGAACCACACAAAACGATTACGAAAAACTTGTTCAGGACGATTACTTGAGAACAAAATACCACAGTTTTTACATTTGAAACGTTGCTTGTCAAATTGTTTTCCCCACTTAATTACTTTCAAACTGGAACAAGCCCAACATCGCTTTTTTTTTGCCATTTTAAGGACAAAGAAAAAGTTATATGAAACGTGTTTCATATAACTTCTCAAATCATCAGTAAAATATAAGGCTCAGAGAGTTTTTACCAACTATTTATGACCATTATGCC
>NZ_JBHSFV010000043.1:0-1166 GCF_042653865.1 Dokdonia ponticola | reverse complement strand
TTCTTTGTCGCAGAAAATACCATTACAGGATGTTTCAAGCTCTACAGTTTTGAACTTTTGGTCTTCCCGAAGCCTGATCTTCCATTAGAAATTGAGGATTTACGAGCGTGTGATGCTGATGCTGATGGTTTTGCTAGTTTTAATTTGATCTCGCAAGAAGGGGCTATTTTAGCAGATATTACTCCTCCTTTAGATCCAGATGATTTTACAGTGACTTACCACAACACCGCGATGGATGCGATGGATGGTACAGCGGCTATTGTCACCCCAGATATGTATGTGAACCAGGTGGCTAATACCACAGAGACGATTTTTGTGCGTGTAGAGACTGATGATGGGACACCTAATACCTGTCCTTCCTTTATTGAGTTTGATATTGAGGTGGTACCACCACCAGTGATTAATCCAAATGGAGTGGATTTAAACCTGATGGTATGTAATGATGATGATGATCCGTTGGGAACGGTCGTGTTTGATTTAACGGTTTTAGAAGCTGAAATCACAGGCGGAGATGATCTGGTTGATGTGACGTATTATGCCTCACTGGCAGATCTAGTGAGTGATACACCTATCACCACCCCACAGGCATATACCAATGTGACTAATCCACAGACAATTCATATTGTGGTTGCTCCTTTTGATCTTCCAGAGTGTTCTACCCAAGGGCTTTTTGATATTGAAGTATTACCGCTTCCAAGTCCAGTGACTCCTGCTGCTGTTGCACTTTGTGATGATGATCTTGATGGCGATGATGCTAATGGAATTGTGGAGTTTGATCTTACGGCTACCGTAGCTACCATTGCTGGAGGGGAGACTGTAAACATCAGTATTTTTGATGATTTAACCTTGGCGGAAGAAACCCCATTTGACCCTGCTAATATTGTAACGACCACAGGTGGGGGTGGAGAGATTTTATATACCAATACCACACCAGGAGGACAAACCCTCTATGCACGTGTGGAGAGTACGGTAAGTATTGTCAATGGCGAAGCTTGTTTTGTGATTGTGCCTTTTGATGTGGTGGTGAATCCATTACCGATTGTAGCACAAGATACTCCGTTTGATTATACCTTCTGTGAGGAGTTTGATGGAGATGATACCACAGGAGAGGTGAATTTAGCAACCCTAGCGGATGATGCTGGATTCTTAGTAGCGCCACAAAACAC
>NZ_JBHSFV010000042.1:0-1251 GCF_042653865.1 Dokdonia ponticola | reverse complement strand
TATTAGATAATGACGGTTTTGATCCAACCAGTGATGTAGAAGTAACCGATGTTACGGATCCAGCTAATGGAACAGTAACGATCAATCCTGATGGGACAGTAACCTACACGCCAGATCCTGATTTTAATGGAACAGATACCTTTGACTATACAGTCACCGTAACAAACCCTGATGGAAGTACCACTACGGAGACAGCTACGGTAGTAGTCACAGTGACTCCAGTAGACGATATCATGGATGATACAGCTACGACACCAGAGGATACGCCAGTAGATATCGCGGTATTAGACAATGACGGTTTTGATCCAGATTCAGATGTCGAAGTAACCGATGTCACGGATCCAAACAATGGAACAGTGACCATCAACCCTGATGGAACGGTGACCTACACGCCAGATCCTGATTTTAACGGAACAGATACCTTTGACTATACAGTCACAGTCACCAACCCTGATGGAAGTACCACTACGGAAACAGCTACGGTAGTAGTCACAGTGACTCCAGTAGACGATATCATGGATGATACGGCGACGACACCAGAGGATACGCCAGTAGATATCGCGGTATTAGATAATGACGGTTTTGATCCAGATTCAGATGTCGAAGTAACGGAGGTAACAGATCCAGCTAATGGAACAGTAACGATCAATCCTGATGGGACAGTAACCTACACGCCAGATCCTGATTTTAACGGAACAGATACTTTTGAGTATACAGTCACCGTAACAAACCCTGATGGAAGTACCACGACAGAAACAGCTACGGTAGTAGTCACAGTGACTCCAGTAGACGATATCATGGATGATACGGCTACGACACCAGAGGATACGCCAGTAGATATCGCGGTATTAGATAATGACGGCTTTGATCCAGATTCAGATGTCGAAGTAACAGATGTCACGGATCCAAACAATGGAACAGTGACCATCAACCCTGATGGCACGGTGACCTACACGCCAGATCCTGATTTTAACGGAACAGATACCTTTGACTATACAGTCACCGTAACAAATCCTGATGGTAGTACCACTACGGAAACAGCTACCGTAGTAGTCACAGTGACTCCAGTAGATGATATCATGGATGATACGGCGACGACACCAGAGGATACCCCAGTAGATATTGCGGTATTAGATAATGACGGTTTTGATCCAACCAGTGATGTAGAAGTAACCGATGTTACGGATCCAGCTAATGGAACAGTAACGATCAATCCTGATGGGACAGTAACCTACACGCCAGATCCTGATT
>NZ_JBHSFV010000041.1:0-1292 GCF_042653865.1 Dokdonia ponticola | reverse complement strand
GGATTCTGCTGATGCATTTGTGCTTCTATTGATAAAGTAATTTAAGATTGATCGGTAGTTTATAGTTATTGTATTTGCGATGGTATTGAATGCTTTAAATCCTGTTTGTTCTACATTTTTATACCAATGAGCTAGTCTAGTATATGCCGCTTGGATAGAAGTTGCAGTATTGAATATGTTTCTTAATCCTTGTACTAAGTCGTATGCTTTTTTAATGTCTGGGTATTGATCGAACAGTATCTTGGATCTGAGATATTGATTTTGAGTCCATTTATTTGGTGCTTTATAGAGTAGATATCTACTTCTAGCTAAGAGTTGTTTTCTAGTATCTCCATTTGAGAATATTTCAGGTTTAAAATTGATTTGTTTGGTTTTAGCTTGTTTAATTTGTTCATTTTCTAAGTCTATCGCTTCCCATCGATGTTTGATCCTAATATCTTGTAAGGCTTCTAAAGCAAGTTTTTGTACGTGAAAACGATCCGTAACTTGAGTAGCTTTAGGAAAACATTTCTTTACAATCATCTTCATCGAGTGTGCCATATCCAGAGTAACCTCTTTTACTTTACCTCTAAGTGATTTTGGAATCTTAAGTAGTTGTTCTATAATAGGCTCTGCTTTGGTTCCTGCTAGTATGGCTACGATAGCTCCTTTCTTACCTTTAGCTTTTTTATTAGTGATAATGGTATAGAGCTCTCCTTTGGATAGTGCTGTCTCATCAATAGATAGGTATTTACCCATATTTTCTGGAAAGATCAGCCATTGTTTAGCATGAGATTTAGATTCCCACTCTTTAAATTCACTTAAATAATCCCGAAACTGTCGTTGCAATTTCTTGCCATTAACTCCATAAAAACCACCAATGGTATGACAGTCGTTGGGTTTAGTACTGACTAAGTACTTTTAAAAAAGCAGCGAACTCTACGGTCATACGAGTTCCCTGTGTTACTAAATCCCAATCTCTTTGAACAACTTGTTTAGTGGTTTTATCCAACCAACGACGACGTTTGATATGAAGATAAACTTCTTTGCCTCGTAATGGAAAATCTTGAATAGTAATCTCCTTGTGGAATCCGTGAGCAATTAGTATTCGATGTTGCTCCTCTTTAGGAATATCTTTCTTTTCTTCAAAATGCAAATGAAGAACTTTATCTCTTGTCTCATAGGAGACAATTGTAAAATGAGTAATTAATAACTCAGGTAGAATTAACTTTAATAAGTCTAAGGACAGTTCCATTTTTTTTACAAAAATCCAACTTCTATTTTAATTCACACACAACTTTTAGGAATGATCC
>NZ_JBHSFV010000040.1:0-1323 GCF_042653865.1 Dokdonia ponticola | reverse complement strand
TAGAAGTAACCGATGTCACGGATCCAAACAATGGAACAGTGACCATCAACCCTGATGGCACGGTCACCTACACGCCAGATCCTGATTTTAATGGCACGGATACCTTTGAGTATACCGTCACCGTCACAAACCCTGATGGATCAACGACCACTGAAACGGCAACAGTCACAGTCACCGTGACTCCAGCGGATGATGTGATGGATGATACGGCGACCACACCAGAGGACACTCCGGTAGACATTGCGGTATTAGATAATGATACCTTCGATCCAACGGCAACTATAGAAGTAACCGATGTCACGGATCCAAACAACGGAACAGTGACCATCAACCCTGATGGCACGGTCACCTATACGCCAGATCCTGATTTTAACGGCACGGATACCTTTGAGTATACCGTCACCGTCACCAATCCAGATGGATCAACCACCACTGAAACTGCTACCGTAGTAGTCACCGTGACTCCAGCGGATGATGTGATGGATGATACGGCGACCACAACAGAGGATACACCCGTAGATATTGCGGTATTAGATAATGATACCTTTGATCCAACGGCAACTATAGAAGTAACCGATGTCACGGATCCAGCAAACGGAACAGTCACCATCAACCCTGATGGCACGGTGACTTACACGCCAGATCCTGATTTTAATGGCACGGATACTTTTGAGTATACCGTCACCGTAACAAACCCTGATGGATCAACGACCACTGAAACGGCAACAGTCACAGTCACCGTGACTCCAGCGGATGATGTGATGGATGATACGGCGACCACACCAGAGGATACGCCAGTAGACATTGCGGTATTAGATAATGATACCTTCGATCCAACGGCAACTATAGAAGTAACCGATGTCACGGATCCAAACAATGGAACAGTGACCATCAACCCTGATGGCACGGTCACCTACACGCCAGATCCTGATTTTAATGGCACGGATACCTTTGAGTATACCGTCACCGTCACCAATCCAGATGGATCAACGACCACAGAAACGGCAACAGTTACAGTCACCGTGACTCCAGCGGATGATGTGATGGATGATACGGCGACCACAACAGAGGATACGCCAGTAGATATTTCGGTATTAGATAATGATACCTTCGATCCAACGGCAACTATAGAAGTAACCGATGTCACGGATCCAGCTAATGGAACGGTCACCATCAATCCTGATGGCACGGTCACCTACACGCCAGATCCTGATTTTAATGGTACGGATACTTTTGAGTATACCGTCACCGTAACAAACCCTGATGGAAGTACCACTACGGAAACAGCTACCGTAGTAGTCACCGTGACTCCAGCGGATGATG
>NZ_JBHSFV010000039.1:0-1339 GCF_042653865.1 Dokdonia ponticola | reverse complement strand
CATCAGCATCAGCATCACACGCTCGTAAATCCTCAATTTCTAATGGAAGATCAGGCTTCGGGAAGACCAAAAGTTCAAAACTGTAGAGCTTGAAACATCCTGTAATGGTATTTTCTGCGACAAAGAATAACTCGGTCATTCCTGAAATGTTATTGTAAAGCACACTAATATCTATCTGTCCCGTACCATCATCAATTTGCGCATTGTCAAAGGTTTCATAAAAACGGAAAACAACATCAGGTAAACTTACCCCAAGTTCATTGGCATAGGCTTGAAGATCAAATTCTCCAAAACCATCATTGTCATCATCACAGGCAATCGCTGGAGGAACAGGATCAATAAAGGGTATTGGGTTGACCAGTAGCTCAGCCGTAGTTTGTGCCATACACATCGCTGAGGTGGTACTACTGATCTGCACTAAAATCGTTTGATTGTTAGGTGTGGTATTGACATAGGCATTAGCTGGGTCTATAAAAATACCTGCATCTAGATCGGCTTGTGTTTCGTAATACGTTACAACAAGACTGGTATCTCCTGCCGTGATACCTGCATCTAGCAAGGTCAGGTCAAAGGTGGTAATCCCATCGATATCTGTACCGACTAATGGGCCTTCGCTATCACATGCCTCTAGTGGCGCAGTAGGAGGAACAAAAACAGGAAGCTGTTCTATAGTGGCATTAAAGAAGGTCACCGTAGCACATCCCGTAGCTATATTTTCTAAACGTACCCACACCACAGCACCAGGATCAGTCACTAAATAATTGACTGGATCGCCAATAGGAAGCATATCCATCTCTGCATTTACTTGGCTTTCATGGTAGGTCAGATCATATTCCATAGAATCCAATCCTCCATAAATTACTCCATCATTCTGAGTTAAATCAAAGATCAATTGATTGGTGCCATTGGTACATTCGATGATATCGGGAACAGGAAGATTAATCAGTGGAATTGGATTGACAATCAGTTCGAGTTCAATGATTCTAAAACACTCCGTGCTTGTGGCAGGATCATTATCGGTGGCACGCACAAAAATCGTGGCACTTGGACTGGCATAATTCGCTGGATCAGCAATCGCCGGAGTACCCGCTTCCGCGAAAGCGAGACTTTCGTGAAAACTCAAATCAAAATTGGTCTCACCATTTTCGATATTAACCGTCACCTCCATGGTAAGATCAAAAATAGCAATCCCATCAAAATCATCATCACATACCTCTACCGCAGCTATGGCTGTAGGTGAGGGTAATTGATTCACCACTAAGGTTAGGGTAATTAACTCATAACAGCCTGTTACCACATTCTCCACACGTACCCAAACGGTCTGTGAAGCAGGAATCAT
>NZ_JBHSFV010000038.1:0-1342 GCF_042653865.1 Dokdonia ponticola | reverse complement strand
ATGATTCCTGCTTCACAGACCGTTTGGGTGCGTGTGGAGAATGTGGTAACAGGCTGTTATGAGTTAATTACCCTAACCTTAGTGGTGAATCAATTACCCTCACCTACAGCCATAGCTGCGGTAGAGGAGTGTGATGATGATTTTGATGGGATTGCTATTTTTGATTTGACAGCTCCCGAGGTTTCTGGAGCCATCATTAATGGAGAGACAAATTTTGATGTAAGTTTTCACGAAAGTCTCGCTTTCGCGGAAGCGGGTACTCCGGCGATTGCTGATCCAGCGAATTATGCAAGTCCAAGTGCCACGATTTTTGTGCGTGCCACCGATAATGATCCTGCTACAAGCACGGAGTGTTTTAGAATCATTGAACTCGAACTGATTGTCAATCCAATTCCACTGATTAATCTTCCTGTTCCTGATATCATCGAATGTACCAATGGCACCAATCAATTGATCTTTGATTTAACTCAGAATGATGGAGTGATTTATGGAGGATTGGATCCTATGGAATATGATCTGACCTACCATGAAAGCCAAGTAAATGCAGAGATGGATATGCTTCCTATTGGCGATCCAGTCAATTATTTAGTGACCGATCCTGGTGCTGTGGTGTGGGTACGTTTAGAAAATATAGCTACGGGATGTGCTACGGTGACCTTCTTTAATGCCACTATAGAACAGCTTCCTGTTTTTGTTCCTCCTACTGCCCCACTAGAGGCATGTGATAGCGAAGGCCCATTAGTCGGTACAGATATCGATGGGGTTACCACCTTTGACCTGACCTTGCTAGATGCAGGTATCACGGCAGGAGATACCAGTCTTGTTGTAACGTATTACGAAACACAAGCCGATCTAGATGCAGGTATTTTTATAGACCCAGCTAATGCCTATGTCAATACCACACCTAACAATCAAACGATTTTAGTACAGATCAGTAGTACCACCTCAGCGATGTGTATGGCACAAACTACGGCTGAGTTACTGGTCAACCCAATACCCTTTATTGATCCTGTTCCTCCAGCGATTGCCTGTGATGATGACAATGATGGTTTTGGAGAATTTGATCTTCAAGCCTATGCCAATGACCTTGGGGTAAGTTTACCTGATGTTGTTTTCCGTTTTTACGAAACCTTTGACAATGCGCAAATTGATGATGGTACGGGACAGATAGATATTAGTGTGCTTTACAATAACATTTCAGGAATGACCGAGTTGTTCTTTGTCGCAGAAAATACCATTACAGGATGTTTCAAGCTCTACAGTTTTGAACTTTTGGTCTTCCCGAAGCCTGATCTTCCATTAGAAATTGAGGATTTACGAGCGTGTGATGCTGATGCTGATG
>NZ_JBHSFV010000037.1:0-1523 GCF_042653865.1 Dokdonia ponticola | reverse complement strand
GGTACTTCCTAATCCAGTATTAAATACAGATGTTTCTGATTTTATAGAATGTAGTGATGATGCTGATTTTGGTATTTTTGATTTAACCTCAAAAGACATCGAGATCACGGGTGGAAATCCAGATTATGCAGTGAGTTATTATGCCTCTGCCGCCGATTATCTTGCGACACCACCCATTGCCATTGCAAACCCTACTTTGTTTAATGGCGCCGCTGGACAAGAAATTTTTTACAGTGCCGAAAATACGATTACAGGCTGTGTGACTTTTGATGTTGCGAATTTATCGTTTTTACTAGAGATCAACTTAAATCCATCCACGACACCTCCTACAGATTTATTAGTGTGTGATGAAGATGGTACTGCTGATGAGCTTACCACGATGGATCTTACGGTAAAGGATATTGAAGTTACTGGTGGTTTTGATCCAACAGTAACGGTGAGCTATCACCTTACTTTAGCTGGTGCTAATGCTGATGATGCGTCTATTCCAGACCCAACAGCTTTTACCAATACGATCAATCCACAGATTGTTTTTGCTAGAGTGACCAATAATATTACAGGATGTTTCTCTACCGAAGCCTTACGTGTTGAAGTCTTTTTAGTACCCACTCCTGTGACTCCTGCAGATCTAGAAGTTTGTGATACCGATAATGATGGTATTTTCGATTTCTTTATTCTTTCAGATACCGATGCCGAGATTACGGGTGGAGATACTTCACTTACAGTTGCCTACTATCTTACGCAAGATGATGCCGATAATGCTCCTGTCGGATTAGAGATTGATAACATGATGTATATCAATGTGAATGATCCTTTCTTCCAAACGATATACGCTCGTGTGTTTAATGCTGCAGGTTGTTTTGCTGTGGTTCCCTTTAACTTAGTAATTTTAAATACCCCAATGCCTAATGAGACTCCTGATCCTTATGAGATTTGTGATGACAATGCCGATGGGGTAGCTGTTTTTGATCTCACCTCGCAAGAGCCTCAGATTTTAGACGGACTCGATCCTACGATTTTTGATGTGACTTGGTTTGTCGATCAAGCCTCGGTAGATGCCAATGTGGCCATTCCAGACCCAACGGCACATAGTAGTAATACCACAACAGTCATTGCTGTGGTAACCGATATTGCACAAAGCGCCACCACCTTCTGTTCGGCACAAGTAGATTTAGAACTTATTGTAAATCCATTGCCTACCCCTGTTCAACCCGCGTTTTATGAGCTTTGTGATGATCTAGCCAGTGGTAGTGATACCGATGAATTCTCTCTTTTTGATCTGCGTAGCCGTGATGATGAAATCATTGCAGGCAATGCTGATTGGGTAGTGAGCTATTACCTAACAGAGGCAGATGCCGATGCTGGGATGCCTACCTTACCCGATATGTATCAAAATATGATTCCTGCTTCACAGACCGTTTGGGTACGTGTGGAGAATGTGGTAACAGGCTGTTATGAGTTAATTACCCTAACCTTAGTGGTGAATCAATTACCCTCACCTACAGCCATAGCTGCGGTAGAGG
>NZ_JBHSFV010000036.1:0-1536 GCF_042653865.1 Dokdonia ponticola | reverse complement strand
TGTCAAAAATGTAGAATTCTTCCTATTTAGATTAACTAGAATATTTGCATAAACACAACAATTGGTCTTGATCCCTATTTAGATTAACTAGAATATTTGCATAAACACAACAATTGGTCTTGATCCCTTATAAGCGATGTGACTCATTAAATATTTGCTTACCATTAAAGTTTAATAATACCCTCCAAGGACTATATAAGAGGTGTTTAGGTATGGCTAGGTTGATTTACTAGATAAATAGGGAGGTCAAGGATTAACACAAAAAGTTGTAGTGTGGTTAAAACAAAAAAGCCTAATCTATTTAAGATTAGGCTTTTGCTTAATTTGCTCCCCCTCTTGGGCTCGAACCAAGGACCCTCTGATTAACAGTCAGATGCTCTAACCAACTGAGCTAAGGAGGAGTGTTATTTCCTTTAAGCGGATGCAAATATACACTTTTTTATAACTCACCAAAAAGAATTTTACACTTTTACACACTTTTTTTTATGCGGAGTGATTTTTATGTGAAAACATCATTGCTGTACGTAATACGTGACCTCAACAACATATGATAACCAGCTAATAGTATAGCACGTTTATTTATCTACGTGTGTTAACCTTTTTTGCTTTCACAACATTAAAGGAAAAATACAAAACATGAAATCAAGAATACTCTTTTTAGGCATCCTTGCTGTCATAGGGATCCATACTACAGCATGCAAAACTCAAAATGTATCAAATATCCTCGAGGAGAATAACCTACAAGAATGGTTTGTATATGCCAACTATGGAGAGAAAAATAGTTGGACCCTATATGAAGACAAAATGATCTTTAAATCTCCTTGGAATACAGAAAGTCCTAAAGGGATAGATACCGTTGATGTGTATAGCGAAAACAAATTACCACCCAATCATGTGGTCGTGCGTAACAATAGAAAAAAAGAACCCTACGCAGTGCTCAAAATCATAAAAGCATCCGACGGTAAAAAAATAGGAATGACGCCTATCGTTTCAGGGATGAGTATTCTAGAGGTTGTCGATAAATTTCATACCGAAGAAATTCCTAATTGGATAGATTTAAGACAGCGATATTGGTATAGTAAAGAGATGATCGCTGCAATAGATGCAGCACCTGGATTGGATAAAGTAACAGCAAAGGATATGCTTACTGCTTTGCAATGGCGAGAACCCCTCGCCGAAAAATTACAAGCGTATCTAGAAGACACAAAAGGAGCACGTTCTCATATGATCTATCGGTTTGTAGAAAACTACCGTAATGACCAGTTAATAGAACTTGGGTATAATCCGTATAAACAAGTCCTTTTTAATCTAGAGGAGCAATTTAAAGACGCACCAGAGGTTTTAAAATTACTCAAAGAAGAAATTAAGTTTTAAGTTGTTGGAAGCATATATCAATTAGTGCCCATGTATGGGCTCAACACAAAAAGTTGTGGGGTAATTAAAATTGAGACAACTTTGCTTTAAAAAATTCTATGTCCTCAGATGCTCTATTTGCTGCCGCCAACTTATTACTTCCAGAAGTTCTTGTAACTTATT
>NZ_JBHSFV010000035.1:0-5012 GCF_042653865.1 Dokdonia ponticola | reverse complement strand
TAAACACTGAATTAAATTCAGCGTAAAAAGGCGGCGACCTACTCTCCCACGATTGTAGTACCATCGGCGCTGGCGGGCTTAACTTCTCTGTTCGGAATGGGAAGAGGTGAGCCCCGTCGCTATAACCACCTTAGTCTTTGTTCCCGCGAAGGCGGGAATCTTATCATATCATATTCTGAACTTGAGAATATGAGATTCCCGCCTTCGCGGGAATAAATATCGTAACATACTAGAAAATAAAAAAGAACAAGGCTATTATATAGCATATAAATACTCAATGTAAACTATTAAAGAGTTTGCACCCCTCATTACTCATAAGAGTAAGTGTCCTCCCCTTTTGGGGGAGTTAGAGGGGGCTTGTACATAAGCTTACGGGTTATTAGTACTACTCGGCTATGACATTACTGCCTTTACACCTATAGCCTATCAACGTGGTAGTCTCCCACGACCCTTTAAAGAAATCTCATCTTGTGGTGGGTTTCGCGCTTATATGCTTTCAGCGCTTATCCCTTCCCGACATAGCTACCCTGCAATGCTTCTGGCGAAACAACAGGTACACCAGCGGTCAGTCCAACTCGGTCCTCTCGTACTAGAGTCAGATCCACTCAAATTTCTTACGCCCACTGTAGATAGAGACCGAACTGTCTCACGACGTTCTGAACCCAGCTCGCGTGCCACTTTAATGGGCGAACAGCCCAACCCTTGGGACCTTCTCCAGCCCCAGGATGTGACGAGCCGACATCGAGGTGCCAAACCCCCCCGTCGATATGAGCTCTTGGGGGAGATCAGCCTGTTATCCCCGGAGTACCTTTTATCCTTTGAGCGATGGCCCTTCCATGCGGAACCACCGGATCACTATGCTCTACTTTCGTACCTGATCGACTTGTAGGTCTCTCAGTCAAGCTCCCTTATGCCATTACACTCTACACACGATTGCCAACCGTGTTGAGGGAACCTTTAGAAGCCTCCGTTACTCTTTTGGAGGCGACCACCCCAGTCAAACTACCCACCACGCACTGTTCCTCTATCAGAGGTTAGACTTCAAATAAATAAAGGGTGGTATTTCAACAATGACTCCACAACGCCTGGCGACGCCACTTCAAAGTCTCCCACCTATCCTACACATTATTTATCCAAAGCCAATACGAAGCTATAGTAAAGGTTCACGGGGTCTTTTCGTCCCACAGCGGGTAATCGGCATCTTCACCGATACTACAATTTCACCGAGCTCATGGCCGAGACAGTGTCCAGATCGTTGCACCATTCGTGCAGGTCGGAACTTACCCGACAAGGAATTTCGCTACCTTAGGACCGTTATAGTTACGGCCGCCGTTTACCGGGGCTTCAATTCAAACCTTCGCTTACGCTAAGCTCTCCTCTTAACCTTCCGGCACCGGGCAGGTGTCAGGCCCTATACATCATCTTTCGATTTAGCAGAGCCCTGTGTTTTTGATAAACAGTCGCCTGGACCTCTTCACTGCGGCCCATCTAAAAGATGGGCGACCCTTCTCCCGAAGTTACGGGTCGATTTTGCCTAGTTCCTTAGCCATGAATCTCTCGAGCACCTTAGAATTCTCATCCCAACCACCTGTGTCGGTTTACGGTACAGGCTGCTTCACTTGCTTTTCTTGGAACTCGATTCGCTAGATTATCACCGCGGCCGTAGCCTTAGTGTACTATCGGGGTATTACTACTCCCTTCAACGCACAATTCCGTCTGTGCGCACTAACTATTCGAATCCGTCGCTTTTAATGTGAGCAGGTACGGGAATATTAACCCGTTGTCCATCCACTACCCCGTTCGGGTTCGCGTTAGGTCCTGACTAACCCTCAGCTGATTAGCATAGCTGAGGAAACCTTGGTCTTTCGGTGTGCGGGTTTCTCGCCCGCATTATCGTTACTTATGCCTACATTTTCTTTTCTATACGTTCCACCATACCTCACAGTACAACTTCAATACATATAGAATGCTCCCCTACCGATCTTTCGATCCCATAGCTTCGGTAGTATGTTTATGCCCGATTATTATCCATGCCGAACCGCTCGACTAGTGAGCTGTTACGCACTCTTTAAATGAATGGCTGCTTCCAAGCCAACATCCTAGCTGTCTAAGCAGTTCAACCGCGTTTTTACAACTTAACATACATTTGGGGACCTTAGCTGATGGTCTGGGTTGTTTCCCTCTCGGACATGGACCTTAGCACCCATGCCCTCACTGCTGATCAACATTTTATAGCATTCGGAGTTTGTCAGGAATTGGTAGGCGGTGAAGCCCCCGCATCCAATCAGTAGCTCTACCTCTATAAAACTATAAATCAACGCTGCACCTAAATGCATTTCGGGGAGTACGAGCTATTTCCGAGTTTGATTGGCCTTTCACCCCTACCCTCAGGTCATCCCAAGACTTTTCAACGTCAACGGGTTCGGTCCTCCACTTTGGGTTAACAAAGCTTCAACCTGCCCAAGGGTAGATCACACGGTTTCGCGTCTACTCAAACTAACTAAAACGCCCTATTCAGACTCGCTTTCGCTACGGATCCGGCCCTGAAGGCCTTAACCTCGCTAGTTAAAGTAACTCGTAGGCTCATTATGCAAAAGGCACGCCGTCACTTATCGCTCCGACCGCTTGTAAGCGTATGGTTTCAGGTTCTATTTCACTCCCTTATTCAGGGTTCTTTTCACCTTTCCCTCACGGTACTGGTTCACTATCGGTCTCTCAGGAGTATTTAGCCTTAACGGATGGTCCCGCCAAATTCATACAGGGTTTCACGTGCCCCGCACTACTCAGGATACCACTATCTGTAACTGTCTTTACCTATACCGGGCTATCACCGTCTATGGCCGCTCTTTCCAAAGCGTTCTAGTTCATAAAGCACAGAATATCGTGGTCCTACAACCCCAATATTGCCGTAACAACATTGGTTTGGGCTAATCCGAGTTCGCTCGCCGCTACTATCGGAATCACTTTTGTTTTCTTCTCCTCCGGGTACTTAGATGTTTCAGTTCTCCGGGTTCGCCCACCTTACGGTGTAACATATCTTCAATATGCCAGGTTGCCCCATTCGGATATTTGCGGATCAATTCTTGTGTGCAGATCCCCGCAACTTTTCGCAGCTTATCACGTCCTTCATCGCCTCTGAGAGCCTAGGCATTCCCCATACGCCCTTAATTAGCTTATTGTACTTTTTGCTCTTTAAGGACTTATGCATTAAATGCAAAAGCCTTTGTATTATAATGAGTTATTCATATTATATTATAAATTGCGTATATAGTCGATAAACTATACACGACTTCTCGTATTCTTTTTTATTTCCCAATATGTCAATGAACGTTATTAGCTTTTGGCTCTTAGCCATTAGATAATAGCTAATAGCCAAATGCTAATAGCTTAAAGTGGAGAATATCGGAGTCGAACCGATGACCTCCTGCGTGCAAGGCAGGCGCTCTAGCCAGCTGAGCTAATCCCCCATTTTTTAGTTATGAGTTATTAGTTATGAGTTATGAGTACATGACCCGCAACAAACCCAACTTCTAAAATTTCCTTCAATAAAGATCCTGAAATGAATTCAGGATAAATGAACATCGCGAGTTATAAGCTTTCGCGAAAGCGTATCTATTAAAAAAACGCAACATTTCTAATTTCGTTTTTCTAATTTGTGTAGTCCCAGGCAGACTCGAACTGCCGACCTCTACATTATCAGTGTAGCGCTCTAACCAGCTGAGCTATGGGACTCTATATAAAGTACCTAGTATTCAGTATGTCTCTGATGATAAAATCACCAAATAGCCTCATACTAAGACCGTATAAATTATTAAATCGACAGCTATTGAAAACTAAAAAATCAAACCTTGTAACTAAGTTCTCATCTATAACAAGTAAGTTGGTTGTGTGATTAGATTCCCACCTTCGTGGGAATGAAAATCAGGGACAAGCTCTAGAAAGGAGGTGTTCCAGCCGCACCTTCCGGTACGGCTACCTTGTTACGACTTAGCCCCAGTTACCAGTTTTACCCTAGGCCGCTCCTTGCGGTGACGGACTTCAGGTACCCCCAGCTTCCATGGCTTGACGGGCGGTGTGTACAAGGCCCGGGAACGTATTCACCGGATCATGGCTGATATCCGATTACTAGCGATTCCAGCTTCACGGAGTCGAGTTGCAGACTCCGATCCGAACTGAGATAGGTTTTATAGATTCGCTCCTTATCACTAAGTGGCTGCTCTCTGTACCTACCATTGTAGCACGTGTGTGGCCCAGGACGTAAGGGCCGTGATGATTTGACGTCATCCCCACCTTCCTCACAGTTTGCACTGGCAGTCTTGTTAGAGTTCCCGACATCACTCGCTGGCAACTAACAACAGGGGTTGCGCTCGTTATAGGACTTAACCTGACACCTCACGGCACGAGCTGACGACAACCATGCAGCACCTTGTAAATTGTCCGAAGAAAAGTCTATCTCTAAACCTGTCAATCTACATTTAAGCCCTGGTAAGGTTCCTCGCGTATCATCGAATTAAACCACATGCTCCACCGCTTGTGCGGGCCCCCGTCAATTCCTTTGAGTTTCATTCTTGCGAACGTACTCCCCAGGTGGGATACTTATCACTTTCGCTTAGTCACTCAGCCCGAAAGCCAAACAACTAGTATCCATCGTTTACGGCGTAGACTACCAGGGTATCTAATCCTGTTCGCTACCTACGCTTTCGTCCATCAGCGTCAATATATTGTTAGTGATCTGCCTTCGCAATCGGTATTCTATGTAATATCTAAGCATTTCACCGCTACACTACATATTCTAACCACTTCACAATAATTCAAGACATACAGTATCAATGGCAGTGCTATGGTTGAGCCACAGCATTTCACCACTGACTTATATGCCCGCCTACGGACCCTTTAAACCCAATGATTCCGGATAACGCTTGCACCCTCCGTATTACCGCGGCTGCTGGCACGGAGTTAGCCGGTGCTTATTCTTATGGTACCGTCATCAGAGTACACGTACCCCTTATTCT
>NZ_JBHSFV010000034.1:0-5033 GCF_042653865.1 Dokdonia ponticola | reverse complement strand
TCCAGCGGATGATGTGATGGATGATACGGCGACCACACCAGAGGATACGCCAGTAGACATTGCGGTATTAGATAATGATACCTTCGATCCAACGGCAACTATAGAAGTAACCGATGTCACGGATCCAGCTAATGGAACAGTGACCATCAACCCTGATGGCACGGTCACCTATACACCAGATCCTGATTTTAATGGTACGGATACCTTTGAGTATACCGTCACCGTCACGAATCCAGATGGAAGTACCACCACTGAAACCGCTACCGTAGTAGTCACTGTGACTCCAGCGGATGATGTGATGGATGATACGGCGACCACACCAGAGGATACCCCGGTAGATATTGCGGTATTAGATAATGATACCTTTGATCCAACGGCAACTATAGAAGTAACGGAGGTAACAGATCCAGCCAATGGAACAGTGACCATCAACCCTGATGGCACGGTCACCTATACACCAGATCCTGATTTTAATGGCACGGATACCTTTGAGTATACCGTCACCGTCACCAATTCAGATGGATCAACCACCACTGAAACGGCAACAGTCACAGTCACCGTGACTCCAGCGGATGATGTGATGGATGATACGGCGACCACACCAGAGGATACGCCAGTAGATATTGCGGTATTAGATAATGATACCTTCGATCCAACGGCAACTATAGAAGTAACGGAGGTAACAGATCCAGCTAATGGAACAGTGACCATCAACCCTGATGGCACGGTCACCTACACGCCAGATCCTGATTTTAATGGTACGGATACTTTTGAGTATACCGTCACCGTCACCAATTCAGATGGATCAACGACCACTGAAACGGCAACAGTCACAGTCACCGTGACTCCAGCGGATGATGTGATGGATGATACGGCGACCACACCAGAGGATACGCCAGTAGATATTGCGGTATTAGATAATGATACCTTTGATCCAACAGCAACTATAGAAGTAACGGAGGTAACAGATCCAGCTAATGGAACAGTGACCATCAACCCTGATGGCACGGTCACCTACACGCCAGATCCTGATTTTAATGGTACGGATACTTTTGAGTATACCGTCACCGTAACGAATCCAGATGGAAGTACCACCACTGAAACCGCTACCGTAGTAGTCACCGTGACTCCAGCGGATGATGTGATGGATGATACGGTGAGTACAGATGAAGATACTCCAGTCAATATCGATGTGTTGGATAATGATAATTTCGATCCAACGAGTGATGTGGAAGTGACTGATGTAACGGATCCAGCTAATGGAACGGTAACAATTAATGGTGATGGCACCGTGACATACATTCCAAATCCTGATTTCTGTGGCACTGATACGTTTGAATATACAGTAACAGTGACCAATGCAGATGGATCAACAAGTACAGAGACGGCTACGGTAACAGTAGAAGTTGCTTGTATTGATGATGTGATGGATGATACGGTGAGCACAGATGAAGATACTCCAGTCAATATCGATGTGTTGGATAATGATGATTTTGATCCAACGAGTGATGTGGAAGTGATTGATGTAACGGATCCAGCAAATGGAACAGTGACCATCAATCCTGATGGCACCGTGACATACATTCCAAATCCTGATTTCTGTGGCACTGATACGTTTGAATACACAGTAACAGTGACCAATGCAGATGGATCAACAAGTACAGAGACGGCTACGGTAACAGTAGAAGTTGCTTGTATTGATGATGTGATGGATGATACGGTGAGTACAGATGAAGATACTCCAGTCAATATCGATGTATTGGATAATGATGATTTTGATCCAACGAGTGATGTGGAAGTGATTGATGTAACGGATCCAGCGAATGGAACAGTGACGATTAATGGTGATGGTACAGTAACGTATATTCCAGATCCTGATTTCTGTGGTACTGATACGTTTGAGTATACGGTAACAATTACCAATGCAGATGGCTCTACAAGTACAGAGACGGCTACAGTAACAGTTAGTGTTGCTTGTATTGATGATGTGATGGATGATACGGTGAGTACAGATGAAGATACTCCAGTCAATATTGATGTGTTGGATAATGATGATTTTGATCCAACGAGTGATGTAGAAGTAACCGATGTAACGGATCCAGCGAATGGAACAGTGACCATCAATCCTGATGGCACCGTGACATACATTCCAAATCCTGATTTCTGTGGCACTGATACGTTTGAATACACAGTAACAGTGACCAATGCAGATGGATCAACAAGTACAGAGACGGCTACGGTAACAGTAGAAGTTGCTTGTATTGATGATGTGATGGATGATACGGTGAGTACAGATGAAGATACTCCAGTCAATATCGATGTGTTGGATAATGATGATTTTGATCCAACGAGTGATGTGGAAGTGACTGATGTAACGGATCCAGCTAATGGAACAGTGACCATCAATCCTGATGGCACCGTGACATACATTCCAAATCCTGATTTCTGTGGCACTGATACGTTTGAATATACAGTAACAGTGACCAATGCAGATGGATCAACAAGTACAGAGACGGCTACGGTAACAGTAGAAGTTGCTTGTATTGATGATGTGATGGATGATACGGTGAGTACAGATGAAGATACTCCAGTCAATATTGATGTGTTGGATAATGATGATTTTGATCCAACGAGTGATGTAGAAGTAACCGATGTGACGGATCCAGCTAATGGAACAGTGACGATTAATGGTGATGGTACAGTAACGTATATTCCAAATCCTGATTTCTGTGGTACTGATACTTTTGAGTATACGGTAACAATTACCAATGCAGATGGTTCGACAAGTACGGAGACAGCCACGGTAACAGTTAGTGTTGCTTGTGTTATTGATGTCATGGATGATTTTGAGACTACATTAGAGGATACCCCAGTAAATATTAATGTCCTCGACAACGATACTTTTGAAGGTACTGACAATGAAGTAATAAGTGTAACTGATCCAGCGAATGGAACAGTGACAATCAATCCTGATGGAACCTTAACGTATATTCCAGATCCTAATTTCTGTGGTACTGATACCTTTGATTATACGGTAACAGTCACCAATGCAGATGGCTCTACGAGTATCGAGACCGCTACGGTAACGGTAGAAGTTATTTGTATTACAGAGTCTATAGAGATTACAAAGACAAGTGTATATGACCCTGTAACAGGAATTATCACATATACGTACACTGTTGAAAATACAGGAGAGGTAACCGTGTTTGACATTGTTGTAACAGAAGACGCCTCTACTTTTACTGGGACAGGTATATTACCAGTGCCAATATATGAAGCAGGAGGAACAGATGAAGATGGCGAAGCAGATGCTTTTGATTTATTACCTGGAGAGTCGCTTACGTTTACTGCAGATTATGTGGTTACACAAGAGGATATCGATAACGGTACTATAGAGAATCAAGCTTCAGCTAGCGGATTCGAAGAAAATGGAACTTCGGTAGAAGATACAGCTTCAGATGATGGTGATGATACAGATGGAAATACAGAAGATGATGTAACTGTTACAGATGTGTCAGATGTGCCAGACCTTCAAGGAAATATCGACCTTGAAAAGATGGCAGAAGTTATTGATGTGAATGGAAATGGTATTATAGACGCAGGTGATGAGATTCTATATACATTTACAGTTACTAATAACGGTGATCTAGATCTTACTGGAATTACGATTACAGATGATATTGTAACAGTAAATGGCGGACCTATAGATCTAATAGCAGGCGCTAGTGATTCAACGACATTTACAGCAGTGTATGTTATTACACAAGATGATGTAGAGGCTGGTGAAGTTGTGAATATCGCTATTGCGGAAGGAACCGATTCTGATGGTAATACCATTACTGATATCTCTGATGATCCTGATGATACTACCAATGTTGACACGGATAATGATGGGGATTTTGAAGATCCTACGGTAACAATTATACCTCAATTACCAAGCATTGAATTAATCAAGGTAGGAGTGTTTGTAGATGTAAATGCCAACGGATTTGCAGATGTTGGTGATGAGATTCAATATACATTTACGGTAACCAATACTGGAAACGTAATTATAGAGGGTATAATAGTAACTGATGATCAGGTCACTGTAATAGGAGATCCAGTAGATCTCTTGCCTGGTGAAAGTGCGGATTTTACAGCAATTTACATTATCACTGAAGAAGATATAGAAGCAGGAGAAGTTGTAAATACTGCAACAGCGATTGGATTAGATAGAGCAGGAGTTGTTGTGACTGATATTTCTGATGATCCTACAGACACAACTGATGTTGATGTTGAAGGTGATGGTGATGCAGATGATCCAACAGTGACTATACTTGATACTAGAGAACCGCCTACAGATGAAATAGTAGTGCACAACGGTATCTCCATAGGAGAAGATGGAGTTAATGATGTATTCACTATCACAGGCATTGAAAACTTCCCAGATAATAATGTAAAAATCTTTAATAGATGGGGTGTATTAGTATATGAAGCCGAAGGGTACGGTCAAAATGGTAAAGTCTTTAGAGGTTTATCAGAAGGACGTGCTACGATAAGTCAAGATAAATTCTTACCAGTAGGAACCTATTACTGGACATTGGAATATGTTGACGGTAGTGGACAAACGCGAGCAAGTGCAGGTTACTTATATATTCAAAGATAAATTCTCAATTTTCAGGCGCTCAATGCGCCTGAAAATTATAATAGAAACTTTTTTATGAAAAATCATATTGTTTTTATCAGTTCATGTCTCTTGGCACTTTTAAGTGTGTATCAAGTGAATGCACAACAAGATCCACAGTATTCACAGTACATATACAATACGGTGGCTATTAACCCGGCCTATGCTGGTAATAGAGGAGTTACAAGTATTGTAGGATTACACCGTAGTCAGTGGGTCGGTCTTGATGGTGCGCCTCGTACTCAGAGTTTAAGTATTCATTCTCCTATTTCAGAGAGTAAAGTTGGATTAGGTTTATCGATTGTAAATGATGCACTAGGTCCTTCTCAAGAAACCTACATTGGTGTAGATTTTAGTTATACAATCGATA
>NZ_JBHSFV010000033.1:0-5042 GCF_042653865.1 Dokdonia ponticola | reverse complement strand
CGGAATATTAGGATATGCTTTTGATATTTCTGACCAAGTAAAATTCAAGCCAAGTACATTGATTAAAGCGGTAGCTGGAGCTCCTTTACAAGTAGATCTTACAGCAAATTTCTTATTTCTAGAGAAGTTGCATTTAGGTGCTGCATATAGATGGGATGCCGCATTTAGTGGTCTTGCAGGTTTTCAAGTATCAGACAGTATGCTCATAGGTCTTGCATATGATCGGGAGACTACAGATTTGGGCAATACAACATTTAATGACGGAAGTTTTGAAGTATTCTTACGTTTTGAGCTCTTTAACGAATATGATAGGTTATTAACTCCTAGATTCTTCTAATATTTATACTCATGAAAAAGTATTTTATTCTCTTATTTATTTTATCTACCCCTGTCATTACAATAGCTCAGCAAAGTAAAATTTCTAGAGGAAATAAAGTCTATACTAATTTTGAGTTCGTAAACGCACAAGAAATTTATCAAAAAGTAGCAGATAAGGGATATGAATCTGCCGATCTTTATAAAAGATTAGGTGACTCCTATTATTTGAATGCATCATATGAGAAAGCACAACTTTGGTACGGAAAACTTATCGAAAAATATGCTGATAACGTAGACGCAGAAACGTATTTTAGGTATGCAATAGCGCTTAAAGGAACTAAAGATTACAAACGTTCTGATGAGATCATGTCTCGATTTGCTGAATTAAACGAAAGTGATAAAAGAGCACAAATTTTTAAGAATCATCCAGATTATTTAGAAGATATTGATGCTTATAAAGACATGTATACGGTCACAGAAACAACAATTAACTCTGGATATTCCGATTTTGGAGCTGCTTTTTATGAAGATAAACTTATTTTTTCTTCGGCAAAAGACACAGGATCTTTTGTAAAAAGGGTACACGCATGGAATGGGCAACCGTTTCTAGACCTTTACGAAGTCCCCGTAGACTTGGTGTATAGTCAAGAAGCAACTCTTAAGAATACCAAAAAATTTGATAGACGAATTAACACCCCTTTTCATGAAAGTACTCCTGTATTTACAAAAGATGGAAATACAGTGTACTTTACCCGTAATAATTATAATGATGGGAATTATAGAGATGATGCAGACGGAATTAATAAATTAAAGATTTATAAAGCAGTAAAAAATAATAAAGATAAATGGAGTGCAATCGAAGAGCTTCCTTTTTCTAGCGATGCGTATACAATAGCCCATCCAGCATTAAGTCCTGATGAAAAAAGATTGTATTTCTCTTCGGATATGCCTGGAACTTTTGGAGATGCAGATTTATGGTATGTTACTATAAAAGATGATGGCACATATAGTGCGCCTGTAAATTTAGGAGATCAGATTAATACAGAAGGGAGAGAATCCTATCCATTTATATGTGATGAGAATGATTTGTATTTTGCATCCAACGGGCATTTGGGGCTAGGAGGATTAGACGTTTTTCAAACAACGGTAGGGGATAATGGAGAAGTGTCTGCGATTATAAACCTAGGAGCACCTGTAAATACATCAAAAGATGATTTTGCTTTTATTATTGATCATGTTTCTAATAAAGGCTTCCTTTCTTCAAATCGAGCACAAGAAGCTGTAAATGATGATATTTATATGCTGGAGCGTATCAAAACACCACCGCCTCCATGCGTTATTGATTTGACAGGACTGGTTACTGATAAAGATACTGGAGAAAAGTTATCTGGGGTAACAGTGACGTTATATGATATAAACAAAAATGTATTTGGGACTGAAGTTACAGATGCAACGGCTACTTTTTCTTTTGATCCTAGCTGTGATAGAGAAATGCTAGTAAGAGCGGAAAAAGAAGGCTATATTCCTGAAGAAATAATGATTACGACTCCTGCGACATCTGCCTCCCTTAACGAATTGTTACAATTAGAAAAGATAAATAAACCATTAATTCCTGGAACAGATATCACTACTATTTTGGACTTAAACCCTATCTATTTTGATTTTGATCGATATACTATACGACAAGATGCAGCGGTAGAATTAGCAAAAGTACAATCAGTAATGGAAGAATACCCTACCTTACGTATTGACGTACGATCACATACAGATAGTCGAGGAAATGATATATACAATGAGCGTTTATCGCAAAAAAGAAATGATGCGACCATACAATGGCTCGTGGATAATGGCATAGACAGATCACGATTAACAGGGAGAGGTTATGGAGAGTCACAACCTGTAAATAACTGTACAAATAATGTAGCGTGTAGTGAAGCCGCACATCAAGACAATAGGCGTAGTGAATTTATTATATTGGGGGATAGATAAAGGAAATCTACGTCTATTTTAAAAGCGCTCAATTTATGGGCGCTTTTTTTATTTAATAAATAAGCCTATTTTGTATTTTTACACTCTATGAAAGAAGAACTCGTCATCCTGGTCGATGAACAGGATAATCAAATAGGCTTAATGCCTAAAATGGAAGCTCACGAAAAAGCAGTCCTTCATCGCGCTTTTTCCGTTTTTATATTTAATGATAAAAATGAGCTTATGTTACAGCAAAGAGCCCTGCATAAATACCATTCTCCAGGGTTATGGACCAATACCTGTTGTAGTCATCAGCGGGATGGAGAGACTAACATCATGGCGGGTACCCGAAGATTACAAGAAGAAATGGGCTTTGTGGTTCCGCTTAAAGAAACCACCTCATTCATTTACAAAGCTCCTTTTGACAATGGCCTCACAGAGCATGAGCTTGATCATATTCTTTTAGGAACCTATAATGATGAACCTATTATCAACGAAGATGAAGTCGCTTCTTGGAAGTGGATGCCATTAGAACACGTAAAAGAAGACATACAAGGGCATCCAGAAATGTATACGGAGTGGTTTAAAATTATTTTTGAAAAATTTTATTCCCATTTAGAGTCATGAGAATCACCGTAAACAGACATGCACATTTTAATGCCGCTCACCGTTTGTACAGAAAAGATTGGGATGAAGCGACCAATACAAATGTCTTTGGAAAATGTAGTAACCCTAATTTTCACGGACATAATTACGAACTCATTGTAGGGATTACTGGAGAAATCAATCCAGAAACAGGATATTTAATCGACTTAAAAATTGTCAAAGATTTGATTAAGTCAGAAGTAGAAGACGCTTTTGATCATAAAAACTTAAACCTCGAAGTCCCCGAATTCAAAGACCTGAATCCTACAGCCGAAAACATAGCTGTTGTCATATACAATAAAATGAAACCCGTACTTGATCCAAAATTTGATCTCACGATTACTTTATATGAAACGCCTCGTAATTTTGTGGTGTATACAGGAGGATAAATAAAAACAAAAAACTATTTGACAGACATGTTATAACCCAGATCATAAATCAATTCCTATATGAAGATTACTCATTGGTACCCGATTCAGTTTCAGCCGATACTCAAAGAAAAAATATGGGGTGGCAAACAACTTAAAACATTTTTATCCAAAACAGATAAGGATGTCCCTTTCGGCGAAAGTTGGGAAATTGCAGACCTACCCAATGGACAAAGCGTGGTGACACAAGGTGATTTAAAGGGGAAAACATTAGGGGAGGTGGTATCCGCTTTCGCGAAAGCGGTCTTAGGCGCACCCGTCGTAGATAGATTTGGCAATAACTTCCCACTTCTCATTAAATACATTGCTGCCGCCGATAATTTGTCAGTACAACTTCATCCCGATGACACACTCGCTGAAGCACTGCACGGGGGAAAGGGAAAGACAGAAATGTGGTATATCATAAAAGCCGATCCAGGAGCGCAAATTATTATTGGTTTTGAAGGAGAGATGACCCCAGAAAAATTTGACGCTTCCATCGCTAACGGAACGCTAAATGACCATCTTCAATATATAAACGTCAAGGCTGGAGACTCGTTTTTTATACAAGCAGGATTGATTCATGCGATAGGAAAAGGAGTTGTACTAGCAGAGATTCAGCAAACATCAGATATAACTTATCGGGTGTATGATTATGATCGGCCACAGGCAGACGGTAGTTTACGAGAATTACATATAGAAAATGCTCGTAAAGCATTGCAGTACAAAAATCCAGATAATTATATTTTACCACATGACCCTGAGAAAATAGGTGTACAAGTGTTAAAACACTGCCCATTTTTTAAAACAGATATTGTGCAATTAGGATCGTCTTCTCACATCATAGATCGCTCTGATAGTTTTACAGTACTTATGGTAGTTGCTAGGAAAATGACCTGTATTCACAATGAGAATACGTATGAATTGGCCCTAGGGGAGACCGTATTAATTCCTGCGGCGTGCACATCTGTACAACTTAAAGGCGAAGGGGCTAAATTTCTTGAAGTTTATCTGTAAAACGCTCTAAATTATCTTAATTTTGCACCAAATAAAAGATTATGGCAAATATTAGAGATTTAAAGAAAGACATCAATTTTGTATTAGGAGATATCATTGATGCTGTATACGTTTGGGAAGCAATTAATCCAGACGCAGAAGCTTCAAAAGGCGAAGCAGTAATTGATGATGCAATTGAGACTTTTGATGTGCTTATCGCAAAAGTAAATGACAGAAAAGTAGAAAACAGGAAAAAACATATAAAGACAGTACGTGCTGAGCTTGAGGAAAAAGCAACAGCTCTTGTAGAACGTATTAATAAATTATAATTTTTTTTTTAAAAAGTTGTTGCAAATATGAGATACTATTTTATATTTGCAGCCGCAATGCCGATGTAGCTCAGCTGGCTAGAGCAGCTGATTTGTAATCAGCAGGTCGTGGGTTCGAGTCCCTCCATCGGCTCTTTAAAAAGCTTCTCCAATACGAGAAGCTTTTTTGTTTTCTATATGTTTCAACACGACCATAAGTGGGATCAAGACCAATTGTTGTGTTTATGCAAATATTCTAGTTAATCTAAATAGGGATCAAGACCAATTGTTGTGTTTATGCAAATATTCTAGTTAATCTAAATAGGAAGAATTCTACATTTTTGACACCTCTGAATTGTGCTCTAAATGCTTTGATTTTTGCATTAAAGGATTCTGCTGA
>NZ_JBHSFV010000032.1:2589-5459 GCF_042653865.1 Dokdonia ponticola | reverse complement strand
TATCGATTGTATAACTAAAATCTACACCAATGTAGGTTTCTTGAGAAGGACCTAGTGCATCATTTACAATCGATAAACCTAATCCAACTTTACTCTCTGAAATAGGAGAATGAATACTTAAACTCTGTGTACGAGGCGCACCATCAAGACCGACCCACTGACTACGGTGTAATCCTACAATACTTGTAACTCCTCTATTACCGGCATAGGCTGGATTAATAGCCACCGTATTGTATATGTACTGTGAATACTGTGGATCTTGTTGTGCAGCACTATTGAAAGTAATCAACACAAAATAGATAAGACACCCTATTGTTAAATGCTTCATTTTTTTTACAACTTTTACAAATACTCACTGAGCCAGTATTTATATGATTATTTATTTTAGAGTGAGTACGCTTTCGCGAAAGCGTACTCATATTCTCTTTCCTACATATTATCGATTCAGGTACAGATAACCCGCTTGCTGTCTGGTTTCTCCATCATCATTTACAAACTTAAGTATGTAATAATAAGTTCCTACAGGAAGTTCTTTACCTCTATTAATAGTAGCTCTTGCTTGTGATGTCCCGTCAAAAGCATCACTATCGTTGAGGTATCCTTCTCTGAAGTATACTTCTACACCCCATCTATTGAATATCTGAACTGTATTGTCAGGGAATCTATCAATACCTCTAATAATTAGTATATCATTAGAATTATCGCCATCTGGTGTTACCCCGTTATAGACTTCTACATCTTCTTCATTAAGTACCCCAGTAAGAATTGTTACTGTTGGATCATCTGGTTCATTATCCCCTTCTACATCAACATTTGTTAGATCATTTGGATCATCTGAGAGATCTGTTACTGTATTATCATTCTCATCAACTCCAAATACCGTCGCTTGATTAATAACGATTAGCGCATCTAAATCTGCATCAGTAAGAATGTACGTTGCTGTAAATGAAGTGCTATCACTTTCGCCTACTGCTAGATCAATAGGACCTCCTTCTACAGTTACTAATGGATCATCTATCGTAATATTAAACAATGGAACATTTCCTGTATTTGTAACGGTAAATGTGTATTGAATAATTTCACCCGCTTGCGTAAATTCATCTCCATTAAGATCAATAATCTCACCTGTCTTTTCAAGGGTTAAACTTCCTTGAGGTAAAGACGTTACTGTCTCGTCATCTTCAAGGTTTGTATCATTATCAGAAACATCTACTACATCTTCCCCATCTGGATCTTGACCTGTAGCAATCGCTTGATTCACTACTTCTCCATTAAGTAAATCATCTTCTGTAATCACATAAACTCCTGTAAAAGTCGTACTATCAACTTCACCTGGTAGTAATTCAGCTA
This sequence comes from Dokdonia ponticola, assembly GCF_042653865.1. Lineage (NCBI taxonomy): Bacteria > Pseudomonadati > Bacteroidota > Flavobacteriia > Flavobacteriales > Flavobacteriaceae > Dokdonia > Dokdonia ponticola. The sequence goes on along the minus strand of NZ_JBHSFV010000032.1, from coordinate 4,109 downwards.
TAGGTCCACCTGTTAAATCAAGACCTGGTAATGGATCTTCTATCGTGATGTTCGTAATGGTTACATTTCCTGTATTAGTCACAATAAAGGTGTAGGTAATGGTTTCCCCTACTTGTGCAAATCCATCTCCATCTTCATCATTGAAAACAGCTGTTTTTACTAAAGAGATACTACCTCCTTGTGGAAGCGGTGTGATGGTAGTGTCATCCTCTACTTCACTATCATCATCAGACTCATCTTCTACATCATCACCATTTGGATCTTGACCTGTTGCAAGTGCTTGATTCATTACTGATCCTGCATCAATATCTTCCTGAGTGATCGTGTATTCTCCTGTGTAGGTCGTACTGTCTGTCTCTCCTGGTGCTAATTCTGCAATTGGACCACCTGATAATACAAGTCCTGTTAATGGATCTGTAATCACAATGTTTGTAACCGTTACATTTCCTGTGTTCGTTACAATAAAGGTATAACTGATGGTCTCTCCTACTTGTGCGATACCATCACCATTCTCATCATTAAACATGCCTGTTTTGATGAGTGAAATACTTGCATCTTGTGGAAGCGGTGTAATGGTGGTGTCATCCTCTACTTCACTATCATCATCAGACTCATCTTCTACATCATCTCCATTTGGATCTTGACCTGTTGCAAGTGCTTGATTCATTACTGATCCTGCATCAATATCCTCTTGAGTGATCGTGTACTCTCCTGTGTAGGTCGTACTGTCTGTCTCTCCTGGTGCTAATTCTGCAATTGGACCACCTGATAATACAAGTCCTGTTAATGGATCTGTAATCACAATGTTCGTAATAGTGACATTTCCTGTGTTCGTTACAATAAAGGTATAACTGATGGTCTCTCCTACTTGTGCGATACCGTCACCATTCTCATCATTAAACATGCCTGTTTTGATAAGTGCAATACTTGCTCCTTGTGGAAGCGGTGTGATGGTGGTGTCGTCCTCTACTTCACTATCATCATCAGACTCATCTTCTACATCATCTCCATTTGGATCTTGACCTGTTGCAAGTGCTTGATTCATTACTGATCCTGCATCAATATCCTCTTGAGTGATCGTATACTCTCCTGTGTAGGTCGTACTGTCTGTCTCTCCTGGTGCTAATTCTGCAATTGGACCACCTGATAATACAAGTCCTGTTAATGGATCTGTAATCACAATGTTCGTAATAGTGACATTTCCTGTGTTCGTTACGATAAAGGTATAACTGATGGTCTCTCCTACTTGTGCGATACCATCACCATTCTCATCATTAAACATTCCTGTTTTGATGAGTGAAATACTTCCGTCTTGATCAATCACTGTGATCGTACAATCTGGACAGTTTGGATCAATCGGTGGATTCTCAGGATCATTTGGATCAATCGGCGTTGGATCTTCTGATTCATCGCTTATCGTATCACCGTCTGGATCGGTTCCTTCAGCTGTCGCTAAATTGTATACGCCTCCCGCATCGATATCATCCTGTGTAAGCACATAGACCGCTGTAAAAGTCGTA
>NZ_JBHSFV010000032.1:0-2492 GCF_042653865.1 Dokdonia ponticola | reverse complement strand
TCGGTAATCGTGATTCCTGTAATGGTTACGTTTCCGTTGTTGGTTACTGTAAAGGTGTAGAGAACTGAATCTCCTTCGTTTACAATACCATCACCATTGGTATCCTCATACACACCATCTTTTAATAATTCTAAAGATGGGTCTTGATCAATTACTGTGATCGTACAATCTGGACAGTTTGGATCAATCGGTGGATTCTCAGGATCATTCGGATCAATCGGCGTTGGATCTTCTGATTCATCTATTGCTGGTTCATCAGCACCATCTACTCCATTAACTGTTGCTAAATTATATACACCTCCTGCATCGATATCATCTTGTGTAAGCACATAGACCGCTGTGAACGTCGTACTATCACTCTCACCGACTCCTAAATCAATCGGACCGCCGATTACGGTTACTAATGGATCAGTAATCGTAATATCAAATAAAGGTACATCTCCATTATTGGTTACTGTAAAGGTATAGAGAACTGAATCTCCTTCGTTTACAATACCATCACCATTCGTGTCCTCATACACACCATCTTTTAATAACTCTAAAGATGGGTTATCTGGTATTACTGTTACTACTACCGTAGCAGTTTCTGTTGTCGTTGATCCATCAGGATTCGTGACTGTTACGGTATAATCAAACGTATCGGTTCCATTAAAGTTAGGATCTGGCGTGTAGGTCACGGTTCCATCAGGATTGATGGTGACCGTTCCATTGTTTGGATCTGTTACCTCCGTTACTTCGACATCTGAATCTGGATCAAAACCGTCATTGTCTAATACCGCGATATCTACTGGCGTATCCTCTGGTGTCGTCGCTGTATCATCCATGATATCGTCTACTGGAGTCACTGTGACTACTACGGTAGCTGTCTCCGTAGTGGTACTTCCATCAGGGTTTGTTACGGTGACTGTATAGTCAAAGGTATCTGTTCCGTTAAAATCAGGATCTGGCGTGTAGGTCACGGTTCCATCAGGGTTGATGGTCACTGTTCCATTGTTTGGATCCGTGACCTCCGTTACTTCGACATCTGAATCTGGATCAAAACCGTCATTATCTAATACCGCGATATCTACTGGGGTATCTTCTGGTGTCGTCGCCGTATCATCCATGATATCATCTACTGGAGTCACGGTGACTACTACGGTAGCTGTTTCCGTAGTGGTACTTCCATCAGGATTTGTTACGGTGACTGTATAGTCAAAGGTATCCGTTCCGTTAAAATCAGGATCTGGCGTGTAGGTTACTGTCCCATCAGGATTGATCGTTACTGTTCCATTAGCTGGATCCGTAACATCGGTTACTTCTACATCACTGGTTGGATCAAAACCGTCATTATCTAATACCGCGATATCTACTGGCGTATCTTCTGGTGTCGTCGCCGTATCATCCATGATATCATCTACTGGAGTCACTGTGACTACTACGGTAGCTGTTTCTGTCGTGGTACTTCCATCAGGATTTGTTACGGTGACTGTATAGTCAAAGGTATCTGTTCCGTTAAAATCAGGATCTGGCGTGTAGGTCACCGTTCCATCAGGGTTGATGGTCACTGTTCCATTGTTTGGATCTGTTACCTCCGTTACTTCGATATCTGAATCTAGATCAAAACCGTCATTATCTAATACTGCAATATCTACTGGGGTATCCTCTGGTGTCGTCGCCGTATCATCCATGATATCATCTACTGGAGTCACGGTGACTACTACGGTAGCTGTTTCCGTAGTGGTACTACCATCAGGATTTGTTACGGTGACTGTATAGTCAAAGGTATCTGTTCCGTTAAAATCAGGATCTGGCGTGTAGGTTACTGTCCCATCAGGATTGATCGTTACTGTTCCATTAGCTGGATCCGTAACATCGGTTACTTCTACATCACTGGTTGGATCAAAACCGTCATTATCTAATACCGCGATATCTACTGGCGTATCTTCTGGTGTGGTCGCCGTATCATCCATGATATCATCTACTGGAGTCACTGTGACTACTACGGTAGCTGTTTCTGTCGTGGTACTTCCATCAGGATTTGTTACGGTGACTGTATAGTCAAAGGTATCTGTTCCGTTAAAATCAGGATCTGGCGTGTAGGTCACCGTTCCATCAGGGTTGATGGTGACCGTTCCATTGTTTGGATCTGTTACCTCCGTTACTTCAACATCTGAATCTGGATCAAAACCGTCATTATCTAATACTGCAATATCTACTGGGGTATCCTCTGGTGTGGTCGCCGTATCATCCATGATATCATCTACTGGAGTCACTGTGACTACTACCGTAGCTGTTTCCGTAGTGGTACTGCCATCAGGATTTGTTACGGTGACTGTATAGTCAAAGGTATCGGTACCATTAAAATCAGGATCTGGCGTGTAGATTACTGTCCCATCAGGATTGATCGTTACTGTTCCATTAGCTGGATCCGTAACATCGGTTACTTCTACATCACTGGTTGGATCAAAACCGTCATTATCTAATACCGCGATATCTACTGGGGTATCCTC
>NZ_JBHSFV010000031.1:0-6183 GCF_042653865.1 Dokdonia ponticola | reverse complement strand
TTGATGCAGGCTTTGTTAACAACCAAGCTACGGCTACAGGGGGTTATACCGATGGTAATGGCGATCCACAAACAACCAGTGATATTTCAGATGATGATAGTAATTTAGAGGATGATGTAACGGTAACAGTTATTGATCAAGATCCAGAAATTTCTTTACTCAAATCAGGTAATTTCAATGATGAGAACGGTGATGGAATTGCACAGGTTGGTGAGACAATCACCTATGTTTTTGAAGTTGAAAATACCGGTAATGTAACGTTGATAGATATAATTATAGATGACCCTTTATTGGGAGGTGTTGTCTGTAGTATTGGAGAGCTCACCCCTGGCGGAATTGAAAGTTGTAGTTCGGATTACATCATAACCCAAGAAGATGTAGATAATGGAAGTGTTTCAAATCAGGCTTTAGTGATTGGTCAAGATCCTGATGGCGATGATATTGTAGATACTTCTGATGATCCAGATGATCCAACCGATATTGATCCAGATGATGATGGTAATCCTGATGATCCAACCAACACAGGATTGCAGGGTAAATCTAGTATCTCATTGCTAAAGTCCAGTGTATTCAACGATGAGAATGGAGACGGTTTTGCACAGATTGGCGAGACTATAACATATAGTTTTGAAGTTGAAAATACAGGTAGTGTGACATTGGTAGATATAGTTGTAGACGATCCTTTATTAGGAGGTGTTGTGTGCAGTATTGCGCAGCTTATTCCTGGTGCAATTGAAACTTGTAGTTCGAATTATACTATTACCCAAGAAGATATCCTAAATGGTAGTATTATAAATATCGCGGTAGCGATAGGTATAAATCCAATTTTAGAGATAGTAGATGATACTTCTGATGATCCAAATGATCTAAGCGATATTGATATAGATAATGATGGTGATCCTGATGACCCAACAATGACTATAATTCCAAATGCACCTTTTGAAATATTTAATGCAATTACACCCAATGGTGATGGGCTTAATGATTTCTTTGAAATTCGTGGGATCAATAGATTCCCAAATAACACTATGAAGATTTTCAATAGATGGGGTGTATTGATATGGGAAACTCAAGGGTATAACGAAACCAACAATGTGTTTAGAGGTGAATCTATTGCTAGGGCTACTATTAGCCAAGACGAACAGCTTCCAACGGGAACATATTTTTACATACTTACTTTTTCAGGAGAAACACCAGAAGGGAAAAGCGCATATAATGGATTTTTATATATAAATAGATAGACAGACGGTAAAATTCTAAATAGCTTGACCTTTTTCGAAAATAAAATTGATAAACATGAGAAATAACTTCATAATAATCTTGTTCTTGACCTTACTTGGTATGTATTCGAGTAGTGCACAGCAAGATCCTCAGTATACACAATACATGTATACTACTCAGGTAGTAAACCCAGCCTATGTTGGTTCTAAAGAGACACTTAATTTCGGATTGTTAGGTCGTACCCAATGGGTGAATTTTGAGGGAGCTCCTAGGACGGGAACTTTTACTGTAGGTTTGCCTATAGGTTACCTTGAAAATATGGGTCTTGGACTATCAATTGTTCGTGATGAGTTGGGACCAACTATTGAATCTAACATAAATATTGATTATGCTTATGTTATCAAATCAAGTTATAATTCAAAACTTTCATTTGGTATTAAGGCTGGCTTAGATTTGTTAGATGTAGATTTTACAAAACTAAATGTTGCAGACCAAGGGGATATATTTGAAAATAATATAGATAGAAGGTTACAGCCTCAAGTTGGAGCTGGATTATATTTCTATACAGATAAATTCTATACGGGTATTTCTGTTCCAAATTTCCTAACAACTAAACATTTTGATGAATCTCAAATAGATCAAATTGTAGATAATCCTTCAGGCTTTGCAGGACAAACAACAGCATCTGAGAGGCTTCATTATTTCTTGATTGCAGGATATGTTTTTGATATAAATGATAACCTGAAATTCAAACCTGCTACATTATTTAAAGTAGTAAGTGGTTCCCCATTACAATGGGATGCCTCTGCAAACTTTTTGATTAATGATAAGTTTACTATTGGGGCTTCCTATCGATGGAGTGCTGCTTTAAGTGCTCTAGCGGGCTTTCAGGTAAGTGATGAAATATTTATTGGTGTTGGTTATGACTATCAAACTAGCGATATCGAAACCTACAGTAGTGGTTCTTATGAAGTGTTTTTTAAGTTTGATATTTTCAATAGTCCTGATCGTATTATATCACCTAGATTTTTTTAAAACCTTACTTATGTGTAAAAGTTTATTATATAAAAAAACATTAATGTCACTTTTAGTGATCTTACTTACTACTGTTTCATTTGCCCAAAAAGGTAAAGTAAACAAAGCTAATAAAGAATTTGAGAACTATTCTTACATCGATGCTCGAAAGATTTATTTAAAAGTTGTGGAGGATGGTTATGTGTCTGCTCAAGTATTTCAAAAATTAGGAGATACGTATTACTTTAACAGTGAATACAGTGAAGCGGCTCAATGGTATCAGAAATCCATAAATGAGTTTTCTTATGAAACTGATCCTATTTATTACTATAGAGCTTCTCAGTGCCAAAAATCATTAGGTAATTATGATGAGTCATATAGACTTCTGAAATCCTATGGAGAATTAAATGGTGATGAAATTATTGCTAAGAACTTTTTTCAAAGTATAGACTATATCAAAAATTCTGAATCTCAAAAAAAATATATAGTTGAAAAAGTAGCAATAAACTCTGAGGGATCAGATTTTGGTCCTTCATTTTACATGGATAAACTTGTTTTTGCTAGATCATCCTCTATCAATGAAGGGGAGAAAGTTTTTGAGTGGAATAACCAACCATATTTAGACTTATACGTAGCTAATATGAATGCTGAAGGGAAACTTTCTAATGTGAAATTATTGGATGGTGAGATTAACACCAAGTTTCATGAATCTTCATCAGCATTTAGCAAAGATGGCAATACGATATTTTTTACAAGAAACAATTTTATTGATGGTAAGATGGGTCGTGATAAACAAAAAACGATTAGACTAAAGGTTTATAAAGCAATTAAGAACTCAGAAAACTATTGGACTAACATAGAAGAGCTCCCTTTTAATAGTGATAATTATTCAGTTGCTCACCCCTCATTAAGCCCAGATGAAAAACGTTTGTATTTTGCTTCAGATATGCCAGGCACTCTTGGAATGTCTGACATTTGGTATGTTATTATAAACGAGGATGGAACCTATGGCGATCCAATTAATTTGGGGTCGACTGTAAATACAGAAGCACGTGAAAGTTTTCCTTATGTGAATAAAAAAAATAATCTTTATTTTTCTAGTGATGGGCATCCTGGTTTTGGAGGATTAGATATTTTTGTGACGTCTTTAGATGAAGGTATTGCTCAATCTGTTTCTAATTTAAATAAGCCTATAAATAGTAATCAAGATGATTTTGGATTCATAATAAATGAAGATGGTCAATTGGGTTTTCTTTCTTCTAATCGCGATGGTGCTCAAGGAAGTATTTCGGATGATATTTATCGATGGTCTTATGTAAAGTGTGAATCTACTATTAAAGGTGTAATTACAAATGTTAATACTGGGAAAATCATTTCTGGTGCAACCGTGATATTATTAGATACAGAAAATAATATCATAGAGACTGTAAGTTCTAAAGATAATGGAGCATATTCGTTTGATAGTCTTTTAGATTGTGATAAATCATATTTGATTCGAGCTAGTAGCAAAGAATGTGAATTTAATGAGAATGAGATAATTATACAAACACCTGTAAAAACTGAAAATATCAATGTGCCAGTAATGTTAGAATGTGATTCTTGTCCTCCAAATGATTTGGGTTGTCGTTTGAGTTTACAACCCATTTATTTTGATTTTGACAGGTTCAATATTCGTCCTGATGCTACTGTAGAATTGGCAAAAATTCTTGTTGCTATGAGAGAATACCCTCAATTGGTAATTCATATTGAATCTCACACTGATTCTCGAGGGAATGATGCCTATAATGAGTTTTTATCTGAAAGGAGAGCGCAATCTACATTAGATTGGTTGGTAGAAAGAGGTATTGACAGGAGTCGTTTAAGTGCCAAAGGATATGGAGAGTATCAATTGATAAATGAATGTTTTAATGGTGTAGAATGTACTGTTGAGGAACATCAACTCAATAGAAGGTCAGTGTTTCTAATTCAAAATTGATAATAAAAAAACTTTTAAGATTTTATATTTTTGGTTTAGTTTCTAAGTTTCCTATTAACGTATGAATTATACTATAAGTTACGGAATCTAAAAAGATTGTTTTCATATTAAATTTTGGAATTATACAATTATTCTTCATTTTATTCTGAGTCAAGCATATAATTTTTTAATTAATATTCATTTAATAAATTTTAAATATCTAATTAAGTTTTTAATAAAAAAACAATTGATCAAATGAATTAATTACCGTTTAGAAAAGTTTGTTCTTAAATATTATTCTCTTTAACGAGAGTATAAATAATATGTATAATCCAATAATTTAAAAATATGAAATACGTTTATTTATTTTTGTTATCTAGTATTTGTTTTGTTAGTTATTCACAAGTCGGTATTAATACTACTGACCCTCAAACTACTTTAGACATAGCAGGCATAAACAGTTTAGGTAACACTCCAGGAGTACTCAATTCACAAGATGGCGTTGTAATACCTCGTGTCATCGATAACATGACATCTACAACAGTAAATGGAGTCAAAGAAGGTCAAATTGTATATAGTGTTAATCCAAGCTCACAAGGTTTTTATTTTTGGAATAGCACCCAATGGGTTCCACTGGTGTCTTCTTCTTCAAATAGTTGTTATTTTCCCGAGAATGCTGTTGTTGAAGCTTTAGATTGCCCCACACCGTGTACTTTACCTGATACAGGTGCAGATGTTTACGATTTACTAATTACTGATCCATTATTTACTTTTACAAGATCGTTTTCACTTCCTAGTGCTTCAATATATTCGGGTAGATGTCTCCATATTATTATTTCAAGGGAATCGAACTTTAGCGCTTACAATGTTATGAATGTACAGGGCGGAAACCAATCTATAAATACTTCTACTTTTGATGTGGCAGTATTCTATTCAAATGGGACAAACTGGTATCTAACCGATAAAAGATGAACAAGTATGCTCTTATAGTATTATATTACGAACAAAAAAAAATGTTCCACCTCTATATTCATCTTACTATAATGTCTTCCATAAACGGGATTTGGCAAAGAACGAGCTAGTTATAAAACATCTTTAAAACTTGATTGATTTTAGAAGCATACTTCAGAGCTATTTTTCCTGAAGCTATAAGATTGATTTAATTTTTTGATAAGATCTATTTTTTGGGTATAAATTTCATTGACTTTGATGTTTTGGTATTTGTTATCAATCTCTTGTTTCCACAGTGAAATATCAGAGTTCTTTATTTTTTAGTTAGAATGTCTTATAAAAGTCCGTGACGAGTAATATATTTAATCGCTGTGTAATAGGATTTTTCTTCGTTTTTTAACATTTAAAAGAAAAAAACTATATTAACTTAAAACTATACAAAGTCTCATATTTTAAGTAACTTCCTTTATTTCAAAAGTTCCTTAGAGTTAGTAATACTATGCTTATAATAATTTAAAAAAAACGTATCAATCATAAGGAATTGATTTAAAACTAATAAAGTTGAGTTCTATATTTGATGTAAGTTTTAAATTGAACAAACAAAAAATGACACAAAAACTAATTTCAAACAAAGATAATTACCTATTAACATGATAAGAGATAATAAAATTATTCAACGTAGGGTTTTCATGTTGTCAGATGCATAGATATGATTTAATTTACAGTTTTTATTTGATTTAAGTTAATGTGATTCAGTACGTTAAGAAATTTGTTTTACGACTCATAACCCGAAGGTCACAGGTTCGAGTCCTGTTCCCGCTACTAGGAAAATCAAGCCTTCACAGAAATGTGAGGGCTTTTTTTATGCTCTCTGTGTAGCAAACCTTTGCTATCTCTACGATCATTTTACAATAATATGGGATCAAGTCCAAAACTTGTGGGATTTTAGGATTATGCAAAAATAGTAGATAATCTAAAAAGGAAGAATTCTACATTTCTAACACCTCTGAATTGTGCTCTAAACGCTTTTATCTTGGCATTAA
>NZ_JBHSFV010000030.1:4690-6393 GCF_042653865.1 Dokdonia ponticola | reverse complement strand
GTGCCTTTATTTCATAACCTTCTTTTTCCCAAACAATCCATAACGGTTTTTCCTCGAAAGTGCCCTCTCTTAAATCAAAAGTATTCTTTGCTAAGTGTTGAATGACTTTACCGTTTTCACCTCTGATGAATGTTTCACTCTCAAGTTGTCTATTTTCAATAATTTGTATGTGATTTGGCTCTCCATAAGTACCATTAAAAGCATCATAAAAAGTACGATCAATCATTCCAATAAAATGAATAGTTATTGATTGGACAATATCTGTTTCGGTTGTTAGGACGGTTATATGATTGTATGGCATACCAAAAAAGTCTTTTATTGTATGATCTTTACTACTATAAAATTTACCTTCAATTATCCCCCCTTTAAAAGAGCTATCTCTAAAGTCACTACCAGTGAAGTCTTTGGTAATTGATAAGTCTTTATCTAGTAAATTCTCAAATTCTATATAATCCATAGAAAAAATGCTTATAAATAATGTTAAGGCTAATAATATATTGAATTTCATAATCAATTACAGTCTGTTTTTGCACCAAATAAGCTTGTAATATATGGAGCAGGACTAGGTATAGGGAATGGCTCTATATTTGTACTTACCGATCCCCCTAATATAGACATTTGAAAGATAAGTGCATCTCGAAAAAAATTCCCTAAACCAATTTCAGATATATCTGGGTCTGCAAAGAATTGTAAGTCTGTTGCCATGATAGCATTTGTAACTGCATCAGCAGTGAGGTTAGCAGCCTGTCCATTTGTCATCCAAGTTGGCATAGTAAAATATATTATATCAATGTTTGAATCGAGTTCTCCATAATATGGACTCCCATCTGGTCTTACTCCAGCAGTGTAAAATGTATGATTGAAATTTGTTACAGCGCATCCTTTTTGTGGTGCACCAGGAGGTTGTGCGTATTCAAAACTTCTACAGTCTGCCCCAATTAAAGGGTTTGCATCAGGGTTTGCTGTTAGAATTTGCAATGCATACTCTGCAAAGGCTACATTCTCTTCATTTTCAAAAATCCAATTAACTTGTTCAGTTGTAAGATCAGGTTCTAAAAATTGATTTAAACCAAAAATAAGTGTTAGGTCATAGTTTACTGCTACTACGGGATTAGGGTCAATAGGCTCTTCTTCTTCCATACAAGTTACCCCATCAGGATTACAATCACAAGGATCACCATTGCCATCATTGCAAACATTTGGAAGTTCAGGTAGATCATCAGGACAACGTACAGTATCTTCTACACTTTTATCTCCATAGGTAATCACGATAACCCATGAACCACCCATACTAGGGTTATTACATTCGCTAGGCTCATTGTGTAAAAATTGTCTCCAAACACAAAGCCATTTAAGATCAGCTGACACATCAGGATCTGGTGGAGGATTATCTCCATTTCCACCTCCATCACCGTCACTTGGATTAGGATTTCCCTCATTACCACCACCGCCACTTGGTTCACCATCATCAGAACATGGACTTCTCGTTTCTCCGTTAATTGCTACACCATCTATCAGGTTTAATTTCGCAATATATCTGCCTGTGATACTATAATGGATAATACCGCCACTATAAGTTGAAAAATCTTGCGTATCTCTGTAATTAGGAATCCAATCTTCATCAGGTCGATATTCTACTATATATGAAAATAAACCACTTGAAGATTCTTGTACCACAAGATTGAATGTTGACTTTACAGTGA
>NZ_JBHSFV010000030.1:2026-4592 GCF_042653865.1 Dokdonia ponticola | reverse complement strand
CAATAATCCAACTAACCTTTGGGTGTGAAAGAGCATCAAGTATACTCATTTACAATTATGATTTGTTTAATCTAGGTTGAACTATTTAATAAAAGAACCTGTGTTTATCACACAATTAGCAATCCATACTCTTTAGAGTATGATTTCCTTTATAGAAATCTATAAATTTTAACTACTTTAGTGCTTAATAACAATGCTAATATAGAACATTTGTTCGATTTAGAACAAATAATTAGTAATTTTTTTCTATATAAAACATTTGAACCCCTAATTCAACATGAATTTTTACGAAAAATTATTATCATACAAAGCACTTAATAAGTTGTCTTGGAAGGATATAGGGGATATTATAGGCAAAGAACAAGCTACTATTAGAATAGCTGTAAGAAGAGAATCTTTATCTGACTTAGAAATTAGAGAAATAGAAGAGAAATTCTTTAAAGAACAGAACTCTAATATTGATAAAATAAAAAGTTCGACATCTAATTATGCTAAGTTTATTAAAGTAGGTAAGCACAAAATTACTATTGACGATTTTGTGAGCGCTTTAATTAATAATACTACCTTAATAGAAGATCACCCTAGTTATATTATACTTAAAGATTCTATTAAGGAGAAAGCCAAAAGAGACTATTTAGAAGAACTCTACAAAAAGCAACAAGATAGTAGTAATTGATGTCACTATAAATCGTTTTTAAGCGACTTTATAATAATGGTTATTCCGATAGATTTTTCAAGTTTAGAAATAATAATTTTATCCTTTTTAGTTTGATCTTCCAACGCTTCTAGTTCATCAATATCGCTCTTGTTGATTTGGTGTGCTTTCTCTGATAGAATACCCTTCCTTTTTAGTCTTTTAAGCTTTAATTTCAACCACCACTTATTCATATCTTCATTTTCTTAATGGTGTCTTCTTTTTCTTTCAGGAAATCAGCACGACGATTAATGTTAATTAGAGGTGGGATTTTAATACTTATTAAATCAAAGACTTGGCTCAAAGCAGTATTATATTGTGCTTCTTGTTCTTTTAAAGTTTTTTTATTTTTAAATAAAAAATAAGAGGCCACTAATATCACTACAGGCAGTCCATATAATGCAAGATCGTATGATAACCTTTCAAAATCATATTCGCCTTTAGAATTGACCTTATAAAGAAAACTCCAAATAGCCCAATAAGCTGAACAAAGTATAAAAGCAGAGGATACTACAATCCAAAATCTCTTTTCATTTTTTGTAAAATTTACTTTTAAAACTAGATAAAAACTAAATAGAGATACTACTAAAGCAAATACACGTATTCCTACTCCGAGTAAAAAGTTTTTAAAAGAAGTATATCCTATGTAAGAATCCTTCTCTAAGATATCAGCTTTTATAGCTTGATATTTTTTTAGTTCTAAATTTGATTTTTTTTCTACTAACCTGAATTGAATTGCTAATTCTTTTTCATGCTGAGTCCCATTTTCAAGCTTTTGTATAATTTGATTGTAATTAGAGTCTCTACTTTCAATTATTGGTTTGTATTTCTTTTTATGATTTATGTATTCTTGAGAATTTGCTGGCACATACTCGTGGATGAAAGTAACGGCAATAGAACATATTATTACCGTTACTAATGGTAATATTATTAAAAAACTAATTACCGCCCTCTTCTTCTGTTTCTTCGGCTGGATCGCCGACTTCTCCATGTCCTGTCGCAAATTCATTTTGTTCTTCTTCAATGCTTTTGTCTGGCTCACAACTAACTATTGATATTGTAAATAAACAGATCGTAAAAATTAATAATAATTTTTTCATTTTTAAGGTATTTAGATTAAACAGAAATAATGTAATCTTTTCCTTTCCTTAAAATGAAACAGCCCTTTATAGTTATAAAATAATTATTAACGGTAAAGGTTCGCTAATATACTGTTAATGATTAAATTAAAACAATAATAAAACCTCAATAATAATACGGTAAACACGTAATATTATTGAGGTTTTTGATTTTTACACTTCGAATAGATATAGGAACTGTAAATTAAGTAATGTGTTGTAAGTATCTTTTTAGGGTTTGAGAACTTTGGTTTAGGCTACTTTCTTTTGTCGTTTATCAGGAATTAATTTATAGCATACATATAAAACCGTAACGATCACTGTAGGGGCTACCCAATAAAAATTTCGATCTATCCATTCTTCTTTTAATTCTATCTCCACCAGCTTTTTTATCCGTGGGTCTTTTTTAGCTTTGATACTTCTAGGCATAGTGGGTAAAATATTTACTTTACTATTATTGTATTTATCACAATTCAATGCTATTGACATTTTAAGCTGATTCAATTCAATGTTTTCAACTTTATCCAATAAAAGATCTTGTTTAGCTTCTACGCGTTTTTGTGCTATAAATGTTGCTTTAGGATTTGTAAGTTCATTGAATGTATTTCCAATAACACTACCCATAGAAGCTGTGAGTAAATCCATATTATTTATGGATTTATTTGAGGGTTCTTCTTTAACAAGTTCACTTAGCTTGCCTTTATTGTGACGAACTCTACAGGCTTTTGTTCTACATTTAGCAGAGCAATATACC
>NZ_JBHSFV010000030.1:0-1929 GCF_042653865.1 Dokdonia ponticola | reverse complement strand
ATATTTTTAAAAGTCAAAATAAAATGTTAGATTTACAAAAGTTACATATTTGTAACATTATAAAATAAAATACGTCTAACAATTATGGCACGAATAAAAATCAGAAATGTTGAACAATGGAGAGAGGTACTCGCCAAAAAAGTAGTCCCTGTTAAATTAACAAAAGTGTCTCGAAGAGTTATTAGTCATTGGTATGAAGTAGGGCTTATTGATAGTGAAGAAAAAGAAGATCATAAAAGTCGTTACCTATCCTATATGGAATTTTATTGGGTATGCATTATGGTAGAGTGTCGAAAACTTGGATATTCAATTAAGAATCTAAAGAAGGTAAAAGAAAAATTACATAGTATGATCCCTTCTGATTTTATGGGTGAGGAAATTCCAATGCTAGAAGAAGCTGTTTTGCATATGATAAAAAACAGGCAATCCTTATACCTAGAATTGACAAATGAGGGAGAAGCTGTAATTATTAATGAAAAAGCATTTCATTATGGATCAAGAGCAAGTTTTTACACAAGTAATATTATAATACGATTAAATCGTTTGTTTAGAGATAGAATAAAAAATATTCATTTTCGTACTGAATTTATTAATTATCCTAAGCTTAGTGAAAATGATAGGGTCGTAGTAGCATCTTTAAATGATGACAATACGCAAAGTATAACGATCACCAAGAAGAACAATGAAGTGGAACTTATCGAAATTGAAGAAGATATAATTGTTGATAAGAGAATCATAGATATTCTAAATGAAGAAGATTATCAGACAATAGAAATTAAAAAGCATAACGGAAAAATTTCAAAGATTAAAAGAACAGTAAAACATAAACCAACCAAAAAAGAAGATGATTAAATAAAGAAGAGCGATGTTATCATCGAGCAAGATCACAAGTGGGCTATGTTGACCAGAAACAATGGAAATATAGCTATGATACGATCGGATTATGTTATCCCATAAACAAACAAAAAAAAGAAAAAGAAAAAGAAAATCAAGCACTAAATATGTAAATTGTAAAGGCAGAAAAAAAGTATCGAATGCACTTTTGCCAATACCTGTCATAGAAAAAATGACTCTTGAAAAGTTAAAAACTTTCAAGGGGTTTGAAAACATTGAAAAAGAAGAAGCAGAACATATCATAGCTAGCCTAGAAGCCTATTGTAAGATTGTTGTGTGTCGCTTAACATTAGAAAAATAGCATTAGATGAAAAATAACGATTTCACAGCCTTCGCGAAATTTGCAAAAGCTTCAAAGATTCCTCAAATTAACTCCCACGGTAAAGCTGTTATATATACCCGTGTCTCTACAAAGGATCAATTAGACAATGCTAGTTTAGAAACACAAAAGAAGTATTGTGAATTGTTTGCAAAGAAGAAAGGCATAGAGGTGTTGGAGTACTTTGGTGGGACACATGAATCTGCACAATCTGATGAGCGCAAAGAATTTCAAAAGATGCTTACCTATGTAAGAAGGCATAAGAAAGAAGTAAGGTGTATCATTGTCTATTCTTATGATCGTTTTTCAAGAACAGGGGCTAATGGCGCTTACATTAGTGATCAACTCAAGAAAAAGGAAGGAATCATTACCTTATCTGTACTGCAAGAAGTAGATGTTACAACAGCATCAGGCTCTTTCCAACAAAACCTTTATTATATGTTTTCTCAGTTTGATAATGAACTAAGGAGAGACAAATCGGTTTCAGGGATGAAGGAGAAGCTTCGTAAGGGCTTTTGGATAGCTACCGTTCCCTTTGGCTATACAAATCTAAATCCAGGCAAGGGAAAGGTTCAAAACATTGTTATCAACGAACAGGGGAAGTTATTGAGGTATGCTTTTAAGTGGAAGGCTAATGAGAATCTAAGCCATAGAGAGATTGCAGAGAAACTTGAAAGAAAAGGATTGATTATTAATCAAAAGAAGCTGAGTGATTA
>NZ_JBHSFV010000029.1:0-7972 GCF_042653865.1 Dokdonia ponticola | reverse complement strand
CATCACTACATTCTATAAAATCAGAAACATCTGTATTTAATACTGGATTAGGAAGTACCGTGAGTTGTACATGAATTCCTAGACCCACACAATCGTTGGCCGTATCACCATCTACACGAACATAAATTCCTTGAACACCATTAACATCAGTAAAGGCTAAATTATTAGCATAATTTGAGATATCAGCAATCGCATTGACCTCTGTTAATGCTTCTTGTAATGTTTCATAATACGTCACCGTGAGTAATTGTCCGGGAGGGAACAAAGCCAAGATCTGAGGGGTGGCTGTTGTAAAATCAAATACAGCAACTCCATCACCATCAGTATCACACTCTTCAAACGGCACTAAAAAATCAGGAGGGATTTGAGAGGTATCTACCTCTAGTAACAACTGTGCAGGACGTGAACATCCGTTTACGGTGGTGACAAGAACATCTAGCGTTTCATTATTGATTACACTGTTGGTATATGCAATAGGATCTGCAATAGGATTGCCGAGAGAATCAAAATATTGGAATGTTTCGTTAGCAGCATCGGAAGAGATCAATGACTCTGCCTCTGTTAAATTAAACACTGAGAAACCATCGGTATCATCATCACACTGAGTTAATAAGGGGGCTGGATCGATAATCACTGGCAAAGGCGCTACTTCCAAAACAATGGGAATGGCAGTAAAACAATCAGCAAAGGCATCATTTTCTAGTCGTGCAAAAATGGTTTGTCCACCGGGATCTGTATTGGTAAAACTAAGTGGAAGCGGGTTTTGATCTAAAAGCGCATCATTCGCATCGATATGATATGTGAGTGTGAAGGCTGTAGGATCTTGTGCTCCTAAAATAGTTCCATTTAAGGAAGCTAAATTAAAAACAGTAAACCCATTAGTATCACTACCATCAGATGCATTATCACACACAATAAAAGGACCTGGGTCTAAAGGTATTGGTCTTGCTTGAACTGTAAGGGTAAATGATGTTGTGGTAAAGCAATCTGTGAGTAAATTGTTTTCGACTCTTACAAAAATGATGTCATCCTCAGAGTTGTAAGCATTGGTGCCTGTGAGGGCTGCAGTATTCATATCTGCGTCTACTTGAGACAGATGAAAAGTAACAGAGAAACTAGCAGGATCTAGTCCATTCAATATGGTGGGAATTAGACTATCTAAGTTGAAAATTTCAAATCCATCATTAGAAGTGTCATCACATAAAATTTGTGGTGGGGGTGCTATGGCAATAGGTAATACCCTTACAACTAAATTGATAGGAGTGGTGTCAAAACAAACATCACTTAGATTGTTTTCTACTCTAGCAAAAATAGTGGTTGTTCCAGAAGAAAATGCCCCAGGGGTCATGATAGGAGCATCTCCATTTGTTGCATCTGCAGGTGTTGTATGAAATGTAACGGTGTACGATAATGGACTTTGTGTCCCAAGGATAGTTGCTTCAAGGGCTGTGAGGTCAAAGATGGATAGTCCATCATTGGTAGGGTCATCACATACAATCTGATCAGGAACTGGATTTGCAACAGCAGTGTCATTTACAAAAACAGTAAAACTTATCTCTGCGGTACAATTATCTGGATCTGCTTCATTTTGATCAAATACAAATAGAGTTGTTGTCGTGGTAATTGGAATGGTCCAATCAACAACACTTGCTGTAGGGTTAAACTGTGGAGCATCATAGTACTCAGGGTTATTTAGAAAAGTACCAGAAATAGTACTAGGATCTGGTAAAGTAAACGTTTCACAAGCATCAACATTAGGAATTAGATCTAAGACAGGTGTATCTACAATCGTAACTGTGATATTTACGTCTATAGGATCACAATCCCCGACAGCGACATAGTTATAGATAAGAGATGGATTAGAAATGGGATCTGTAAGTGGGTCAAAAATATCTGTACCACTGTCAAGAGGGGGAGTCCATGTACCTCCAGTGGGAGGGTTTCCGTCAAAACGATCTAATAAGTTAATCAAACCAGCATCTGTACAAACATCTGTATCTGTATCTTGTGGAGTCACAGCAAACCCTGAGTAATACCCTCCAAAACCTGCAGAACCTCCTAGTCCTAGAGCAACATTTCTGTTGTCACTACCAAAAAGGCCAACAGCTATAGGGCCATCTGCTATGATAGAAGCATTACCCATTTGATCTGCTAGAAAATAGGTTTCCCAATCAGGTGTTCCTGGATTTTGTAACGCACTTGCAGCTGGAATTACGGTACCATTTACAGACACGGTATTTCCTACTCTTGATGTAATTAAGAGATTCCCCACATAATCTTCAATACTACCAGGGTAGATTTCATCTACAGAGGGAATAAGGTCTACACTATTTTGAAAGAAACAACTTAATGGAGGAATAAAGTTCATTCCTGGAGTAGCGTCAGGAACATCGGGAGGCGTTATGGTTTGATTATTTGCACCAGATCTCCCTGCTAAAAATTGATATACATAAATGCTCTTTGTATCGTCATTGGTGCTGATAAACATATTTCTATGCACTGCATTTGGATCTGCGGGTAAATAAAGGTTATCATCATTAAGAATAAAATATTCCCCTGTATTTAAGGTGACTCCAATGGGATTTCCATTGACAAATATCTCGGTATTATCTTGATTGGCAATGATAAGGGGTCTTTCAGAGACAGGGTTTCCACCTCCTCGTATCAGCATGTATTCAAATCCTGTGGCACTTTCATCTACGATTTGATCGATCATATGGTCTGACCAATTTGCAGCGTTTGTATCAGGATTAGGCATGGTGCCTCGTAGGTTACCACTATTCACAACAATAGGTTTGTCCGCTGTTAAAAGCGCTCCAATAAATCCCTCATTATTATCAGGATCACCACTATATCCAGAGACTACAAATGTTTCCCCTGCATTAAGGGTTTGGTTAGGCGTAAGTCCATTTTGAAATACCATATTAGCCGCATCATAATCAGAAAATGTGATGGCGGTATTATCTTCTGTTGCCATAATAGAGGCAAAAAAATTATGAGCGCCATTACTAGGGTTGATAGGCGCGCTTCCTAACCTGAAACTTTGTCCTAAGGCATCTTCTCCTTTGGCGGTAAGGTAGCCAGCGTGATTAAAACTATAGGTACGTAAACTCACATAAAATAATTGCGTAGATTCTAAGATAAGACCTTTGCCAACGATAGGGGTGTTAAGTTCTGTCGCTTGGGCAATTACAGGAGAGTTCCCTGCCGCTCCAGGATTGTATAACGCTGGATTTCCCTGTGAGATGGTCAGTGTTGTAAGAATCGTACCATCTCCTCTTGATATTGTTACATTAATAGGTGTAGGAAATGGCGTAGATAGATATACAGTTGCTGTTGTGATATCTGAGCCTGGACGCGCATGTAATGGCGGAATATAATGTGTAGAGCCTAATTGAGCAATGCTTGGGATAATATATAGAAAGGAAAAAAGTAAAAAAGCGATGTACTTTAGTTTCATAAGTGTGAGATTGATTCGATGGTGTGATATGTTAACTTCTAAAAATAGGCAATATATTTTAAGATAACTTTATAGAATCATTACTTTAACAATAGTTAGTCAGTGTACCTATGGTAATTGAGTAGATAGATGCTATTTTTGATCATTTTGTATACGCTTTCGCGAAAGCGTATATTTACATAAAACAAGATATATGACAAGTAAAATAACCTATTTAGGAGATCTCAGAACAGAAAATGTACATCTTAAATCGGGGAGTAGTTTTATAACAGATGCACCCACAGATAACCAAGGAAAAGGGGAGGCGTTTTCTCCTACAGATACGGTTGCGACGGGTCTGGCAAATTGTATGCTCACCATGATGGGAATCAAAGCAAACCAACTAAATATTTCTATAAAAGGAGCGGTGGCGCATGTGACCAAAACGATGAGTGCGGATCCTAGACGAATATCAAAGATTAAAGTAGTATTTGATTTCCCAGAGACCTTGGATACAAAGACTCAAAAAATATTAGAACATACCGCCAATACGTGTCCCGTTCATTATAGTTTGCACCCAGATATTGAGAAAGAAGTCACGTTTAATTGGTAAAAAGTGGTAGAAATAGCTCAAATAAGGACATAAAAAAAGTCCTATTCACATAGAATAGGACTTTTAAAAAGAGTTAATTGTTATTATAAATTCGGCTTGAGCCTTATTTTACTTTATTTACGATTGCTGCAAAAGCTTCTGGGTGGTTCATAGCAAGGTCTGCAAGCACCTTACGGTTAAGCTCGATATCATTTGCTTTTACTTTCCCCATAAACTGAGAATAAGACATCCCGTGCATACGGGCACCCGCATTAATACGAGTAATCCATAAGGAACGGAAATTTCTTTTCTTTTGACGACGGTCTCTGTATGCATATTGCATCGCTTTGTCCACCGCATTTTTTGCAACGGTCCAGACGTTTTTACGACGTCCGAAATAACCTTTTGCTTGCTTCATCACCTTTTTTCTTCGGGCTCTAGAAGCTACTGAGTTTACTGATCTTGGCATAATTTTACTTTTTTTGTAGTAGGCGGTCTTTTGGACACTTGCTCAATTTAATGGCCTAACTCCAGGGTTTATAATTTAATGTAACCGGTTAAGGCAATTACTTCAAACGAAGCATTAACTTAACATTGTTTTCATCTGCTTCATGAACTAATCCGTCATGAGTCAGCTTAAGCTTACGTTTTTTAGATTTTTTTGTCAGGATATGACTCTTAAAAGCGTGCTTTCTTTTGATCTTACCTGTACCTGTAAGCTTAAAACGCTTTTTAGCACTGGATTTTGTTTTCATTTTAGGCATCTGTTCCTAGTTTTATTAATTAACTCTCTTTTTTTGTATGCCTCTTTTACCAGGCATTTTATCGTTAATAAACCCTTGAATTTAAAAATTCAAGGGCTTATTGTAGGGCACCTATTTATGTAGGTATATCTTTTATTTTTTCTTGGGTGCGATAAACATGGTCATGCGCTTCCCTTCTAGACGTGGCAGTTGCTCTACTTTTCCTAACTCTTCTAATTCTTGAGCTAATTTTAGTAAAAGAATCTCTCCTTTGTCTTTGTATATGATGGAGCGTCCTTTAAAGAAAACATAGGCTTTTAGCTTTGCGCCTTCTTTTAAAAACTTCTCTGCGTGTTTCTTTTTAAACTCATAGTCATGATCATCTGTATTGGGACCAAAACGTATTTCTTTAATAATCACTTTAGAGGCTTTCGCCTTCATGACTTTTTCACGCTTCTTTTGCTCATATACATACTTTTTGTAGTCAATGATCTTACAAACAGGAGGTGAGGCATTTGGAGATATCTCCACAAGATCCAACTCTTGCTCTTCGGCTATGCTTAATGCTTTTGCTATAGGATATACTCCTATTTCAACATTGTCTCCTACAAGTCGTACCTCACGGGCACGTATTTTTTGGTTGATCTTGTGTTGATCTTCTTTAATAATTCTTGCGGGACCTTTCGATCTTTTTCTACGTATTGCTATGGCTTATTATATTTAAATTAAACTTCAAATGTTTTTATAGTCTCTTTTATTTCGGTTTGTACCGCTTTCGCGAAAGCGTCTATGGTCATATTCCCCATATCTTCACCACCGTGGCGTCTTACAGATATTGTATTGTCTTTTTCTTCCTGCTCTCCTATGATAATCATAAAAGGGATTTTTTGCATTTCTGCTTCCCTAATTTTCTTACCCATAGTCTCTCCTCTATAATCTACAAGGGCGCGAATTTCGTGATTTTCTAGCAAATTTAAAACTTTTTTAGCGTATTTCTCATATTTCTCACTCAGTGTAAGAATAATAGCTTGCTCTGGAACAAGCCATAAAGGAAAGTTTCCGCCAGTGTGTTCTAGTAAAATAGCAATAAAGCGCTCCATACTTCCAAAAGGAGCACGGTGTATCATAACAGGTCTATGTAGCTCATTGTCACTTCCTTTGTAGGTGAGTTCGAACCGCTCAGGGAGGTTGTAATCTACTTGTATAGTTCCTAATTGCCAGCTTCTTCCTAGAGCATCTTTTACCATAAAGTCAAGCTTTGGTCCGTAAAAAGCAGCTTCGCCAGTTTCAATAACATAATTTAAACCTTTCTCTTTTGCGGCATTTAAGATGGCATTTTCTGCTTTTTCCCAATTTTCATCGCTACCAATATACTTTTCTGGCTTTTCAGGATCTCGTAAAGAGACTTGAGCTGTAAAGTCTGCAAATCCTAAAGATCCAAAAACATACAATACAAGATCAATCACATTTTTGAATTCAAAGTCTATCTGATCAGGTGTGCAGAAAATATGAGCGTCATCTTGGGTAAATCCTCTTACACGAGTCAAGCCATGAAGTTCTCCAGATTGCTCATAACGATAGACTGTACCAAACTCTGCATATCGTTTTGGAAGCTCTTTGTAACTCCAAGGACGTGCATTATACATCTCACAATGGTGAGGGCAGTTCATAGGTTTGAGTAAGAACTCTTCGCCTTCGGCTGGGGTATTAATAGGCTGAAAACTATCTTCTCCGTATTTTGCAAAATGACCTGAAGTAATGTAAAGCTCTTTCTGTGCTATATGAGGAGAAACCACCATTTCGTAACCTGCTTTCTTTTGAGCATCTTTTAGAAAGTTTTCAAGTCTTTCGCGCAAAGCGGCACCTTTAGGCAACCATAATGGAAGTCCCTGGCCTACTTTTTTTGAAAATGTAAATAGCTCTAGTTCTTTTCCTAATTTTCTATGATCTCTTTTTTTAGCCTCTTCAAGAAGTTCTAAATATTCTTTAAGGTCTTTTTGTTTTGGGAAAGAGGTTCCATATACTCTAGTAAGTTGAGGCTTGTTTTCGTCACCCCTCCAGTAAGCACCAGCAACACTCATGATTTTAACTGCTTTGATGATACCTGTGTTCGGAATATGTCCTCCTCTACATAAATCTGTAAAAGTGTCGTGATCACAAAAAGTAATCGTTCCGTCTTCTAGGTTTTCAATAAGCTCTACTTTGTATTCGTTTCCTTCTGCTTTATATTTAGCTAATGCCTCGTCTTTGGTGACTGATCTCATTTTAAAATCATGTTTACCGCGGGCAATTTCGAGCATTTTATCCTCTATGCGTTTAAAATCTTTGTCGGAAATAACATGATCTCCTGTGTCTACATCATAATAAAACCCATTTTCAATAGCAGGCCCTATAGTTAACTTTACACCAGGATAGAGTTCTAATAACGCTTGAGCAAGCACGTGCGAAGAAGAATGTCTAAAAGCTTCCTTTCCTTCGTCGTCATTCCATGTGTATAAAACGATAGATCCGTCAGTAGTTAATGGGGTAGAGGTTTCAACAGTTTCCTTGTTGAATTTTGCAGAAATTACATTTCTAGCAAGCCCTTCACTTATACTTCTAGCAACATCCATAGGAGTTGCTCCATTTTCCATTTGTTTTACACTGCCATCCGGCAAGCTTATGTTGATCATAATCGTCTTATAAATTATTAGACAAAGATACTGTTACTTTAATCGTTTTACAATATGTAATATTCGGAATTACTGCTAATGAATTATCTAATTTTCAAAATACCGAATGTTTGTATAAAACATGTAGTGGGGATCATTTTATTTTTGAAAGTTTAGTATTAATTTCATCTGTCATTTTACTAGATGTTTTTAATTCAGGAACTCATCTTTAGTATGTCAATGTAAGGTTGTACAGTCCTCTCTTTTTATTGCCCTATTAATAAGGAGTAGTTGTATGCTAGTTTTGTAGTATACTCCTCTATTTTCCAATCCTTTAAAATTATTTCAAAAAATCTTTTCATTTTTAGTTTTTGATTGTGAAATACGTGTTATCTTTGCTGTCCGCTTTTTGGTAAGCGTGTTCTTTTAGATAGTGTTTGGTTTGTTTTTAGGTAGGGATAAAAAAATAAAAATATTTATTTTTTTTGTTTGTTTAGAAGTAAAATTAAATTGTACATTTGCACCCGCTTTGAGAGGGAGTATATGG
>NZ_JBHSFV010000028.1:0-9093 GCF_042653865.1 Dokdonia ponticola | reverse complement strand
CATCAGGGTTGATCGTTACTGTTCCATTAGCTGGATCCGTAACATCGGTTACTTCGACATCTGAATCTGGATCAAAACCGTCATTGTCTAATACCGCGATATCTACTGGCGTATCCTCTGGTGTCGTAGCCGTATCATCCATGATATCCTCTACTGGAGTCACTGTGACTACTACGGTAGCGGTTTCAGTGGTCGTTGATCCATCAGGGTTTGTTACGGTGACTGTATAGTCAAAGGTATCTGTTCCGTTAAAATCAGGATCTGGTGTGTAGGTCACCGTTCCATCAGGGTTGATGGTCACTGTTCCATTGGCTGGATCCGTGACATCTGTTACTTCGACATCTGAATCTGGATCAAAACCGTCATTGTCTAATACCGCGATATCTACTGGGGTATCCTCTGGTGTGGTCGCCGTATCATCCATCACATCATCCGCTGGAGTCACTGTTATGGTTACCGTTGCGGTGGAAGTATCCCCATTACTGTCTTCTATCTGATACACTAACTCATCCTCTCCATTAAAATCAGGACTAGGCGTATAATCTATAGTATCATCGGTAGGATCATCTGGCGTATTATTATCATTTACGGTAGCTGTTCCATTAGAAGGCCCAGAAATAATAACTATAGTTCCTGTGGAAGGTCCATCTGTACCAAAATCATCATCATTGGTTACATCAATATTTACTGGTGTATCTTCTTGAGTAGTCGTTGTATCATCCTCAGCATCTGGAATTTGATTTGAAGAATTTACTGTAACAGTTTCTACATAAGTACATCCATTTGCATCCGTTACAGTGATCGTATAATCTCCAGAATCTAAATCTGTAATCATAGGGGTTGTTTCACCGTTACTCCATAAATACGTGTATGGAGGCGTTCCTCCTGAAGCTACAACAGTCGCTGTACCATCATCTGCGGTGGCTCCATTCTCATTTGTTGTTGTAACGTCTCCTGTAACCGGGGTGTTTGGCTGCATCACTGTTGCATTTACAGTAATGGTACATCCATTAGCATCTGTAACGAGTACTGAATAAGCTCCGGCAACTACGTCTATAATATCTTCGGTAGTTTCTCCATTACTCCAATCAAATGTGTATGGGAAGGTACCACCACTTACTGTTAAGTTAAGAGAACCTGTATCTTCAGCGTGACACAATACGTTATTTACAGCAATACCACCACTTAATACACTTGGCTCGTTGACGGTCACTGTAGATTGTGCGGTACAATTTGTAAAGCCATCCGTTACAGTAACGGTATACGTCCCAGCAACTAATCCTGTGATATCTTCGGTAGTAGCACCATTACTCCATGAATAGGTAAAAGGACCTACACCACCAGTGGTATTAGAAGATGCAGTTCCGTCTGAGAATCCGTTACAACTTACATTAGTGGCGCTTGTGGTAATGGCTAAATTCTGACAGCTCCCTTGATTAACAGTCACTGTATTCATAGCCTCACAACCATTAGCATCTGTCACCGTTACATTATACGTATTTGGTGATAAACCAGTAATGGTCTGAGTCATTTCTCCGTTACTCCATACATAGGTATACGGTGGCACACCACCTGTTGGATTGGCAGTCGCCGTTCCGTTGTTTAATCCAGGACCTGTCTCATCGGTAGATGAAATCGAAACCCCCACTGGGCTTGTTGGTTCTGTAATCGTTACACTTTGCTCAACAGCTAAACATACCGTTCCGTCTATCGTGACACTAACCGTATATACACCAGCTGATAAATTACTTAATGTACTCGCAGTCACCCCAGCATCTACCTGACCTGTATTCCAAGTAAATGTAAATAGTGCACCTGCGTTAGCATTTGAACTAGCACTTACCGTCGTACTTCCAGTATTTTCTCCAGCACAAAGCACATCAGTTACATCCTGAATTGAAATAACTGCATCACAAGTGTTAATACAATCTATAACAACACTTTGTGTTAACATGCAACCGTTTGCATCTGTGACTGTAACACTATGTGCTTCATCACTAAGATTAGTAGCAGTAGCTGTTGTCTGACTGCCCGCACTAGCACTCCATAAATAGGTGTATGGTGGAGTTCCACCAGTGACTGTAGCAGTGGCTTCACCATCTAAACAACCTTGGGCTGTTGTGGCATTGATTTTTGTAATATTGATTCCTAATGCACTATCAGGTTCTCCAACTGTAAAGCTATTTGAAATAGTACATCCATTAGCATCCGTAGCAACTACAGAATAGTTACCCGCTACTACATCTGAAAGATCTTCTGTCGTCTCACCATTACTCCAAGCATAGGTGTATGGTGGTGTTCCGCCATTTACTGTAAAGTCAATAGCGCCTGTATCATCTCCATTACACAATACATCTACGGCAGTTCCTGAAGCTGATAGTGCACTATTAGGCTGCATCACTGTTGCATTTACAGTAATGGTACATCCATTAGCATCTGTAACGAGTACTGAATAAGCTCCGGCAACTACGTCTATAATATCTTCGGTAGTTTCTCCATTACTCCAATCAAATGTGTATGGGAAGGTACCACCACTTACTGTTAAGTTAAGAGAACCTGTATCTCCAGCGTGACACAATACGTTATTTACAGCAATACCACCACTTAATACACTTGGCTCGTTGACGGTCACTGTAGATTGTGCGGTACAATTTGTAAAGCCATCCGTTACAGTAACGGTATACATCCCAGCAACTAATCCTGTGATATCTTCGGTAGTAGCACCATTACTCCATGAATAGGTAAAAGGACCTACACCACCAGTGGTATTAGAAGATGCGGTACCATCAGAGAATCCGTTACAACTTACATTAGTGGCGCTTGTGGTAATGGCTAAATTCTGACAGCTCCCTTCGTTCACAGTTACTGTGTTCATGGCCTCACAACCATTGGCATCTGTTACTGTTACAGTATACGTATTTGGTGCCAAACCAGTAATGGTCTGAGTCATTTCTCCGTTACTCCATACATAGGTATACGGTGGCACACCACCTGTTGGATTGGCAGTCGCCGTTCCGTTGTTTAATCCAGGACCTGTCTCATCGGTAGATGAAATCGAAACCCCCACTGGGCTTGTTGGTTCTGTAATCGTTACACTTTGCTCAACAGCTAAACATACCGTTCCGTCTATCGTGACACTAACCGTATATACACCAGCAGTTAAATTACTTAGTGTACTAGAAGTTACGCCTGCGTCTACCTGACCTGTGTTCCAAGTGAAGGTAAATAAAGCAGCTGGGTTCGCATTTGAACTCCCACTTACCGTCGCACTTCCTGTATTTTCTCCAGCACAAAGAACGTCTGTTGTATTTTGAATAGCAATCACTGCATCACAGGTATCACTACAATTGATAATAACACTCTGTACTAATTCACATCCATTGGCATCCGTAATTGTTACTGAATGAACTCCCGCTCCGTTTCCATTGAAATTTCCAGGTAAGTTCGTTGCTGTCTGAGTGGTTTGACCTCCAGCACTTGCACTCCATTCGTATGTGTACGGAGGTGTTCCACCTGTTACAGTAGCTGTTGCCTCTCCATTTAAACAACCTTGAGCCGTAGTAGCATCTACACGGGTAATGTTGACACTTAACGCATTGTCTGGTTCATCAATAATAAAACTATCTGAAATCGTACATCCATTAGCATCCGTAGCAACTACAGAATAGTTACCCGCTACTACATCTGAAAGATCTTCTGTCGTCTCACCATTACTCCAAACATAGGTGTATGGTGGTGTTCCGCCATTTACTGTAAAGTCAATAGCGCCTGTATCATCTCCATTACACAATACATCTACAGCAGTTCCTGAAGCTGATAGTGCACTATTAGGCTGCATCACTGTTGCATTTACAGTAATGGTACATCCATTAGCATCTGTAACGAGTACTGAATAAGCTCCGGCAACTACGTCTATGATATCTTCGGTAGTTTCTCCATTACTCCAATCAAATGTAAAAGGAGGTGTTCCACCATCTACTGTAATATCAATAGAACCTGTATCTTCTCCAAAACAAGTAACATCTGTGATTTCTTTATCTGCTGTAATGGCAGCTGGTTGACCAACAGTTGCTGCACCATTACCAACAATAGCACCACAAGCATTTCTAACAATTACACTATAAGAACCAGCTGCAATATCAATTAAATCCTCTGTCGTAGCTCCGTTACTCCATTCAAAAGAATAAGGAGGAGAACTTCCGGTAACGGTAAGTTCTATTCGACCAGATTCCTCACCAAAACACAGTACTGCAATGGGTTGAATACTTATTTGGACACTATTTCCTGGCTGATTAACAACAAATGAATCCGATTCTGTACACCCATTAGCATCAGTGACTGTGACAGTATAATTTCCCGCTACTACATCCGAAAGATCTTCTGTTGTCTCTCCATTACTCCAAGCATAGGTGTATGGTGGTGTTCCACCGTTTGCTGTAAAGTCAATAGCCCCTGAGTCATCTCCGTTACACAAAGCATCTGTAACATCACCCGAGGTAATTAAAGTACTTTGAGGTTCCGTAACTATAACATCTCTTGTAATCGTACACCCATAATCATCGGTCACTATAATGGTGTAGGTTCCCGCAGCCAAATCTGTAAGATCCTGTGTAGTTGCGCCATTACTCCAAGAATACGTATAAGGAGGCTTTCCACCAGTAACAGTAATATTTATTTCTCCGCTGGTATCATCTTTACAAAGAACATCTGTAACGTCTATTGGAATCACAATATCCAGATCATCAATAACAACAGCCGTAGCATTTGTATTCTCGCATCCTGAAAATGAGTTTCGGACTTTAATTTGATAAGTTCCTTCAGAAAGCCCTGTAAATGTTGGACTTGACTGGTATGTACCACCATTGATAGAATACTCAAATTCTGGACCAATGGGAGCCGTAACCACGATATCTGTGAGTCCATTATCATTACAATTTAAATCAATGGTAGGCATATCTGGCAGTTCCACAAAAGTGAGTGTTACTGTTGCGGTGTCACACACATTGGTATTGGGTGCTGGAAGACATACTTGATATTCAAATGTAACATCTCCTAAGAACCCTGGAGATGGCATATACGTATAGGTACCATCTGGATTAAGCGTAAATGACTGCCCTGCAGGTGTAGGACCAGATACTAATGAATACGTAGAATTTTCGGGTACATTATTTTCAAGATCAATATTTCCACTAAAAGAGCTGTCTAAACAACCCACCTGCTGAGAATCCACGGCATACGTCTGAAGAATAAACAATTTACCATCTCCGTGGTCATTAGATGCCGCAACAAATTCTACACGAGAAATTTTAGATCCTGTGGGTGCAATATTATTTAACTCAAAAAGAGCAATCGCAATCGTCTGACTGTTATCTTGCTCTCTACCTGATCCCCAATAATCTGAACCACTGGCAGGTGGCGAAAATCCACCATTACGTAAATCACCACTCGTTCTTACAAAAGTTTCTCCTAATTTCTGATCAGGTCCTCCTCCTGCAGGAGTTCCCCACATTTCGATATAAAAACAGTTATTCCCCCCTCTTTCCGTAACCGCAAGAATAGCATCTGCATTTGACGGAATAGCTGGGTCGTAAAATAATGTCTGTTTTTGAGCATTGGTGGTTTGGGTGGCAGGAAAATTTAAACAAATATTTGCCCCATTAGGATTTGATGTAAAATAATGATTTAAGTTTTTATCCTGAAAAGCTGAAAGCGCAGCATTATCCCATGCATTCGAATCATTTATAGGTAATGTTGCTGTTGAACTCGTTCCTATAAGCTGACTTCCATTAAGAATAATCCCATTAGGATTATGCCCACTTGGCCCTAACCGAGTAAGCTGATACCCTGAGGGTACTACAAACGTATTATACACCTCAGATCCTACAGTGATAGACTGAATGGTTGCTGGATTATTATTTTCGTTAAAATCTATATCACCATTATTATTCGTATCCTGAACATCTGACCATTGAAAGGTAACGCCAGAAGTGATAGAGGGTGATTGTGTTTGTGCTTCTACAGAAAATGAAAACAAAAACATCATTGCAATAGCACTGAATATCATTTTCTTGCACATCCGTAACTCAGGAGCTACTACTGCGTTCTTAATAAACAAAGGATTTGATCCATGCTGATTAAGGAAAGATTCTTTTCTTAAACGTAAGTAATGTATCTTCATACTAAATATATCTAAAAATGACCCCCACACCTTAAGGAATTCCTTGTGATAGGTGCCGAATGTCGTTTTGTAACTTTTCTTCATAGTAGGTTGTTAAACCAAATTAATTCACAGCATCAAAAAACCACATGAGTTTAAAAGTGCTGCTTATCCTTAATAATAAATACTAGTTGAGAATTGGATTCTTAAAAGAACCTAGAAAATGTAATCGCGTTACACATTTTGTATAACAGCTTCCCCCACGAGTACAAAGAACATTCTGTCCGATTGTATACTCTACCATAATATTCAAAATTTATATTTTTATTATAAACTATTTAAGTGTTAATATTCAAGTTGGGTAAGCCAAATATATTTCATTAATTTAAACCGAAAATATATTATCCTACTTTTTAGACCTTTGCATCCAAAACATCGACCAAATACACAAATTATGGCTTTTCCGTAGGGTTTTGTGAGGATTACACACTTTTCTCAAAACCTCTTCCAAATTACGGTTTTTACGTAAATAACATTTACATAAATTCAACTAAATTCCGTGTTTTCAGCAGTTTATACACGCTTTCGCGAAAGCAAAAAAAGTAGTGAAACCACCGAAAAAACCGTACTAATAAAAACCACGTAGTTTTACGGGGTATTTTTAACAAAAGTGACAAAACAAAAAATAAGTGCCTTAAAACATCCAAAAATTACCTCTAAAAATAGCCCAACATCTTCTTATTTTAGCGCTCATTTTTCATGTGTTTTTTTTCGAAATATTCTAAAAATGTCACCACGTAATACGTCATTACTTTTAAATACATACTACTTTTTTATATAAAATTTAAGGTTCATTATTCGTTATAAAAAGAGTTACTATTCGCAAATGTGTATAGAAAACTCATTTTTTGTGGGTATATACGTAGTTTTTTACACGATGGTTTCCTGTATATTTGCATCAGAAAATTTAGCTGTCATTCATGAGTGTAAAAGACGAAATCGCAAGACGTAGAACCTTTGGAATTGTATCGCATCCTGATGCTGGAAAAACCACCTTAACTGAAAAATTATTACTCTTTGGAGGAGCCATTCAAGAAGCAGGAGCTGTCAAATCCAATAAAATAAAGAAAGGGGCGACTAGTGACTTTATGGAGATAGAGCGCCAACGTGGAATCTCTGTCGCTACTTCGGTATTAGCATTTGAATATCAAGGAACTAAAATTAATATTTTAGATACTCCTGGGCATAAGGACTTCGCAGAAGATACCTTTAGAACACTCACCGCTGTCGATAGTGTGATTGTGGTTATAGATGTTGCAAAAGGTGTAGAGGAACAAACTGAAAAACTCGTCGAAGTCTGCCGTATGCGCAACATTCCCATG
Organism: Dokdonia ponticola; assembly: GCF_042653865.1. NCBI lineage: Bacteria > Pseudomonadati > Bacteroidota > Flavobacteriia > Flavobacteriales > Flavobacteriaceae > Dokdonia > Dokdonia ponticola. Next base: position 1,554 of record NZ_JBHSFV010000028.1, on the reverse strand, counting down.
ATTGTGTTTGTGAATAAATTGGACCGTGAGGGAAAAGACGCTTTCGAATTACTCGATGAGATCGAACAAAAATTACATCTCTCCGTAACGCCTTTAAGTTTCCCGATAGGAATGGGCTATGACTTTAAAGGGATCTATAATATTTGGGAGAAAAATGTCAACCTTTTTAGTGGCGATAGCCGTAAAAACATCGAAGAAACTGTAGAAATATCTGATCTTCAAGATAGTGTGCTTGACGAATTGGTGGGTACCAAAGCCGCCAACACCCTAAGAGAAGAGCTAGAACTCGTACAGGGAGTATATCCCGATTTTGACAAACAAGCCTATCTAGATGGAAGACAGCAACCTGTATTTTTTGGATCGGCGTTGAATAGTTTTGGGGTTCGCGAACTCCTCGATTGCTTTGTTGAAATTGCCCCTACTCCACGTCCTAAGCAAAGTGAAGAGCGCCTCGTACATCCTCACGAAAAAGATTTTTCAGGCTTTGTCTTTAAAATCCATGCCAATATGGATCCAAAGCATAGAGACCGCCTCGCCTTTATAAAAATTGTATCTGGTGTTTTTGAACGGAATACCCCCTATTTACATGTGCGTAACAAGAAGAAATTAAAATTCTCAAGCCCAAATGCCTTTTTTGCAGAGCGTAAGCAAATTGTCGATATTTCCTATCCAGGGGATATCGTAGGTTTACACGATACAGGAAATTTTAAAATTGGAGATACCCTTACCTCTGGTGAAGAAATTCATTATAAAGGAATTCCTTCGTTTTCACCAGAACATTTTCGATATATTAACAATGCAGATCCTATGAAATCCAAGCAATTGGCCAAAGGCATTGACCAGTTGATGGATGAAGGGGTTGCACAATTATTTACTTTAGAACTCAATGGCCGTAAGGTGATTGGAACCGTAGGAGCGCTACAATACGAAGTCATCCAATACCGATTGGAACATGAATATGGTGCCAAATGTACGTACGAACCCCTCCATGTACATAAAGCCTGCTGGGTAGATCCTGAAGACCCAAAAAGTGAAGAGTTTAAAGAATTTTTACGCGTTAAGCAGCGATTTATGGCAAAAGACAAAAGAAACCAATTGGTATTTCTAGCCGATTCTTCCTTTAGCTTACAAATGACACAGCAAAAATACCCCTCGGTAAAAATGCATTTTGTAAGCGAGTTTGATGTGGCCTAAAATCAGTTTTGTTTTTTAAACAGGCGTATTTTGCTTTAAATATCAGAAAACGACCATAGACATGGCTGATTTCTAAAAATCGCTTACAAGCGTTTTAATGAGGTTGGTTTTTTTAGAATCATAATAAATATCTATTATTGAATATGCAATAATAAGATTTTGCTATGATTTTCTTTCGCGAACCTGTCTCGCCGGCAGACAGGAGCGGACTCAGAATTAAAAGCATCAAGAATGGTAATGTGGTCAAATATAGTTGGTGGTTTTTTCGTTTAGATTGTTTATTTTGTCGGCATTGGTTCGAAGAGGAAATAAGCTCTGGTGGAGACCAACTTATGAGCAATAGAATCAATCTTATACAAT
>NZ_JBHSFV010000027.1:0-12782 GCF_042653865.1 Dokdonia ponticola | reverse complement strand
GACTTGCCGCAGAAGAGCAAGCACGTTTGGAAGCAGAAGAGCAAGCAAGAATAGAAGCGGAAGCATTAGCGAAAAAAGCAGCCGAAGAAAAAGCGCGACTTGCTGCCGAAGAACAAGCGCGACTTGCCGCAGAAGAGCAAGCACGTTTGGAAGCAGAAGAGCAAGCAAGAATAGAAGCGGAAGCATTAGCGAAAAAAGCAGCCGAAGAAAAAGCGCGACTTGCTGCCGAAGAACAAGCGCGACTTGCTGCCGAAGAGCAAGCACGTTTGGAAGCCGAAGAGCAAGCAAGAATAGAAGCGGAAGCAATAGCTAAAAAAGCAGCCGAAGAACAAGCACGACTTGCCGCAGAAGAACAAGCGCGACTTGCTGCAGAAGAACAAGCACGTTTGGAAGCAGAAGAGCAAGCAAGAATAGAAGCGGAAGCATTAGCTAAAAAAGTAACCGAAGAAAAAACTGACACCCCTACTCCTAACGATGAATTAGGGCGCTCACTTCAGACATTAACAACTCAAGCTGAAGCGTTACAAAGCTCTCAGAGTACTCTTTTAGAAAACCTTACAATAGCCGTAAACAGCAAGGACAAAGACCTCACTGACCTTAAGAATGAAAATGATCTTAGCGAACAAGGAATATTTATAGAACCAAAGCCTTTTAAGAGTGTTTCTCAGGAAAATGCGAAAATAGAATCACTAAAAATAGAACTAGAGGAAACTCTTGAAAAACAAAATGAAAAGATTAAAGAGCTAGAGGATGTATATACCAAAAGAGCTAAAAAAGTAAGAGGTAATGATAAAATTAATCAATACTATAGAGATGCGATCGCATCTCTGAAAAAGCAACGTGAGGAGACAAGAAACGCGAAGATATCGGCAATATCTCTTCTTGAAGATATTAAGGTAGCTACTCAATTTGAGCGGTCAAGAAGAATTAAAAGAGCCATTTTTGATAATGAAGATGACAGGTATAAAAAGGATCAGGCGACCCTTACTATTTTAAAGCAGAATACCCCATTAAGTAGTGTTCCATATAAAGTAGAAGATTTTGATTTTGGAGAAGAAAGAAGTAATAATATTCAAATTTTGAAAAACGTTGAAAATACCGATAATGCTTATTATTTAGTATTAGCAGTTCACGGAAATACCAGTAAAAGGGATGAATTTGTCAAGAAAGTTATCGCTTCGGGTTATTCTAATGTAAATTTCTTTTACGATATCAATACAAGTAAGTATTATATATATTCAGATAAAACAACTTCTCTGCAAAGTGCAAATGAGAAATTAAATAAACAAAATAATGCGCCATATGCATCAAGAATGTCTATTATAAAAATAGAGAATTAAAAACATAGAACCCGAGCACAATTTTTTTAGTTAGGATTACCCCCCAAATCAAACTGATTATGAATATCGCCAATTTTTATAGAGTATTACTCTTACTAATACTAAGTAGCATGAGCTTTCAAGCTTTTGCTCAAAACCTAGTTCCTTTTACACCTAGATTTGACGACGATTTAAAAGGAGACATACTTACCATAGGAAATACTGTTTTAGGTCCCAGTAATGATCCGCTTAATACAGATATAGGTAATAATAGTAATGTCAATATGCTCAATATTGATATTGATAACGATAGTTCTACATTCAATTCCTCAAGTGCAGAACTTGTTATTCCTAACCCTAATTGTTACGTAATCCGAGAAGCAACACTCTATTGGGGAGCCGTAGAACCAGAAGATAATACTAGCGATGATACCGTTAGACAAGTAAAATTTAAAGGACCCTCAGGTGACTATATAGACATTACTGGAGATATCATTTATAGAGATGAGAGTACAGATCTCAATTCAGCTTTCCCTTATGCTTGTGTCGCAGATGTAACAGATATTGTACAATCCTTCCCCTCAAATCTAGGGTATTATACAGTGGCAAATATCGCTACTAAAACGGGCGTAGGTAACAATGCCACCCCACGTAATAGAAACGGTTATACTGCTGGATGGTCTTTATTCATAGTTTATGAAGATCCTACCTTGCCGAGTAAGTCTATTACTAGTTTTGATGGTTTTAGTGCAATATTTAGAAATCAACCAGCCGTAGATATTAATATTGACGGTTTTCGCACATTGCCCTTTCCTCAGCCTGTAAGAGCTAATTTAGCTTTTGCAACCTTAGAAGGTGATTTGTCACTTGGTGGTGATAGAATGAGTCTTAATGGAACTGACCTTTCAACTGTAGACAGACCTGCTGGTAATTTCTTTAGAAGTCTAGTTACTCAGCTTAATGCACAACCAGTTGATAACAGAATTCCAAACAGCTCAAACACCTTAGGTTTTGACACAGGAGTAATTAGTGTCCCTAACCCAGGGAATAATGTGATTGCAAACGGAGATACTTCTGCAATAATGAGTCTTACGACAAATAGTGATTTCTTTTTACAGTATTTTTTCGCGTTTGCTGTAGAGATAATAGAACCAAAAATAGTTCTCACAAAATTAGTAGAAGATGAGTTCGGAAATGACATAAGCGATCAGGTAGTCAATTTAGGACAAGAACTTAATTATGTAATTTCCTTTGAAAATATTGGGAATGATGATGGTAGAGATTTTACCATTAGAGATGTCTTACCCATAAATACGGTATTTGACTATCCTGCGGGCTTAGATTTACCAGCAGGTGTAAACCCCGTAAGTTATAACCCTGCTACTCGTGAACTTATACTATCTGTTGAAGATTATTTAATTGAAGAAAACGATCCTATTGTCGAATTTAGAATTCAGGTTAACGTTGTTGACACGTGTAGTCAATTAATTGAAGCCTGCTCAAATCTTATTCAAAACCAGGCTTTTGGAAGTTACATAGGAACCATTAATCCCGATTTTGTAATTACAGATGACCCTAGCGTAAGCTCAAATACAGGGTGTTTATTAGTTCCTCAAGCTACTAACTTTTTAGCAGATATCGATGCTTGTGAGTTTGAAGAGAATGCTATTTTATGTGGAGATAGCACACTGCTAACCGCAGCAGATGGTTATGACACATATTCTTGGTCAAATGATCCCTCAGGTATACCAGTGATAGCAACTACGCAAACATTGACAGTAACAGAAAGTGGTACTTACTACGTATTTAATACTGCTCCAGCTCCATGTAGATCAATTATACAAATTTTTAATGTCATAACGTATGGTGAAGATCAAACGAATCCGATCCTTCCACAAGCAGACGAGATTGTTACTTGTCCTGACGATGGCAAACTTTTGCCTAACATTTTTTTATGTGGGTTAAATGATTTTAGAGAACTAACAGCAAATATAACAGACTCAAATTCTATTATCTGGGAGCAACTTGACGAAACAAGCTGTCCTCCCGTAAGTGACATTGATTGCGCAAACGAAGATGGAGGATGTGTTTGGAATCAAGTTGCTACAGGTACAGATTTCACAGTAAATACTGCCGGGCAATTTAGATTGACAGTGAATTATGATGGGGGATGCTTCAATCAATTTTTCTTTAATGTATATCAAAATATACTTGACCCAACTGTCGTAGTTACAGATATCTTATGTGACAACCTAGGAACAATTACTGTAAATAATGTTCCAAGTAATTATGAGTTTAGCTTAGATGGTATTACATATCAGGAAAGTAATGTATTCACTGTAAGTTCTCCAGGAGTTTACACTGTCTATATTAGACAAATAAATGTACCTGGAGGAGCCTGTGTCTTTATCGTACCTGATATACTTGTGCGTGAGAGAGATTTTACTTTTGAGGCTGAGGCCATTCAACCTTTATGTAATGGAGATTTAGGGAGTATTCAAGTAGTAGCTATTGATGCAGAACCACAATACACTTTCTCTATCCTCGAAGGAGGTGTTTTAGTAAATACTGTCGGCCCTATTATTGAGAATAATTACAACTTTGAAAACTTAGGTCCAGGCATTTACACTGCCACTTTAGAAACAGAAGATGGCTGTATAGGTTCCCAAGAAGTCACGATTACAGAACCACCTCTACTTACGCTAACGGCCGACCTCATCGCTCCTTTTATTGATTGTTTGATTCAGGCCGTAGACAGTAATGGCAACCCAATATTTGATGAGGACGATAATCCTGTATATGAAGAGACTCAAGGGGAAATAAATATGAATGCAAATGGTGGAACACCTCCTTATGTTTATTTTATAAATAGCACTACCGTTTTTCAAAGTGATCCTGTTTACTTAATAAACAGTGCAGGGACTTACAACATTACAGTTGTAGATGCAAATAATTGTGAAGCAACTACCTCCTTGGATGTTGAAGAAATTCTACCTCCACAGTTTACTGTATCTTCTACTAATATTCTATGTTCCGACTCTGGAGATAGTGGAATTATTGAATTTACAGTAACTAATTCGAATGGAAGCAGTTTGGAATATAGTATTGATAATGGTATGAGTTATTCCAATGCCTCAATATTCACAAATCTTGCACCTGGAACTTACGAGACACTTATTCGTTACACTTTTGGACCTTCATCGTGTACTACAGATCCTCAATCTGTAATTATAGAAATTCCAGATCCTATTACAGGAGACGTATCCATTACAGAAGAATTTACGTGTACAACTGGTGCTGCTGAAATCACAGTAACCGATGTAAGTGGTGGAACACCCACATATACATATAGTATTGACGGTGTTAATTTCCAATCAGAAACTATTTTTTCTGGATTAACAGATGGATCTTATACCATCGTCATTCAAGATGCAAATGGATGTACATTTACCACCGAGGCAGTAATAGTATTAGCGTTAGATCCCCCAACAAATTTAGATTTTACAAATACCCCAATTACTTGTCCAACAAATACAAGTGACGTAACGATTACTGCTACGGGTGGTGTGAGTCCGTTAGAATTTAGAATCACTGCACCCACATCGGCAGCTACAGTATTTCAATCGTCTAACATCTTTACTGGACTAGCACCAGATATTTACACTTTTGAAGTGAGAGATGCTAATGAATGTGTATACAGTGAACAATATAGTATTGACCCTCTTCCTACCATAAGTGTAAGTGCTCAAACCCAAAACGACGTGACCTGTGTGGGTGGGGCTGATGGAGTGATTTTAGTAACCGTTTCAGGAACTACGAATTTCGAGTATAGTATTAACGGTGCACCACCAGTAACTGGAACCTCTCCCATATCTCTTACAGGTCTTCCTGCAGGAGTTTATACTATAGTAATTCAAGACTTGCTAACAAATTGTCAAGCGACCAGTAACATCGAGACTGTTGATGAGCCAGTGACACCTCTGCAACTTACCGCAGATGAAAATCCTATAACTTGTGATAATGAAGGAAGTGTACTACTAGTTGCTTCTGGAGGTTGGGGAGGATACACATTCACTCTCACACAACCAGATAATTCCATAGTGGGTCCACAATCTAATAATACTTTTGCTGGTTTAAGCCTCTCAGGACTTTACACAGCAACTGTAGAAGATATAAACGGTTGTCAAGAATCAATAACTTTTAATCTAACCAACCCAGAAAATGTTGAAGCGGAGATAAGTAATGTTTCAGATCTATGTTATGATGGCACTAACGCTGCAACTATAGAAGTAACGGTGAATTCTGGAGTCGCACCTTTTGAGTACAGTATTAATGGTGCACCTTTTCAGTCAGACAGTGTGTTTGACAATTTAGTCCCTGGTAGTTACACCATAGTGGTACGTGATGCTTATGGATGTACCGTTACTTTGCCAACTTCTATTATTGCACCAGAGATTACTGTTTCTGCAGTATTAAGTGATAACCTAGATTGTACAATATCTACAGATGCTGAAATAACGGTAACAATAGGTGGAGGTACACCACCTTTTACCTATGAAGTCTCTGTAGATGGGAACCCTTATAGCGATCAAGGAGCAACTCTTTCTCCATTTACCTATAATACAGCTGCACCTGGAAGTTATCAATTCCGAATTACTGATGATGAGGGATGTATCGCAGAATCAAATATTGTAATCGTTAACCCTCTTTCTCCTCCCGAAATAGATCTTGTTGTGGTTGCGCAAGCAATACAATGTAATGGCGATGAGAATGGGGCCATTGATGTAACTATTGATATGACCACTGGAACTCCTCCTTTTAGTATTAATGTGGTCAATACTACTTCAAATACGGATTATGGCTCCCAGACTTTAGGTCTTCCCGCAGGAGATTATACCATCACATTAACAGATGGGAATGAATGTACCGATGTAGAGACAATTACTATAAGTGAACCAGATCCTATTATTGTAGACATTGAGCCTTTTGATATTACCTGTGAAGCAGGAGGAGTTTCGCTCGGTGAAATTAGAGTTAATAGTATTACTGGAGGTACAGGATTGTACGACATCTATGTTACAGGTGCTGGTGGTTATATGGATCAAGCACTAGATGTAACAGGAGCCACTGTTGTTAATTTTGATGTTATTGACTTTGGTCTTTATCAAGTTAATGTTATTGATGAAAACGGTTGTTCATTATTAACTCAAGATATACTTATTGCATCACCACCCAACGATTTAGATATTATAGTAAATTCTACGGTAGATTGTACAACTGGTGGAACCACTGAAGTTTCTGTGAGTACCGTTTTAGGTAGTTCAGGACCATTTTTCTTTGCTATATATACAGATCCTGTCCCAGTATATCCTAATCCTGTAGGAGATTGGTTCCCAGAATCATCTCCAGGAAGTGTAATCTTTACAGGTCTAACCCCTGGACTTACGTATACATTTATGGTCTATGATGACGCCACCATGTGTACATATTTTGAAACGGCAGATATTCCTATACCAACAGATTCAACATTATCAGTCTCTGCACCAGATGTTGATAATATAACGTGTACAGGAAATGGAGACGGTGATGTATCCTTTACTGTGACAAGTATTTATGGCACCGATGTAACTATTGATTATGAGATTTTTAATTCTCTAAGTCAAGTTACCACCGGAATCTCAGGCATGGATACGGTTCCTGCTGGTTCTTCAATAACCGTTTCTGATTTAGGCCCCTTAGGAATAGGAAACTACTATGTCTTGATAAGTGAAACCTCTGGATCCAACACAGGTTGTGGTGTCATTACAGCACCGTTTAATATTACCGAGTCGCAAATACCTCTCGGACTATTGACAAATATTGATCAAGATGCAAATTGTAATCTAGCCTCTGGTGTTATTAGCGCAATAGGTCAAGATGGAACTTCACCGTACCAATATCAAATTACTACAACCCCTACCGCTCCTTTAGCAACAGACCCATCTTGGGCTGATCAAAGTGTTTTTAATGTTGACGCAGGAACCTATTACGTACACGTACAAGACACCTATGGTTGTATCGTGACGAGTCCAGCCCAAATAGTTGATATGAATCCTTCTCCAGTGGTAGACGCAGTTGTAGCAAATCCTTGTAACACACCAGAAGGTGATTTTGAAATTGATGTAACGCTTACAACAGCAGGAGCTCCTCCTTATAGTTTTAGTATCGATGGTGGTGCTTTTCAAGTACAAACGCCTCCTTTTACACTTTCAGGACTAAGCTCTGGAACTCATACCGTAGAAGTTCAAGATGCAAACGGTTGTGGTAATTCCATATCGCTAGATATTTTAGTCCCACTTGCTCCTAGTGTGCAAGTCATTGCATTACCGTCTTGTGACGATGATGATGGCGAAATCGAAGTGAACGCTAGTGGCGGCTCTGGAAATTATACGTTTACTATTGCTCCAAACCCTACTTCAGTTACACTCACTGGTAATGTGTTTTCAGGAGTACCATCCGGAACGTATACCATCACAGTAGAAGATGCAGACCCATCAAGCAATTGTACAGCGACTACAGAAATAACTCTCGATGTGCCTACTCCAGTAACTTTTGAAACTGATGTAACAGATGTAGGTTGTTTTAATGGCAACGATGGTAGTATTACAGTAACTTTATTAGCTGGAAATGATAACCCAACCTATACGTACGAGATTATCGCACCTATTATCGTGCCTGCTCAAAATTCAAATATTTTTCTTGATCTTCCAGCAGACACTTATACTGTACAAGTAAACTCTGGACGAGGTTGTTTTGAAATAGCAGACGTTACCATAAATGAACCCTCCCTTTTAGAGGCATCTGCTATGGTTACCGAATTTATGTGCGCACCAGATAATACTGTAAATTCTTCAACAGTAACTATTACAGGATCTGGAGGTACTGCTCCCTATTCATACAGCGTAGATGGAACTAATTACTCAACTACAAATACATTTACAATTTTAGACACTGGCAGTGTACAAATAATTGATGTATTTGTTACCGATGCTAATGGTTGTACAGCAACAAATACTGTAACCATCGATCCTTTAGCCACTATTACAGCGGCAGCAATCACAATAACCAATCCGATCGATTGTAATGGTGCTGGTGAGGTAACAATAAATGTAATTGGAGGTTCTGGAAACTTTAACTACCAGTTGCTCCCCGATGGAACACCTCAAACATCAAATATTTTTGCTCTTACTAATCCAGGAACTTATTTCTTTCAAGTAAATGATTTGGATACGGATTGTTATTTCTTAACAGATCCATTTACCATAGACCCTTTTGATACTATTGAAGCAACAATAAGCACTACTCAAGACATTGATTGTTTTGAAAACGCTATTGGCCAAATCGAACTTACCGTAAGTGGTTACACTGGCAATTATGATTATCAAGTATTAGATAGTACAGGAACACCAATCGGTCCAGTACAAACTTCTAATACAAGTAATAATCCACAACTCATTACTGGATTAGAGGCAGGTAATTATACGGTGAGTGTCACAGCTACTGAAAGTCCATTTTGTGTTGCCATTTCAAATACTGATAATATAACAACCCCTATCGAAGCGTTATCCTTGAATGCTTTAGAAAGCTTTGATGTAACTTGTACAAATGATCAAGGGATTATAACTGCAATCGGTTCTGGCGGAACACCACCTTATGAGTACGAACTTGATGGAGCAAGCACTGTACCTTTTTCTAGTAACGGAACATTTGAAAACTTAAGCGCTGGTTCTTACAATATTACTGTTCGTGATGCAAATGGATGTCTAAATAGTGAAACTATATTATTAGAAGTTCCTGAACCAATAGCTGCAACTTTTGTTCCGAGTACTACCCAAGTTACTTGTTTTGGAGATCAGTCAGCTTCTATTACGATTACTAACGTTAGCGGAGGCCAAGGAGTTGATTACAACTATACACTTAATAGAATTTCCCCTAACCCGAGTACATTTGGTCCTCAAACTTCAAATATTTTTACAAATTTAGGTGCAGGAGTGTATTCCGTTACGATTCAGGATCCTTACAGTTGTGAACTTACTTCTGCCGATATTACCATTACCGAACCAGATCAAATTCAAGCAAGTCTTGTCTTAAATACAACTCAGACGTGTGCTACTGAAGCATCACTTACATTAACAGCATCTGGAGGTATACCGCCTTACACCTACAGTGAAACTAGTGATTTCAGCAATCCTTTAGGAACCTTTGCAAGCAGTGTTACTTTTAGCGTTCCTGTAGGCTCTTATAATTATTATATTAGAGATGCAAATGGTTGTATTAATGGAGTTTTTAATGAGATAACGATAGACCCATTACTACCTTTAGAAGTTAATTTTGATTCTTTAAATCCAGCTATAAACTGTGTTGGTGATAGCACTGGTAGTATAATTGCAACAGCCCAAGGAGGAGTAGGAAATTATATATATACATTACAAGATAGCACAGGCGCTACCATTCCAATAAGTCAAAATCCACCTGGTACTTTTGAAGGCCTTTCAGCGGGTATTTATATAGTACTCGTAGAAAGCGGGGATTGTGAAGTAGTTTCTGAAGTTATAGAAATTACTGAGCCTGAAAACGGACTGAATGCTACATTAGATATTACTGAAATAACCTGTAGAGGTGCAAGTGATGGGATACTGGAAATCTCTACAACTGGAGGAACAGGTATGATTCAATATGCCATTTCTCCTAATTTGGATCAATTTTTTGACATTAATGTCTTTGAAAATTTAGAACCTGGAGATTATGTTGTCATTGTTCAAGATGAATTAGGGTGTTTCTTAACGCTAGAATTTACATTGATCGATCCTGAACCAGTCATACTTGGCATCGTTGCAGATTCTATATTTCCAGAACAATGTTCAGGAGAACAAGACGGTTCATTTATCATAGAAATTTCAGGAGGATCACTTCCATATTCTGTAAGTCTTGACAATGAAAATGGTCCTTACACGACTGGAGAGGATTCACAAACTGAATTTATGTTTGATAATCTATCAGGAGGGGATCATATAGTTTATATTCGGGACAATCAGGGATGTGAATCTATTTGGAATATACCGTTTCCAGAATCTGTAACACTTAATCCGCTAGTTGACGTTGAACTATTATGTAGTGAAAATGTTCCAACCAATATTGTTACAGTAACAGTAGATGACAGTATCACAGACCCAACACTTTTAGAATACTCGCTGAATGGCGGACCATATCAAAGTAGTAATGTGTTTACCAATATTCCTCCAGGTGTAGGAAATTATATTTTGGTTAGACATGCTAATGGATGTGTACAGAGCACAGATTTCTTTGATATTGATCTGATTGATCCTTTAGCGCTTAGTATTATGGAAGGTAATTACAATGAAATAATAGCGACTACAACAGGAGGATTTGGCAATTATGAGTATACATTTAATGATATTTCCACTGGTAGTGAGAATGTATTTATTATTTCGGAAACAGGCACATATCTAGTGACCGTAACTGATGAAGCTGGATGTATTGCCACTGCAGAAATTTTTATTGAATTTATTGATGTATGTATCCCTAATTATTTCACCCCAAATAATGATGGAGTAGCAGATACCTGGGCACCAGGATGTGTAAACAATTATCCAAACCTAAGCACCAAAATATTTGATCGCTATGGACGCATGGTTGCATCTATACGCCCTGGGTATTCTTGGAATGGAGAATATGATGGTAAAGAACTGCCTTCTGGTGATTACTGGTATGTAGTAACCTTGGGGATTTCAGAGAATGATCGACAATTTGTTGGTCACTTTACACTGTATAGATAATACAGAAGCAACTTAAAAACTTAACCTATGAAAACATTAATAAAATACATCTTTTATGTACTATTTCTATGTAGTACTACGCAAGGTATTACTCAGGAACTTAACTTACCTGTTTTTAGTCAATACCTAGCAGATAGTAACTTTGTAGTGGCACCTACATTTGCTGGTATAGGTGATAATTTCCGTATACGCCTCAATGCGCTTACACAATGGGTAGGTATTACTAATGCCCCAGACAACCAGGCTCTTTATGCAGATTTACGTTTTGCAGATCGATCTGGTTTAGGAGTGTCATTATACAATGATAGAAACGGAAATACCCGTCAACAAGGATTTAAATTATCGTACGCGCATCATCTCACACTTGATTACAAAACACAACAATATCTTTCTTTGGGATTATCAGTAAACACGAATAGTTTTAGTATTGACATACAAAATTTTTCACCTACTGTAGACATGCCATTTATAGACCCATTTGTTACAGATAATCGTGCTGTAACAAACCTAAACTTTGATGTAGGAGCTTTATATCGGTATAGAGATATTTTTGTTAGTGTAAATGCCAATAACATTCTCCCTAAGGAAATTGATAAATTCGCTGGTTTTGAACCTGATTTACTATTTAATCTACAAGTCTATTCAGGCTACACTTACAGAACTAACAATTACTCGCAATGGGAGCCATCTATATTTTATCAACAATATATTAGTGACGGTAGATCAAGCACAGATATTAATTTAAAGTACCGTAAGTACAATAGAGATAATGATTATTACTGGTTGGGAGCTACATATCGCTTCCTTAATGATCAAGTTGGAAACCCATTAGGGATAGGTCCAATGGTAGGTCTAAAAAAGTCTATTTTCTTCGTGTCTTATGCCTATCAAGTTACACTCAATGAGTTTATCACTTTAAATTCTGGAACACATTCTATTACAATAGGTTTAGACTTTCTTCAAGGTCGAGGTAGTTGTCCGTGTACAGCTACAAATGAAGGGGCTAGAACTTGGGCTTATTAAAATAGTACACCCTAATATCATATATTTAAAATAGAATCTCTTAATTAACTAATCTAATTCCTTTATACAAAACTCTTGTCTTTTTGCGCATTAGATATGTTTTAAAGGATTACTCTGTTTACAGTAGTGGGTTTTCATATATCAAGTTGGTTTAGAGCCACTATGGTGTCCTAAACTCCATATGAGTCTAAAGAAGATACTTTTGATGAATTGCTCTAGGTTCAATTGTCAAATCTTTACCTGCTATAATCAATAATAGTCTTAATTCAATAAAGTCCAAAAAAATAATCTGCAACTACAAATCGTAGTTACAGATTACAAGACTATGTTGACATAGCACATTTTAGTGTGATAGGATAGTTTTTTACGCTTTCGCGAAAGCGTACTCCTCCAAACAACAATCAAAACTCTCTAGGGTATCCAAAAGATTTAAAACAAATCTTACGCTCTTTGGTCTAACGGGCAACGGTTTTTAACGGCTCAACACAAAAAGTTGTGGGGTAATTAAAATTGAGACAACTTTGCTTTAAAAAATTCTATGTCCTCAGATGCTCTATTTGCTGCCGCCAACTTATTACTTCCAGAAGTTCTTGTAACTTATTTT
>NZ_JBHSFV010000026.1:0-13510 GCF_042653865.1 Dokdonia ponticola | reverse complement strand
CGGAATATTAGGATATGCTTTTGATATTTCTGACCAAGTAAAATTCAAGCCAAGTACATTGATTAAAGCGGTAGCTGGAGCTCCTTTACAAGTAGATCTTACAGCAAATTTCTTATTTCTAGAGAAGCTGCATTTAGGCGCTGCATATAGATGGGATGCCGCATTTAGTGGTCTTGCAGGTTTTCAAGTATCAGACAGTATGCTCATAGGTCTTGCATATGATCGGGAGACTACAGATTTGGGCAATACGACATTTAATGATGGAAGTTTTGAAGTTTTCCTTAGATTTGAACTCTTTAACGAATATGATAGGTTATTAACACCTAGATTCTTTTAATAAAGGGAAGATCGTATAATTATTATTTAAAAATAGAATTCATGAGACTTCACGTTTATATATTAACCACTTTATTTTTAGTAGCAGGGGGAATTGGCTTTGCTCAAGAAGGGAAGATATCTAGAGCAGACAAAAAATTTGATCAATATGCTTTTGTAGATGCTCGTAAAATATATCTCGATGTGGTTGAAAAAGGATATGAATCTGCCGATTTATTTCAAAAACTAGCCGATTCCTATTATTTTAACGCAGAATATACAAGTGCAGAAGTATGGTATAAAAAACTGATAGACCAATATCAGGAAGAGATTCAGCCAGAATATTATTTTAGATATGCACAAACATTGAGAGCATTAAAAAACTATGAGTTGTCTGATGCTATGATGACCAAATTTAATCAATTAAAAGACACAGATACTAGAGCAACATTATTTGCAGAATCTCCCGATTACTTACGTGAAATATCAGAATACAAGAAAAGTAAATACATCCTTGAAGATATTAGAAGTATCAATTCAAGATATTCAGATTTTGCACCGACTGAGTTTGAAGGAAGATTAATTTTTGCATCCTCTAGAGATTCTGGAGGGGGTGTTAGGCGTATTCATAAATGGAATAACCAGCCCTTCTTAGATTTATTCCAAACACGAGTAGGAGAAGAGTCAGGCTCTTTTTCAAAACCCTCAAAGTTTAACAAGCAGTTAAATTCAAAATTTCACGAAAGTACAACCACATTTTCAAAAGACGGGAACACGGTGTACTTTACACGTAATAACTACACAAAAGGAACCTACAAGAAAGATAAAAACGGAACCAATAAGCTCAAAATTTATAAATCTACTAGAGAAGAAGGTAAGGGATGGACAGAAGCTGTCGAGTTGCCTTTTAATAGTGATGAGTATTCAACAGCGCACCCTTCTTTAAATGCAGATAACACCAAATTATACTTTGCATCAGATATGGAAGGTACGGTTGGACTTTCTGATATTTGGGTGGTAGATATCCTTGAAGATGGAACCTATGGTACTCCTGTAAATCTAGGGCCTAGTATTAACACAGAAGGAAGAGAGACCTTCCCTTTTATGAGTAAAAACGGAAATTTATACTTTGCCTCAGACGGTCATCCAGGATTAGGAGGTCTTGATGTATATGTGACCAGTTTCCAATCACAAAGCGATGAACAAGAAATCATCAATGTTGGAAAACCTATCAATAGTTCGTATGATGATTTTACATTTATTTTAAATGATGACACAAAGATTGGTTACTTTGCTTCCAATCGTAAAACAGGGATGGGGAGTGATGATATTTATCGTTTTTTACAAGAAGAAATACCTTGTGATATTTTAGTAAAAGGAAAAGTACTCGATAAAGAGTCAGGAGCTCCCATACAAGGCGCTACAGTACAATTATTAGATAGTGAGAACCAAGTAGTAAGTTCGATGTTGAGTGAGGCTAATGGAGATTACAACTTTGACACTGCAAATTGTGAAGAGCAATATATTGTAAGAGCCATTAAAGAAACCTTTAATGGAGACGAGGTTGTATTTGTTACACCAGATGAGTCAACAACCATTACCAACAATTTACAGTTAGAACTTACTCAAAAACCTATAGAGGTAGGAGACGATCTAACGATCCTTTTAGACCTTAATCCTATTTATTTTGATTTTGACAGATTCAACATCCGTCCAGATGCAGCGTTAGAATTAGAGAAAGTAATTTCTGTAATGAAGCAGTATCCTAACATGGTGATAGACGCAAGATCGCATACAGATAGCCGAGGTATCGATAGTTATAATCTAAGTCTCTCAGATAAAAGAGCAAAATCTACTGTAGAATATATTATTGACCAAGGCATTGAGAGCCATCGAATTTCTGGAGCTGGATATGGAGAGACACAACTTGTAAATGACTGTGGTAATGATTCAAACTGTTCTGAAGAAGAACACCAACTTAACAGAAGATCAGAATTTATAGTGATCAAAAAATAAGCAAGAATTTCATACCTTACTACTAAAAAGCCTTTCAGAAATGAAGGGTTTTTTTTATGTGTGAAACGCTTTATTGAAAAGTTGCGAGCTAATACAGGTAAAAACAGATCGTTGAATGAATTTTGCTTTTTCAGCGGAATTTAAGGTTTGTCTCAGTTTTAGATTGGATTTCAACACCCCGGCTTTCCTGATGAATTCTTTTTGGTACGCTTTCGCGAAAGCGTATACAACATTCCTTAAAGTCAGTACATCCTATTAAGACCAAACAAAAAGTACGTCTCCGTAGGCAAATAGTTTATAAACGAATAAACCGAGGAATATGACCGTTACAACAAACTTCATAAAGGTAGATGCTATAAATCCCAGAAAAGAACCTACAGCCGCCTTAAAAGCCGTCTGTGAGTCACTTTGATTAAAAACTAGCTCTCCAATAAGTGCGCCTACAAAAGGGCCAATGAGAATCCCAAAAGGAATAGGACTTAAAATACCGACAAACAACCCAATCATGGTTCCAATCGCACCTGCTCTACTACCTCCAAAACGCTTGGTGCCTATAGAAGGAATAATATAATCTAGTACAAAAATTAAAATAGCTACAAATAAGGTGATCCCTAAAAAGACATAATCCATAGGGATCGCTTTGGTAAGATGTAATACTAAAAGTCCTAGCCAACTTACAGGAGGGCCAGGCAATACGGGTAAAAAACTCCCTATAATACCTAAAAAAATAAGGAGCAAACTAACAAAGACAAGAAGTAAATCCATTAAAAAATATGTGATTACAGACCATAGGACGAAAAAAAAGAGGCTTTGTTACAAATTTTTAACTAAATAATTAGTTAGAACTAAATATTTAGTTGTATGTTTGTGTTGTAATGATTACTAATTGAAATTCAGATAATGAAACAACTTACAAAAGCCGAAGAAGATATTATGCAAATTCTCTGGAATCTAGAAGAAGCAAATGTTGCTGCTGTTATAGAGGAATTTCCAGACCCAAAACCAGCATACAACACGGTATCTACGATTATTAGAATCCTAGAAAATAAAGAATTTGTAGGGTATCGTAAAGAGGGGAGAGGTCATATTTATTTTCCGATAGTACCCAAAGAAGAGTACAGCCATCAAACTCTTAATAAGTTGATGAATGGGTATTTTCAAGGCTCATTTAAAAGTATGGTGTCTTTTTTCATGAAGAAAAACGATATCAATATGTCTGAAATGGAAGCGATCATGAAAGAGATTAATAAAGAAGAAAATCAATGATACACTATATTCTCCAGATCATTGCATATCAATTGCTATTTCTAGTAGTATATGATATTTTCTTAAAAAAGGAAACGTTCTTTACTTGGAATAGATGTTACCTTCTTATAACACCTATACTTAGCTTCATCCTTCCTTTTATTAAGATAGACGCCATCCGAGAAACAATACCCACGTCCTATACTATTGCATTACCAGAAGTATTATTACAAACAAGTATTGCTGATGCTGCCTTAAATGGCGGAATGCTTGATGAGATTGTACTTACGGGTACAAAACCTATAAACTTTATCACCTGGATGCTTGGTATATGGATCGTTGGAATGGTTATTACGTTTGCATATTTTGTATATAAAGTGATAAAAATACAACACTTAAAAAGTAGAGGAACCCTGAAGCAAATAGGAGATTTACAAATCGTTACACTACCAAATACAGATACTGCTTTTTCATTTTTCAATACTATTTTCTTAGGAGAAAACCTCTCAGATGCACAACGAGATAATATCATGCTACATGAGACCATTCATATTAAAGAACGTCACTCATTTGATATGTTATTTTTTGAAGTGCTTCGTATTATATGCTGGTTTAATCCACTAATATATGTATATCAAAGTAAAATGATGCTACTTCAAGAGTATACAGCAGATGCTAAAGTAGTTTCTCAAAGAGGTAAGAAAACCTATTATCAAAGCTTACTGTCACAAGTATTTAGGACAGAAAGTATTTCATTCATCAATCCATTTTTCAATCATTCATTAATCAAAAAACGAATTATTATGTTACAAAAAGTAAAATCCAGAAAAATCGCACAATTCAAATATGCGTTTATTCTTCCTGTAATTTTTGGGATACTATGTTATGTTTCGTGTACTGACGATACCACAATAGTGTCACAAGATAATACAGAAATAGTTCCTCTTACTGAATTAGTTATAGAGGTTCCTGAAGGTGTCATCACAGAAGAAGAGTACACAAAACTTGTTGATCAAGTAAAAAATTATTACCTCCAGAAAGGTGATAATTTAAGTTCAGAAGATCTTGATGAATATGCTGAGTTCATCAAAAATTTAAAAAAGAAAGTAGGGGTTAAAGATATCCAGAAGCAGAAATTTGATATACGTCCAGGAGAAAAAGAAATTGAGTATGAAATGGGTCAAGATATTCCCTTTGCGGTCATCGAAAAAGCACCAACATTCGCAGAATGTACTGGAACTAATGAAGAACGTAAAAAATGTATGAGCGCTAAAGTCTCTAAACATGTGGCGAATGAGTTTGACGTATCTTTAGGAAAAAAGCTAGGATTAACAGGCATCAATAGAGTTTTTGTAGCTTTCAAGATTGATAAGCAAGGAAATATAGTAAATATAAGAGCGCGCGCACCACATCCAGATCTAGAAGTAGAAGCAAAGCGAGTAATGAAAACACTTCCTCAAATGCAACCCGGAGAACAGAATGGACAACCCGTTGGCGTATTATACAGTTTACCTATTACATTTAAAATTCAATCATAGTTTAAAATAGCTAAGGAGTTATGATAAGATACATGATAGAAATACTCTGCTTTCAAGCAATATTTTTGGTAGGATATAAGGTTTTTTTGAAAAAAGAAACCTTCTTCACCTACAATAGGATGTATTTACTCATAACTCCTATACTAGCCATCGTATTACCCTTTTTGAAGATTGCTGCATTGCAAGCTCTAATTCCTGTTCAAGAAGTTGCCGAAATACTTCCAGAAATTATTTTGGAAAACTTTGATGATACGATTGTAGATACCACAAATTCTACAGGTGTGATCATTTCAGAAACAAAAGGATATGTGTTTAATTGGATGCATGTTTATTATATAGGTTTAGTAATAAGCACGCTTATTTTTAGTTATAAACTATTTCATTGTATGCGTCTTTTTCGTTTCAAAGAAAAGGGGAAACACATTATTATTTTGCCAGATAGTACACAGGCATTTACATTCTTTAATTATATATTTCTGGGGGAGAAGTTAAGTCCGCTTTCGCGAAAGCGAATACTGACACATGAGCGTATCCACATCAAGCAAAGACATACATTGGATCTTCTGTTTTTTGAAGTGTTGCGTATTGTGTTTTGGTTTAACCCATTCATATATCTCTTTCAAAAAGAAATCACGCTCGTACATGAGTACTTAGCCGATGGATATGCTATAGGGAATATCTCAAAAAAGCAGTATTACGAAGAATTACTCAATACAGCTTTTGATACCAAACAATTCTCATTCATCAATCCATTTTTTAATCATTCCATCATCAAAAAACGAATTATTATGTTACAGAAAACAAAATCAAAACAAATAGCAAAAGCAAAATATTTATTCTTAGTACCAGCACTTTTCTCTATATTGGTATACACCGCTTGTACAGATGCACAAGCAGGAGGGACTAGCTATTCTAATTCTGATAGTGAGATAATCAGAAATATTGAAATGCTCAAAAATTCGATAGCAAAACAAGGAGAATTAACGGAGGAAGAAGAGAAAGCACTTAAAGTATTAACTGCAGTGACTTCAAAGGATGAGCATATTTTAAGAGATAGTACCTATGACGATGTACTTAATGATCTGGATATACCATTTGCTGTGGTGCAACAAGTGCCTACTTATAAAGAATGTTCAGGTTCTAAGGAAGAAATAGCAAAATGTACTTCTCAAAAAGTATCAATGCATGTAAATAAAGAGTTCAATATGGACCTTCCAAAAGAATTAGGAATTGTAGGAGTCAGAACTAAGATCACTACAGTTTTTAAAATAGATGTCGAAGGAAATATTGTAAATGTTAGAGCTCGCGGTGGACATCCTAAATTAGAAGAAGAAGCCATAAGAGTTGTCAAAACAATACCAAAGATGATACCTGGAAAACATGAAGGAAAAACAGTAGGTGTTTTATACGAGCTTCCTATAATTTTTTTTATAAATAAATAATGGTATAAATCAAATGAGAAGCCTACTATTGATTAGTGTATTTTTAGGTATAAATTTTTGTGCCACAGCACAGTTCTCTTCAAATGAAGAGAAACAAATAGTCATAGGTACGGTTGATTCTTTATTCTCAAAAACACTGAATGAGCAAAGAGAAATTTGGGTTCATGTTCCAGAAAAAATAGAAGAAGACAAAAAATATCCTGTCATTTATGTGTTAGATGGGAGAGCGCATTTTTACACTGCTACGGGTATTTTAAAACTTCTTGAAAAATGGAATCTACCCAAATCTATTATTGTGGGAATTTTAAATACAGACAGAAACAGAGATTTCACGCCCACAAACGTTGTGTTTCAAAGAGGGCACACATCAGAAACTTCTGGTGGTGCTCTTAATTTTATGACATTTATAGAAAAAGAATTAAAACCGTATGTAGCTACTAAGTATCCTACTGATACAATGAGTACCATTATAGGACATTCTACAGGAGGCCTTTTTGTACTCTATACGTATACACATCACCCAGACGTTTTTGATCACTACCTAGCTATTGATCCAAGCCTTTGGTGGGATCAAGAAAACCTAGTGAATCAATCTAAAGCGTTACTAAATACATCTACATCATCCCATCAAAATAAATCACTATATATTGCAGTAGCTAATAGTACTGGTATAGACACAGTTAAGGTGCGAAAACTAAAATCTGAACCAACAGAAATGTTAAGAGCAAATCTTAACTTTCACGATATATTGGTAAAAAACAAGGATCATTTGGAGTTTACGTGGGATTATCAAGGAAATGAAGATCATGGAAGTGTTGTGGTGCCAGGATTATATAATGGTTTAAGAGCTTTGTTTTCGTGGTATCCATTTCCAGAAAGATGGAGATTTAATACGCCTAAAGCATATTCGGCAGAAGAGTTGACGGAACCTTTTTACCCTCATTTTGAGGAGTTAAGTAAGCGATTCAAGCGTGAAATGAAACCCGATTGGCAGTTTATAAATGATGTTGGTTTTTTTATACTAACATCACATAACTTACCAAAGAAGGCACAAGCTTATTTAGAAATGAATCTAAAGTTTTATCCAAAAGAGTCTAGAAGTTATGTAGCAATGGGAGATTATTACATCACGCGAAAGAAAAAGGATGAAGCTATTAATTTCTTTGAAAAGGCCATTGAAATAGATGGTAATAAAGAGGCGCAAGAAAAATTAAATAAAATTAAAAGCAAGTAGATAAGAATTGCCTTTTAAAACTAAAATAGTATATGAAAAAATACCTTTTACTCATTTTTTTAAATATGATCATCTTTAAAGCCGAAGCTCAGTCTTCGGCTTTGACCGTTGCAGATAGTTTGTATGCAGTAGGCAGTTATACAAAAGCTATTAAGAACTATCAAAAAGTGTCTAATCCAGAGAGCCCGGTTACATTGCAAATTGCACGTTCTTATAAAGGGTTGGGAAATTCAAAAGCAGCGTTAGAAAACTATAAAAAATTTCTTCTCCAACATACAAATCAACCCATTGCCGCAACAGAATATGGAAGACTCTTAATTAACAGAGGTGATTACTTCACTGCCGATTCTATTTTTTCAGGATTAGCTACGGCCTATCCAGACAATCCAGAGTATTTCTACCAGCGAGGAAGAGCTATCAAACAACTTGAAAAGAAAGGAGATTCCATCTGGAAGAAAAAAGCAACTCTTAAAAGTGAAGATGTCTTTTCTAAAGCAGTACAGCTAGACTCCACACACCAGAAAGCATTGTACCAGTTAGGATTGCATTATTTAGGACAACGCGATTACCCTATCGTGGATAAAATCTGCTTCAAAGCCTTAGACATCGATCCTGAGAATGTTGAAATGGTTAATATTCTAGCACAGAATTATTACTTAAGAGGATGGTTTGACGAATCTGTTATTTGGTTTGAAAAACTCATAGCCTTAGGACAGTCTTCGCCTTTTATTCATAATAATTTAGGCGTTAGTTATCACAAGACTAATAAATACAAAAAAGCGATTGATCAATATTTAATTTTAGTAGGGATAGATGAAGAAGATTATGGTCTGCACCATAAACTTGCCGAGTTATACGGATTGACAAGAGATATAGAAAAAGCCGAATACCATGCAAAACAAGCACTCTATTTTAAAGATTTACCACTAGATGATATTTATATGACCTTAGGAAGGGCGTATCAAATCAATAAAAAGTTTGAAAATGCTATTGGGCAATATCAAAAAGCCCTCAAGATAGACCCTACATTAATACGAGCAGAATATGATATAGTCGTCTGTGCAGATAATTATTATGAAGATAAAAAAGAAGTGGTCAAGTTGTATGAACGTTTTCTAGAAAAACACAAAGATTCAAAAGATAGATTATCTGTATTTTATGCTACGATGACAGAAAGGCGTCTTTCGCAATTAAAACAAGAACTCTTTTTAAAAGAAGGAGAAGATTAAAAAGTTCTCCCATCTAGGAGAACATCATATAATATTGTAAATTTCATCCAAGAAATTAACTGATATGAATCTTCGTCTTATGTCTTTAGCTTGTTGTGTGCTTTTAGCATCTTGCACAAGTTGGGAGACTAAAAAGATATCTACTGAAGATTTCTTACAACAAGAGCAAAATAGCATTGATATCACAGAGGTAGATACCTATCCTGTTTTTGAAAGCTGTAGTGAACTTTCTGAAAAAACCGTTTTAAAAGACTGTTTTGAGGATTTTATTACAAACACACTATACTCCGAGCTTAGCAACCACACCATTATTGTAAAAGAGTCTATACATGATACGGTGTGGATTGATCTTGTGGTAGATGAAAAAGGACAGTTTTGTATAGAGCATATTGATCTTTCACCCATAGTAACTCAAGAGATTCGGTCATTACCTTTATGGATTCATGATGCCATACGTGTACTACCAAAACCAGCTCCAGCCACCAAAAGATCGATGCCTGTCAAAACAAAATTTAAAGTACCTGTGATTTTAAAAGTAAATGAATAACAGGTATAAAACTACAAGACAAATCGGTATCCAATCGTGAGATCAACAGGAAATTCTCCGTTGTCATCGATCACAAAAGAATAGGCATCATTGTAATTAAGTGACAAATACCCTTTGCCTAATTTTATATCAGCACCCAGTCCAAAAACAAGAGGTCCTTGCAAACTCGATCCTGAATCTTCTTCAAAAGTGATCATATCATTCTCTATAATCTCTTCTGTTCTTTTTGAAGCTGTAAAGGTCACCAACTTCGTGTTAAGATATATTTGAAATGCGGGTGTTTTTATAAATTTAAAACGATGATTAATAGAAAACTGAGAAGCACTATAGTCAAATTCATCTGTAGAGAGCGTTTGTTTAAACTGAAAAACAATCGAATGGCTAGGAAGCGCAGTCGCATCATACAACTCGAAATCAACTCCAAATTGTGGATTGGAGATATTGTCTGGATTTTCGACAAAGATACTGTTCGTAATTCCTCCAAAAACCCCTAAACGATACTCCATATTAGTTAGAAAGCTATTTTCAGCATACGATGGGTCCACTTTTTTATTATAGTCATTAAAAAAACGTCGTAAACTGGCTAGTGTCAACTTCACTTTGTCAGTTTCCATAGCGGTATCAGATGTCAGTTCCTGCAGCTGTTTTTTATACTCATCTTGATATTTTCTGCCCTCTTTGGTATTTGTAAGCTCTATAACTGTAGTTCCTTTTTTTGCAAAATAACGGTACTCTTGACTAAAGGTATTCCACAGTAAAGTAAGAGTGCCCGCTACTTCTGTTTTTAGCTCATAGGATTGATTATTTACCGTATACGTATCAGTTTGTGCGGTAACGGTTGAAAGACTCAGTAGGAGTCCACAAAGAAAGAATAGGATGCGTTTCATAAAAGTAGATTTGGATTTTAAAGGTAACAAAAAAACAAAGATCCCGCTATACAGGGAATCTCTGTTTTTTTGGTCTATTAATCCAATACATCAATAGTGTTTCATTAACTAATTTCTCTTTTAGTATCTACTGGACGGTTCTTCCTACATTATCTCTTAAAATACCTGTCTTTCCACATAAATCCCCCTTTTAACGAGATCAATGCAATGTAGGAACTTATAAAAGGATACCATAGTGCACATAGAGGGTACCAGAGGAAAACCTTTCGGGTTTTAAAAAATTGAGCCACTGGATAGAGTAAAAAAGCATCAGTGATTATTTTTAGTAAGAGGAGGGTATAAAAAGGGAATGCTGCTGTGTCCGCTTTCGCGAAAGCAAAAACAACCCCAACCACAAACACCAGATTAGCGAGTAAAATAAGAAGCCCAACGCTCTTTGTGAAGAGACTGGTGTAGCCGATGGATTTTGCTGCCCAACGTTTTCGTTGCCAAATAAAAGAAGTCCAGTTTTCTTGGAAAGGGGTCGTAATGATAGCTTGTTGTGATTTTAAATAATGCACCTGCTTGGGATAGGTAATACTAAATTTTTCTAACATAAAATGATCATCACCACTAGCAATATGATCATTCCCATGGAACCCTCCTACAGCTACAAAAGCCTCTTTTTCATAAGCTAGATGTGCACCATTACACAAAAAGGGGTGTCTTATTCCAAAACCACCCATGGTTGCGCCTGCAAGGCTGAGTGTGTCCATCCGTTCAAAAACCTGTAGGAATGAAGCTGACCTGTATGGCAATGTCACAGGGCCTGCCACGAGCTTGCAGTCGTTTTCTTGTATAAAGGCATTGAGTGTTTTTAACCACAACGGCGGAACGATACAATCGGCATCTGTCGTTACGATCCAAGAAAATAGAGACGTCTCAATAGCCGTCTGAATCGCATCTTTTTTTGGAGAGTCAGAAACCCGAATGCTCTCTAAAATCTTGATATTTATTTTTGGATGCGCCTTGATAAAAGAAGCAATACATGCTACCGAGGCATCATTTGAGTCGTCATTCACCAACAAAATTTCAAACAAGGAGGTAGGATAGTCTAGATCTGCGATGCTTTCAAGTAATCCAGGAAGATGATTAGCCTCATTCCGAAAAGGAATAATCACAGAAAACCCTTGTTTTGGAACCTGAACTGAAGGTGTGAAACTAGATACTTTCCGAGCACCGTAGGATAGCGCTCCTATAAGCAGGATATAGCTTATCATAATAACATACATAACCGCAACTACACTCATAAAACGCTCGTTTTTTGACGTGTGAGTGAGGTATCTGTCATCATAAAATAACTCCCAGGGAGAATAGGAAGAACCACATTAAAAAACCACATCAAAAAGGAAATGGTAATGATGGTGATTTCGGGTACAGCAATCCATGAGAATACCATTACAGCAACCCCCGTTTTTACAATAACATCAAATACCTGCAGCATGGGTAACAACGAACTCACCAAATACATCGTAGTGATCAATCCCATGGCCAGTAGATACGTGATGTCTACTCCAAATAAGACAAGCAAAAAATAAAACTGATGCGCAAATAATACATATCTCACAAAAGAAAAGAAGCCGGCTTTCTGCTTAGTGTGCAAAGCAATGGTTTTTATAAAGTTGCGAATGCGCTTCCAAGAGTATCCTTTGACACTCCATCGGATCTTAGCTAAGAGTTGAGGGATCATAAAAACGGTCAACGCTCCTAAAAGTAATGCGATGATATAATGCCATTTTAATGAAGGAAACAGCTGAAACACACAAACCCCAATACCGATCACTCCAAAAATAGTCGTTGCCAGCATTTGATAACCATTACCTAATACCGTTAAGAAAAGAATGTGTTTGCGTTGTTCTATAGGAAAAAATAAAGCTTTGGCACCGTATTCACCCAATTTTGCAGGTGTAATAAGCGATGTGATATGCGCTTTTAATACGTGTTTGGTACTTTCTTGTGTAGAGATATGACCACAATGACTCGCTAAGGCTTGCCATTTTAGAATCTCAAAAACCCAATTAAAAAGAGATAGTAATAGTAATATTGCTATATTGCTATATGTAAATATTGATATAAAATTATCTTTTGTATGTTCTAGAATAGGAGCCGTATCTTGCGCTAGTCGTTTTCCCACCAAAAAAACGGTCATAGCCAAAATCAGAATTTTGATACTATAGCCTAAGAATTGTGTAGCTTTGTGGGAGACGCCTTGCATAACAAACAAAGTAACAAATAATACCAATGAAACGATACAAGGTATTGTAAATTTTAATTGGTAAACACTAGAACTTCTCATTTGAAAGAAGAAAGAATCATATTAGGAATTGATCCTGGGACTACCATCATGGGATTTGGATTGATCAAAGTCGTAGATAAGAAAATGGAATTTTTACAACTCAATGAGTTGTTACTTTCCAAATACACGGATCCTTACATTAAACTAAAACTCATTTTTGAACGCACCGTCGAGCTGATCGATACGTTTCATCCCGATGAGATTGCCATTGAAGCCCCTTTCTTTGGCAAGAATGTACAGAGTATGCTCAAACTGGGAAGAGCTCAAGGCGTTGCCATGGCGGCAGGATTGAGTCGTGAGGTCCCCATCACAGAATACCTACCCAAAAAAATAAAAATGGCGATCACTGGAAACGGGAATGCTAGCAAAGAGCAAGTGGCTAAAATGCTCCAATCGCTCCTTAAATTGAAAACGCTCCCTAAAAACCTAGACAGCACCGACGGACTCGCGGCGGCTGTTTGTCATTTTTATAATTCTGGGAAGATAGAAACAGGAAAAAGTTACACAGGATGGGAAGCCTTTGTAAAGCAAAATGAAAAACGTGTTAAAAAGTAATTAGCAATAGTTCCCTCCATATCGCTAGGTATTGTATTTTCCATTAACCCATTAACCCATTAACCCATTAACCCATTAACCCATTAACCCATTAACCCATTAACCCATTAACCCATTAACCCATTAACCCATTAACCCATTAACCCATTAACCCATTAACCCATTAA
>NZ_JBHSFV010000025.1:0-20195 GCF_042653865.1 Dokdonia ponticola | reverse complement strand
ATGGATTTACGCTTTACAATAAACAAGGCGCTGTAGCGAGTATGATGCTCATTTTAGTGGGTGGTCGAAAGCGTACTCCTAGTGCCATCTTTCCAACCAAACAAACTCATCCCCAATTAGAAGCCATCATTGATAGCTATACCGCTTTATGGCTTCGGATCAAATCACACCTACACCCTTTAAAAAAATTAATAGAACAATTAAAAATTGCAAACAGATGATATTTTATAATCCACAACTTATTACCGATACCGATAGCGCTACGTTATTTTCCGTTCAAAATCCTACTGCATTCAATCAATGCGATGATCACTTTTCAGGGATTTATCTACACCTTTTTGACCTGATTGAAAAAGCCATAGCGGAAAAGGAAAACGTAGTAGGACTGATCGAAGACTACTTAGAGATTCCCTACTCGGGAGGTCAAAATGCCGAAGAGCTTACCTCTTTTATCTTCTATAGTGATCGTATGAATGATGCACTAGCTACCCTTCGTGGTCGTTGGGGGAGTTACGATCCTACCATAGAAGAAGACACCCTTACTAGCGCTTCAGATATTACAAAGAAAGAGGCGATACAGCGCTATAGTTACAAAACGCTGCGCAGTTATTTGGAGGCTTTAACCACTATTGAACTTGACTGATATGCAAGAGATCGCTTTAAAAGAAGTAGAAGAAACTACGGTAGACACAGATGCGCTTGTTAATTCAAAAAGCGCACTGATGCCTTATGTAGTGAAGTCAAATGCGCCGTATGTGATGGATACTTTAGTCCCTCGGAACTTAGCTTTTGAAACCCAAGTAGCTCTTAATCGAATTGTTCGGGACTATGGTAATATCGATCACTTAGTAAGAGATAGATTGCGCTACAACTCCTTGGAGGATCTTTGGAAAGCTTTTAGCGCCGAACAAGTAGACGCTATTGGACTGTATATAAAACAGTTTGATATGGGCAAAAGTCTGATTATCGCAGATGCTACAGGGATTGGTAAAGGCAGAGAGGCAGGTGGGGTGATCCGCCATGCGGTTATGGAAGGATATTTGCCTGTATTTTTCACTCAAAAGGTAAAGCTGTTTTCAGATATCTATAGAGATTTAAAAGCGATTGATCTTACAGATATTGATCCCCTTATTCTAAACACTGATAGTCAAGCAAAGATTAAAGACGCCGATGGCAGTGTGGTTTTTACCTCTCTTTCATCGTCTGAACAAAAAGAACTACTCACAAGCTCAGAGATTGTAGCGACAGATAGTTATAAAGCGATTGCCTATTACAAATCTATTGGCAGGGATTTACCTGATCCAGATAAATATCCCGAACTGACCATCACTCATGTGATCAATCAAGTGCCAGAGCAGTATGACATGATCTTTTCTACCTACTCACAATTACAATCGGCAGCACCTTATAAATATTTGTGGTTAAAGGCAATTTGTGAGCAAATAAGGTTAGGCACCTCAAGATTTAAAGGGGTGGTATTTGTGCTAGATGAATGTCATACCATTGGATCGCATGAGACAATCATCGGTAAGGCCATGTTATCGCTTTTATCCTTATCACACGCGTGCTGTTTCTTAAGTGCTACTTTTGCTAAATATCCAGAAGTGATGCCTATTTATGCAGGGTATACCGCTATTGCTGAAGCCAAATTGAGTAATGATGCTTTTGTGCGTTCTATGAAATCAGGCGGACTCGCCTTACAGGAGATCATTTCGCCAAATCTAGCGGAAATGGGACAGCTTATTTCTCGTCAACGCTCTAGTGAGGGAATAGAAACCTTCTATGAAGTATTAGATCACGAACCAGAGCGAAGTTTGCACCGAAAGCAAGTGGATCGGATCATTAAGATCATGCGCCGAATTGCTTCCTTTGAGAGTGAGTATTTAAACGGTCGTTTTGCTATGATCCATTCTCAGGCGAAAGCTATGGGGGATAAGACCAAACAGAAGCCTCGAAATTTGGGTGTCAAACAAAGCCCTTATTTCTCCAGAGTTTTTGGCATTGTCGATCAAATGCTCTTTGCATTAAAAGCCGAATCAGTAGCTAAAAAGACTCTTACATTATTAGAGCAAGACAAAAAGGTAGTTATTGCTTTTAAAAGTACAATGGGCGCTTTTTTAAATGACTTGCAGTTAAGTTCAGGCGATACGATTCCTAGAAAAAATTTAGATTTTGTTCATATTTTACAAAAAGGATTAGATAGTATTTTTTACTACAGCTATACCACCATTGATAATGAAAAAACGCGTGAGCGCATTCCTTTAGAAGACTTATCCGAAGAGGCGCAAATTGCGTATCAAACATTAAAAGAGGATATCAAAAAAGAGCGTTCAGGACTTACTATATCCCCTATAGATATTTTAATTGATGTTATCACAAAGACACAGAAAACCAATACGCTTGGAGGTCATAAGGGTACTCACTTTAGAGTTGGCGAAGTAACAGGACGTAAACAACGTCTTATTTTTGATGGGGATCAGGCTATTGTACAATCTTTCCGATCAGATTCTGAAAAGGCATTCCGCTTGTTTAATTCAGGGGAATATGATGTACTTCTGATTAATCAAAGCGGAAGTACGGGCGCTTCGGCTCACGCATCGAAGGATTTTAAGGACCAACGTAAACGAGCGCTACTGATGCACCAATTTGAACTAGACATTAACACGGTAGTGCAAATTTTAGGAAGAGTGAATCGTACAGGACAAGTGGTCTTACCCGAGTATTACTATGTTACATCAGATATTCCTATGGAAGCTCGTCTGATGACGATGCTAAAAGCCAAATTAAAAACCTTGGATGCCAATACCACAGGATCACAAAAAACCCGGGATGATACCCTAAAAAGTCCTGATTTTTTAAATAAATACGGAGATACCGTAGCCCATGCATGGATTAAAGAACATCCGGAACTCATGCCTGATTTAGGCTATCCAAATCATAGTAGAGTGAAAAGTGATAACGGATATGTAAGCTATGTTTTAAATCCAGAAAAGCATGGTGCTATTCGTCAATTAACAGGACGTGCGGGGTTACTGCTTGTTAAAGATCAGGAAAGCTTATATGATGAGTTACTCTCGCGGTATAAAGATCAAATTCAATTAGAAAAACAGCAAGGAACCTATGATTTAGAAGTGGAGTTTTTACAACTAGATGCCGAGGTGCAAAAGCGGTATTTGTTTCATAAAGGATCTGGAGGTCAAAGTGCTTTTGGGCGAGATACGGTGCGGGAAGAAACGATTGTCAATAACCTGAATCGTCCCTTTACTTTGCAACAACTAGAACTTCGTCTTTTAAAAGCATTAGCAGGAAAAACCGCAGAAACCGTACAAGCAGAACTTTTAGCAAAGATCGCAACAGAGTATCCCATAATGGTGGCTGAAAGAGAATCTTCAAAAAGAGAAAGTATCGATAAACTTTCAATTCAAATGAAAGCGTATGAGTCGCAAAAAGTAATTAGCGAAGAAGATGAAAAAGATGCTTTGCTGTTAAAGGATATTATCGATGATAAGCAAGAGCGTTTAGATACCTATATAAAACAATTAGCCGCAATTCGTAAACGTATCGAATCTCATATTGGATTTTGGCAAATTGGCGATGCAGTGAAAGTACCTACCTATCGTAACGGCTCAGAGGCTTCTTGGGGTGTTTTTTTAGGGGTTAGTATTGGTAAGAGCGCTAAAAATCCATACACCCTTGGAAACGTTCGATTAAACTTTGCGGTTACCGATAGTCGTAAAGCACTGAATGTCTCCTTAAATGAAGGTGTTGATAATGGATTTTTAAGTGATATTTTCAAAGAAAGTAAGGCTACTCCCATATCAGAAAGAGAACAACAAGAAGTACTTCCTTTGTGGAATGAGCGAATTAAAGAGGCTTCGGCTAAACGGGAACAACGTCATATTTTAACGGAGAACATCCTAGCTTCAGCCAGTCAAATCGATGGGAAAAACAGGCTCATAAAATACAATACCAAACAAGGCACTATTCAGAGCGGTATTTTAATCGCGCGGGATGTAGATACCTCTTTTTATAATCAAAGTAGGTATCCTATTAGTGAAGCTTTAGATAAAATCACTACCCTGGCTATTGGAGGGTATTTTAAAGCGAATGATGATAAAGTTCGGTTTGAGAAAAAAGGGGCTACTACTTTTGATGTATTTCTGGAAAAGAAAGAGTTTTATAAAGCCATCATCGATTCTGAATTACAAAAACTTCTAACCCCTAGAATGGGAGCTGACCCAAATGAATTACCCGATTTTGTTCAAAACGGGAATGAAATGACAGGGAGCGTATCGCTATCAAATCTGCGACTATTTTTAGATAAGCTAGACGGATATGGCGTTTTTTACTTAGATGCTACAAAAGAGGTCAAGGAGTTAAAACAAGAAAACGAAAAAGATTGGCGGTCTCGAACCGAGCGATCTAAGGAGCGGTTTGTATATGAATTAGGAACAGCTTATGGCAAATCAAGTCATCCAAGTGCAGGCTTTGAAAACTTCTTTGAAGGGGATAGTCGCTATCCATTAGGACGTGTGGTCTACAGCAGACGCCTTAGTGATAAAGAGCGGTATAATTTTACGCTTATCCCTGTTTTTAAAGACGCTATGGAATCCTACCGATTATGGAAAAGTGCGAGTAGCAACACCAAGATCATGACTGACTATTTAGCCCTTATCGACACCCTTAGGGATATCCCTTTATTTAAAGCTATAGAAACCCTAGGGTATTTTATTGTCAACCATCCCCATGAGAGTGGTAATGCAGAATTTGTCTTTGGTAGGTATAGCGCCTTAGAGCTTGGCAAAGCATCGTACAGTAATGAGTTTAGTGAAATTACACCACTTACTGAATTGGTTGCGAAACTGAATGTATATAAAGAATTAGAAGAAATACTATGATAACAAGTAAGCGATATAAGCAGTTAAAACTAGATATTCCCGAGATCGATCAGATTCCCAATTTTATGAAGATTTTGGATGATCTGATTTGGGGTAATAATGTCTTTTTAGTGGGATCTGCAGGAACAGGAAAAACCACGCTGGCAGAAAAAGTAAGTTATTCTCTTTTTGGTCGTCATGAGCGTGATAAAAAAGAGCTTCCCTACATCACGATTAATTGTAGTCAGTGGACTTCGCCTACCGAGATTAAAGGCGGACAAACCATGACGGGCTATAAAGAAGGGGGACTCATAGAGGCATGGCGAGATGGTAAAATTCTCATCCTAGATGAAATGCCCAAACTTGATGCTAATACCGCAAGTCTGCTTAATGATGCCTTAGCTAAAAGTGCAAGTGAAGAGGCGGTTATTTTTAATGGACTGAATGAGCCGATTGTAAAACACCCTGATTTTGGATGTATTGCTACAGGGAATACCACAGGTAAGGGCTTTAGTAAACATTATGTAGGCAATAGCAAGCAAGATGCCTCTCTTATTGACCGCTTTAGCGGGTGTATTTACCATGTGGGTTTTAATGAGCGTTTAGAAAAAGCCCTTATTTATCCCACCCTTGTAGCGCATTGTCAAGCCATTCGTTCAGCCATTTTACGCTATGAGGCAAAAGATGCTGGGGATGATGCTACTGAAGATATTATGACCCTTCGTACCATGCTGAACTTACAGCGTTCTTATGTTCTTGAAATGGTTCGCGAAATGGGTATCCCTGATGCTAATGATGATCGATTTAACAGATATGATAACGGAAAAACATTGCACGATGCCCTAAATAGTTATTTCTGGGTAATGAATAGCGAAAAAGCTAAAAAGATCAAGGCAGAGATTGGCTATGATGGATTTGTAAATACGTATAAATCCGCAGAGGCTAAAACAGAATTTTCAAAAGAATATGCTGCTCGTGTCTAAAGCCCCTATCATACATACTCATTCTTATAAGAAGCAGCGCTTTCAATACATCCCTTTTGCAAGTCCTACAGCGTATCATGATTTTGTGGAAAAACAATGCAAGTCGCTATTTATGGGCAATGCGCAAACACTAGAGGTGATTATTAAAAATGCGCAAACGCGTATTGTTAAGTCAAGTGATTGGTATGGAAATCCACCACCAAACACTTTAAGGGATTTACAAGAGCATCGCTATTTTGGGAAAATGGAGCTTTTGGATGTCATAGCCCCTAAAATCCAAAAAGAGCTTGATCGTTATACCGAGCTTGTGGAAGATGAATTATTAAAGCGCCCTCAATTAAGTGCCAACAGTAAAGGTTTAGGTGTGTTTTCATTTGATCGCGCGATGATGGGCTTGTATAAAATCCCCTTCACAAAAGGGAGTAGTGAGTTAGAGAGATTTCATCATCAACTTAAAATTGAACTAGGAAAAGACAAAGCCACTACGGTTAAAAACACCCATCTTTATTTTGAGAATACATCAGCATCCAAACCCACCCTGACTCTGACCCTATTAGCTGGAGCAAATGCCAATATACAAGGCGATGCTTTGTATTACGTGGGCATCGCGGTTGCTTTATTAACCGAGTATTTAGAGAGCTGTCATATAGGGGTTGCCATCGATGTACTATTAGGCACTTCTTTCGGAGTGCATACCATTGTATCTGCTATCAGGGTCAAACCTTTTGAAGAACCACTTGATATCAATCAACTTTTAGTGATGGGAAGTGACCCTCGTTATTTCAGGTTCAATGGCTTTAAAGGGATTATTGCTTTAGCTGATTATTGCGGACTGAATATCCCTAGTGGATTAGGGAAAATCGATGAGCGAATTACTGATGCCTATATGGATCATACCCCCGATGTACTATTATTTAATCAAAGCTATTCCATTGATAGTGCCGTAAGAGAAGTATCACGTATTCTGATGGAATACAGCTCATAATGGGCATTTTATACCATTCTCATTTCAAAAGGATATAACCAAATTATGAACATGAAAAATTTACAGAAAGACAGTATTAAAAAACTAATGGATCAGGCCGTTTTAATTAATCAGGGATGTAAAGAGTCATGCTTTGACTTTCAGATTATGACTTCAACGTTTCATAAAGATACGCTCATTCTTCGATGGGTAGAAGTAGATATTAGTGATGTAGAGCGCCCTGTTCAGTGCTACCGCTATCGCTGTTTTAATATAGATGGAAGCGCTCAAAACTGCTCTATTTATTACGCAAATCAAGTAGAAGCCAACGCCTTTTTTAAAAGTTTAATAGCCTATCCTACCCAAGAGTTTACTAATTATAAAAATAAGCGCTATGTATAGATTAAAAGATATAAAACCAAACGAGCTAAAGGATATTGCTATCAAGCACCAACAGGAAATTATACATCAAACAGGAAGCCCGTTAGTGCTTTCCCATGGATATGAACTTATAAAAAAGCATACCCAACATTTTACCATCGATGATCCCACGGCAAAACAAGCAGACAGCTTGCTATTTGAAATCCTAGAGAAGCATCGTAAACAGACTGTTAAAGAATCAGAAATTAAACAACCAGAGATCAAAGAAATTCCTCTTTTAAGTAAAGAGGCTATTCGGATTCGTGAAAACGAGCGTTTGCGAATATTAAAATTAGTAAAGCTGAAACTTAGCCTAAACTCAAAAAGCGCATAATTATGACACAGATAGCACAGATAGAAGCCCTTGATTTGACCAAAATCATCAACAAGGATATTAAAAATGAAATTCAAAAACTCACTGAGGAGTATAACACAGCAGAAGACAAAAAGGACTTTATAGAAGCCACCAAAGAAAGTGCGACACTCATTTTAGAAATGGTACAAGATGTATATCCAGAGGCTATAGCTGAAAAAGAAAAACCATGTGTGGAAGTGGTGGTTTCTTCAAAAGAAGTTGCTAAACCAACACAAGTAGCTGTCAAAAAAGAGGTCACTAAGCCAAAACAAACAACGCTTAAAAAAAAGGTAGTTAAGCAAAGGAAGGCACCATCATCTAAAAAGGAAAATTCTAAAACTGATACGCCTAAAAAGCAAGAGGTAAAGTCAAAACAAGTTAAAAAGAAGTCTACAAATAAAAAATCTAAACCTACGGGTTTACAAGGGAAACTACAAGCCCTACAAGAAGAAGTAGAGGAATGCCGAAAAAGAGGTGCGATACGTAAAAGCCCTAAAAAGAAAACCACCACCATCCCTAAGACGATGTATGAAAAGGTGTATAGCCACATCAATGCTATTGCGAATTTAGTGCCGGAGCGCTTTAGAGATGACAAGCAAAAAATAGCAGAGGTAAAAAGAATGAGTTTACATATTCATAAAAAAGTGGTCGGTGTTTTTCAGATGAACGAAACTCTGGCAGAAAAAGGAAAGGTCGCACTGAAACAGAAATTTAAAGACATTACTAAAAGAATAGAAGCAAATGACAACAAATAAAAAAATGCTCATTATCACAGGAGCTGGACTCGCCATTGGGCTTGCCGAAGCGCTTTTGTATTATAACCTTGGAAGGAATTCAGATACTAAGGAAGGTTTTCAGTTTGGAATTCCTAAAGGGGCAGAACTTGGCAAAACCCTCGGGATTGTTCTAGCCACTTCGCTAGCGACTGCATTATTATCCAATGGTGTTGAAAGCCTATTAAACAAACAACAATTACAAATTGTATAATCCCTTTTAAACTTATGAAAAAGATCACACATGAGCAGTACTTAGATAAGCACTCATTAGAAATAGCACACTTGCCTAGCGATATTCAAGATAAGATAGGTGTTTTTGGTAAAATGCTAGGATTAGAGAAAGACCTAGAAGGGCAAGATGCTCAAGAATTAGAACGTCAATTACAAGAATTAGACACTGAAATCCTATTGGATATCAAACAAGTTAAAAAGCTCCATAAGGAGCATAACGCTGATCAATCAATAGCAAAAGAAACAAGTCCAAAGCCTGATACGCAGAAAAAGAGTCAGTACGAAGACACCTTACAAGGGCTAATTGATCAAAAAAAGCATAAAAATATTTTGCGCTCTACTCTAAGAGAATTGGGTATTGCTTTGCCTCTCTCAAAGGTGACAATCATTGGAAAGTACTGTATTACAAGAACTTCCTTTTTGATATATCGATACAGTATATCAGTAATGACTACTTAGGTGTGTTTTTACTGACCATTTACTGACTACTTGAATGACGCATTACTAGGTAGCTAGGTGTTTAAGAATTAACCAAGTAGTAATTGCGCTTGATTTACCATCGGATATCATAATGATGTAGTTTGATACTATGAACGAGCAAAAGGACATATCGAAAGAGAATCTGACCATTTATGGTTTGCTTGATACGCGGGTACAAGAATTAGTTTCCAAATTTGGGATTACTAGAGCCATTGTGATGTTAGATGGTATAACATCTGGCAAAACGGTTTTAGATGATTCAGAAAAAGAAACGCTGATCATTAATTTTCTAACTGTTCGTGCTAAAAAGCACTTTGGTTTTTCAGGTGACGACTTTTTAGAATCTCAAGATCAAAATGCTAGAGATGCCCGTATGTGTTGTTATTATTTACTGATTAAACACGTAGATATGAACTATCAGACCATCGCTCATTATTACAGACAAAAAAGGAGAAACATACGCTATAATTATAAAAAACTTGAAGAAATAGTAGTGATTAAACCTTTTTACAAAGACTTCTTTAAGCGATTTGATGCACTGGAAGCTTCATTTATAACCTATTTATTAGAATTAAAAACAAAGTAATGGATGACGAATTAGAAAAAGAGATTCAAGAGGCACTTGATGATACAAATCAAGATCGCATTTTGGAGGTGCCGATTTCAGAGGCACAAAGTCCGCTGAATCAGGCGGTCAAAACAGGCGATATTGCTGATGTTTCTAAAAAAGGAACATCCGATAACGCTAGTTTTCGTAAAACTGCTGAAGATGCGCACGCTAATGAAAAAACGCAGCAAATCATAGCGGATGCTCCACAACAACATATTGGAGAAGAATCTAGTAATTCACAAGAAAAAGAGACCCCACAGGCGATCATATCTGATAAACAAGCCACTCAAACAGCAGAGGCGCTCTTGGGTATGGCTGATAACTTTTTAGCCGTTGGTGGGGGCTTTTTTGTTAAGATTACCAAGCACGAAGAGTTCTTTGAATTTGAGGAACTTGTTGAAGTGATTGATACCCAAAACGAAAAGAATATTAAACGTATTCGTTTGGATCAGGATGATAAAGCACTTCTAACCCCTTTGTTAGCGCAGGTAATAAAAAGCAAAACCAAGCAACTCACCCCTGAACAGCAACTCTTAGGAGCTATTATTTCAGTGATTGTCAAAAAAGCACAAACAGTCATGGAGGTGCGAAATGAAAACAAATCCCTCGAAGGACGCATCTTACAGATTGTACGTGAGGCGAAACTCCCAGAGGCTACAAATTCACAACAAGCGCAAGAGGAGCAAGAAGAAGCTACAACCGATACAGCGCAAGAAGAAGTTTTTGTAAAAGAGCAGGTTGTTGCCCCTCGTTATGATGAGCTAGAAAGTGATGAGCAGGCATTTCATAATACAGCTTATACTCCCACTAGTGTGATGGATGAAATGCACTTAGTCTATGAAGAGGTAAGTACTCCAGAGGTAAATCAAAAGCAAGGGATTACTTCTTCTAGTTCTAAGTCAAGCCAGAAAAAAAGGCAAGCGACAAAGACGAGCCTCCAAGATCAAGACGGGAATTTTCAAGACTCCGATGACACTTCCTAGCTGATATCTAAATAGTAACTGATCTACTTTTTTTAGGAAGTAGATAAGCGCCTCTTTTTTTAAAAAGAAGGGTATTCCATCTGCTTATAAAGTAGGATGGCAGGGATCACTCGTTCCTTTTAAAAAAAAATCACGTAAAAAAATAAAAAACCTATGGGCTATGAAGATAACCACTAAGCGCCAGCCGATGATCATGCTTGTTTGTGGCGAGACGGGTGTTGGAAAAACCTATCGGAATAAATTAGAGATCTATCAGTATATGCAACAGCATTTAGGGGTTGGTAAAAAGGGGCGAAAGGTATTAGCCTTTGATACCAATGATGATGATTATCCAGAATTTACGACGGTAGACCCTAATCATATCAAATCACTTTCCAAAATTCATGCACGGCGTATCCGTCCTTTTAATCCTGATGGCAGTCCGATGGACACTTCTCAAAAACGAGAGGTCATTGAAAAGATCATGAAGCATTATAAGAATGGGATGGTGGTCTTGGATGATATCGATCATTACATGGCAGGAGCAAAAGGTCAGAATATGATTGGCGCTTTATGTACGGTCAGACACAAAGGGATTGATGTATTACTTACTCATCAATCGGTTGCTAAAATCACAACCTCAGAATGGCAAAACTGTACGTGGCTACGCCTGCATCATCAAGTGGATGATGTGACTCGGTATCGGGATCGCATTCCCAAATACAATTTGGTGCGTATTGCTCAACTAATAGTAGATGAGCATTATGAGGTGTCATCAAGGGCTTTTTCTTTAGGGAAGTTATCTGAAAAGCGGTATCAAGTATTAAAGAGTTTTTTCGTGTATGTCAATATGCGGGAGCAACACATTATAGGATGCAGTAAAAAAAGCTACATCAAAGCGGTCAAACGCTTTATAGACCAGGAAGAATCTAAACAAATTCGCAGACTCCTTCAGGAGCGTGATTTTAGCGGGAAAGCGATTTATAAGGATCGAAATACCGTAATGATCCATCTTATTTCAGGCTATTTACGCCACTTTAAGGGAAATTAAAAGCCCCTTTTTATAGACTTTGGTCGTTTTGGAGGTATTCATAAAAACTATAAATGCCACTAAATAAGGTATTTACAATTTTTAAAAACTCTCGAATTGTCACTTTACTAAAGTCGCGCCAAGGAATTGAGAAAGTTTGATCTCAACTTGCACCCAAATACAAAAGATAGGTCATTTCATTTAAAAACAAGAATTAACATTTAAAAAAACACATTGATGGCACAAGAATCAAACATTGATATGAAAGCGGTTGCTTATATCGCAGGAGCTGGTATTGCAGGAGTATTATTAGGCGCTTTTTTGATAGCTCCTATGATGGCAAAAGCAAAGGCTAACAAATTAGAAAAAGAGAAAAAGCAAGCGGTCGTCGCTAAGAAGTAAAATGGCTTTTAAGCCTGTTTGCTAAAAATGCTATTTCTAAAAACAATTTTAAACTTTTAAAAAGACACTTATGAATCCATATAATGATGAATTAATGCGTTACGAAGAAGATGCCGAAGAGCGCTATGATGATTTTTACGAAGGCGAATTTGATGAAGATGAGTTTGACACAGGATTAGAGGGATATGATGATGAACAGGATCTATATGATGGGTATGATGATGAATATGATGATCCGTATCCTTATGAGGAGGATGGATATATTGAGGCTTTAGGAGGCTATGATGATTACACCAAACAGAGTATTGGACGTATCAACCCTAATGACCGTACATTAACCATTTCTGTAACCAATACCTCGGCAGCGCCTGCACAAGCCATTCTTTTTGGTGCTAATGCAGAAGAGGCGCAACCCAATGGTGTTACTGTGGTGGTTGAAGAATCTTCACACAAAGAAGTACGTGAAGAGAGTAAAGCCCACCCCTTTAAAATCGCGGGGATGAAATACTCTGTAAGTACTCCTATACAGTTTGATAATGTGCTTCGTATTCAAAGGCGAACTGCTTCGGGGACACAAACCAATCGGGTGTATCAACCGCGTAATGCGACCTCCCCTCAAAATTTCAACAACACCCTTATTGATGATGATAATTTTGAAATGGACGTAACGGGACAAGATGCGCTTCGCTTTACCATTAATGCCAATAGTTCTGCGGTATTTACCTTCACGGTTAAAGCCCGTGCAAATTTAGGAAACCTCTTGCGTGGTCAAAACGTGGCAGAACTCTCCCATGCACCAAGAACAACGGGACTTCCTCAATTAGATTTAGTACGACGTAAACGCCCTACCGCCTTAGGACTTCCTGCTAGAAGACGCCCGGCAAGAATGCGCCGTCGTAGACCTACACGCAGTGGTAGTAGAAGACGTTTTGCTAGAAGGACTAGACGTCCTAGCTCTCAACTTGTTCGTAGAAAACGTTAGCCCCCCCTAAACGCTTTCTATAACCCTAGTCAGTGTAGCGCACTTTTCGCGCTACACTGACTTATTTAAACTGTATCAATTATATGAGTACTACCCGATATACTGAATTGGGACAAAACCGTATCGATTACATTGTATATCACAATGTATTAGAAGCCCAAAAGCTTTTATACGATGAGGGTTTTGAATCTGTAGAAGACCCACAAGACCTTGTAGAGGCTATCAAAGAGCTTGTTCGTGAGAAAGGACGCTCGGTTATTGAAGCCCTTTTAAAAATACACCCTGATAAAAAAGCGATTCTCTCTATTGCAAGCCCTGTAGCGATATGTAATAGTTGCAAGGGCAAACTCACTGATACCAAAAAAGAAGGATGTGGTTCTTGCAAGAAAGCATCCGCTTTAAAAGAAGATAGTTTTATATCAGATTCCGATCAGACGAATCATAAAACTTCTTTATCGCTATTGATTGAAAAATATAACAATGCTTCTAATGATAGCGCACTTCAAAAAGAAATAGGAAAAGAAATTGAAACACAATTTAACGCCATGGGTTTTAATACACCCGAAAGGAGCGTAAAAGAAGAACCCTTAATAGAGACTTCTCATACCCTACTCACTAAAAGAGAGCTTGGCATTTATGCTAGCATCTTTGGTGCAGGTCTGTTTATGGGTTGGGTGTTTTCATATTCAAAAAACAGCTAAAGATGACACAACAGCAATATAACGAAGCCATTAATTTAATAGGGCATTTGATCCTTACCGCTAGTGGCACTCTCACTGAATTATTAGCCCATTATGGGGTGAGTTTTGAAACCCCGCCTACTAAGAGGCAATTGATAGATGCTACGGTGGAGCTTTTAAAGAACGATCCGAGCAATTTTACCGATGCGCTCTCTAAACTTGTAGATCGTCATATCGATGTGCAAGGCGATTCTATGTTATGGCTTCGTAAGGTTGGCTTTGATTTGCCTGATGCACAGGATGCATTTTTTGGTGGACTGATCAAAGGTGCGATAGGTGCTATTGGCGGGCTTTTAAAAAAGAAAAAAAGCAATAATAATAACAGTAATAATAGTGCCTCCTCATCCCAAGCCTTGCAAGCTAAACGAGATTTAGAATTACAAATCCAGCGGATGCAAGAACAGCAACGTCAACGAGAGGAACAATTACGTAGAGAACGAGAAGATCGCCTGCGAAGAGAGCGAGAAGAAAAAGCTAAGAAACGCTCACAAACCATGCTTATGGTAGGTGGCGCGGTGGTTTTAGTCAGTCTTATTGGAGTAGTCGTATTTATGTCTCGCTCACGAGCAGCTACCTATAACCCTGCAATACAACAGAAACTATGATCCCTATCTATAAAGAAGATTATCATGAGGCAGAAGAGCTGGCGATGTATGACGATTTTAATCCTTATGGACTGCCCATGCGACCGATAAGCTTTCATCGGGGTATTGCACGATCTTATCCACTTAAAAAAAGACCTAGTAGTAGACGGGGAATCGCTCGCCCCTATTCAAGATCAAGAGGACAAATAAAGGGTAAGGCAAGAGCGCAAATACTACTGCCTAGAGATAAAGTAATACCACTCAGAAAGCCAAGGCAAAGACCCTTAGAGGAATTACCATTAATAAAAGTGCTGCCTGCTGATAAAAACACGTTAGCCGATAAAAAGAAGGAGCTACCAATACAAAGAGTTCCTGCAAGAAGAGTTACCAAAGACAAAATTAAAGCTCTTAAAGAAGAAGTCGCTCAAAAAGAAGCTGAATCTAAAGCGCCTAAACAAAAAAAGATTTCAAAAAAGAAAATACTCATCGTGGCGCTAGTAATTACCGCAACCACCGCGGTAGGGTATGTACTGTGGAAAAGGCAACATAAAAATACACTATGAACACACAAGCAAATTCAATAGAGATAGAAGTTCAAGCCCAAGAGCAAGGACAATTAGATGCAGGATTTCTATTTGCATCTTTTAAAAATACAG
Organism: Dokdonia ponticola; assembly: GCF_042653865.1. NCBI lineage: Bacteria > Pseudomonadati > Bacteroidota > Flavobacteriia > Flavobacteriales > Flavobacteriaceae > Dokdonia > Dokdonia ponticola. Next base: position 5,143 of record NZ_JBHSFV010000025.1, on the reverse strand, counting down.
GAGATAGTCAGGCGGTAGTTAATGGCGTGATCTTACCTTCTGGAGAAGCTAAGGGGTATCCCTTTGTAGGCAAAGCCTATAATGCGATCCCCTACGATACTCAAAATAGCACTTTACTCATCTTACAAATTCTGTAACTAATGATAGCGGACTATATAGAAGAAGACTACCAAGAAGATGCTTTTTTTGGTAATAAGAAAAAACGAAAGGCACGTCGTAAAGCTCGCAAAGCGCGTCGTGCAATTCGCAAGACAAGCCCTAGGATACTTGCTCGAAAGGCACGTCAAAAAGTATTCGCAAAAAAAATAGGCAATGTCTATCGCGATCTAGGCGGAGCCAGTGCTATCGGACAAGCGGTAGATACCTTATTAAACCCAATACAGATAGACTCTCAAGAGGTTCCTAGTGATTTTGAATTAGGACTTTTATCACAAGAGGAGCAAGATGACGCTCCCACTGAAAAACAGGGCATCCCTGTGCTGTTTTTCGTCTTAGGCGGTGTTTTGGTGGTAGGTGTCATTGGAGTTGTTATTTATAAAAAGAGACAATCACAGTAAATGAAGTATGATTATTCCAATTCCAACAAATAAGAATCGATTTGTGATCCATTTGCGGATCAAAGCACACCGAGCTATGGAGTTAGGGATTCAAGCCTATGACCCAAGATACCCGCATACCTATTACTTGCGTCGAAAAGCTCGTTTTTATAAAGCCGCACAAGAGCGTGAATTTGAACTTAAATTTCCAGTGTCTTCAAAGCGATTAGAGCTATTTCTTTTTGATAAAAATGCATTTGATGATCAGAATTTTTCAGTGACCTCTTTTGTAGTGAAGCAGATGGAACCTGCTCCTGTTTGGGCATCAGAATCACAGCATCGATTTTTAAAGTTTGCTATTGAGTTTGCTCAAAAAGCGGGACATACCCCAACAGGGTATTACGATAGTCCAAACGGGGAGTTTCTATTTCATTATGTGGCTTCCATTACCGATCCTTTGGGCAAAGAACTGATTACCCCAGCGAGAACCCATCGGTTAATGCCACGCGTTCAGATATCAAAACGACTCTTTTTAGGCTTTAGCATTCCCATACGAGTAGCGATCCTAGCCCATGAGGGTTGTCATTGGTTTTTAAATACCCGAAGTCAAACGACTGCTGATTTATGTGGGATTAAGCAATATTTAGATTACGGTTTTCCCAAAATAGAAGCGGTCTATGCGATGACACAAATATTTGGAAGCTACCCCGATCTTATTGGACAGGCGCAGTTAAAACGTACCCGTGATGTGATGGATTTTATACAGGCCTATATCCAAGAGAAACAAACGATCAGTTAATTACATATAAAACAAAAAGTAACCATGGCATATTCCTTAGACATGCAAAAGAGATACAGAGATTTTTACAAAAATCTTACAAAAGAGTTTCAGTCTGTTCAATTTGTTATTTGTAATTCGACCGATACTTCTCAAAGAGTGCGTTTATGGGGGGCAAATAGCGAATTGTCGCTGAGCACCACCGATAAATTTACCAATCGTTTTAACGATACTCAAACCATTGCTGTTGGGAGTTATCCGCAAGGGATGGTCTATAACCCTGCCAATGATTTATTTTATGTGGTCAATCAACTCTCTGATGATGTGAGCGTATTTAATAGCGAAGGAGTGGTCTTGCATACCATAACCCTTGCTAGCATTCCCTTTACCATCTCTTATTCTCCTATTGCTATAACGGTACACACCAGAGCAGATAGTCCAAATTATGGAGAGGTCTATGTGCTGAGTTCCATTCGAGATAGCATAAGTGTTATTGAATTGGATTTTACCATTAGCGAGGAATTATCGGTTATCAAACGCCCTACTGGCTTTGTCTATAACCCTATCGATGATTCGCTTTATGTGATTGGAATTACAGAAGCCAATATGTTTGTGATCGATACCCCCACTAGAGTGGTAGAACAGCGATCTATTGAGGGTATTCCTTTAAGCATTGGACTTGATAGCTATACAGGAAATGTATATATCTATATTCCTCTTTCACGAGAGGTATTCATTTATGATACTGCACATAATCGTGTAGGACTTATAGATCAAATAACAAAGCATATTACCTCATGGGCATATTATCCTTTAGCAAAACACATCTATGGTATCCTTGCAGACGACGCTTCTTTACTTGCTATTGATACCATATCATTTGTAGCTAGTCAAATTCCCTTAGAAGGTGTAGGCGGTAGTATCGCTTATAGCGAATCGGAAGGACTTTTATATATCGGGGAGACCACCAATAATCAGGTGTTGAGATTAAATGCAGATAATGAGTTTATCACTCCTTACCCTATAGCAGATTTTGAAACGGGTATTGCGATCCATCCCACTAGCGGTTTGGTAGCTGTTTCAAAAGCAACGCTCAATAGTGTAACCCTTGGGCGGGTTACTAATCAAGAGGTAAGTATTAAAGAAGGTTATGATGAGTATCGTCAGGAGTTTCAATTTAATCCAGCACAAGTAAAACATTTAAAAATCATTAGTAGTGATCGGCTTATGAATACTTTGGAACTCGAAGATATTTCAGTCAGTGGGAAAAGTGATCGTCGGTTTATCAGTATTGGAAATTACAATAGCCCTCAAAACTTTTTAAACGTAGCAGAGGTCTTTGAAATCGAAGGAACTGTGATCGATGGATTACACCGATGGTATTTTACCATTCCAGCTCAAACCACCATCACATTACTTATCTATTACACTAAACTAGATTGGTTTGATGTTTTGGAAAATGAACTAGAAAAGCGCTAAGACTAGCACTAAAGAGTACAAACACTTTAACTCCCTTAAACAAATGAATACACTGATAACTATTGCGCTGAGTCAATATGGAACTACTGAAAAAGTAGGAAGGTTACATAATCCGATCATTGTTAATTATTTCAAAGAGATCGGATCAACGTGGGTCAAGGATGATGAGACTGCTTGGTGCAGTGCCTTTGCAAATTGGGTGGCATTAAAAGCCCGTAAAAAGGCAAGTGGAAAACTCAATGCACGCTCTTGGCTTAGTGTAGGCAACAAAGTAACAAAACCCTCTGTAGGAGATGTGGTGGTGTTTTGGCGTGAGGCTAAAACCTCATGGAAAGGACACGTTGGCTTTTTTATCGGCTATTCCGAAGATCGAACAAAAATCTATTGTCTAGGTGGAAATCAAAATAATCAGGTCAATATCAAAGCCTATCCCGCTTATCGATTGCTTGGCTTTAGAAGACTTTAGCTCAGATGAATCCTATGTTAAAATAGACAACAAACACTTGAAAAAAATCATGGAAACACTTAATTATTTAGTTATTCAATCTACCGATACCTCAGAGGCTACAAACCTTAGTAGACAAGATATTATTGAATATCACACGCGCCCTACCTCTAGTGGTGGACTTGGATTTAATAGACCAGGATTTGACTATCTGGTCTTACAAGATGGAACACTAGAAACTTTGGTCAAAGAGAATAGTCCTACGGATGTGGATTTGTGGGGAATCTCAGGTGGGCGACATCCCATATTGGGAAAGGTAAAGCACATTGGCTATGTCGGTGGACGCACCCTAAAAGAAGCGTTTTGGAAGGATACACGTACTGATGCGCAAACCAAAACCTTAGAAGCTATTGTGCGATTTTACACCCTTCGATTTCCTAGCGTGGTGGTGGTAGGCTTTGATGATCCTACTCGCACCGAGGAATCTAAAAACCCTGCTTTTGATGTACAGGCGTGGTTGGAATCCCTTGGAATACCAACCCATAATCAATATCAAAGAATACCTCTAGTGAGAACTCTTTAATTCATACGATACTCAATAAAAAATGCCTAAAGCTTTAACTGTAAATACCTACTCCTTTGTGATCCCTGAAAAGGATGATCCGTGCGATTTATGGATCAGCTACTTTGATGCCTTGAAAAAAGCGGTAGGAAGCGCTCATGCCAAAACCTTATGGCTCATTACTTGGAAAAGTAATGGTGCTGTGAGTTGTACCACACGTCCTGCCTTTACCACTTGGATGGACAAACAAGGGCTAGATGTATCCAATATCGCAACTCGCACGATCTCTGATCTCTCTGAAATTCAAGGCAACCTTTTTGGACTTGGAAAGAATCTAACTAAAGCTATAGCCATAGGCATTCCAATACTTTTAATCGCTCTTATTATAGGAATTCTTGTTATTGGAAAAAAAGCAGTGGATAGTACAGATGTAGAGGATTTAAAAATGCTGACCCCCATTGGAAGAGCAAGTAAATTACTACCCAAATGAGACTTGTAAAAACACATAAAATAACCTTAGCAAGCGCACTAGGAATTATAGTGATCACTATAGGCTTTGTGAGTGTAAGGGCTAAGAAAAGAGATACGCGATATGCCCAATTCTTAGAAGCGATCTCAAGAGTATTAGCCAATACAGAAGGAGGACTTGATGCAAGTCATGCTTTTGATTTACAATATAAAAATAAGGTGCTACAAAGCGTATCTCAAACAGTGATTACCCTGAAAACACAAACCGCTATAGGGTATGCATATCAAATCTATAGTGCTTTAACACCTTGGTATCTAAATGACGATGAAGAAAAAATCTATGGTGTTTTTAGAAGCCTTAAAGATAAAGTGCAAGTATCGCAACTTGTTTTCGCATATCAAGAGGAGTACGGGAGCAACTTAATTGATGTATTAAAAGATCGTTTAAGTACTTCTGAAATTAAAATTATTATGGGGATTGTAGCAAAGCTACCGCCTTATAGAACCTTATAAAAAATAACAGATGAAATTATCAAAAACGACATGGTGGATGATTGGTGGCAGTGTTTTGGCTGTTTCTGGTATTGGATTGTATCTACTACTTTCTAAGAAAAAGAAAAAGAATTCCCAAAGTGAAATTGCAACAACGGCAGATGGGATATTCCCAAAACAAAGCACCCCACAATCTGTCACTCAAAAAGCAAAGGTTAAAGAAGAGCCGAATTGGAACAAGCCTTTTAATTACGGATATATCGATGATGTAAAAGCTTGGGTAGCCCCTAGAACTATTAAGGAATTACCAAGAGCCAAAGCAGTAGAATTAGCCAAAGTCTTGAAAGATGCAAAAGGTACTTTTAACGATGACGAAAAAGCCG
>NZ_JBHSFV010000024.1:0-25067 GCF_042653865.1 Dokdonia ponticola | reverse complement strand
TACTAATAGTTCAACACAGCTTTTAGTGGTAGGCGGTATTATTCTGGTACTAGCTGTAGGAGGTTTTACGTGGTACTACTTCTCAAAGAAGAAGAAAGAGAGTACTCCAAGTTTAGATGACGACATTTTAGATGCCAACGTATTTAGTACCCCGCCCTTTAGACCCATTTCAAATAGTAACACATCTTCAACTTCAACTTCGAGTTCAAGCTCTTCTTCTATTTACATCAAAAAAGGAAGTAGGCATCCTGATGTAAAGATTTTACAACGCTATTTAAAATACTATAAACAGCCCCTAGGTCGTAGTGGACCAAAACGAGACGGTGTGGATGGTATTTTCGGAAAGCTTACCGCGAAAGGCGCTCAGAAAAAATTAGGTAAAACAAGCTTCACACGGTCTGATATTCAGTCCATGAAAAACACTTTAAAACTTTTAGGACAATGAAAATAACAAACAAAGAAATAAGACTTAGTGGTCTTTTGATCATGGGAAGCGGACTTTTAATTGGGTATCTATCCTCATTATGTGAAAACAAATCTGAAACTCCAAAACAAGATCCTGAAAAATCAAGTCCTCAAAAGAAAACCACACCTGTGGTGCAATTAAGCGTAGTTGCTAAGGATACCCCTATTGAAAAACCGATACAGACGACAAAAACAGTTGACGCTCCCTTAGAAACTACCGAAAATAAACAAGAGACGATCTCTAAAGTAGCAGAAGCTGAGATAAATGAAGTAGCACTAGAAGGGGAAGCAGAACCTCAAACAGAGATAGAAGCAGAACAAGAATCCCAAACGGAAATAGAAGTAGCAACAGCAATAGATGATGTAATTGTCTTAGATGCTTCAGAGCAAATCACAACAGCCCTAGAGATGATCCCTGATGATTTTCCTCTACGTCTAGGTAGTAAAGGAGAAAGAGTATTCGCCTTGCAGAAATACCTTTTAAAAAATCATGGATATGATGGTATGGTCAAAGATGAGTATGACCAAAAACTAGCAGATAGAGTATTACGTCTTTTAAAAGTAGAACAAGTAGATCAGAAACTATTTAATAAACTTATTTATAAAAGAAAAAGAGGAAGATAATGTCCGAGCCAAAAAAAAGAAAGGGTGGACTTTTAAATGCTCTTATTGATAAAGATGGCATTAAAACAGAAGTGACCCTTACCATCACCAATCAAACAGCCACCAAAGTGGCTCTTACATTACTTATTTCTGGAATCAGTCTTATTGTGATTGCAAAACTCTTAAAAGAAGTATTTCCTAGTAAAGAGCTTACCGCCCTTAGATCAGAGGTAAGCGAGATAAAAAGCATATTAATAAAGTAAAAGAAGATTATGATGACAAGTATTGAATATCTCATAGACTATTTAATAAGCCTTGATTGGGGCTACATTATTACATTTATATTAATCTCACATCTAGTAAATCAATCAAAAGTAACTACTTGGTTTTTAAAAAAAACCAACGTGAAAATACGTACCCGATATAGGGTGTTTTTCATTGGACTTGGATATGGCATTTTAGTCTATCTATTACGCGGGTATACAGTAGCAAATATTGAAGGTTTATTTCAGTCTTTTGTATTCGCCATGGTCTTTCACAAGCTTGTGGTTGAAAGACTCTTTGCTGTACTGAAATTAAATCCAATACAAAGTACAAATTATGAAGACCATAGTGAAGAATAATTGGAAACTAATTATAGGAATTGTCTTAGTGATTCTAGTAGTTAGTAGCTATTTACTTTCAACAAACCAATTACAAACCACAAACACAATCCCTGATATATTAGAACAAGAAAATAAAGAGTTGTCTGCCTTAAATATCCAATTAGATACAAGGATAAAAGATTTAAAAATACAGACTGAAAACTTGCAAGGAATCATCGATCAGAAAGATCAAGAGATCTATCACTTAAAAACAGTATTAGATGAAAACATTAATCGTATTAATAATTATTCTGTCCTCCAGTTGGAACAGTTTTTCACAAGGCTTAAAACCGATAGTCTTCCCCATTGATGGAGAGACCTATTTTTGTTTTACCCCTTGGCAGTCTAAGTACATCGCTAAGGCTTTAGAAAAAGAAAGACTTCAACGGGGACTTATCAAGGCCTTAGAGAATCAAAAAGAAAAGTTTATCCTATTACAAGAGGTCAAAGACAGCACCATTCTATTTTTAGAAAAGAAAAATGCCAATCAATCCTTAGTGATAGATAATAAAAACTTAGCATACAATGCCCTAGAAATAGACAACAAAGCACTCACAAAGAAAGTAAAATTGCGAGGGGTAAAAAACACCGTGCTAGGTGGCGCACTGCTTGTACTAGCGAGTGTATTAATAATTAAATAAAAAAAACTATGTCAATTTCAGGATATCAAAGTGATAATACCCAAGGTGGAGACCTTCAAAATTCACGTAACAGCGTTACTACGCACCAAATTTTACCCGAGCATTTAAGTTCTATTCTTACCCACTCTCCTTCATTTAATACCTATACCCTAGTTAATGAGAATTTGCTCATCGCGAAGGATATTAGATTAAGCCCTAATACCCCTGAACTAGAAATTGGAGATTGGCTTGTAAGCTTGCCTGCTCCATTGATAGACGAAGGCACTCATACAGGAACTTTATTTAGTATAGGAGGAAATCCCTTTTTCTATTCTATAGACATAGATGGAAGAGTCACGATAAGCGGAACATTTGTAAATGATCAAGATGAATTGATTTTAAACATAAACCCGTACATCATAGAGACGCCCATTCGATTTAAAACCTTTGGAAGTCCTTTTTAGATGAAACAAGGGATAAAATACACATCATGGATATTACAAAAATCATTATTGTCATATTTAGCGCTACAGGGTTTTGGAAGCTCATTGAACTCTTAGTACAATTTAAAGGTCAAAATCGCTTAAAAGATGCAGAAATACACAACTTACAGACCCAAGGCAATAGCCTAATCATTGAGAACTATAAGAAGTGGTCGGAGAATATGGAAAAGCGATTAGAAGAGCTAGAAAATAAAAATACAGAAATGACCAAAACCATCACAGAACAGCGAAAAAAAATAGATAAACTTCAGAAGTATGTTGATCAATTAGAAGAAGAAATCAAACCCTATAGAAGCTCTACAAATGAATGAAAATAAAAGTAACACCCTGCTTAATGCTGTTTTTGGGATTTTTATGATTTTAAGTATTATAAAGGTAGGGATGGATATACACGAGAAATGTAAAAAGAAAAAGAACGGTCTTGATAAGCAATAAATATGGTATCATCTTATAAACATATTTATATAGGTATTGGAACGGCAGCACTTATTGTAGGTGGTGCTGTTTTAATACGTTATTTGACGGAGTCAAAAACTAAAAAACAGAAAAGCCGAATTGATTTTTCTGTTTTTGATAGTAAAGATATCGCTGGCTCTGGGCGTTGTATTGATAGGTCACTTTTAAAACGATTGCAATTACTAGAAAAAAGAACAGGCTATGCAGTTCTAAAAAATATCAACTCGGCAGTGCGTAGTCATTTTTGGAATAAAAAAGTGGGCGGAGTGAGTAATTCCGCCCACTTGATTACGAAATGTAAAGCTGTTGATATTCGCGCCCCCACGCGAGCCATCCGTAATCTACTAGTGGTTCAAGCATATAATCTTGGTTTTACTCGTATTGGAGTTGGTAAAACGTTTGTACATCTGGATGTAGATACATCCAAACCACAATATGTGGCTTGGGGATATCCCTCTGGAACAGCCCCCGAAATTAATCCTTTTGCTTGACTCTTTAAGTTACATGAAGCTCTTTTTTAATAAGAAGTTTAATGGTAATACCTATCTGCCCTAAATGATACATCGTATGATGAATTACCCCCTCTAGGGCAAACTCAAAAGGATACCTACTTTTATGGTTTTCTTCTGTATAGGTCTTTTCTAATAAAGAATCATCTTTATCTCCAATAAGAACAAGAATGGATAGGATGCTTTTTTCATAGTCTTTTTTTAATTGCTTCCACCCAATGGTTTTAAGTTCTTCGTTAGAGCGCCAATATTCAGGTTGATACCTTAGTTGTAAATTAAAATGTAACCTTAGTTTATTAATTACATCTATGTTTAATGCAATTAAATGTCCAATGATCTCTGCTACACTATGAAGCTCAGGGATAGGACGTATAAATGCGGTATGTTTTGAAATACCATCTATTTTTTCCATTATATTTTGGCCTACCCACAATGCTTTGTAATTGATGGCTTCTAATTGTTGTGCATAATACTGTATTGTCATGTTTCTTTTTCTTTCTTTAAAAATATCATAGAACTATACCCAAAACTCCAGTCGGAAATGTGGTGCAATGACTTTGGATGTGATGGGTAGATAGTCCTACTTCTTGGGGTGAAAAACTCGATAAAAAACTATATCCAATAAGCGCTTTTTCTTACCCTAAAAAGGCGTACTTAAAGCATATAGTATCAACTACTGAATTGATTGTTTAAATAAATATTATTCGAAATCTTGATTGTATGGTTTCTTTAAATTCATAGGATCATAACCCCAAACAACCTAGTAAGAATTTTGTTCAATTGTAACCTACACATTGGGTGGGTAAGTCCTACTTTATTAAGGAAGTGACAGATAAGCCTCGTTATTTTAAAGAAAATTCTTTTAAAGAATAAATAGATTCTATCCCTTGTATAAGATTTGAGTACTCAACAATCTCTAGAGGATAATATTTTTCTAGGATCGATTTATAATTAATGACAGGATGATATTTACACTTTAAACTTTCTGTCACATATAAAACATAAGTGGTCTGCGGATTTTCAAGCTCATCATATAAAAGAGAAATACCTTCATCACTACTAATTTTATCAATTTTAGTCAAAACTACTTTAAAACAATCTAAACCATTGATTATCTTATTTTGATCTTTGTACTCACTAATGATAATACGATCTTCATCTAAGTATTCGTATGAATTATCCATTATAGGAATAATTGTTGAATCAATTTTAGACCTCATACTATAGGTTTGTGTATTCCTATTAATTAACTGATAATCTCCCTGTATTTTATCATTCAATTTTCTATATGAAGTAATTGTCGAATCATTAAAAACATGGTATTTTTTTAGGTTATCTCCTGAAATTCCAAAATCCAAAGTTTGCATAGACATATCTATTATATCTTCAACATAATTCGAGTTATAATCAATTTCTTGATTTGTGAATCCATCTGTAATTTCCTTACGAAACATTATTTTCATTTTAGAATTTAAAATACTAAGTGTAGAATCATATAGTTTTTGATTTGTTACTTTTCCCAATTTTTCAAAGACAATTATTCCAGTTTTCGGAATAATTATTTTTTGCGCTGTTGCCTGAGCAAAAAAAGTTAAAGTAAAAAATATAACTACAGATGTTATTGGTATTCCTTGTATTGATTTCATTAGTTTACATTAAAAAACAGTTCCACTCTTTACTTTAAAATTATATTCCTACGGAATTGATTTCTAAAAAAAATCTCAATCCTAAATGACACTTAATTATTAAATTTCAGATTCTTAAGATTATTATACCCACGTATCCTTTTACTCAATTAAATTGTTCGGATATTTGGGGTAAATAGCTAAAAGATTATTATGAATACAATTATTAAAAAACAGCTTTTATTTTACTATTGTAAACATTACACTCTTTAAAACTCATCCCAGTAAGATTATTAGATTCAATAGCTTCTTTTAGCCTTTCAGATATATAATAACCACTTCCAAATGGAACATTCATTATCCTTATTAAATCATCTTTAATATTAGAAAAATTAAAATGAAGTTCTTTGCTTTTTAAATAAAGATTCTTAGATAAAAGTTTTTCTTTAATAATTCTGTAATCAATAGAGTTGTCAATTGTTATAGTTTCTCCAACATATTTATAATCTTTTAATTTGCCGATAAAAAATGAACTTTTAGAATAGTCCACACATAAATCTTCTTTTGACTCTAGCAAATAGAAAATATAATGAGAGTCTATTATTTTCTTTAAATGATGCATTTTAATAGCAAAGGAATTTACCCTACCAATACTAAAAGCAGACAATATTGATCTGAGTTTATCATTAATGATCAAAAAAAACGCTGGACTGACAGTTACTACTTGAATGAAATCTGTAATAATAGTTTTATTCTCCAATAATAGTTCAGGAAGAATTAATCCCTCATTATCTGGAACTGTGACCCCATATAATTGTTCGATATTCCCTGGCACAATCGATTTTTGTCCTTGGGGATAGTTTCCTGTAATAGTATGATCTATTGAATTACTTAACTTATAAAACTTCATTCTTTTTTTTTTAGAAAGGGTAGTCGATTATGTTTGAAATTTGACCTAAATTAAATCCTGGGTTGATACTTATCAGTTCATCTAAATAATCTGTTAATCCTAAAATAAAGTCATTTGCTTCTTCAAAACTCGCTGTTGGATTATCAATATTAAAATCAGTTAAAATCTCTTCTATTTTATTATTATACAGATTATGTCCAGTTAAGTGATCAGTTGATGGCAAAGGTATACCATTTTGAGGAGCATTCATATGAAATGGTGAATCAGCTTTTGCTGCTTTTTGAACTACAGGACTAGATCCAAATTCCCAAGGAACCATATGATGTGCATGATTAGGAGTGCCTGTTGTTCCAATAACCTTTCCTAATTGTCCTCTATTTCCAAAATTAATAATATCACCTGCATTTACTATCCATTTCAATGTGGTTTTTCTACCATTAGCTAATGTAATAGTACGTTTAGCCCATTTTGCTCCTGTGCTGAACCATCCTACAAATGGTACAGCTGAAGCATAACTAAACGCGGCATTAACACCATCGCCATCAATGGTATATATTAGACCATTTGCAACATCTGCTACTTCCCCAAACCCAGGGATTAACCCAACAATATCTAACCCAAGTTGAAGACCATTTTTATGAGCGCGTACACCAATCTTAAATAATTCCCAATTTGAAAAATCATAATTTTCAGGATATTCAGATTGTTTAATTATAGCAATTTCAGTTCGTATATAATTATAATATTGGAAGCCTAAATCTGGTTCAATTATGAGAATAGGACCATTATAACAATTAACCTCATCTATAAACTCTTGGCTGTAGCCACTTTCTAAAAGGTTATGAATTGATAAGTTTGCTGTGATATTAACTCCATATTTTGCCTCATCTGAGTATTCATTTTCTTCTAAGAAACGTTGAATATCCATTTTTTGCTCATAATCTAAGTCTCTAATCCATATAGCAAGTTCTCCACTAACCCCAAGTTCGTCCACTAAAAAATTACCCAGTAACGCATCGACTAAATCTATAATTATTCCATCGTCAGTATTTTCTGAATTATCTGGATTTGGCAAACAATTACAATTTAGATCAAAACCAAACTCACAATCATTTTGAGAGCTGCATGTATCATTTACCTCTGGAAGACAAGGATTTCTTAAAGAATTCTTATCCTTTTCTAGTCCATTTTCATCAGTAAACTTTATGTAAATAGTAATGGTATCTGGCAATGTACAGGTACATTCTGGGGCGTCATTCCCTCCAGGATGATCTTGAGGGCAACCACATGTAATTTCTATATCAATATCTTCTCCTGCGTTTCCATCAGAATTACTATTGCCATCAGAACTATCACCATTTTGACCTTCTCCTGAATTATCTCCATTTCCAGTATCGTTACCTCCACCACCAGTATTATTGCTTTCACCTTCATCTACACAGGGATCTCGTTGCGACTGAGAAACTTTAACACCATTTATCATTGTATTTTCTCCTACATAAATACCATATCTATCATATACTCTTATCATACCCGTAAATATTGATAAGTCATTAGGGTTTGAAGTCGAGTTAAGCCAATTCGTTTCAGGAATAAATTCTAAGAAGTAACTATAATATCCGTCGGCTGTTTCTTTTAAAACATAATTTACTATAGAAAGTTCATTAACATGACCTTCTTTGGTGAGACTAAAAGTATAGTTGGAGGTGCCAAATTCATCTGTTACTTGACGAATCTTGTCTGTATTCAAAGTTCCTGTTATAGTGTCCTCTATGGACCTATGCCCCCCTTGTGAAGGAGAAAAAGAAAATGTAAGCTCTTTATTAGATTCTTCTTGGATTACTTGTAGAATTTCAGGGATATCTTTTCCTGAAATTGTTTTTATAATAGAATGATTCCTATCATTATTACTTTGAGACTCTAATTGATGATCTACATCATCGGTCTGGCAACTATATAGATGAATACAAAAACATACTAATATAATTTTAAAAAAATACAAAAAAAGTGACCTCATAATTTAATGGTTTTTAATTACTTAAATGATTATTATCCGAAATAGGCATACATTGATATATTCCTATTTCTTCTCTAAAATCATAGGACTATAACCCAAAGCATTCAAGTGTGGTGCATTTTACATCAAATACTAAGGGTTTGCTATAGTCCTATTTTAAAAAAGGTGAAAAGCATACACAAGTGTTTATTGCTTCATTATTTAAGGCTAAATTATTGACATAGTGCGGTATACGGGCAGCCCAAAAACACATTTTTTTTATGCCTTTGGGTTATTATTTTTTAAATAAAAAATCTTATAGGAATCCTTGCTCTTTTGCCTTTAGGATGAGCACCCTAGTGCTATTATCAGCTATATTAAAAATATCCATCAGCCTTCCTTTTCGTTTCTGTATCGTACTTTTTGAAAGGGATAGTAGTTCTTGAAGTTCTATATTACTAGCACCTTGAGATAGCTCATAAAGTATTTGTCTATCTGTCTCGTCTAGCAATAAACTATTAGACATCAATTTACGGGTATACTTTGTTACAGATTCTGAATAATAAGGCGTAGCGTCAAAAATCTTTTTTAATGCTTCCATTAGTGTCTCAGGGGTAATATCGCCTTTAAGTAAAAAGCCATCAGGATTGATTGTTTTTATGATATTTTCTACTCTAAAATTATCTTCTATAACGGTTATGATAATTATTTTTGGAAGTACTGGAAGTGTCTTTTTTATCCAAAGACCTATATCTTCTCCAGAATATAGTTTTTGAGAGGGGTAAGCGGGCAATTGTATATCCAACATAATTAAATCATAAGTGTTGGATGTTGAAGATAACTTTTCATAAGCTTCTTGACAATTTGATGCGACCTCTATCTGAAAGTAATATTGTTGTTGAGAATTACTTAATTGTGCAAAGACATCAGAAATTGCCACTTGCATAAGTGGATGATCTTCAATAATTAAGACTTTTAGTTCTTTTAAATTATGTTCTATGCTAGAATACGTTGCCTTTTGTTGGCTTGATATGCCATCTTTCTTTTTCATAAATCGTGTTGCACCACAGAATTATTATACGGCAATTGTTTTTGCTTCTTCTAAATCTTTTAATTGTTTATCTAGTTGTCCATAAATCATCATGGCTCTCCTGTGGGCTAGTTTTGACCACGTCTCCATATTATCAGTTTCTTTGATAAATAAAGGAAGACTTTCTAAAGCTTCTATCTTATTAGTTATGTCAAGATTAGTATCTTGTAAGGAATCTAACCTGTTATTGATATCTGTTTTAAGTTTGTCAATTTCTATTCTAAGGTCACTAATTTTAGTTCTTCTTCTTTTTGCAATATGTTTACCAAGTAGGAAAATACTAATTATGATCAATGATAAAAAAAGAAATGTCAAGAAATATAAAATACGGTTGAAACCCATTATATAACTATGCATATCTCCTGCTACTAAAAATAAATTTAAACCTATTATTAGAAAAAGGGATAAAGGAACTAAAGCTTTAAAAGTTTTATAATCATTTCTATTTAATGGAAATAATATCACAATAGCCGTACACAAAATAATTAAATTTACTTTTTGAACCAAAGTCCATATTATATCTGTCGAAGTAAATCCTTCAACTATTTCAAAACTTTTTCCAAAAATGTTTAATGTTGTAAATTCAGGAATTAAATAATCAATATGGTTTAAAGGATATGTAATTAAAATACAACATACCCCTATAATGACTCTACTCTTGCTCATCTGTTTTTGAGTCTGTATGATCCGTTTCTGGAACTTCTTTTACTTCTTCTTCTTTAGGGTTTTGGTTTTCTTCTGATTCTTTTCCGTAAGGTGGTTTTTTTGCCATAACATTTAACTTTTAAAGATTTATAAATAATCCAAATATAGATTAAACGGAAGTAATATATCGATGTGATTACCACCGTTTTATTACGGTAAAGCTTCAGTTATTTGTGATTTTTTAATTCCATTACCCTGAATATAATTATTTTACGAATAAGACGTTTACGGGAAACCGTAAAGGGTTTGTATTTTATTTAATTATTTTGTCATTAAATTAAGAATAAGTAGTTAGTTAATGTTTATTTCGAATTTTAGTAAAGTAATTATATGCTTTCGCGAAAGCATAAGTGTAAAATATATGCTAAGTATTGTAATTAAATTGATTCCGATATTATGAAAATTATATGTATCGCTTTTTGTTTTTTATTTGTAAGCATATCTAATGCCCAAGTAAGAAACATCGAATTACCACTAGGAGAACAAAAAGTCAAAATTACAAGAGTAACACCTGTATTCAGTTTTTATATCGATAATCTTGAAAATATTTATCTTGAAAAAG
Organism: Dokdonia ponticola; assembly: GCF_042653865.1. NCBI lineage: Bacteria > Pseudomonadati > Bacteroidota > Flavobacteriia > Flavobacteriales > Flavobacteriaceae > Dokdonia > Dokdonia ponticola. The sequence continues at coordinate 14,379 of NZ_JBHSFV010000024.1, read as the reverse complement.
AACGTATTACTTTAAATGAGATTAAGGTAAAGTTAGATCGAACAATAAAGACCGTTCCTAAACAGAATAGGTCACGAATTGTAATTTTTCTCTATATACATAAACAAACACCTTACCGTATTATTGATAAATTAAAAACAGAAATTACCTCTTTAGATATCCGAAAAACTGTTTATAGGATAGGGTCAATTGAAGATAAAGACTTTCTTAGGGGTTTTTACTGGAAAAACTATCCTCAATATAATGCGGGTCTAATGAATGAAGAGCCTACTAACGAGATTCTTACATTTGTTCCTATATCTAAATCAGGCTCAATAAAAAATATCCCTTTACCTCCACCACCTCCGTCATTACATTGGACATATCTTTTAGAAAAAGATATGTCCAATCAAAGACAGTTAATAGATAAAGCGACCTCAGAACGGTTAACCAATTGCATTATAGCTACAAATGAAGGGCTTATTAGTAGTTCTGAACTGATACAATTACAGGATATTGAATCCTTATTAAAGCTATTTACATCTTATGATGTGCTATTTTTAGATTTTGAGAAAGACTTGTCTTATAACTCATACATAGAAACCTTAAAGTCTTTTAAAGGATGTAGGCTTCCTCTTTTTGGTGAAGCCTACATTTTTGGGGAAGCCTACATACAAACCCCCTAAAAATATATAGTCAAATTCAAGAATAATACGATTATGTAGTTCTATTAATAATATTTGAAATTTCACAAAACACAGACCACAATAATAAAAATTATTTTCTTCAAAAAAGATTTGAAGATCATCGAAAGCAATATCAAGAAAGAGATTTATTACTAGAACTACTATATAACAGTCGCCTGATGAGAGAGTCAGTGTTAAAAACAGCACAAAATAATAAAACTATTGGTATTTGGATTGCTGTTGCTACTATTCTTTATTCTCTTAAAGAAGGATTATTTATATTTGGTTTTATTTACTAATAAAAAAGCACCTTATTAAAGGTGCTCTTAACAATATGATTGTAATTATTACTAATAAAAAATTACACCATAAATATAGAATATTAATAATAAATCAAGCTCTATTTCTTGTAAAAATAGCGTTTAAAAGTATTACATATTAGATAATGAGGATATTTAAGCAAGGCTTTCAAGAACTCTATCAATTTAATAGAGATTTATTACAGTTTCTATTTAATCAAGAAGCACTCTCAAGATTAGAAGTACTTCTTATTAATTTCTTCATTTTAATAATAACATTCACTTTTATCTATATCGAAAATTATCTTATTTGAAATTTAAGGAGTGAATGCCTCTCTATTATACACTACTTATCAATAAACAAAATTTCACGAAACATTCATGTGTGTAAATAAGTATTATATGTAAATTAACGAAATGCTTACACCCTCGGAATACATTCGCTCTATTAATTCAAACATATGCTTTTGGGTCTGAATGGCTTTTCCCATGATGTCAAAGTAATACATCAAAAGATTTTTGACAATATGCACTAGACTGAGTGCTTACATTATTTCATTTGATTTTAAGGAAAGATTAGATTGATAATTGATTTTTTAGGTATAATTTTTTCTAAAATTTTAGCAGATATTCTGCCTCTATTTTTCTAAAGATATTAGACAATTCTTCCATAAGCAATAGAGTCATCTCTTCATAAGTATATTTAGATTCGACTGTGCACATATTATAAATTTTTCTGGTATTTTCGTTAATTAATCTTTTTTGACTTGTAAAGTCAAATCTTACTTGAGTATCTAAAAACCCGTTGTATAATGCTATCTTGAGTGTTGTAAAATGACATTTCACATTAAATTTTTTTAATAATCTTTTATCTATTATTTTTAATTCTTTAGTAGATATTTTAAGTTTTTTTTCTATTTTTTTTGTTTTTAATCCCTGATAAAAACAATACAATAATTGGATTTCTTGAGAGCTAAAATCTTTTTTGTTTAAAGAGGTTTTATATTTGGATTTTGATTTTTCAAAAGATTCTACGATATAGTGGATCAAGATGGATTTAACGTGTCTTAATTTAGTATTTATACTAAGCTTATGACTTGTCAGTATTGCAATAATTAATTTTGCAGAATTATTTGCTTGTTCAGGGTATATTAAAAAATTAAAGTTTTTTTCTTGGAGGACCTTATAGTGAAAGCTTTTTTTTAATACTCTCAACCATGAGTCTTCGTCAAATTTATTAATTATTCTATATTTATTCCTCCATAGTTCTTTATCTGGAAAAAGGTTTTTAGTTTTTTCGTCAACTTTTAATATATCTTGCAATATTGAATACCGTAATGTTAAAATTTCAGTTGTGGTAAGATTATATTTTGTTTTTTTTTTTTTTTTGTCTGAATTCGTTTTTTATTTTTATAGAGTTTGACATTATTTAGAGTTTAGGGGTTGCGTATTTATACAATTGACATATACTAATTTTAAAGGATTTTTATTTTACATAAATTTCAAAATTGAATGAAACTTTATAACGAATAGTAATTTATAATTCTAAATAGTGGTAAAATAATAGTTATTAGAGATGATGTTTTTGCAGTTAATTTTTTTTTAAAAACTTACATTAAAAAAAGCTATAAATTTTTGATTTTCAATAAATAATTTGATGATGAAAACTAATATAGAATATGTGTTTTTTTATAAAACTATCAATTGATTTTCATTAAAAATTACCTTTGTAATAAATGTAGTATTTGACCGTATAGCGCACGTTATTTAGGTAAACCCGTAAGTATATATAATTTGTTACTGAAGTAGGATATTTCCTTGAAATGCGGTTATGTTATAAATAACTACGTTAATTACTTTAATTTTATGATTATGAATTGTTCTTAATATTACCCAACTATTATTCTTAATTTTACAAAACTAACTTAGTAGTTAGATTTTGTTGAAATATAATTTGGGATAGAGACCGTCTTAAAACAATTTAGGCGGTCTTTTTTATTTTGAACATCGTATACTTTGGTAGAAAACATTAGAAAATATAATGGAGGTCAAGGAAAAGCTAGATTATTAGATGCGGTAATGGGCTAGAATTTATTTCAGAAACCTTTATGAACTGCTATGAGAAGAACTTTATAGAAATTAAATATACGCAACCTGGAAAATCAATGCAGTATGTATATATAACGACTCAATTGCTTCTTAGAGATTTTATGCTTGATAATTTAACTTTAAAGATATCTGTCAGCTTCAAAAGATGAGCGACAAACTGGATGGAGGATTACAACTTCCATCATACATACAAATCTTTAGGCAATAAATCTCCTAAAGAATATATGCCTAACTTTGATGAAAAATCAAAATTCTTTATCAAACCTGACAGATTAAAGTTAGAGAAATCAGGGGGAGTATTTTTTTAACTTTAAACAGCCATTTGCTTATGAAACGATCAAAGTATTCCAAATCGCAGATTGTCTTTGCGATTAATCAGGTAGAGACGGGAACCCGTACTCAATAAGTTTGTCGTAAGCGGGCATCAGTGAGGTCACTTTTTATAATTGGAAGAAGAAATATGCTGGACTCGGTGTCTCGGACCTAAATAGGTTGAAGAACTTGCGGAGGATAATTGACAGTTCAAGAAACTGGTAGTCGATCTAGGCCTTGACAAACAGATTTTATAGGGCGTTATAAAAAAGTTCTAAGGCATTCAGAAAGCGTGGGATAGTTAATAATATTAGGGTGGGACACAACATTTCCATTCAGCGTTGCTGCAAGTGTAAGCTTTCCCCAATTAGAACTGTTTAGTTTTCTAAAACTTCTATAAAGTTATTGTTTTTAATTCTTCTGGGGCTAGCCCCAGAAGAATTAAGTTTTGCATATTTTATTGGCGATATTTTTCCTAACCCATCGTGTGGTCTATGATTGTTATAATCCTCCATCCATATTTGGGTTTGTTCTCTCACTTGGTGTATATCCTCAAAGATGTATTTATCTAACACACCTCTTCTGTAAGTTACATTGAAACGCTCTACAAATGCATTTTGGGTTGGTTTTCCAGGTTGAATACATTTGAACTCTATTTTGTGTATTTGACTCCATTCGTTAGTAATATTCGCTATGAACTCAGGACCGTTATCCATACATATCTTTTTGTTTTACCTTTTTTATTGACCAGATGATTTAACACCCAGACGATCCGATTGCTAGTTAAGGAAAAGTATATCTCTATAAAAAGTGCCTGTCTGTTAAAATCATCAATAATATTAAATGCTCTAAAGCATCTCTTGTTCTCCAAGACGTCTGTTACAAAATCCATACTCCAAGTATGGTTAAGCTCGTTGGGAATCTCTAAGGGTTGTTTAACCCTTGCGGGCAATCGTTTCTTTACTTTTCGCCTTAAAGGAAGACCTAGATCCACGTAAACTCTGTGTACTCGTTTATGATTCCAAAGTCTACCTTCGTTACGTAAGCGATCATAAGCTTTCCAAAAGCCTTCTTCTGAGTGGTCCTTAGCTTTCTGCTGTAAAGCTTCTTCTTTCTCACTATCGTCTTTAGAAAGCGCTTTGTAATAATAAACACTCTTACTCATGGTTAAAACACGGCACGCCCTACTAATACCGTAATGAATAGGTTTCTTAGTGATAGCGCGTTTACGCCAGGGCTTTATAGCTTTTTTTCAATAATCTCCTTTGCCATTTGATAGTCCAAAGCTAAGGCAGCATACATCTGCTTGAGCTTACGGTTCTCTTCTTCAAGTTCTTTGAGCCTTTTTAACTCTTCAGAATTCATCCCTGCGTACTTAGAATGCCACTTGTAAAAAGTAGCCGAACTAACACCGTGTTCACGACTAATTTGGTCAACGCTCTTTCCGTTGTCAAACTCTTTTAAAATCTTTGCGATCTGCTGTGGTGAAAATTTACTCTTTCTCATAATACTGTTTAAAATTAAGATAATTATTCTATTTTTAAACAGTTCGGTTTTAGGGGATGCTTACAATTACTAGCACCTAAATATGGGAGAAGGTCCATGATAATTATTTGTCGAATTTAGAGTTGTCCCAAAAAAAAGGGAGACCTACAGATGCACTAGGGGGAATTTCAACAGTAAAATATGAGAAAATTAATACTTCTGGTGCTAGCTCCAGAAGTATTAAAAATATTAACTTTATAGGAGTTTTAGAAAACTGAGCAATTCTAATTTAGATAGATCAATAAATATTAAAAAAATGTACAAGTTTAAAATATACATTAGTCTTTTTTTTATAAATAGTTGCTTATATTCTCAAAATTCTAAAATAGAAAGTATTCCGGTATATGATGAGGAAGGATATTCTATTAATTCTTTTAATGCTATAGTAGACGCTGAAAATTTTTTGTGGACAGATAGCCCCAAGGGGCTTATTAAGCATGCCGGAAGTCATAAAGTATTATTCCCTTATAATTTCCCAAATAATAATGAGGATATAGGTATTTCAAGCATTAAAGAAGTTGCTCCAAACACTATAATAGGTATTAATAAACGTGGATTTTTTCATCTTAATACCATTACAGGGGTGCTAGAATGGAGGTTTATTATAAAAGATAAAACAAACTATAATTTTGATGATTTTACAGAAGATAAATACGGAAATGTGTGGACAACCATTGGGGAATCAACAATATTAAAATTTAATAAAAATGATTCTCTGGAGGTCTTAGATCTTAAAAAATTAATTATTTCAAAAGGCTTCGATAGAGTAGGGATTAAAATAAAATTTGTTGATGAAAAAGGTCTTTTTTTAACTTTTGGTGATAAATATTATTATTATGATCACAAAACGTTGGAGTATATAGCTAATTTTGTTCCAGAAAGCCGAAGTTCAAGGTTAGAATACAACCATTTAAGCGGTAATGGCACTCTTTTTTTTAGTAATACTTCTGGAAGTTATAAAATTAATGGTGAATCATACTATTACAAATACATTCCTGAATATGGAATCCAGATATTTGAAATCCCCAAATATTACATAAATACTGTTGAAAGAGAAAACGGAGATAAGCTTGTATTTTCTATCGAAGATTTAATTAACAAACCTACCCTATATATCTTTAGAAAAAAAAATTTTAAAGAATTTGAAACTTCTGCTTTTCAATTTAATTACGGTATTACGAAACCTTTTTTTTATAAAAATAGAATCTTGGTGCCTTCCTTTAAATCTTTAAAAATTATTGATAATAATATACAAGATTTTACCAATTTTACATACTTGTCTAATCAATACCAAAAACTAGATAATGTAAGTTTTAGAACTATCGAAATTTTGAGTGATGGGACACTACTAGCAATATCAAATAAAGGATGGTTTGAACTTAAAAAAGGAGACACAGTTTTTTCTGAAGCTATTTACACCAATAAAGGGGTTGAATTGAAAAGGAAAATTGTGTCCAATTCCTACGGATTACACAAAACAAATGATTCTATATTCTATCTATACGGATTCAGTAACTATCTACAAAGAATAAATGTAAATAAAAAGAAATTTAATAGTTTGCAATTGTTTGAAAAGTCAAATATTAAATTCAATGTCGTTTTTGATATTAAACAAATGAAAGAAAATTTACTTCTTTTAGCCACAGATAATGGTCTTTTTATATTCAATGAGAATGAACGTTATTTAGAAAAATACGCTTTTGAAGAAGTAAACAAAAAAAACATAGAGACTATTTACCTTGATAAAAAAAATAATGAGTTGTGGGTGGGTCTTTCGAATGAAGGAGGTCTGTATAAAAAAAATTTAACTACCCGAGAAATTATACATTTTAAACAAAACAGTTTAAATTATACTTTGGTCGATGATAATTTGACAGTAATTTTTGAAGACTGTAATTCCAATACTATTTGGGTTGGAACCAAAAATGGTTTGCAAAAAATAAATAAAAAATCTTTAAATAGTAAATCTTATGTTTTTGGTAATACAGAAACCAATTATATTACTGGAATATTGGAGGTTAATGACGAACTATGGTTGAGTAGTTATAATGGAATAATAGTATTTAATAAAGAAGAGGAAACATTTAAAGTTTTTTACCAAGAAGATGGTCTACCCGATAATGAATTTAATAAGAAATCTTTTAAAAAGGTTAATGATCATTCTCTATATTTTGGGGGGATTAATGGACTAGTAAATATTAAACCAACCTATAAATTAGAAAATTCAAATAAGGATAAAATTTCACTCATAGAAATCAAATATTTTGATGAAAAGATAGGAGAAGATGTTACAATAAATAAAAACATTTCAGAATTCAATACTATATCAATATCTGAACAAAATAACTATTTATTTTGTAAGTTAGCATTTAATAGTCCAATTCAAAAAAAAAATGTATCTTTTCTTTATAGATTTCTAGGAGAAAATCAGCCTTGGCTTAAAACAAACCAAAATGGAGAGCTTAATTTTTCATCACTTCCAGTTGGTAAAAACATAATCGAAATTAAAGGAGTAAATGAATTAGGTGAAAGTCTAAATAGGTTAAAAGTAAAAATTCAGGTAACCCAAAAGTTTTACAAAAACCCCTATTTTTTGAGTTTTGGCATACTATTGGTAGCACTGCTAATAGTGTTCTATATTAATGAAAGAGCAAAAAATCTTAAAAAAGAATTACAGATTCTTACAGCTAGAGCAAGAGAACTTAGGTTACAATTAAACCCACATTATACATATAACATATTAAATTCTTTACAAAGTATTTTTTTATTAGAAAGCCCAAAAACTGCAAATAATTATATTGTTATGTATGCAAATTTAATAAGAGGTACAATAAACTTAAATAATCAAGATTATGTAACAATTAATGAAGAAATAACTTTTTTTAAGAATTACCTCCAACTTGAAAAATTGCGATTAGATTCAAACTTAAATTATTCCATCTACATTAGTCCAGAAGTAAATCAAAATCAAAAAATATTGTCTTTACTAATCCAGCCAATTATAGAAAACGCTATCATTCACGGCTTAACTCCAAAAAAAGATAATCGAGATCTTAGCATTAATTTTTTAATTCAAAAACCTTTTTTAGTTATAGAAATACAAGATAATGGCATAGGAAGAGCAAAAGCTTTAGAAGGCAAAAGATATTTAGAAAGAGCATCAAAATCTCTAGGATTATATTTAATTAATAAACGAATACAAACTCATAACAAGATTTATAAAAAACAAAAAATCTATTGGGAAATCATCAATTTAAACCAAAATAAAAAGACACGTGGTACAAAGGTTTTATTCAAATTTACTTTGTAATTTTTAGGTATTAATTAAAAAAACATTCTCCATAAAAAAATCTATAATGAGTTATCTAGATGCAGTAATAGTTGAAGATGATATTAAAGGAGCAAGTTTGTTAGCGCATGTGCTAAGAACTTATTGCAATAATATCACATTAGTGGGTATTGCTCATGACGTCAACAGTGCTAAAGAGATAATAAAAACCAAGCAACCAAAAATATTATTGTTAGATGTTAAACTACATGATAAAACTTGTTTTGATCTTTTAGCTCAAATTACTTACGACAATATTAAAATTGTATTTATCACGGCTCATGAAAGCTATGCTATAGATGCTATAAGGCACAATGCCATAGATTATTTATTAAAGCCTTTAGATATTCCCGCAATTGTTTCGACTATTTCTAAAATAGTCGAAACATCTATGCATGAAGAGTATTCTTTAAAAAAACAATTAAATTCTTTAGAGGAAAATTCTGTGTTGTCAATGAAGTCAAACTATTTTGCAATTGCTTCAATGGATGAAATAAAAATGATAAAATACAACGATATAATTTACCTAGCGTCAGATGGACGCTATACCACTTTTTATTTGGTAAATAAAAATGAAATTGTTGCATCAAAAAATATTGGCCAATATGAAAAAATGTTGATAGAACACGGCTTTTATAGAATTCATAAAAGTTATATTATTAATTTAAACTTTGTTTTATCTATAGATAAAAAAGACGGTGGTTTTTGTTGCCTTATAAATAGTTTAATGCTGCCTATTTCATTTCGTCGAAAAAATGGATTATTTCGCTATTTAAATATTAAGTAAAAAAATAACTCATTCTTATATCGTAGGAGTGTAGTTATATTTCATGTATAGTCCAAAATAATCGATACAAATTATTAAAGAATTAAACCTATAAATCAATAGATTCTCTAATGAGTTGCTTATTTACTTCAAGTTTTTCAATACTTTCACTAACAAAGAACTCTTGTTTTAATATTCCATTGACCTTCTCTGCCATCGCATTCTCATAAGGGTCGTAATTCTCTGTCAAACTTGCTTTAATTTAGTTACTAACCTATAAGGCTTGATATTCATTTGAGCAATACTGAAGTGCTCTATCCAAGAGATGGATTAATGGTTGATCTTGATAGGTTCTATTTTTTAATGCATTTTCAATGCTTCTAGAGAGTCTTGCACAGCTAGACTGTTAGACAGATTATAACCCATTTTTTTTAATATGCATCTATTATTAATGCTAGATAAGATGGATTCTTCCTAGTTCCAAAATTAGTTATATCGCTTATGCATATTTGTTCTAGTCTATTGATCTCTATAGCACTCACAATATTCTTATGCTTTTTGAATTTATGATGGGAATCAGTTGTTATGTGATAGCTACGTTTAGGTTTTATAAGTATGTGATTTGCTCTAAGTATTCTAAAAAACTTATCCCTTCCAACTTTTATTTCAGAGAGTTCTTTTTGTAATTTTTCATATAGTTTTCTAGTACCCAATTGCTGCATAATATTACGTATTCTAACAACTAGAGCGATTACTTTCTGTGCTGTGCACTGATTAAGAGCTCTTGTTTTAAGAGTTCTATAGCAAACCTGTCTGTTAAGCTTAAGTAAGTTGCAGGCAGAAACTGTTGTTTATTTGTGTTCTTCTTTGAAGTTTTTGATAACTCGGACGTATAATTTTTTCTGATTTGAATATAATATTGCTTTTAGACCATATCTACCAGCATATCAAAAATCATTGCTTTCTTATCTTCTCGCTCGACTAGATGTTCTTCTCTAAGATTCTGTTTCTCTGATAATTTAACTTTTGCTTCGAGTTCAATAATTTTTTGCTCAGTTGTTTTTACCATGGTCTCAACGGATAGGTCTTCCCAATGAAAGGTACCATATTTATGCAACCATTAAATAATTGTGGATTTAGCTTGTATGCCATGTTTAAGATGGTCAGAAAGTCTATTCAGTTGACCTGACTCTGACTCTATTTCTTCTACGACTTGAAGTTTAAAAGAAAGCGAGTAATCTTTTTTGGGTTCTTTTTGAATAATCACTATTAAAAGATCTTTTCATTACACTAAGAGTTTAGTGTATCGCTATTTTAGGAGGTGAAGAATACAATATTTCACGACATAATGTTTTGCGTTTATGTAAAAAAAGTAGACGCTTATTAATTTTTTGATACGATTGTGAATTTATATTATTTGTGTAATAACTAGACCTTAACTTGCTTTGTTAGGGGGGAGATAAATACAATTTTAAAAAACTTATAATTTATTTTTTTTCTTTTTTTCTCACACTCTATTTTGTTAAAATTTAAAGCAAATAAGACCCATGCCACAAAGAAAAAACAGGAATAATCTTTTAGTCTTAATATATTTAATAACGTTAAGTATATCGCACGCTAGTACTAATTTTAAAGACATCAAGAGTGAATCAAAACATTCAATTATTTATGTGGATAATGACCTTCCAGATAGGTATATTTTAGAAAATGCTGTAACATCAACCAACGCCACAGAAGTTCATCTGTTTTCTCATGGTCGCCCTGGCGAATTGTACATCAAAGGGCAGTGGTTGCAAAAAGAGCAAATAGCCCATTTTATACAATCTGAGTTTGGTTTTAATGACAATAGTCAATCTTCAATGGTCAATCGTCAATCGATTAACATCTACGGTTGCGAGTTTGCCAAAGGGCAAAAAGGAAAAGAAGCAGTTAACTATCTAGAAAAAGAACTAGGAATATCTATTGCCGCCTCAACTAATATTACTGGTAAAGATGGGGATTGGGAGCTCGAAGTAGGACAGACCTCAAAAAACTTAAATCTTCAAGAATATAACTATAATCTACAATTAGATACAGTACACTATTTCCCTCCTCATGTTGGGGCAAGTTATTTACCAGCCAATTTTGATAACGAATATTTATATTTATCGACTCCATCAATTACAAACATTAGTGTTGTGGTTACTGATGGTGGAGGCACGCCTATCCCAGGGAGTCCATTTACAATTTCTAATGCATCACCAGCAGAAATTGTCTTAGGAACTAATCCGCCTAATGCGCCGATCTCTGTGGACAGAGCATTATTAGGAAGTCCCATGAGTAATGTTGGACTTCGAGCCTCTTCGGCCTCTTTATTTTATGCCGAATATAGGCAACTATCTAACAGTCAAGGTGCCTCTTTGAGTGCTAAAGGAACTGTAGCTGTTGGCACAAATTTTAAATGGGCGGGTGCTAGGTCCTTTCAAGGAGAAGATTTCATCAATAATTATCTTTCTATATTAGCCATAGAAGATACTAATGTCAATATTTCGGGAATAAATCCCGCAACCCAGATTACTGGGGTAACGCATGCAGGAACCATTAATGTATCCTTAACGGCAGGGCAAAGCGTTATTTACGAGATAAGAACGCCAGCAACTAATTTACAAGCAGATATTGATGGAATGCTTGGCGCAGATATCGTGTCAACGGGTAATATTGTTGTGAACACGGGAGGCCAAAATATAATGGCAACTAATGATGTAGTGTCAATTAGTAGGGATCATGGTATAGATCAAATTGTTCCTACAGATATAGTCGGTAGGTTTTATGCGGCAGTAGCTAGTCAATGTAATAAAGAAAAAATATATATTACAGCAACTGCAAATAATACAGATATCTTTTTAAATGGTGCCTCTACCGCTTTTACCACAATCAATAATGGAGATTATGCATTAATCCCAGCTAGTCAATTTGTTGGAGGTGCTATGTATATAGAGGCTTCTAAGCCTGTCTACGTACATCATGCAATATGTGTCCTTAATGATGATAGAAATCAAGGGCTCGTTTTTTTACCACCTTTAAATGGTTTTGCCGAGAATGCTTTAGATCCTATACCATTTGTAGGTCAAATCGATGGCCAAAACTTTTCGGACACTAGACTAAGAGTCATCGCTAGGGTTGGTGTTCCTGTGCAGGTTAGTATTAATGGCGGCCCACCTGCTACCCTAACTTCTCCTCAAAGTATTACAGGCACCTCTTTTTGGGAGTACTATATTGTAAACCCTGTAACTACAGGTGCTAGATATACTTTTACTAGTTCGGCAGCCATCCAAGTGTCTAGTATAGGAGCAAGTGGTAATATAGGATTTAGTAGTTATCATGGGGGATTTGAGAACCTTCCAGTAGCCTTTTTTGATGTTACAAGTTGTGACAATTTAATTACAGTAAATTCTGGCGTATGGGACACTTACCAATGGTTCTTTAACGAAACACCGATTCCTGGCGCAAACTCAAGTACGTATTTAGCCACCAACCCGGGCGAATATTTTGCCATTGTGTCATTAAGCACTGACCCATCCGTCCAGCAGGAAACAAACCGCATTACCTTAACAGCAGCCAATATATTAGATACAGATGGTGACCTTTTAATAGATTCATGCGACTTAGATGACGATAATGATGGGATTTTGGATACAGAAGAATGTGCTGTTTTACCAAATATTTCAGCAGCAAATTTTGGAGGACAACCTCTTCCAATGACTGGTATAAATTTGACTAACCTTTCATCCTCATTGGAGGGAATCAGTTACGATGTCAATTTTACAAATTGGGATGCTGGAACTGAGGGTTATGTTGATTTGGATGTTACAACGTCTAATTCAGCAATTATAGATACCCATGTGGGTAGAAATGTCATTAGAGGATTTAATCAATCACAGTATAGTTTAACCTTTGAAAACATCAATGCGACTAGTGATGTAGTTTTACTTTCTTTAGATGCTTTAAAAGATGCATTTCCTGTTACCGTAACGGCAACTGATGCTGGTGGTGGAATAATAGATTTGACAGGAACGGTTATTGCAGGAACATACTTAGATAGCGGCGGCGGATCTGCTACTTGGATTCCTACCACGATTAACGGTCAGTTTTCAACGCCTGGAGGAGGATTTAGTGGAAGGGGTGCTATAATAAACCTTTCTGGACTAGGTGTTTCAAGCTTACAAATTGAATATACCACGAATGATACTCAGGATGCTTGGCGCGTAGGCTTACATGGATTAGGGTTGTGTGATACCGACATGGATGGCATACCAGACCACTTGGATTTGGATAGTGACAACGACGGCTGTTTCGACGTAGTAGAGTCAGGCGGTTTAGATGGTAACAATGATGGTATTTTAGATAATGGTACAGCAACACCACCCTCAGTAACGGTAGATGCCAATGGTCAAGTAAATAATGGTACAGGCGGTTACGACGGCGCTAATGGCACTGAAACGTCCGCCACACAGGTAGTGGTAACTGCCTCCCCTTCTGATCAATACGCCATTGACGGTACTCTTGCAACCTTTAGTGTAACAGCCCGAGGGGACGAGACCACCACTTATACGGGTACAGCGCCAACCACCACACCAGATTATGCAAATCCAGGCAATGCCGACGCAGGGCTTAATTACCAATGGTATCTAGGCGACCCAGATGCAGGGGGAACTCCTATAGCAGGAGAGACCAACTCAACACTCAATGTAACGGCGACAACAACTTTAAATGGACAGCAGTATTGCGTTTTGATAAGCCATGATGATAATGTATGTATTCGTGAGGTGCAATGTGCCACTCTATTCGTACCACAGGTAGAACTGGTAAAGACCGGACTGTTTGTAGATGGTAATGGTGATGCGTGTGCCAATGTGGGTGAAGTTATCACCTACACCTTTACGGTGACCAATCCAGGAACAGTACCCTTAAGCACTGTTACGGTCACCGACCCTCTTTTACAAGCACCCAATCCTATTGTACCCATTGTTTTTGTAAATGGCGATACCAATGGTGATAACGAATTAGACCCAGGAGAAGTGTGGACCTATACCGCAGACTACGCCTTTACTCAGGATGATATTGACACGGGCAGTGTAACCAACAGCGCTACGGTGGATGGTACAGCTCCCGACACGACGGTAGTTAGCGATACCTCAGGGACGGCCATCGATAATGACGATGCTACGGTAACGCCACTGTGCCAGAATCCAAGTATTTCCATTATCAAGACGGGGGTATTTAATGATGAGAATGGCGATGGTTTTGCACAAGTTGGCGAGACGATAAGCTATGTGTTTACTGTGACCAATACAGGAGATGTTACCTTAACCAATG
>NZ_JBHSFV010000023.1:0-25638 GCF_042653865.1 Dokdonia ponticola | reverse complement strand
CATTAACCCATTAACCCATTAACCCATTAACCCATTAACCCATTAACCCATTAACCCATTAACCCATTAACCCATTAACCCATTAACCCATTAACCCATTAACCCATTAACCCATTAACCCATTAACTCATTAACCCATTAACCCATTAACTCATTAGTAATGTCCAGCATCTACATCCATATCCCATTTTGTAAACAGGCGTGTCACTATTGTGACTTTCATTTTTCTACGTCTATGGGAAAAAAAGACGCGATGATTCAGGCGTTGATTCGGGAGTTAGAATTGCGTAAAGACGAGTTTCGAGATGAGGTGGTGGATTGTATTTATTTTGGCGGTGGTACCCCATCGGTTTTAGAAACCGAAGAAATCACCCTTTTAATTCAAACGGTATATACCCATTACCAAGTAACAACCGACCCAGAAATCACCTTAGAAGCCAATCCAGATGATCTTTCAGAAGCAAAAATAGAAGCCTTACATGCCTCTCCGATTAATCGGTTGAGTATTGGAGTACAATCCTTTTTTGAGGAAGATTTAAAACTAATGAATCGGGCGCATAATGCAACTGAGGCGTTGCAGTGTATTATGCTTTCGCGAAAGCGGTTCCAGAATATCTCCATAGATCTGATATACGGTATCCCAGAAATGAGTACCGCCCGATGGATTCAAAATATTGAGCAAGCCCTTGCGCTGGATGTACCACACATATCGGCGTATGCTTTGACGGTTGAACCTAAAACAGCCCTCGAAAAATTCATAAAAAAGGGAATTATTCCGCCTGTAGAAGATGAGGTAGCCCAAGCACATCATGCGATATTGGTAGAACGTTTAGAAGCGGAAGGATATCATAATTATGAGTTCAGTAATTTTGGGAAACCAGGCGCTTTCTCCCAGAATAATACGGCTTATTGGGAAGGCAAAAGCTATATAGGAATTGGTCCCGGAGCCCACAGTTATGACGGCAAACGTAGGGCATGGAATGTGAGTAATAATCCAAGATATATAAAAGCTATCTCACAAGATATGTTACCTCAAGACGTAGAGGAATTAACCCTCACCGATCAATACAATGAATATGTGATGACTCGACTGCGGACTCAAAAAGGGGTTTCCCTCTCAGAAGTGCAAACGCTTTTTGGAGATAAAATGCATCGCTACTTACTTCAACAAGCCCAATCGCATATCGAGGCTCATTTTTTATTCCAAGAAGCCGATCGGTTGTACGTTACCAAAAAAGGAAAGTTTTTAAGTGACGGCATCGCAGCAGATTTATTTATGCTGAACTTGTTTCAGCATCCTTTTGATCAAAATTCTAATCAATCTTAGAATGATATCTGGATATTTTATATATTAACTAATAAGCGTAAAACGTTATTATATACAGGAGCAACAAAAAACTTGAAGAAGAGAGTAGATCTCCATGTTTCTGGAAAAGAAGCTCTATTTACCAAAAAATACACAGTATTTACACTAGTATATTTTGAAAAATTTGACGATATTTCTGATGCTTTTAAGAGAGAAAAGCAAATAAAAAATTGGCATAAAGAATGGAAATGGAATTTAATCAAATCGAAAAATCCTGAATTAATTAATTTATATTTTAAGATAGACTCAGTAAACCCTTACGAGGACTCCTGAAACAAGTTCAGCATACACATGAAAGCAACCATCACGCATAAAAAACAAACATTTTCGGTCAATTTATCAAAACCCATAGACATCTCTATACCCTTGAGCGATGCTCAAAACCCAGCGGCTTGGTACATTGATAAACCTACTATCGTACCTGTGCAGTCAGACGATTGGATAGGCAAAGTAAGTGAAGGAGGGGACGTGAATTTTAATACCATTACGTTCAATCCACATGCACATGGAACCCATACGGAATGCGTTGGACACATCACAGAAAAGGTACATAGTATCAATGAGCATCTTACACATTTTTTCTATACAGCAGAGCTTATTACCGTAGCGCCAGAGCAACACGGAGATGATTTTGTGATTTCAAAAAAACAATTACAATACGACCTGAAAGGAAAAAGTCCAGAAGCATTAGTCATCAGAACCATTCCGAATACTGAAAAGAAAAAAACCAAAAACTGGGCACATACCAATTGGCCCTATATAGAAGAAAGTGCAATGGTTTTTTTAAGGCAATTAGGCATAAAACACTTGCTTATTGATTTACCAAGTGTCGATCGTGAAAAAGATGAAGGCGAACTCAAAGCACACAGAGCTTTTTGGGATCTAGATGGTACGATCCGTATGGATGCCACCATCACCGAAATGATTTACGTACCTCACAGAATAGAAGATGGCTCCTATTTACTCAACTTACAAATCGCTCCTTTTGAAAATGATGCTAGCCCTAGTAAGCCGGTGTTGTATAAAATAGGGTAAGTAGTAAATAATAAGTTTATGATTAAGCGAACTGAAATGATTTATTCTGATTATTCAGGTAATTATATAAAAAGAAAAATTGCTAAAGAATTATCTAGTGAACCAAAACTGAGTATTAACTTGATAAAATACTTCAAGGAGTTTGATAAATATGTGGGAGATAAGAAAAAGTTTAGTGGAGTTATATCAGAACATAAGGTAATACTAATTTCAAAGTCTACTTTTTTCTGGCCAAAAACGATCATTGAAATTGAGGAAGGAGAAAAAACTAAACTAAAACTGATTTACAAAATGTATTGGCTATATCTGTCAGTTTATATTTTTTTAATAATTACATTTCTAATGAAAATCTTTGAATCTAGAAATTTTCAAATTCTTGATGTAATTATTCCTGTATTGATTTTTGGAGGCATTGCTTTTTTTGGAAGATGGCTTCAAAAAAATATTAAGGAATTTATTGCTGATTAATCTATGAAAACAACCCTCAAATTAGAAGAACTCGCACAATTTGGATTCGGTATCTATTTGTTTAGTTTACTTCCATTTGCATGGTGGTGGTTTTTGGTATTGCTACTCACGCCGGATATTGGGATGATAGGCTATGCGTTTGGAAATAAAGTAGGTGCTTTCTCTTACAATTTGTTTCATCACAAAGGCCTTGCGATAGTCTTATACTTGATAGGCGTTTATCTCCAAAACGATATCCTGATGCTTATAGGCACGATCCTTTTTGCCCATGCAGCGTTTGATAGAATACTAGGCTATGGTTTAAAATATGAGAAAGGCTTTAAATACACTCATCTAGGGGATTTGTAAATTTTTTCTATCAAATCTCAAATTCCAAATTTCAAAAGAAACTTCAAGCTTCACCCTTCCAGCTTCCAACACTTCCAACTTCTAGCACCCAGCACCTAGTATCTTAAAATCACAAATCACAAATTCCAAATCTCAAAAAAAGCTTCCCACTTCAGACTTCCAGCCTCCAGCACCCAGCACCCAGCATCCAGCATCCAGCACCCATCACCCAGCATCCAGCAACTTCAAGCTTCACCCTTCCAGCTTCCAACACTTCCAACTTCTAGCACCCAGCACCTAGTATCTTAAAATCACAAATCACAAATTCCAAATCTCAAAAAAAGCTTCCCACTTCAGACTTCCAGCCTCCAGCACCAAACAAACCCCAAACGCTCTTTTTCTAATTAGTTTTTCAATATATTTGAAGTAAAATAAATTCCATTAGCGAAGCGATCTATGATCTATAATCTATCAGCAAAGCGGTCTTTATAGTATATTTACACCATGGAGTTTTTATTTTTAGGACTAGCGATAGGCGCTATTGTTGCCTACTTTTTATACGGACGCTTTGCCAGAAGAGGAAACAAAGCCAAAGTTCATACCCAGTCAATGGTGCTCATGGAACGCATTCGTTCTGTCTGTAAGTTTATTACAGTAGAGGGAGACTTTGCCGAAATCTACCATTATGAAAGCCTTAAAGATCGGTGGATTCAGAAGCTATTAGGAACCAAAAAAGCCTTGATTCTCATTGATGCCAAAGCTCACATAGGATTTGATCTTACTAAAATTAAGATGGAAGCAGATGAGGAGACCAAAACGATTAAACTCTATGATTTCCCACAACCAGAATTACTCTCTATCGAAACGGATTTTAAATTCTACGATAAAAAAGACGGGTGGGCAAACCCTATCACAAGTACTGATCTCACCGAAATCAATAAGGAAGCAAAACGGCATATTGTCGACAAAATCCCCTCTAGCGGATTGTATAAAGAAGCCTCTAAACAAGCACTAGATACCATTATTCTGATCCAGAAATTGGTAGAAACCATCGGATGGCAACTCAATTATGATGCGTTAAAAATAACAGCTTCCGAAGAAACTCCAAAACTCAAAGCCTAATGATACACCTTATCCTTGGCAATACAGGCGCTGGTAAAACCACCTATGCTCTCTCCTTAAAAGAGAAGGAGCAAGGCGTTATTTTTTCGATAGATCATTGGAATAAAACGCTGTTTTTAGCGGATAAAACTTCAGAAGATGGTGTAGATTGGTTTTTGGAACGCATTCATCGCTCTGATACCATGATTCAATCGCTTGTGGTGCAATTGGCATCGGTAGGGACTCCAGCAATTCTAGACCTAGGGTTTGCCAAAAAAGAGCGGAGGGAACGTTTTTACGCTTTCGCGAAAGCGCATAACATCCCCTTCCAAATACACTTTTTAGATATCCCATTAGAGATACGAACGCAACGTGTGAAGCAACGCAACCAAGAAAAAGGAGCCACGTTTCAATTTGAAGTATCTGAAACCGATATGGAATTTATGGAAACCTGGTTTGAAAAACCGACCCCTAACGAAGTAGCCGATGCCCTCATTATCAATACATAACATCCGCATCTGTATATGCCTTTTGATAGGACTTTGTGTACCGATAGCTGGTATCAGTCAGGACTATGAAAAAGTAGATGCAACAGTCTCTTTTTATCCGAAGAAATATCCCACGGCACAAGCCCTCGCAAAAAAAATAAAAAAAGACTTTACCAACCCCAAAGAACAACTCAGAGCCGCCTATTCGTGGTTGATCGAGAATGTGGCGTATGATCCTCAGGAATATTATACCTATCAGTTTCAATACCGTATTTTGGAAGAGCGTGACGAAAAAATGGCAGAAACCAGAGAAGCCATTATTGATAGAACGCTACAGCTAGGCATCGCTGTGTGTGAAGGGTATGCATTAACACTGGAACGCTTATGCGAGTTACTAGACATACAAGCCTATGTGGTGCGAGGAGACACCAAGACACAACCAGCGGATATAGGGCGTGATTTTAATAAAAATCACATGTGGATGGTCGCGATTATTGATAATACCCCCATTTTGTTAGATCCTACGTGGGGTGCAGGGCGATACCAAGAGGTATTTATTAAATCGCCATCGTATTACTATTTTGATACGCCAGCGCCTTTGTTTTTAAAGAATCATTATCCTGAAGTATTTGACGATGCGTATGTAGATTTTAAGCTATCAAGAGAAGCCTTTAGTCAGCAGCCTTTAGTCATTCGCAAGCGACTTACCATAGCCAACGTAAGCCCCAAAGAAGGTGTTATTAAGATGAAAGAGTTGTTCAAAGGCATTGTATTTTCGTTACAAGGCATCACCGCAGAAAATGTGAGTTATACGGTAGATAATTCAGAAAAAATAAAAACTGATTTTACCATAGAAAATAATACGCTAGCATGCACCATTGCTGTCAAAACCAAAGCGCAATCTCTTATCATCTACGCAGATGACAAACCTATTATTGGATATAAGATTAAAAAGTAAAGATAGTAACTAGCAACTATGAACATCGAAGACGTACGAAATTATTGCATTGCAAAGAAAGGAGTGACGGAGGAGTTTCCTTTTGATGAGAAAACACTTGTTTTTAAAGTCATGGGAAAGATGTTTGTCTTAAGTGGTCTGGAGCGCATTCCTGCCGCGATTAACGTAAAATGTGATCCAGAACGTTCTGTGACCCTCAGAGAAGAATATGATGGGAGTATTACAGGCGCTTTTCACATGAGTAAATTGCATTGGAATACACTTATTTTACAAGAGTTACCACCCCAATTAATCACAGAACTCATCGATCATTCGTATGAGCTTGTCGTATGTAAGATGACCAAAAAACTTCGCAACGAACTCGAAAACCTATAGTCTTTTTACATGGGAATATCACCCCATTCATTATAAATGTCTCTAAAAATTTCATGAACCACCCATCCCAGTTTTATACACATCAAAAAGCAACGCATCAAGAAGCCCTTGCGCGTATCAAAAGGAAATTAAACCTTTCAAGCACGCTCCGTTTACTCTTGTTTTTAGGAATTATAGGAAGTATATATGCCACCTTTGGTTATTGGAAATTGATGGCTGGCGTTTTATTGGTAGAGCTAGTTTTATTTGTTTTTTTAGTCGTGCGCCATGGGAAAATTGTGTATGAGCGGGATCTTTTAAAAGCACTCGTGGCTATCAATGAAACCGAGTTAAAGGTACTGGATCGTGATTTTTATGACTTACCTTCCGGGAAAGAATACCATGATCCAACCCATTTTTACAGTCAGGATATTGATCTTTTTGGACGTGGTTCTTTTTTTCAATACCTCAATAGAACAGCCTTAGAAAGTGGGACAGAAGTGCTTGCTCATATCGTAAAAGCCAATGAGATTACGGACATTCCAGCCAAGCAAAAAGCCATACAAGAACTAAGCACACTTCCAGAGTGGAGACAACAATTTTCAGGCATTGCGTCCTTGGTTAAAACAGAAGTACCCGCTAGTACAGTAGTAGATTGGTTGCAAGCCTATACACCGTTCATTCCTAAAGGCACAAAAATAGGAACGCGGATTTTTTCAGGGCTTTCATTAGTTGCCCTAGTCTTATACTTTTTTGGCTTTATCCATGGCGGTTTGGTAATCGGATGGTTTTTGTTAGGCTTAGCTATTGTAGGCCGATTTGTCAAAAAAATCAATGAGCTTGCGGCCTATGTCGGAAAAATACAAAGCACCTTTGATCAGTATTATAAATTATTGGCCAAGATAGAAGAGCAACCATTTACGAGTGATTTGCTTAAAGCGAAAAGAGCACATATTATCAATACGTCTCAAAAAGCATCTGGGGTATTACGTATTTTTTCTAGGTATTTGGACGCTTTTGACCAACGCAATAATATATTGGTGGGTATTATCGCCAACGGTTTTTTCTTGAGAGATTTATTAGTGGTGTCTAACATCGAAACATGGATAACCGCACATAAAGACGATGTTGCCATTTGGTTTGAGATCATTGCTTTTTTTGATGCCTACAATAGTTTAGGGAATTATGATTTTAACCACCCATCGCATACCTATCCTGAGATTACTAACACCCAAGTAACACTTAAAGCCACGCAGACAGCCCATCCTTTATTAGACCCCAAAAAAGCAGTGCTGAATGATGTGACCATAGATACCGAACAGTTCTTTATCATCACCGGCGCCAACATGGCAGGAAAAAGTACCTTTTTGCGAACGGTGGCTTTACACATTGTGATGAGCAATATTGGATTGCCAGTATGTGCCCAAAAAACAAGCTATACCCCGATTAAACTCATCACTAGTATGCGCACAACAGATAGCCTTACGGATGATGAAAGTTATTTCTTTAGCGAATTAAAACGTCTGAAGTTTATCGTAGATGAGATAAAAAATGATAGGTATTTTATCATCTTAGATGAGATCTTAAAAGGCACCAACAGTACTGATAAAGCGATCGGGTCGCGTAAGTTCGTAGATAAGCTCGTCGCTTCAAAATCGACAGGAATTATTGCGACGCATGATTTAAGCTTATGTGAAGCCGCAAAGGAGTTGGCCCAAGTCAAAAACTACTATTTTGATGCCCGTATTGAAAACGATGAACTCTATTTTGACTACACCTTTAAAGAAGGGATTTGCCAAAATATGAATGCGAGTTTCTTATTGAAGAAAATGGAGATTGTGGATTGAGAGTGGAAAGCGTACATAATAAAAGATAACACCTAGATCCCGTATTAGTTTATTGATCATTGATTATAAAACTGAAAGATCTATTTTATCATCAGCATTTTTTTCCTTTACGGTTTCGTAAATAAGCATTTTAGATGGAACAACCTCAATACCATCCATATCGACTACTTTGGAGATATCCTTTTTCTTTTTCTCTTCTTTGCTTTTCATTGGGTTTTGGGTTTTTATGGTTTGAGTTGTTGTGATTCGTATTTTAGAATGAGCTCTTTGTAAATCTGCCATACAATAAAGATTGTGATTCCAATTCCAGGACTAAAAAGTGTAATCAGGATAATCAGCCAATCTAGTATTTCTTTTGATTTCGAATCAATAACCATAATAATTACAAAAACTATATTAATTATAAACGTAACTAGAGCCATTATCGACTGAATAGTTTGAATGGTGTTTTGATTATCAATAGGATCATCAATTATGGTATAGTATATCTCTAAACTATATGGCTGAAGAAATCGAACAATTACAATGTAAATAAGTAATAAAGTGACGTATTTTAATAATGTTTTCTTTATGTTCATCTCCCATGTTTTACCAAACTACAATCCATTTCTGAATTGTCATATTATTTTTATTAAGTGTAATTCCTTTTGAATATCCAGTTGATAATTCAGATGGAATGTCTTTTCTTTTTTTTTGGTCAGTTCGTTTTGATAAATCTGAGTATTGATAATCGAGAATAATTATCTCTAGATTTCCCTCTCGTTCCCATAGCTGATTTGAATTGTTCTCCTTACAAATTCCATATTGAGGTATTGGAATTGGATTGTCACAATTAAAATCCCCTTGCGCACCAATGTCTAATTCTCCGTAAGTGCTTATTATAATTAAACAGCTATCTAAAGAGTTTTTTATAGCTTTTGCTTGTTTAGAATAGTTGTCTTTTAAACTGCTGTATTCCTTTAGATCCGAAATCTTGGTTGTTATATACATTCCTGCATAATCGTCTACTTTATCAAGGTAATCAAGAGAAGCATACCCGAAACTCACATAATTATTTGGAATTTTCTTTGGTATTAGATTTACTAAAACAGGATCAAATGAATTGTAACAACTAATGTATTGAGCCTGGTCTTCTGGATCATTCATATTTATGCAGCTTGTGAATAATCCAACAGCAATGATAAAGTATATTATGTTTATTCTCATTGTTTGTTTAAGCACAAATGGTTTTCTCAATTTGAGGTAGAACGGTTTTATGTATGATTTCATTACGTGTTTCAGCAACTTCCTTTTTTCAATTCAGCATTTTCTTAATGCTACTAATCCAACTGTCTTTAATCTGTCCAGTTTTTATTCTTAACTTCTTTATTGGATTAAAATCAACTTCGTATGCAGTTTCTTTTATTCTTTTTTTTGGCATGTAAATTTTTCCAGTTTTGTCCTCGATAAATGGATAGCAATAAATGGTATTTTTAAATCTTGGGTTGTTGATCGGTATTTCAAATTTCATAACCGCTTTTGTTATAAAATCCTTTTCAAATCCGTGAATAGATAATTCTTTATTCAGAATTCCTCTTAATTTATTCAACCCTGCTTTTAGGGGTCTGATGTCTGTTTCAATCGGTTCAATTTTACTATTTAGAATGTGAATTTCGATTTCCTTTATATTCTTTTCATGAGCGATGTAGTTCAACCAATCAGCCATATATCCTCCATCATAATATCCTAGCGTACTTAAATAACTCAAGGCAAGATTTCCAGGAATTCCATGTAAGTTTCTCGTTTTTCCCATAGTCGGTTTTAGGTTGTTGCTAACTATTTCATGCCATCGCCCAAAATACCACAAAAAACGTAACATTCGCATTTTTAGCTATTTTAATTACATGCTCAATGCGTTTATAATCGTTAAAAACTATTATAAATGATGTGAGACGTTAGGAGATAGTCATCGTAGCCATATTGTCCTCCTGAGTTTATAATTTGAAGAAGTATCTCAAATTCGCTCATAAAAAGGTAAAACGTGGAGTTAGGAATGGAGCTTTTGTCTAGATTTTGCTTTGATATAACCGTTTTTAAAATCACACCTCAATACCAGATGGTATAAAAAAAAGCCTCGGCAGCGAGGCTTTAAATGAGTCGTTTTTATTAGAATTATGGATGTGTGCAATGGTTACCGGTGTTGTGCAACGTTTTTATTTGGTTATAAATTCTTTAATATCCTTTTCGATTTGTTCCGAAAATCCAAAATATTCTTTTTGTACAATTCCGTTTTTATCTACTAAAAAGTATCTTGGCCAACTATTGACACCAAATTCTTTTTCCAATTTATTATTTCCAATCAAATTTTGAAAAGTTGTGCCTTTCTTTTCGACCATTTTGATTGCGCTTTCGTAGTCTTCAGAAACTATTCCAAAAACATTTAATTCAGATTCAAACTTGTTTTTTAGACTTTCCACTTTCGGGAATGATGCAATACAAGGTGAACACCAAACTTCCCAAAAGTCAATCAAAGTCAATTTATTGTTGTTAACTTTTATGATTGTATTCTTGTCAAACAAACCAGGTAATTCCATTAAGGGTAGTTTTTTGGAAAGTAATTTATTTGGCTTTCTTTTTTCTGGCTGTGTTATTGTATAATTCTGTAATTCCTGTTTTGATTCCTTTATTGTACGTGTGACGTTTTCGTTAATTTTTATATCGCTAAATTTTGCAATTGAAACTGATTTATTTCCGAGACGTTCTGATGTTTGCTTAATTTGAATTGGGAAAAAGTCTGTTTTGTTGAGTTCATAAACTTTTAATCTATTAGATACATCGTAAACCGTATCATTCTCAAATTCGTAAGAAAGTAAATAGGAATTTTGAGTCTCTGAAAGAGTTATATTTTTATAGATTGAGTCAAGTTTGAAAATATTTTGATGAACCATTTGTCCGCCAGGACTTCCAATAAATCCAAAGTTTCCAGGTTCTACCTCATAAGTTTTACTAGTTTTCGAGATTTCAAACCTTTTTCCAGCGTCATAAATATATTCTTTGTCAATATCGTCTCTTTTACCATAAAAAGAAAAACCAAAAACGTTATCGTTTTTATCTTTTTCTATTAGAGCAATTCCAGTATTATTCCATACAGTTCCACCATTGGCAAAGGTGTCAATTTTCTGCATTCGATATTCCAAAGTATTTATTCGGTCTGTATTCTCTTGAAATTTGGCAATGACATATTTTGCATCAATTTTAGTTTCTTCCTTGCAATTGTAAAATGTCGCTATTGCTAAAAGTAATATAAATGTTTTTTTCATTCGTTTTCGGTTTTTTTGGAAATGTTGCACAACTACTCTATATCACCCCCCCAAAAATACCACAAAAATCATAACCTTCACATTTTTAGTGGTTTTAATTACATACTCAAAGCGTTTATAACCATTACAAATGATTAGTAATGATGTGAGACGTTAGGAAATAGTCATCGTAGCGTATTGTCATCCTGAGCTTATAACTTTAAGAAACACCTAAAATTGACTCATAAAAAGGTAAAAAGCGGGGTAGCAATGGGGGTTTTGTCTGGATTTTACTTTGATATAAAGCGAATGTAAAACAATGGTTTTGATGACCTTTAGGAATACTAACGATGAGTCTATATAAACCATTAATTATTTTATTATAATACTAGATCAAAAAATTACACTAAAAAGGGAACGAATTAAAACTGAATTTAATTATTCAGGACATACAGAACAGTGCGGTGAATTTATAGGTCACCCGAGTGAACCATGTAAAAGATGTGGTTTTTCTTATCATAGCCACACAGGATGATTCTTTCGTGTTTGTAATAACATGAGGTAAGACCCTCTCATTTTTTGGTGTTACCTCATTACTAGTATTCGCAAAAGACTACAAGCAAAATCTAGAAAGCCTACTTGAAATGGGCTCCATTCGATTAGGGATTACTAATTCTATTTTTTTAAAATCTTCGTAAAGGGACGGGATTTACATAAGTTAAAAGTAAGTTTGTATACTAGCTAGGTAAGTGATGAAATGCTTTCGTTTTTTTACGAAAGTGTACTAAAAAGAAGTGAAATGCTCTTTGTTCAGACTTTTCTCCTAAAAAGTCGGTGTGCTGAGCATTTTGACAAGCTCAATTACCGTTCTAAGTGGCCGTTATTTTAGTTGGCTATCAGTTTTTGAGTATAAGCTCTAACTTCTCAACTAATCTATCTGGCTGGTCTCTCATTGCATAATGCCCACCTTCCATTTCATAAACATCCCACCCATTCGCTATGGCTCTTTTAGAACCCCACTCTTCAAAGTTTGCTACTCCATCTTGTCTCATTAGAATATATGACGTGGGAATATCCTTTAAAAGAGGATTCTTAATTGACAACCTTTCCGTAAAAGTTTTAAGTGGATGTGGAACATCAGTAGGATGGGTTGGGCTGGTTGGCCCAAAAGGATATAGCACAAACCCGTCTTCTATTTTTGGTACAATCATACTGTTCCATACCTCATCTCCGTTAATTGATTGTACACTCTCTCCATCATTAGGAACAAAGGAATCCAAATAAATCAACTGACCAATTCTTTCTGGTATTTGCTCTGCAACTCCCGAAATCACCATACCCCCATAACTATGTCCAACCAAGATGATATTGTCCAAATTCTCAAACTTTATAACATTTATAATATCCGTAATGTGTGTAGTTAAATCAATTTCTTTAGTTGCTAAATGAACCTTTTCCCCAAGTCCAGTAAGCGTTGGATGATATACTTTGTCTCCTTTTTTAGTCAGAATAGAATCAACTTTTGAGTATTCCCAACCACCTCCCCAGGCTCCATGTACGAAAAGAAAAACACGTTGTTCTTTTTCTTCCTGAAGATTGATTGAGTTTTCATAATTCATCTGTGCTTTGCCAATAAACGATGTCATTAGCAGTAAAAAAATCAGGATTGTTTTTAGTATTGTCTTCATCATTCACGTTTTATTTAGTTACCACAAACGGTGTCTGTGTGAAATGTAGCATATAAAAAGATACTAGCTTTTCAAATTGACACAGCGCCATATTTAAGAATTGTGTAAACGTTACTCATAAGCACCAATCTTAGATGTAGCACTTATGAATTGTATTTTGTACACCTTGTGTCTATTGCACAGTCATACTTAAAAGTACATAAAATAACTAACTTGTTGTATGTAAGTCGTTCCTATTTATCATGAGAAATGATTCAATTAGTTTCCATTATAGGAATCGGTTAGTATGAAATATCTCAAATTCAATCAAAAATGAGTAAAAAAACGGAACGGGAATCTCATTCTTTGAAACGCATATGTCTTTTTAAACTCATCAACCCCTCAACCCCGGTGACTTCGATACAATTTTAGATCATCACGCTGTTCTGATATAAAATCACTCAGTCTCCTCGCTGTAGGGTTTTATAGAAACTAACTACTAGCTGATGGAGTGCTTTTGCTTTTCCAGCAAACCTGTATCGAAATCACCGAATTCCTCAACTCTCCTGACAATTCACTATTTTTAAGCAATAACCTTAAAAACCAATCATTATGAAACTAGGCGCCTTTTCTGCGAGCTTAAGTGTCAAAGACCTTCAAGTATCAAAAACATTCTATGAAACCTTAGGATTTGACGTTTTTGCAGGCGATCCAGATCACAACTATTTAATTATGAAAAATGGCAATGCCCTCATCGGACTTTTTCAAGGGATGTTTGATGAAAATATTCTAACATTCAACCCAGGATGGGATGAAAATGCCAATCCATTAGACGATTTTACCGATGTACGAGATATTCAAAAACACCTCAAAGCAAAAGGCATCCCTCTAGAACGCGAAGCTGATGAAACGACGACAGGTCCTGCCAGCGTCGTACTCCTAGATCCTGACGGAAATGCCATTCTCATTGATCAGCATGTGTAACAATTCCCTCGGAGGCGGGAATCTTTTCATTGTTGTCACTAAAGTGGAAATCACACTTTTTTTGGTAATGAAAAAAAGAAAAAGAACTATTTTTTTAAACGAACTAAGGTACATTAGTTAGTATGATGTAAAATTTAATATGTCGCTGCTAACACTTGACTAGAATATCATTATTGTTGATCAACATGTGTAAAAGACTCTCTATTTATATACTGTTTTTTTTAATACTATTATCTTGCAATAGACAATCAAAAGTTGACGTAAGAAAACCTTTTGAAATAAATCATAAGCTCACTTGTGAAGGTCTGATTGAAAATGGATATACAAGATTATGGGGAGATGATGTTGTATTAGTGAGTAAAGAAATAGCAGATACGTTGGTGTATTATCAATTAGAATATCATCGAGAAGAGATAGAACCAGAAGTAGGATTTATAAATAATGACGATACCTTCATAATTATTCCAGAAGGGAGTCCAGATTTTCAAACTAAATTGTGCGAAGACGCTTATATTTATTCCAGATATTTTAAATTAAAATTCGGTGCGGATAAACATAAAGCATTAGAATATATAGAAGCAATTGATAGAAGTCAATATAAAATTATAAGAAACAATAGATTATATCCACAGGAAGAAGAATACTTTGAAGTATTGAATTTAAAAACTCAAGATACTTTTAATTGTAGTATCACTAGAGAAAAACAACACTGGTATTTTCAATCGTCTATATCTTTTTAAATAGCTTTTTTTCAAACACAAGCAAAAAAATATGTGTATAAATAAGTATTGTTTCACGTAGTATTATTTTAGATTAAATGATTATTTCATTTACTTTATTAACCCATTAACCCATTAACCCATTAACCCATTAACCCATTAACCCATTAACCCATTAACCCATTAACCCATTAACCCATTAACCCATTAACCCATTAACCCATTAACCCATTAACCCATTAACCCATTATATCATTAACCCTTGGATAGTTTAACACAAGTCGTTTTAGGAGCCGCTGTAGGCGAAGCCGTTTTAGGCAAAAAAGTAGGAAACAAAGCCATGCTCTGGGGCGCCATTGCAGGAACCATTCCTGATCTAGATGTTGCTGCCCGCTTTCTCACAGATACCATTACCGCCACAGAAATGCATCGAGGGTTCAGTCATTCTATTGTCTTTTCGGTACTCATGGCGCCTATACTTGGTTGGCTCGTGCATCAGATCAAGAAACGACCCGATGTAGGCTGGCAAGGCTGGGCAAAACTCTTTTTCTGGGGACTCTTTACCCATCCGCTATTAGATGCATTTACCACCTGGGGGACCCAATTATTCTGGCCTTTTGATGTGCGGCTCGCGTTCAATAGTATTTTTGTCATCGACCCTTTATACACCGTTCCGTTTTTAACCTGTCTTGTGATCGCGGCTTTTAAAAAGAAGGGTACGCTTTCGCGAAAGCGAATAAACAATTTAGGAATTTATCTAAGTACAGGATATCTGGTCATTACCTTATTCTTAAAATGGGGAGCATATTCTAAAATCACTGCGGAACTAGAACAACAAAACATTGCCTATTCAGGAATATCGATGCGTCCTGCACCTTTAAATACGATTTTATGGAATGCCAATGTAGATGCAGGAGAGAACTATCTAATTGGAGATTATTCTTTTTTTGACTCACAACCTGTCACATTTACGCCTTTTCCTAAAAATCGAGAAGCGTCACAAGAACTTGCCGCGACCGATGCCGTACAACGTCTTAGTAAGATTTCAAAAGGCTGGTATATTTTAGAAAAAGAAAACGATCAGTGGGTGTATAATGATTTGCGGTTTGGCCTAATTTCCATTGACCCCCAAAAACCGCAATTTGTGTTTAGATACATTCTAGAAGAGAAAAACGGAACAATCACCGCCACTGAAGATCGCCCCAAGATGGAAAATACCGATGCTATTTTTGCTACCTTATGGAAACGGATGATGGGGAATTGATAATTGGTATAACATAAAACAAAAAGAGAAGGCTATCCTTTCAGACAGCCCCCTCCCAATCAAAAAAAAATTCTTGATTCTATCAACATACAATTGACACTATTGATTTCTTGGTAATCCAATTTGAGTTCCAATCACACTCGCATCGGGTTGTGTAATGACGGGACAGTTAATAATCGCTCCTGTTGCTGTCAATGAGTTTGATAAGGAATTTGCTAGCGGACTTGCATTTGCATTGCCTCTAAAAGGAATCAAGATGCCTTGATCTAGAAGATCATTTATTTGCTCAAAACTTGTTAGGATAGGACGCTCTGCTTCGGGTACCGTAAATTCTGTGATATGTGCATCCCACATTGGTGCATAACGAGTATCACTCGGATCTATCGGGAAGGTATTTGTAGGATCTTGTACCTGACGATCACTTAAAGAAGCAGTATTCAAACCTTGTACGCCGAGTCCGTCACCGTTATCAAAAGTTCTACCATTGGCAGTTGGGCTAAAAGGCAACATAGAACCTCCTGGGAATAATCCAAAAGCGGGTAAGTTGTTTAATCGCGGTGCAAATACGCCTAACTCAATAGCGGCTGGTGCAGGATCTGAAGTATCAGTTACAATATGAAAATAGTACGGTTGACCAGCGTGCCATCCATCTAAAAGTTGCATCACAACCGACGCTTGATCGATAGCTAAGTTTGGATTGTTTAGATCATCTTCCTGTGCTTGAGTATTCCCATCTGGATGCGGAATTCTATCGTGAATTCCTGTACTATTGGCAACCAATTGTGCGTTGATGACAATATTAGTGTCAGGCAATACCACATACGAAGACCAGTTGGCATCTGCTACAGCCCCAGGAATCACTTGTGCTGGAGGAAAGCCAACCAATGCACCATCAGGAGAGGCTCCCCCAGCAGTCAAATCTCTCGTGGGAGAAAAATCAACCGAGCCTTCAAAAATAAGCCTCCCGTCTTCAGTCCATTCTGAATTTTGTTCGCCTCCAGAGCCTATGGCTTCTGCCATTCTAGGGGCATAAATAACTCCTAATTCTGTAGCTAGGTCACTGTCTGATGCTTCGGTAATCACATAATATCCCTCTCTACGGTCTCCATTGGGTAAGGTCTCCCACCCTTGAAACATAGGGAATCTAGCAGTTGGGCCTGCAGGAACAACGTTTCTGTCTACACGGAAATCAATGCCTAAAATACTTGGTAAAAATACGTTTTGAGCTTCTGTAAATGAAAGTGCTGGGTTGTCTACATCATACGGAGTTCCTCCGTCGGCAGCAATACTGTTTAATAATAAACTCGCTGCTGTAGGGCTGTCTGGTTGTGGAATTTCTCCTTCTGGAGATGTGTTATTGTCGTCTGAGTTACAACTTCCTAATAATAAGGCGCCAGCGGCGATCCATGTATATATAATCTTTTTCATGATTTTTTATTTAATTTTTATAGTTTGTTTTTTTAGTAGGTATGTTTGAAATAATGAGCGCTTTATTTTTTTATACTCCCATTTAGACATTAACAACCACTGTAACTTTCTAGGCATTTTGAAGAATTCTAAGAAAAAGGAAGTTTGTTATAGTTTTTATTACGGCTTTTTTTAGAATGTAAAAAAGCGCTGAGCAATTGATACCACGGGGTTTTTGTAATTTTTTATTTCTTAGAAAAATAAATTCTCAAAAAATACATTAAGGTAATACTGGTTGGTTTTTTTGAAAAAAAGAAGATGATTTTCAAGAATAAACATGAGTTTCTTGTGATCATTCAACCTGTATAAACAATTCTTCAAGAACTAAAACGTATTTTTTTAAGATGTATTCGGTATGCGTTTTTCTACTTTTTCTCCAGTATAACGAGGAGTTTCCGTTAAAAATTTTTGGAGCCTTGGAAAAAATTTAGGAGACTCCTTGTGGTTTTTCGCTCCAAGCGAAAAAATACCTAAGAAAAAGCGTCTTTTCTTTTGGTTCTGTTTTCTTTGGACGAGCAAAGAAAATGAACAAACATACTTATTGTAAATTGATTAAGTGAAATTTTAGCGAAATTATACTAAAAGAGTAACTAATTATTCACGTCGAACTCACGTTATTTACACTAATGAAGTCTTATATATAGAAGGACTTGTTTTC
The DNA here is from genome assembly GCF_042653865.1 of Dokdonia ponticola. Lineage (NCBI taxonomy): Bacteria > Pseudomonadati > Bacteroidota > Flavobacteriia > Flavobacteriales > Flavobacteriaceae > Dokdonia > Dokdonia ponticola. Next base: position 7,657 of record NZ_JBHSFV010000023.1, on the reverse strand, counting down.
TTAAATTGTTTAAACTTTCGATTAAAATGAGAGAGCGTTTGAAAGCCAGAAAGTAGGGCAATATCAGCAATCGATAATTCAGGTTGTTCTTTTAAGAGTGTACAGGCATGCGAAATACGAATCTCCGTGAGAAACTGGACATAGGTTTTATTGGTTCGTTTTTTAAAATATTTACAAAATCCGTTGGTGGTCATGGCAGCGACTTCGGCGATATCTTGGAGTTGGATAGCTTCAGAAAAATGTTGTAAAGAATATTCAAAAATCCGATGCAGTTTCTTTCCATCGGCTTCCGTAATGTTTTTATGGTACACAAAAGAAGCGATTGGCGTAGCGTCACTTGTCGTGAGTAATTGGATAAGCTGTAAAAAATAGGCGAGCCGTAAGATGCCTTCATTCTGAGACACGGCATCAAAAGCAGTGGTGATTTCAGGTGTTGTGATGGTTTTAAATCCCGCTTTCGCGAAAGCGTAAAAATCACGCACCCCTTTGCCTTCCTCCAAATCTAAAAAGGAATCCCCGAACGATTGTGGATTAAAAAAAATGGTATGCATAAGCGCACTGGCAGACTCATTACGAAATACATGCGGTTGCTGTCCACCAATCACAAAAAGATCTCCTTCTTGAAAATGATGAATCGTATCTGCTATTAATAAGGTGCCTTTCCCTTTGATAATCGCACTCATTTGTAACTCTTCATGCTGGTGCAATTGCCCATAAAACGGTCCGGTGTCTATCTGGAAAATAATAGCAGTATTACGGGACTTAGGAATTTTAAAAGGCAGTACTTTCATAAATAAAGACACTTTATTGCTTGTAATTTATCAAAAATAAATATTAAATGGATAATATATGCATAGTTTTGGATAATTACCATTGTGCCTCCAGCAGAAATCTATGGTATTTTTACATTAAAATTTATACTTTTAGATATGTCAATACAATGGAAAGGAGTGATGCCCGCAGTCACTACAAAATTTACAGCACAGGATACGCTAGATCTCGATATGTTTGCTGTTAATATCAACGCACAATTAGCCGCAGGAGTACATGGGATTGTCCTAGGCGGTACGCTTGGAGAAGCGAGTACCTTAAGTGATACCGAAAAAAGCATTTTAACTCAAGAAACCGTCAACCTTGTAGAAGGAAAAGTACCCGTACTTATCAATATCGCCGAGCAAACCACCAAAGGAGCGATTGCAGCAGCACATACCGCAGAAAAAGATGGCGCTTCGGCGTTAATGATGTTGCCTCCGATGCGCTATAAAGCAGGCGATCAAGAAGTCGTTACCTATTTTAAGGCTGTGGCAGAAAGCACCTCACTTCCTATTATGGTGTACAATAATCCTGTAGATTATAAAATAGAAGTCACGCTGGAGATGTTTGATCAATTATTAGCCTGTGAGAATATACAGGCTGTTAAAGAATCGACGCGTGATATTTCGAATGTCACACGAATCAAAAATGCCTTTGGCGATCGTTTAAAGATCATGACGGGGGTAGATACACTCGCTTTAGAATCTTTACTTATGGGTGCCGACGGATGGATTGCCGGATTGGTTGACGCTTTTCCAGCCGAAACGGTAGCTATTTATGAATTACAGAAAGCTGGACGGATCCAAGAAGCGATCAAAATTTATCGTTGGTTTTTACCCTTGCTAGAGTTAGATATAAACCCGAAATTAGTACAAAATATAAAACTCGCCGAAGTGCATACAGGAATTGGTACCGAATACGTGAGAGCACCTCGATTGCCCTTAGCCGGAGAAGAAAGAGCACACGTACTGGAGGTTATTAAAAAAGGATTGGCGTCAAGACCAACGTTACCAGACTACAAGAATTTATAAATAGATGATATAAGAGCCTGATGTTAGCGATACGACCTTCCTGCGAGCATTGTGATAAAGCACTGCCTCACGATGCCACCGATGCGATGATTTGTACCTTTGAATGTACGTTTTGTCAGGAGTGTGTAGAAAATGTATTACATCAGGTGTGTCCCAACTGTGGCGGGGGTTTTGAAAAACGCCCCATCCGACCTAAGGAGCTGTTAGAAAAGTATCCTGTTTCCATAAAAAAGGTTCATAAACCTGTAGATGTAGAGAAACATCAAGAAAGAATTAATAAGAAAGAGTAGTATCAGATCTAGTATACACTAGGAGTCACTCATTGAAAACATTAAACCATTAAATCATTATTTAGATGATCACAGGAAAAAATTATATAGGAAATACCCTCAGTGCTAAAGGAAGCAAAACGTACCAAACGTTTAATCCTAAAGCAAATACAAAAAACACCACATCTTTTGTAGAAGCAACTCCAGAAGAGATTGACGCGGCAGTTGCACTGGCCTCTCAGGCGTTTGACACGTATCAAAAAGTCTCTGGAGCCAAGAGAGCTGAGTTCTTAAACACCATTGCCGATGAGATGGAAGCCCTTGGTGATACACTAGTTGATATGTATGTATCAGAATCTGGATTGCCCGAAGGAAGGGCCAAAGGAGAGCGAGGACGTACTTTAGGACAACTACGTATGTTTGCAGACCTCATACAAACCGAAGATTGGCGCAACCCTACCATTTCAGGAGAGCATAATGAGTTACGCCAGTATTTAATTCCGTTAGGACCTGTCGTGGTTTTTGGAGCGAGTAATTTCCCCTTAGCCTATTCAACGGCGGGAGGAGATACCGCGAGTGCCTTAGCAGCAGGGTGTCCGGTGATTGTTAAATCACACCCTATGCATGCAGGAACAGGCGAATTAGTAGCAAGTGCCATCCAACGCGCTGCAGAAAAAACAGGAATGCCTGATGGTGTTTTTTCAAATTTGAATAGTGCTGGGATTGAAGTGGGTGTGCAACTTGTGAAACATCCAAAAGTCAAAGCCGTTGGTTTTACAGGAAGTATTAAAGGAGGACGTGCTCTGTACGATCTTGCGGCCGAACGAGATGAACCTATCCCTGTATTTGCAGAAATGGGCAGTATCAACCCTGTCATAATTACCCAAAATGCAGTAGAAGCACGCGCTTCCGAAATTGCACAGACCTATGCAGATTCGATTACGTTGGGGGTAGGACAGTTTTGTACAAATCCAGGATTAATTATCGGAGTGGCGAGTACAGAATTCACCAACTTTATCAATGATCTAGGAGAAAAAACAGCCGCAATCGATGCAAACTGTATGTTGCATCCCAACATTCATACAGCCTATGAAAAAAATGGAAAATCAGTTATCAGTCAGCCGGATGCCACTATAGTTGCGGTACACCAAGGGACCGTAGAAGAAAATTATGCACAAGCAAAAATCACCACCGTATCGGGGGATGCCTTTTTAAAGAACTCAAAACTGCATCAAGAAGTATTTGGGCCTTTTTCACTAGTCGTGCAATGTAAGAATGAAGCCCAGTTATTAGAAATTATCAGTACCTTAGAAGGCCAGTTAACGGGCACCATCATTGCACAAGAAGAAGACTATAAAGACCTTTCACCCCTAATTGAAAGACTGCAAAACCGCGTAGGACGCATTGTTTTTAACGGTGTTCCTACAGGGGTTGCAGTAGTAGATGCGATGACTCACGGAGGTCCCTATCCAGCATCGACAGACAGTCGTTTTACAGCGGTAGGGAATCAATCCATCAAACGATGGGTGCGCCCTTTTAGTTTCCAAGATTTTCCAGAGCAGTTACTACCTGAATTTTTAAAGAATCAATAATAATCAGATACAAACCTACGTCCTAAAAAGGCGCCGTGCTGAACACTCCAACAAGCTCAGTGTGAGACTTGCCAAAGTAAGGGATTGAGGAAGGTGTAGGCGTTAAATACAAATATCAATATGAAAAAAATACTAAGTGTACTGTTAATCGTCAGTGGGAGTGTCATATTATATGCGCAAACCCCTTCAGAAAACCTCGCAACAATCATTGAAGACGTTCAGGATCATAGAGGATATGACCGAAAAGACTATCCAATGGGTTTATTTTCTAAAGATTATTTTGAATCTGAGGCCGCTTTCGCGAAAGCGGAATTAGATAAACTCGCCGCCATCTCTGAAGCCGATCTTTCGGAAACCGAAGCCATCTCACTTGCCTTATTGCGTTTTAGATTACAAGAAACAATCGATTATTATGCCTATGAACGCTACCTGAATCCGTTGTTATCGGACTCAGGGTTTCATAGTAGTTGGAATTATATGGTACGCCCGATCACCAGTTATAGACAAGCGGTATCCTATTTAAACCGATTGAATGCACTGCCAGAGGCGGTAGACCAGTACCTGCCTTTGTTGCGAGAAGGGTTGGAAAAAGGAGTATCGCAACCGAGAGTAATTTTTAATGGCTATGAGAGCACCTATGATTCTCAAATTGTCGCCAATTATGAAGATAGTTTTTACTACGGTCCTTTTAAAAACCTGCCGAGTTCGCTAGAATTTACCCCGAGCGCAGTCGAGGGGCAGACTCAAAAAGATTCGGTGCTTACAGCAGCAAAACGTGCCATAGAAAATCGCGTGATTCCATCGTTTAAACGTGTCAAAACCTTTTTTGAAGAGGAGTATTTTCCAAAAACCCGAAGAACTATTGGTGTTTCTGAAACCCCTAATGGGCGCGATTATTACCAAAATAGAATTAACTATTATACGACCTTGGATTTGACCGCAGATCAAATTCACAATATAGGTCTAGAAGAGGTCGCACGTATCAAAGCTGAAATGCGAAAGATCATTGCTGAGGTGGGTTTTAAAGGCTCCTTTGCCGACTTTTTGCAATTTTTACGCACCGATGCGCAGTTTTACGCTAAGACGCCTAAAGAACTTTTAATGATTGCACGTGATATGGCAAAACGAGCGGATGCGCAATTGCCACGATTTTTTAAAACGCTTCCGCGAAAACCGTATGGAGTGGCTCCCGTTCCTGATGCGATTGCGCCAAAATACACAGGGGGTCGTTATGTAGGGACCAGTAAAAATAGTACCGATCCCGGGTATTACTGGGTAAATACCTATGATTTACCAAGCCGCCCGTTATATACGTTGCCATCATTAACCGTACACGAAGCCGTACCCGGACATCATTTACAAGGCAGTCTCAATAACGAATTGGGCGATAGTATTCCGCAGTTTCGTAGAAATATGTACCTCTCTGCTTTTGGCGAAGGATGGGGATTGTATTGTGAGTTTCTTGCTGAAGAAATGGGGATGTACACCACGCCTTATGAGCACTTTGGAAAGTTGACCTACGAGATGTGGCGCGCTTGTCGATTGGTGGTTGATACAGGAATACATGCCAAAGGATGGACACGAGATCAAGTGGTGGCGTATATGTCTGAAAATACCGCATTATCGATCCATGAGATCAATACCGAAACCGACCGATATATCTCTTGGCCTGGGCAAGCATTGTCGTACAAAATAGGCGAAATCAAAATTCGCGAACTCCGAAAAGAGGCAGAAGCCACTTTGGGTGCCGACTTTGATATTCGTGGATTTCATGAAGTCATTTTAGGACAAGGCACGGTAACGCTAGAGATTTTGGAGAAGAGGGTGAAGGAGTGGATTGATAAGGAAAAGGGAAATTAGAAAGTAGAAAAACGAAATACGATTTCTTTAAAAAATAAAATAAAAAAGTACGAGGTACAAACGACAAGGAAAAGCGTCTAGATGATCATAAAGAAAAAAGAATAGAGCGTAAAGATTCAAAAATAGAGTAGAGCTCTAAATTAGAGTAATACTCTATTTTGTATGTAGAATATTAAATGAAGATAGATGAAGGATAAAAAATATATTTTATAGATACGTTTTCTTTCATATTACATTGATTTATCATTTGTTTTTTTTCATTAACCCATTAACCCATTAACCCATTAACCCATTAACCCAGTAACCCATTAACCCATTGACACACACATTTACATGTATAGACGCCCATACCTGCGGGAATCCTGTTCGGTTGGTGAAGGAAGGAGGCCCGGAGCTTGTAGGAAATTCTATGAGTGAGAAGCGTCAGCACTTTTTAAAAGAATATGATTGGATTCGCAAGGGTCTGATGTTTGAACCACGCGGTCACGACATGATGAGTGGAAGTATTTTATACCCTCCACACGATCCAGCAAATGATGTAGGCGTATTATTTATAGAAACCTCCGGATGTTTGCCGATGTGCGGTCATGGTACAATAGGAACCATTACGATTGCCATAGAAGAAGGATTAATCACGCCAAAAACCCCAGGAAAAGTTCGCATGGAAGCCCCTGCAGGATTAGTAGAAATTGACTACCAACAAACAGGTGATAAAGTAGATTGGGTCAAACTCACCAACGTTCCTTCCTATCTCGCTGCTCAAGACCTTACTGTCGACTGTCCAGAGTTAGGAGAAATTACCTTTGATGTGGCCTACGGAGGAAATTATTATGCGATTGTAGATCCGCAAAAAAACTTCTCAGGCGTGCATGATTTTACCGCAAGTCAGATTATACAGTATAGCCAAGTGGTCCGCGAGCGTATCAATGCCAACTATCCAGATCAGTTTATCCATCCCGAAAATGACACCATACGGGATGTAACCCATATGCTATGGACTGGGAACCCTATAGATCCAGCATCTTCAGGAAGAAATGCGGTGTTTTACGGCGATAAAGCCATTGATCGGAGTCCGTGTGGTACAGGCACCTCAGCAAGATTAGCACAGTTATATGCCAAAGGAAGATTAGACGTTGGAGAACCTTTTATTCATGAGAGTTTTATAGGATCGACGTTTGTAGGTCGTGTCGAAAAAGAAGTAATAATAGGAGCACACAAAGCGATTATCCCAAGCATTCAAGGCTGGGCCAGAAGGTATGGACAGAATACCATTACCATAGATGAAGACGATCCGTATGCGTTTGGATTCTCAGTGATCTAATGGAATAATGAAGTAATGGAATAATGAAGTAATGGAATAATGTAGTAATGAAATAATGGAGTAATAAAATAATAGAATGATGGATAAAACCACTTTTATAAATGCTTTTAAAAGAAGAACAAAAACATTTGCAGGGAGCATTGTATTATTTTATGACAAACTCCCAAAGGATAGTAGTACGCAAGTTATGGGAAAACAACTTATAAGATCGGCTACATCTACTGCTGCAAATTATAGAGCTGCTTGTATTGCGAGATCAGATAGAGAGTTTTATGCAAAATTATCCATAACTGTAGAAGAAGCTGATGAAACACTATTTTGGTTGGAACTCTTTGAAGAAACTAAAAAAGCATCGTTACAAGAGTTACAACCCTTAATGGACGAAGCATTAGAAATTCTAAAAGTATTAGGTTCGGCAAGAAGAAATAGTAAAAATAAAAACTGATAAAAACCATGTATTAAAGCTTTAATGAGGAATATAGTAATGAAATAGAACATTACGCTATTTTTTAAATCTGTAGATAAAGTGTGTATAAATAATAATGAAAAATAGAACTTTAAAAAGATCAGAATAGTATTTTTCATTAACCCATTAACCCATTAACCCATTAACCCATTAACCCATTAACCCATTAACCCATTAACCCATTAACCCATTAACCCATTAACCCATTAACCCATTAACCCATTAACCCATTAACCCATTAACCCATTAACCCATTAACCCATTAACCCATTAACCCATTAACCCATTAACCCATTAACCCATTA
>NZ_JBHSFV010000022.1:0-26552 GCF_042653865.1 Dokdonia ponticola | reverse complement strand
GATGATCTCTGATGATTATTGGTTTAGAGTGAACTATACAGAACCCGATGGACTGGGAACTCAACGAGAGTTTGTGGGACACTTTACCCTGAAAAGGTAAAACCTATACACAGACATAGTAGAAACAGAAAACGTCCAGCAATTGCTGGACGTTTTTTGTGGGGTCTTGTCGGATTTATTAGGTGTTCGTAATTACTAATCATTTTTCACATGATGTGGTATATAAGAGAGGTTTTTCGCTTTAAGCGAACCCATAAAATACCATATTATTTAGTTATAAAGATGATGGGTGTGGGACTAATCCTTGAAATAAAATAGGTCTTCAGGAAAGGGAAGTTAGAAGTTCTATATCGCTTCAGATTGTTTTGGCGTCTCTAAAAGTGAGTATAGGGAGACTTGTGGAAGCTTTTCTAGTAGCAATGCAAACGCAATTACCTAAATAAATCCCAGTCTAATTTTAGGGAAAAGACATTAGAATAAATGGCAGCACTTTGATCTCCAATATCGGTAAGGGCATAATCAACATGAATCCCTTTATATTTAAAACCAACACCAATATTGGGTTGAAAGCCTACCGTTGTGGAGTTATCTAATTGTGTGATTTCTTGAAAATTTCCTACGCCGGCTCGTACATAGACGAGTTCTGCATAACCAAACTCAAAGCCAAAGGCTGGGGTCACACTTGCAGCAGATGTTGACAGAATATCATTCGTTTGCGCAAAACGGACATTAAAATCTATCTCTGCTTTAAAACTATAATCGTAATGATGCACCCATGTTCTTCCAAAACCTAGTTGTAATTTAGGAATTGTGATTTCTGTGCTCTCAGGTAGTTCTTGATTTTGACCTTCTACGGCATCGCTAATGGTAGCAAATTGTTCTTCATCAATACTCCAGGCATTAACGGTTGTTGTGATATCACGAGCCATCAATCCAAAATTCCAATTTCCTTTTTTCCATTGTAAACCAACATCAATACCAAATCCCCAACTATTTGCAAAATCTCCAATAATGCGACGCACTACCTTTGCATTAGCCCCTATATTAAGGCCATCCAATGGAAGTTCACGAGCATAAGAGAAGGTGACAGCCCAGTCTGCGGTGGAGAATAAACTGATTCGATTAAAATCTATATTTCCCTCAGCGTCTATAAGTTGTGTGGTATTTAAAATATCATCTACTCCAAATCTAATAACAGAAACGCCTATAGCACTTTTATCATCAAGTGGTTTTGCAAATGCGATATAGTCGTAGTTTGCGATGTTTGCAAAATAGGACGCGTGCATGATAGATAGTTGATTGTCTTCTAAGTTAACAAGCCCAGCCGGATTCCAATATCCAGAATTCACATCACTTGTACTAGCTACGACTGCATTACTCATTCCTAAGGCAGCAGCGTCTACCCCTATGTTTAAGAACTCATTAGAGTACTTACGCACGGCTTGTGCGCTTACCGATAATGTAAGCAGTATAAAAAGTATAGGTAGTATCTTTTTCAAAAGCAGTAATTTCGGGGCAAATATCCCCTTTTTATTACATATTCTAAACTTTATTTTAATCGAGATATTGCATATATAATTACATAATTCATTTTCTTTTCTATTTTTACACAAATACTAACAATGGGATTCAAAAAATATATACCTAATGCCCTTACCATGGGTAATCTTTTAAGCGGCTGTATTGCTGTTTTATTTGCTGTACAGGATCAAATGGAGTACGTTGCGTTTTTTGTAGCGTTAGGGATTTTCTTTGATTTTTTTGATGGCTTTTTTGCACGTCTTCTCAAGGTGCAAAGTGAAGTAGGGCTTCAGTTAGATTCTTTAGCTGATATGGTTACAAGTGGGGTAGTACCTGGAGTTGTAATGTATCAGTTATTACTAGATGCCACAGATATTCCATGGGGAGCTTCGGCAGATGCATATCATTTTAATATCGCGTATCTCGGATTTATGGTCACGTTAGCGTCTGCGTATCGTCTTGCAAAATTTAATGTAGATGACCGTCAGACCCATTCATTTATCGGTTTGCCTACCCCTGCAAATACCCTTTTTATTATCAGTATTCCTTTGATTTTGATATATGGAGAATACGCTTTCGCGAAAGCGGTATTTACAAACCCTTATGTTTTAATCGGAATCGTGATCGCAAGCAGTTATATGCTTAATGCTGAAATCCATTTATTTGCGCTTAAATTTAAAACGTGGGATTTTGGAAAAAATAAAGTTCGCTACGTGTTCATCTTTACAAGTATTTTATTGATTATTTTCTTACAGTATCTAGCTATTCCATTAGTGATTGTATTGTATGTATTACTATCGTTAATTTTCCCTGATAAGGGTATAAAATATGCTCCTAAAAACGAATAAGGAAGTATCTTTGTAAAAAGACACTTTTTATGACAAACCCAGATATAAGAGCGCTGGAGCCTAAAGCGCTTTGGAATAAATTTGCAGATCTTAATGCCGTACCTCGTCCTTCAAAAAAAGAAGAACGTGTTATACAGTTTATGAAAGATTTTGGGAACGCCCTGAATCTAGAAACCCTAGAAGATGAAGTTGGAAACGTGATCATACGTAAACCTGCGACACTAGGGATGGAGGATCGTAAAATGGTCGTGATGCAATCACACCTTGATATGGTACATCAAAAAAATGCAGATACTATTTTTGATTTTGATACACAGGGGATAGAAATGTATGTCGATGGCGATTGGGTGCGAGCAAAAGGCACAACCCTTGGAGCTGATAATGGTCTAGGCGTTGCCACGATTATGGCGGTACTAGAGAGCACAACGATAGCGCATCCTGCTATTGAAGCCTTGTTTACGATAGACGAAGAGACAGGAATGACTGGGGCTATGGGCTTGAAAGGGGGTGTTCTTAAAGGGGATATTCTCCTCAATTTAGATACCGAAGAAGATGACGAAATAGGGGTAGGCTGTGCTGGAGGAATTGACGTTACTGCAACTAGATCCTATAAAGAAGAGCCTGTAGCAGAAGGTAAAACAGCATATACGATAACCGTAAGAGGCCTTCAAGGAGGACACTCAGGAATGGATATTCACAAAGGACTTGGGAATGCTAATAAATTAATGAACCGTTTATTGTACAACGGGTTTGAAAATTTTGGATTACAAATCGCTCGTATAGATGGTGGTAGTTTACGTAATGCTATTCCTAGAGAAAGTGTTGCAGTGATTGTAGTGGATACAGTGCAAAAAGCAGCTTTTGAATTTGAATTTGATGCGCTTTCTAATAACATACAAAAAGAATTTGAAACGTTAGAGCCAGGGCTTGAGATGGTACTTTCTCAAACAGAACTTCCTGCAAAAGTAATGGAACTAGGTGTTCAAGAAGGGCTAACAAAAGCATTGTATGCAGCTCATAATGGAGTATATCGCATGAGTCCAGACATCAAAGACTTGGTTGAAACTTCTAATAATATAGCCCGTGTTGTAGTTAAAGAAGGCGCTATTAAAGTGGGATGTCTTACACGGTCTTCTGTGGAAAGTTCTAAAGTAGATCTTGCCAATGCGCTTAGGGCTACATTTGAATTAACAGGGTGTGATGTGGAATTATCTGGAGATTATCCTGGTTGGGCTCCCAATATGAAAAGCCCGATTCTTCAAGTGCTTATTGATAAGTACAAACAAATTAACGACGAAGAACCTCATGTGGCAGCATGTCATGCAGGGCTAGAATGTGGGATATTAGGGCAGAATTACCCAGAGATGGATATGATTTCTTTTGGCCCTACTATTAAGGGAGCACACTCCCCAGATGAACGTGCTAGTATATCTTCTGCTAAGAAGTACTGGAATTTTGTTTTGGAAATTTTAAAAGATATTCCTGTAAAATAGGTAGGAAAATTATAAAAGATGAGCACAAAAAAAGGCTGAGATTTTATCTCAGCCTTTTTTTTGTCTTGAAATGGAATGTTTACTCTTGTGGTTCTCTAATACCCATCAATTCTAATTCAAAAACAAGATCTGAATTAGGAGGGATAAACCCAGGAAACCCTGAGGAGCCATATCCTAAGTGTGATGGTATAAATAAGGTCACTTTATCACCTATACTCATAAGTTGAATCCCTTCTTTAAATCCAGGAATTAAACTTGCATCAGGGCTATAAAGGGTACCTAATGGATTATATCCAATAGCATCTTTACGAGCTTGGTCAAATTTGTCTTGACTTCTTGCTACTTCTTCAATGCTTGTGTCAAATAATTCTCCAGTTTCGCGAAAGAAGCCAGCATAGTTTACATTGATAGAATCTCCCAAAGTTGGTTTTTGACCTTTCCCTTTTTGATCCCAATACACTTTTAGTCCGCTAGGAAGTGTTTCTGTCTTTACTTCTTTTTCATTGAATCTTTTTGTGAACTCAGCATATCGGTTAGCATATTTTTCTAACTCTTTTGTAAAAGTAGCTGGTGCATCAAAATTTTTCGCAGCTTTTCCTTTACGAATAATATTTACTTGTTGCATGATCACATCTTCTTTGGTTTTTCCAGCTCTAGGATCAACCATTTCAACACCTGCAATAGCATCTATGACATCAAATCCAATCACTGTTTGTCCCCAAACAGTGTGGCAACTTATGGGTCTTCCGCTTCTGTCTCTTTGTCCGCATCTTTTTCTACTGCCATTTCTGTCAAAACCATCAAGGTGTGGAGTGGCCGTATGAGTGATAAAAAATTGGCTACCATTGGTATCTGCGCCAGAATTAGCCATAGAAAGAACACCTATAGTATCGTGTCTTCTTGTAGGGGTTAGTTCGTCATGGAATTTATATCCTGGACCTCCTGTTCCAGTACCTAGAGGATCTCCTCCTTGAATCATGAAGTCTTTAATGATTCTGTGAAATTTTAAACCATTATAATAAGGTTTATTTGCATATGCGCTATCTACCATAGGGTGTGTGCCTTCTGCAAGCGCAACAAAGTTTGCAACTGTAGCAGGAGCATCTTCATAAAATAACTCAGTAACGATAGTTCCTTTATCAGTAATAATCTCTGCGTAGATCCCGTCTTTTAGATCGGGGTATTTATCATTGCAAGAAAGTAATGATAGTAGGGCAACAATAAGTAACATGTGTGTTTTTCTCATGGGTTAAAAAATATTAATTATTCGGGTTGATTATCTTCTTCTATTTTTAATAAGGTGACCGTAGATTTTATAGGAAAGTTACTTCCTATCTTATCTTCAAAGCCATAATAGCCATAGGCTTTATGAGAAGGAAATAAGAATGTAATGGTTTCTCCTTCTTTTAAAATTTTGAGTCCGTCACGTATGCCAGAAATAAGTTCTTGATTACTTTGATCTATTTTCATGGCTTGGATGCCTATTTCTTCTCTAGAAACAATCGTAGTACCAGATAAACTTTGTAAATCATAGCTAAAGGTCACCACATCTCCTTTTACAGGTTTCTTTGTGGTGATTGTATCTTGTGTCACATAGGTATACCAAAAGCCACTCTCAGAGCTTAGATAGGTTTGAGTAGTGTCTTGTGTAATGAGTTTTTTGATAAAAACTTCTTCCTCTGCGATCAATTCTTTATTACGTTCAACAGACTCAGATATGTATGACCCAGATTGTCTGGATACATACCATCTCGCTTCGGGGCCTTGACAAGACCAAAGACATAGCACACAAATTATGGCAATAATTCCTTTCTTCATTGATTATAATTTGTCTTTATAACGCGGTAATATACTAATAAATTGAGTGACGGTATCTTCTAACGAAAGATCACTTTTTCCTCCTGCAGCGTTTGTATGCCCGCCACCTTCATAGTGCGCACGTGCAAACTCATTTACAGAGAAGTCACCTACAGATCGCAATGACATTTTTATAATTCCTTCAGATTTGTTTTCTATAAAAATAACAGCAAAAATAATTCCTTCAAGAGACAGACCATAATTTACAAAACCTTCGGTGTCTCCTTTTTGAAATTTATGATCGTCCAGTTCTTTTTGAGATAAGGTAATATAAGCCGTTTTATATTCTGGGAGAATTTGGAGATTTTGCAAAGCCACTCCTAATAATTGAAGCTTTGTGTAACTATTAGTGTCATATATATTTCGATGGATACCTGCATTGTCTGCGCCAGCAGTGATGAGTTCTGCAATCACTTTATGTGTCACGGCTGTTGTAGATGGAAATCTAAAAGACCCTGTGTCAGTCATGATACCTGTATACAAACAGCTAGCGATATCGGCATCAATATGATCTGCCACGCCTAGGGCATCTAGAAAATGATACACCATCTCGCAGGTGCTGCTCATACTGGTGTCGCTGTATGTGACTACTGCATAATCAGCCGGTTGTTGATGGTGATCTATCATGATAAAATCAGCCGAGGCTTTAGTAAGTGCTTGCTCCATGTCACCTGTTCTAGAAAGATGATTGAAATCCAGTGTGAAGATAAGATCTGCACGTTCTATTTTTTCAATAGCCGCTTTGGTCGTTGCATTGTAAATGATTACATCTTCATGGCCAGGGAGCCATTTTAAAAAATGCGGATATTCATTGGGAGCAACTACCGTAGCATTGTGACCTTGACTATTGAGATATTTGCATAAGGCAAGTGTACTTCCCATAGCATCTCCGTCAGGGTTTTTATGCGGGACAATCACAATGGATTTTGATGTATTAAGTAAGGACTTTACAGTCTTAATATCGTTCGAATTCATAAGAAGCGAAGATACAATTTATGAATATGTTGTATCCTAAAGATGCTTACTAATTTACAAAATCAAGGCAAGAAATCGAATTTGATAAAGCTTAACATATACATAATGTAGAAAAGCACTATTTTTGCGCAAAATTTGAGGGAAAGTGATACGCTTTCGCGAAAGCATATAAAAAGAATTATTTTTATTAAATACAAAAGGTTCTCGCTACTGTGAGAATGAAACCAAGACTATGGCAACAAATAGAACATTTACAATGATTAAGCCTGATGGCGTAGAAAACGGACACATCGGAGCTATTTTAGAAAAAATTACAGCAAGCGGTTTTCGTATTGTAGCGATGAAGCTTACGCAAATGACAAAGGCAGATGCTGAAGCTTTTTATGCAGTACACAATGAGCGTCCATTTTTTGGAGAGCTTGTAGAATTTATGACACGTGGACCTATCGTTGCCGCAATTCTTGAAAAAGAAAATGCAGTAGCAGATTTCCGTACGTTAATAGGTGCGACCAACCCAGCTGATGCTGCCGAAGGTACGATCAGAGCATTATATGCAACTTCTGTTGGTGAAAACGCAGTTCACGGAAGTGATAGTGATGAAAATGCAGCTATTGAAGGTGCATTCCACTTTGCAGGAAGAGAGATGTTTTAATGCATCATGTACAATACTTAAAATGCGCTATCTGAAAAGAATAGCGCATTTTTTATTTTAGCTAGTTTTGATGCGAATTGTTATATGTGGCATCTATCGCAATACCAATTTCTTTACAACATCCCTCCGCAACTCTTCGTTCAATCGTTGCAGAATATAGAGTGTTTAAAACAGAAAGTTTTTAGAAAAGCGTCCTAAAAAATACGCATTTCAAAAAAACAAGGACCATCTAGTTATGGTAACTATCGTAAAATCAATTTCTTTACAACATCTCTCCGCAACTCTTCGTTGAGACGCTCTATTATTTTTTCTTTCCCATAACTTAATTCTTCTCTGAAGACAGAAGAACTTAAATTAACCAATAAGGTGTCTCGTTCTAAGCGGACAGAAATCGTGTAGGTTTTAAACGCTGGATTCAGTGCATACCAAGCGCTTTCTACATCCAATTTGTCAATTCCTTTTTGGAGTTTGTTTTTGGTAACAAATTCTCCCAAGGCATCGCTTATAGATATCGGATCTGTATTACGCTTTGTCATTCTGGAAGGAGTATAGGTTCATATCTTCTATACGTATAGGTTGTCCCATTTTCATTAAGAAGAATTAATTGATCTTTGGAAGCTTCAATAACCGTTTCTTTCCAGCTATCAAAGGCCGTGGTGTATGTTAATACAATCGTATCATCGTTTATTTCTATATCAATATTTTCTGACGACTTAGAGGTCGTAAAGTTGCCGCCTAAATCAGGCTGTACTTTTTTACGAATTCCTCTTTTTTGATCTTGAATGTCAAAAAAATCAATATTTTGGCTCATTGAAAATGTTTTCTTACCACCATTAGAAGAGGCAACTTCTGCAATTTCCCAATAGCCTTCAAGATATGTGAGTTTCTCCTCTGGAGTGTGTGTACAAGAAACAAGGCTTGCAATAAAAAGAATGTATATAAAGTGTAATCGTTTCATAACAGAACAGCAAAGTACGGAAAAAACAGAGGATTATGCTTGATTATTCAAGTGAAATAATTCATACGTCTGATGAATTTTTTTCACAACCTCTTCCGTGCGTTCAGGATGGGTGTCACTAATGAAAAGCTGTCCAAAATTATGGGTATTGACCAATTGTATGATGTGTGTGACTCTATTTTCGTCTAGCTTGTCAAAAATATCATCCAGTAATAAGATAGGACTCACACCACTTTCTTTTTTAATAAAGTCAAACTGCGCCAGTTTTAAAGCAATAAGATATGTTTTTTGTTGTCCCTGCGATCCGAATTTCTTGATCGGATGTCCATCAATTTCAAAAACTAAATCGTCTTTATGGATCCCTACACTCGTGTATTGCAACATCCGATCTTTTTGTAATGCATTGGTCAATGCATGTTCAAATGGCATGTCATGTAAGGTACTTTGGTAGGTAAGTGACACCTTTTCTGTACCTCCACTGATGGCCGCATACTGTTCTTGAAAAATGGGCTCAAACTGAGTCAAAAAAGCCGCTCTTTTTTCAAAAATAGGGTTGCCGTAGGTGATCAATTGGTCATTATAGACGTTTAAAGTGTCCTGATCAAAGGTGTTATTTGCCAAAAAATACTTCAATAAGGCATTTCGCTGACTAATTACTTTGGTATACGACAATAAATTTGAAAGATATTTTTTATCACTTTGGGAGATCACCCCGTCTATAAATTTACGACGTGTGTCACTTCCTTCAGTGATCAAATCTCGATCTGCTGGAGAGATAATCACAAGGGGTAAAAAACCGATGTGATCTGCAAAACGCTCGTACACTTTTGCATTGCGTTTGATTACTTTTTTTTGGCCTTTTTTGGCGCTTACGACCACTTTTTCTTCCCGGTCACTTTTGTTGTAAACCCCATCTATCACAAAGAAATCAGCGTCATGATTGATGTTTTGACTGGTAACAGGGTTAAAATAACTTTTGCCAAAAGATAAGTGGTAAATAGCATCTAGGATATTGGTTTTTCCCACACCATTATTCCCGACAAAACAGTTGATTTTTGCATCAAATTCAAAAGCTTTTGAGGTAAAGTTTTTATAGTTAATTAAGGATAGAGATTTTAAAATCATAGGGTTTGTTATGGGTACGCTTTCGCGAAAGCGTGTAACTTCTCAGAAATCGTTTGCAAATTATCGAAAAATAAGGAATAATTTCCCTTTCAAAATTCAATAAAAATTATATTTTTGCGCCACTAACAAAATAACTATATGGCAACGTATAATAAAAGAGGTTATAAGCCCAAAACGAAGGTTGAAAAAGAAGTTGAAGAAATAGAAGACAGTACTACAGCTGAAGTATTTGCTTCCCTCGACGAAGGAGCTTCCAAAACCGAAGAGTGGGTAGAGAAGAACCAGAAAGCTATTTTTGGAGTAATTATAGGAATTCTTGTAATCGCTTTGGGATATATCGCTTATGGTAAATTCATCAAAGAACCTAAAATAGAAGAAGCAGCAAATGAGCTTGCAAATGCGCAAGAAGATTTTACCACAGCACTGGAGACTACAAATACAAATGTGAAAGATTCATTATACAATGTAGCATTACAAGGTTCTGGTGGTAAATACGGTTTGTTAGAAATTGCAGAGGAGTATAGCGGAACACCTTCTGCCAATCTTGCACATTATTATGCAGGAATGTCATACTTAGAGATGAAAGACTACAAGAATGCAATAAGTCACCTTGAGGATTTCTCTTCTGATGATATGATACTTGCACCACTCGCAAAAGGGGCTATTGGAGATGCTTTTATGCAATTAGACCAAGCTGACCAAGCATTGAGTTACTATGAGCAAGCCTTTAAGGTAAATACAAACGACTTTACAACACCTCGTTTCTTATTTAAAGCAGCTGTAGCAGCTATAGATTTAGGTAAAAATGATGTGGCTATCAGCTACCTTAATCGAATAAAAGATGAGTTTGAAAAATCTGACTATGCCAGCCAAGTAGATTTATACCTAGGAAGAGCACAAGCAGGAAACTAATTCTTACGCTTACGAATGGTTGTTTTTTCCATGTTGTAAGATTCAAAAATAGATCAGTATGGCAACAGAAGGACATAACCTCTCTGCTTACGATAAAACCACCATCCCAAACGCGAAAGATTTTCGGTTTGGGATTGTTGTTTCTGAGTGGAATGGTCAAATCACAGAAGGGCTCTTTCAAGGCGCTTTTGATGCGCTCAAGGATTGTGGAGCTATTAATGATAACATTGTTCGCTGGAATGTGCCAGGCGCTTTTGAGCTGATTTATGGGTGCAAGCGTATGACGGCTGCTTATGATATGCTAGATGCTGTGATTGCCATTGGAACGGTGATTCAAGGAGAAACTAAGCATTTTGATTTTGTATGTCAGGGCGTGACCCAAGGGATTAAAGAACTCAACCTTACAGGAGATATTCCTGTTATTTTTTGTGTGCTTACAGACAATACGTTGCAACAATCTATAGACCGTAGTGGTGGTAAACATGGGAATAAAGGCACAGAGGCTGCGATTGCTGCCATTAAAATGGCCCAGTTGAAAAAAGATTCTAAATTCTAGAATACACCTCAGGAATCTTTCCAATCTCTTTACATTTTCCCAATTCTACGTTTTCAAACTGTTAAATAGGCATGCTTTTTGACTGTAAAAAACGTATATTTGAATTCATACCAAGTACGCTATGGGACCCATAAAGTTTACAATAATAAAAAAACTAAAAACCAACAATAGGTTTAACTACACGCCTCGTTATTACAATGGTAAAGATGGGGTAGATGAATCTAAGTATACGACCAAGATCGATGCTTATACAGAGTCTTACAATAAAAATGACTTTGGTTCTCATTGGAAAGACGCACGAAAATCTTCAAGGTCGAGAGGTAATATGGAATTTAATAGCACCATATTAATTATCGTAGCAATACTTGTTTTTATATTTCTATGGATCATAGACTTTGATTTATCCATATTTTAGGAAACTAGATGGCAGACATTATTAAGCTTTTACCAGATCATGTGGCAAACCAAATTGCTGCGGGAGAGGTTGTACAACGACCCGCTTCTGTTGTAAAAGAACTTTTAGAAAACGCCATTGATGCTGGAGCTACTTCGATCAAACTGATTGTAAAAGACGCTGGTAAAACACTCATTCAAATCATAGATGATGGAAAAGGGATGAGCGAGACCGATGCTCGAATGAGTTTTGAACGTCATGCCACATCTAAAATCACATCGGCAGCAGATCTTTTTAATTTAAATACAAAAGGGTTTAGAGGGGAAGCACTCGCATCTATAGCAGCAGTAGCGCACGTAGATTTAAAAACACGTATTCATCAGAATGAAGTAGGAACGCATATTGAAATAGAAGGTAGTTCCATTATTACGCAAGAGCCGTGTGCGGTTCCACCGGGAACATCACTCGCTGTCAAAAACCTCTTTTTTAATATCCCTGCAAGACGCAACTTTTTAAAATCTAACAATGTAGAACTCCGTCATATCATAGACGAGTTTCAACGCGTTGCATTGGCACATCCACAAATTGTCTTTGCCATGTTTCATAATGAAGGCGAAGTATTTCAGTTGCCTGCAGGTAATCTAAAACAACGTATCGTAGGGATTTTTGGAGGAAAAACCAATGAAAAATTAGTCCCTGTTTCTGAAGAAACAGATATTGTCAGCATTCAAGGATTTGTCGTAAAGCCTGAGTTTTCTAAAAAAACACGCGGGGAGCAATTCTTTTTTGTCAATGACAGATTTATAAAAAACCCGTACCTTAATCATGCGGTAAGTGCCGCTTTTGAAGGTTTATTGCCCGACAGAGCCAGAGCGAGTTATTTTTTATATCTCACTGTTGATCCTAGTACGATAGATATCAATATTCATCCAACAAAAACGGAGATTAAGTTTGATGATGAGCATTCGTTATATGCCATTTTACGAAGTACCATAAAACATAGTTTAGGGCAATTCAATATTGCGCCCGTATTAGATTTTGATAGAGACGCCAATTTGGACACACCGTATGCGTATAAAGATAAGCATGCACACATTCCAAAAGTAGAGGTTGATCGAAATTTTAATCCTTTTGCCAATGTGTCTCCTCCTAAAAAAGGAGCATCATTACCCACGTATACAAAACAACCTGTTGACGGATGGGAGCAGATGTATGAAGGTCTCAAAACACCGCCTTCAGGCGATGCGAGTAATGTGACCTACGAAAGTGAGGAGGTGACAGGAGATTTATTTCAGAAAGATGCTGGGTACGCTTTCGCGAAAGCGGAATCATCTACCTATCAATTAAATAATAAATACATCATCAGTACGATCAAAAGCGGCATGGTGATTATCGATCAAAACAGAGCACATCAACGTATATTGTACGAAGAACTTCTACGAAATATCACGGTGAAGGAATCGGTAAGTCAGCAGTTATTATTTCCATTGATTTTAAATTATAACTCTTCGGAGTTAGGGTTGTTGATACAACTGAAGGAAGGTCTTGAGAATACAGGGTTTGTTTTTGGAAAAGTAGCTAATGAAACCCTAGAAATTACAGGGATTCCAACTTCTTTACCCGAATCTGAAGTGCCTATTGTGATAGAGCAATTATTAAGTGACTTAGAAAACGAAGTGCCAGATACAGGGTTTAGTCAGACAGATACGTTGGCAAAAAGTATGGCAAAGAGCATGGCGGTTAAAGCAGGGGAGACCCTTGACGCAGAATCAAGAGAGCATTTAGTAAATAGTTTGTTTGCCTGCAAAGAACCAAGTGTTTCTCCACATAATCGTACGACTTTTATTACGATGAATGCAGAAGAACTAGATAGAAAATTTAAGTAAAAGGAGATGGGGAGAATTACAGAGACGGTTAAAATATTACTGATTATAAATATCATTTTCTTTTTAGGAAGTCAATTTGTAGAGGTCGCATATCTCTATTTCTCCATGTGGTTTCCAGAGAATGAAAATTTTAAAATTTGGCAAATTTTCACTCACATGTTTATGCATGGTGGATTTATGCATATATTATTTAATATGTATGGGCTATATGCTTTTGGGAGTGCCATGGAGAATATATGGGGGCAAAAGAGATTTTTGTTCTTTTATTTTAGTGCAGGCTTAGGGGCAGTAGGGTTACAGGCTCTTTTAAGCTATTATACATATAATAGTGGAATTCAAGATCTGCTAGAATTAGGAGCTTCTCAAGCACAAATAGATGAATTACTAGAACTTCCATTAGGTTATGTTAGGGAGGAATGGCAAAATTTTTGGAGAAGTTATAACAGCCCTATGGTTGGAGCATCTGGAGCTATCTACGGAATATTAGTTGCTTTTGGCATTTACTATCCTAATTCTGAATTGATGTTAATATTTTTGCCTTTTCCGATAAAAGCAAAATATTTTATACCTATTATGATTGCAGGAGATTTATTTTTCGGTATTTCGGGTACATCTACAGGAATAGCTCACTGGGCGCACATAGGAGGGGCGGTTATAGGATTTATAATAGCTGTCTACTGGAAAAAAAATAGTTTTAATGACAAACGTTGGTATTAACGATGGCAGCAAATTCACTTTCATATCAATTTAAAACAGCAAATATTGCGATAAAACTTATCGTAATTAATTTTGCAGTGTTTATCCTTTTAAATTTAATTCCAACACTTTTTGGAGTAAATTTTTCTTTTATTGGATGGTTTACACTTCCTGATAATTTTCCCGGATTTTTGACACAGCCGTGGTCTATCATTACCTATGCTTTTTTGCATGGGGGTATTTTTCATATTTTGTTTAATATGTACTTTCTGTATATCTTTTCAAGATTTATACTCAATCTCTTTACGGAAAAACGTTTTCTTACTTTGTATCTCCTTGGAGGAATGGCAGGAGGGGTGTTGTACATGCTGTCTTATAGTATTTTTCCCGCGCTTATTGCAAAAAGTGGGGGATTTTTATTAGGAGCTTCGGCGGCGGTGATGGCATTGATTGTTTTTATTGCAACATACTCACCTCAAACAGGAATACGTTTTTTTATTTTTGATTTTAAATTATGGCAGATCGCTACCTTTTATGTTGTTTTTGATCTCATGCGTGTGAGTTTGGGTACTGATAATATGGGTGGACTTATCTCACATTTAGGAGGTGCGGCATTTGGTTATGTATATGCCATGCAACTTGCCAAAGGGAATGATATAGGAGCATGGTTTGAAAAAGGTATGGATACGGTGGCTAGCTGGTTTTCTTCAAAGTCAAAATCCAAAAAGACCAATATGCGTACGGTGCATCGTACCGCAAAAAAGACTGCTACAAAAAATACGAAAGCCAAACAAAGCTCCGTTACTAAGAGTGATCAGCAGCAACAAATAGATGCGATTCTTGATAAAATAAGCAAGAGTGGCTATGATAGTCTTTCTAAAGCAGAAAAAGACTTCCTATTTAAAGCTGGAAAAGATAATTAATGAAAGGAAGCTCCTTTTTTGGTAAAGTTATTTTTTTTGTAAATAGCATATTTGCCATTCTTTTAGTCCTTGGGTATGCATTACCCTATATACCGCCACATATATTTCCAAGGCTTTCCGTACTAAGTCTGTTGCTGCCTGTATTATTACTTATTAATGCTGTTTTTCTTGTTTATTGGGTCTTGAGGGGAAAACGACAGTTATTTCTTTCTGCTTTTGTCCTTATTATTGGCATAGGACATATAAGCTCATTATATCATTTTAGAGGAGGTTCAGGATTGACACATCAAGATGGTCTAAAGATTATGAGTTACAATACGCGCTCATTTAATATCAACGGATGGTCTAAAGAAGCAAATATAGGAGATCGTATCATTGCGTTTCTCACGGAGAAGAATCCTGATATCATTTGCTTGCAAGAGTATCATCCTACCTATACGTTGTCTCAAGAACAATATCCATATCAATATAAAAAGATGAGTGAACGTTCTAAAATCTTTGGACAAATTATTTATTCTAAGTATCCTATCATCCACACAGGTGCGTTAGATTTTAAAGACACAGGGAATAATGTGATTTATGCAGATATTGTTGTAGAAGCCGATACCTTACGTGTATATAATGTTCATTTTCAATCTTTGCGGGTATCTTCAAAATTAAATGCCCTTACACAAGAAGACTCTAAGCGTTTGTTAGGTAGAATGGGAGAGGCGTTTAAAAAACAAGAAGCCCAAGTGATGGAATTTCTTGAAAGTGAAAAAGAATCTCCATATCCTGTTATTGTTGCAGGCGATTTTAACAATAGCTCCACGTCGTATATGTATCGTAAGATAAAAGGGATCAAGCAGGATGCGTATGAGAAAGTGGGTACTGGCACAGGGCGTACGTTTACCCTTGATTTTATACCCTTACGCATTGATTTTATTTTAGCCGACCCAAAATTTGAAATTCTTCAATTTAAAAATTACGATATTGAATTGTCAGATCATTATCCTATCGAAACGGTAATCCATAAAAAGTTTAAATTCTAATTACCTTAGCGAAATACAGGAGATAGATCCACTTGTTCTAAATAAGAAAGCGCATTAGGACCTTCATTAAATAATAAATCTAGAATAGATAAATTGGGAAGGTATCCATGCTTGTCATGAAACAATTGATGATACTTGGGAAGCTTATAGTCGGGTTCTTTTTTTGACGTAATCAAATGACGTAGATTCGTAATAGGAGGCTTTGGGTCTCTAAAATATTCTTCAGTATAGGTGATCTCCTTTTCCAGTTGCAGACATTCCATAATACACTCGTGACACGCTAAATTAAAATCAATTAACTTGGTATAGGTAGTTGTATATAAAGGTTCAAAAGCATCTTCATAGTATTCAAAATAAGGGGAAGTTTGATACGCTATTTTTAAAGACCTCCAATGATCCCGCTGCCAGTGAAATTTATTTTCTAACACTACGTCAAACGTGAGTTGATGCCTTTCTGATCCGCGATTGTGAACTATAGGAATCGTAAGCTGCAATATACCGTTGGCTGTGGCAATTTTTGTACGTGAGCGGTAGGATTGTTTTTGATAATTATCTAACGCTTCAAATAGGACATGCGCTGCCTGTGCAATACACGCATAATGCACAATAGGAATGCAATAGCCGGGATGTAGGAGGATAGTACCTAAACTCATTATAAAATTTACGCTTTCTTTTGTTTCTTTTTCTTTCTAAAGAAATTAAATCCAAAATACAAGATCACTAATCCTAAGAAATGATAGCGGTAGCTCGTCAGTTTGCCATCACCACCTACAGTCGTAAACACACGATCCCAACGAATTCGATTCAAAAATCCATTTTTGTTTGGGTCTAAACTAAACCATACAAAGACAGGTTTCCCGACAACATGTGTGTATGGAGTATAGCCCCACATTCTAGCGTCTTGAGAGTTGTGGCGATTATCTCCCATCATCCAGTAATAATCTTGTTTAAAGGTGTATTCAGTGATCGGATTTCCATTTAAAGTAACAGAGTTTCCTTTTACTTGTATATCATTCTCTATCCCCATTTCAGAACCTTCATATACTTCTATGATTCGTTTATAAAAGGGGATGGTTTCTGTAGTGATCGCTACTGTTTTTCCATGTTCAGGGATGTATATAGGACCATAATTTTGTACGCTCCAATCATGTCCGCTTCTAGCAGGAAATAAATCTGAGTTAATATTGTTAGAAATCTCAATAGGACTAATGTTGATAACATTTGCGTTGTTACTTAATTTTTGATAAGAATCCTGAGTCATTTGAGCAATCTGAGTATAAATCCTATTTTCTTTATCATAATTACTTAAATAGATGTCACTTATATCATACCTGCTGGCTAAAAATGGAGTAGGAACATTATATTCACCTCTCTCATTTTGGGTTACAAAAAGTTCTTTTGATACTATTTTATAGCTAAACTGTAACCTAGCTCTATCAGGAAGTTCATTGCGTTCTCCATTTATATATACATACCCGTCACGAACTTCTAAAGAATCACCTGGTAGTCCTACACAGCGCTTTACATAATTTGATTTTTTGTCTACGGGTTTGTAAATAGCCTCACTTGATGGGTCTGTGATTACTGTCAGTGTATCTACAGGCCAGCTAAAGACAACAATGTCATTACGTTTAATTTTTTGAAAGCCAGGTAATCTAAAATAAGGTAATTCTGGTGAAGATACGTATGATTTTACACCAGCATATGGGATGGCGTCGTGTAACATGGGTGTCGCTACAGTTGTCATAGGAGTTCTAGCACCATAGTGAAACTTGCTCACAAAAAGATAATCACCAACTAAAAGAGTCTTCTCTAAAGAAGAGGTAGGAATCGTAAACGGTTGCATAAAATACGTATGCACTAGGGTCGCTGCGACGATAGCAAAAAGAATAGAACTGACCCACTCACCACTACTGCTTTTAGGGTTAATATCTCTCTCTTTAATATGTGGAGCGTCAGTAGCATAGTTGATATAAAATAAATACAAGCCACAAGTTAAAACGACCAAAGCGGTATCTTTATAGGTATTAAATCCAAAGCTTCGTGCTGTTTCCGTCCAAACCACGGGAAACATAATTAAGTTCACGATAGGTATGAATAATAAAATTGTCCACCACCAAGGGCGGTTAATGATTTTCATGAGTATTACAGCATTATAAACTGGCACTGCAGCCTCCCAAGCCTGTCTTCCTGCTCGTACATATAATTTCCAAGTGCCCAAAAAATGAACGAGTTGTACCGCTAGAAAGAAAATAAACCATTGTGTAATTGTCATGATATGCTGTATTTATGGGTAGTTAGTGTCTCCGTATTTATTGATGTTACGCAATTAAGAAATATTTAATACATCTGCCATAGAAAAAATGCCTTTTTTTCCGACAAGCCATAAGGCAGCAACAAGTGCTCCTTGTGCAAATCCTACTCTAGAATGTGCCTCGTGGGATAGCTGTAAGGTATCTATTTCGTTTTTATAGGTAATAATATGTGTGCCTGGTACCATACCTTCTCTTTTTGAAACAATGGGAATGGTATGTGCTTCCATCGTATTAGAATCGCTTTCTGTTTCTTTCCAATTAGTATATGTTCCAGCAGCTATAATTCCCTCGGCTAGGGTGATGGCCGTGCCACTAGGAGCATCTAGTTTTTGCGTATGATGGATTTCTTCCATAGACACCTTGTAACTAGGATGTGGTGCCATATACTCCGCTAACTTTTTATTGATTTCAAAAAATATATTGACCCCAATACTAAAATTAGAGGCATAGATAAAGCTTCCATTTTTTTCTTTACATAAAGTTGTCATGGTCTCATACTGATCTAACCAACCAGTGGTACCTGAAACGATAGGAATACCTTCATTAAAACAACGCGTGATATGAGAAACAGCAATGTGAGGTAAGCTAAAGTCAATAGCGACATCAACACCTTCAAAACTAAAAGGAGCTACATCATCTTTTTTTATGACAATCTCATGCCCTTGTGCGAGTGCTATTTTTTCGATGGCTTGTCCCATCTTTCCATATCCTAAAAGTGCAATCTTCATTAGTCTATATGATATGTGAGTTTAAAACCATACCGAAAAGCTTGTCCTAAATCATCTGCGTGAATGTCTGGTGCAAAGGTTAAATCATCACTTACATTGTATTGTGATAAGTGAGCATCTACATTTGCTTCAAGAATTTGAAGTACATACATCCCTGCGGTGATCAAAATAGCGAGTTCTTTACGTCTTCTAAAAAAATCTTGTGCGTCTATGAGTCCGTTATCTGTAAATATTTGTGTTGGATCTCCATTTTCATCAATGATCGTAAACTCATCAATACGTCCTGCGAGGCGATCTTTAAAGGCATTTCTATAGCGTTTAAACTCTTTATCACTATCAATAGCAAAAAAAACACCTGTTCCTAAAGCTCCATACACAATCGGTAATTTCCAATAATCTTTATTGTAGGCTTGTCCTAAACCTGGAAGAGCTGCTGCGTAAAAAGCCGCTCTTGCAGGCCTTAACGGATCAACAAACTGTTGGGCATCAGTTTTAAGGTCCCTACCGCTTTCGTCTGTGACAGTGATATCTTCTGATTGCGCTTTCGCGAAAGCGTATATCAAAAGAAAACCTATGAGTACTATGCTTTTTTTATTGAGCACCTTCTATTAATTTCTGTATGCGATTAAAATCTTCTTCTGAAGAAAAAGGAATGGTAATTTTACCTCTTCCGTTTTTTGATACTTTTACGTCTACTTTGGCTCCAAAGTAATTAGCAAATTCTTTAGCACCTTTTTGAATAAATTCAGGAGTGCCTTGTTCTTTTGGAAGTTGTGTTTCAGAAGTAGTATGGTAATTTTTGACAAGCGCCTCTGTTTGTCTTACGGATAGTTTATCTGCAATGATTTTTTCGTAGATATCTAACTGGTCTCCTGTATTTTCTATATTGATAAGAGCACGTCCATGCCCCATAGATAAAAACCCATCACGCATCCCAGTTTGAACAATAGGGTCTAGTTTGAGTAAGCGCAAGTAATTAGCAATAGTGGACCTGTTTTTACCCACACGCTCACTCATTTGTTCTTGGGTGAGTTGTATTTCATCAATAAGTCGTTGGTAGGAAAGTGCAATTTCAATAGGGTCTAAGTCTTGGCGTTGTATATTTTCTACCAGTGCCATTTCAAGACTCTCTTGGTCATTTGCAATGCGTATGTAGGCAGGAATGGTCTCATTACCCACAAGCTTAGACGCTCTAAAACGTCTTTCTCCGGAGACCAACTGGTATTTGTTAAAGCTTACTTTACGAACCGTGATAGGTTGTATGACCCCTAGTTCTCGTATAGAAGAGGCAAGCTCTCTAAGGGTTTCTTCATTGAAACTAGTTCGCGGTTGAAAAGGATTGACCTCAATATCTTTGAGATCTAACTCAACAATATTCCCAACCACCTTATCGGCATTTTTATCTTCAGCACTTTTAATATCATTTTCAGGATCTTTCAATAAAGCTGAAAGTCCGCGTCCGAGTGCTTGTTTTTTTGTTGCTTTAGCCATATATTCTAGCTATTGTTTTTTGTAATAAGCTCTTGTGCTAAGCTTAAATAATTGGTAGCTCCTTTACTTGCCGCGTCATAATTAATGATACTTTCTCCATAACTAGGCGCTTCACTTAATCGTACATTACGTTGTATAATGGTTTCAAAAACCATTTCACTAAAATGTTTTTGAACTTCTTCCACTACCTGATTAGACAATCGTAATCTAGAATCGTACATAGTTAGTAAAAGTCCTTCTATATCTAGGTCTGCATTATGTATTTTTTGGATACTTTTAATAGTATTTAACAGTTTTCCAAGCCCTTCAAGCGCAAAATATTCACATTGTATCGGAATAATAACAGAGTCAGAAGCTGTAAGGGCATTTAAGGTAAGTAGTCCTAAAGAAGGAGCACAGTCTATTAAGATATAATCATATTGATCTCTTAAATGACCAATTGCTTTTTGCATCATATACTCACGTTTTTCTTTGTCTACAAGTTCTATCTCGATAGCAACGAGGTCTATGTGCGCAGGAATAATGTCTAAATTAGGCGAACTAGTGCTGATAATAGCCTCTTCGGCAGTATTTGTATGCTCTAGAAGTTGATAGGTTCCAATTTGAACAGTATCCACATCAATACCTAGCCCAGATGTGGCATTGGCTTGGGGGTCAGCATCGATGAGGAGTACTTTCTTTTCAAGTACACCCAGTGATGCTGCGAGATTTACAGAGGTTGTTGTCTTGCCGACACCTCCTTTTTGATTTGCGATAGCAATAATTTTGCCCATATAGATTTGAGGAAATTTAAAAGGTAAAAATACAATTTATAATGAGTAAATAAAATGCTTTCAAAATTTAAACCCGCATTAGGTATTAGAACTTCGTGATAAGGCTTGAAGAATCAATAAAATAGGGCGTTCTCTGAGTTTTAGCATAACTCAGTTAAGAATAAAGTCAAAAACGTAGTGTAATGGTATATTTTGAAGCCTCTTTAAGTCTAATAGGCTTTCTAATACGTAATACATATTAAAAGACCATCGGAGACGATGGTCTTTTAGAATATAGATAGAATATAGAGATTTAGAGGTGCTACTTAAAAATAATAATTAAGACCAAGTGTAAAATTTTCATTGTTTACAATAAGTGGGATTACTGTATCAATGGTTGGGAAAGAGAGGTTGTTTTCATATTCCGATAGGTAAGAGAAAGTTACTCCAATATGTTTTTGATTAGGAAGTTGGAATCGAGCCCCTATTCTAGGAACAAATAAGGTATTGCCACCAGTGATGTCAAAGGAAAATCCATCTATTTCTCCTTTAAAAGAATCGGAGGTGACTCCTATGCTAATTCCAGCAAAAGGTTTGATTTTTCCTGTTTTGTTGAATAGATATTCAAGACCTAATAAGGCTCTGTAGCTGTTTATGCGAAAATTGGTAGGGCTTTCTATATTACCAAAATCTTTATCACCTGAAAAATTAGCGCTTCCTTCTAAAGATACAAATAAGTTTCCTTGGATGGATCCAAAAAAACTAGGCGATGTAATCACTCCAGCTTGTATTTGGGCAGATAACAGTGATTCCGTGCTCGTATTGTCAAAAAAGCTAACAGTGTTAAGTCCAGTGCCTATGCCTGCATAAAAACTAGCTTGGTCTGTATTGTGTGTAGTCGCATTTTTGACTTCCTTTTCGGTAGGTGCGTAAGCGCTATACTCACAAGCATTATAGGAATTCACTATTCTGCGAAGTGCGGGTTCGTTAAAACGGTCTTCATTATTTAAAGTGGCTCTTAATGTGTTGCAATCATTAAACAAAACAGCAAGTCTTCCAGGAATTTTGTTGGATTTTTGAGCTGTGTTGATCACGATGTGTTTTCCGTTTTCTACAGCCACAAGGTATTGTGCATTATTAATTTTGTAGAGATTCCCTTTTCCAGATACAATAGTAGACACAAAATAAAGAGTCCCTTCAAATGTCTTTTTGGTAAGCGAAGTGTTTCCTAGGGTAATTGCGTTTACCTGATCAAAAGTATAGGTGGTTACTTTTAAATCCTTTTTTAAGGATAGTGTCTGACTTTCATAATCAATAAGGACACGTCCATTTATGGTTCCATTTTCGGTAGTAATGGTTCCAGTCGTATAATTTTGAGCTATACTTGTCGTAATTGATAGAAATAACGAGAAAACAAAGAGCAGGATATTTTTTTTCATGGTGATAGTTTTTAAATAATGATATCAAAAAATATGCCTTACTGGTCGAAATCGCTATGAATTACTTACATGTAAAAAGAGACTGTCTTCACTTTTTAGACAGCCTCTTTTTACATGTATATATAATTAGTCACTAATTACCCTGTAACAATATATTGTCAATACTATATTCATCATGGTTTCCTGTACCACCTATTTCAATGCCTTCAAAACGTATGTAGATAAATGCGGCATTTGCAACAGTTGCACTGAAACTTCCAGATCTATTTACAGCGACAAACCCTAAAGCATCTGAAGCATTTGGTGTAGCAAAATCTAAAGAAGGAACTGGCGTGTATGTAATATTATCTGTAGAATAAGAAAAATTTAAACCGTCAATTCTATTTTGATCGTTATTTGCATAAACATCATAATTGATTACAAAATTGTTTAGTGTTATTCCGGTGGTATTTTCTATTCTAAAATCAAATGTTCCCGGAGTAAAGTCGACTCCAGTAGGCTGAACGCCTAATGTGGTATTACCTGCTCCATCCACATCAAAAGCATAAATACCACCCGTATTTACTCCACCTGTACTTGTTCCTCTGGCATAGTCACCTGATGCTTGTGTTCCTCCATAGGTGAGTGTGCCACTATTAAAACCATTAGCAATTACAATGTCAGAATCAAGTTGTCCTGTTGCTGGGATTGGTGCAAATCCAGCCCCTGTAAACGTTTGAAAATCCTCTGAATATAATGTTATTAATGGAGTTGTACAGGTCGCATCACTTATAAAAGTACCGCCTACAACACCTAGAATAGGAGAGTCCCAAGACCAAGTTCCTGAAGTTCCTGAACAATCATTTACTCCTGTTGGTTCGTTGTTAAAAGTATGAGAACCGCTCCAAGTAACAGGACCTTCTCCTGCTATAAAACCGATGGTAGTCATGCCATCACCGCTTACAATAGAACAGGTCGTGAGGCTTCCATTCGGAGTGCAGGAGTTTTGTTGCGCTTTACCATTAAAAACGGTAGTGCTTAGTGTAGTTTGTGAGCTAATAGCGCTATTTCCATTTGCCGTGGTAAACATAAGGTTAAACGTTTGTGTAGAGGTATTATCTAAAGGCGCTGGACACATTTCACAAACATATGTTCCTGTGATAGGATTTACAGGGGCTCTTTCTGTATTTTTAGAAGCCAATATAGAACTCTCAACACCTCTATAAATAACTGTGTTTATTTCTAGTATTTCCTCTTCTTCTCCAGTTGTCATTGTAAAAGAAAACTCATTAGATATAAAGGAGATTTCTTTTTTGTTTCCTATTTCAGCAACTTGATCCGTAAAAACACTTACTATTTCACCAGAAGCAAGAGTAAGATCTGCTGTTGCAGAGCGGCCATCTTCAGAAAGTGTTACATCTAGAGTACCTCTGTCCTCACCATTTGCAGTGGTGAATATTCCTTTGTAATTTTCAATTTCAAAAGAGGCAATCTGAGAAGAACTATCTGTATTTTTCTCGGTACTACATGCTGTAAATAGTGTAACTAGTAAACAATAGGATATAATCTTTTTCATAAATAATTTAATTTGTCTTTTTTTTGTTGAAACAAAACTACACTGATTTATTTAAAGTGTTGATTATCTATATTTTAACGAGATAAAATATTTATTTTATCGTTTAAGTGTATTATTTAAACGATAAAAAGCACAAAAGGTACTTAATAATACATCTTTTGTGCTTTTTATAGGTGAGTCTAGTATACGCTTTCGCGAAAGCGTACTCATTCAAAGTAACTAAAAGTCTCTCCTTCTTTAATTGTTAGGAGTGTCTCGTAAATTAATTTGATCACATTTTCTACATCCTCACGATGCACCATCTCTACCGTAGTGTGCATATAGCGTAATGGTAGTGAGATGAGAGCAGAGGCAACCCCGCCATTACTGTATGCAAAGGCATCGGTATCTGTACCTGTAGCGCGAGATAAAGCAGAGCGTTGAAAAGGAATTTTTTTCTTTTCAGCAGTTTCTGTAATACGATCTCTCAATTTTTGTTGTACAGCGGGTGCATAGGCAACTACGGGTCCCTTGCCAATTTCAGCCTCACCTTGTACCTTTTGATCAATCATCGGAGTTGTCGTGTCGTGCGTCACATCTGTAACAATAGCAACGTTAGGTTTTATGCGATCTGCAATCATTTGTGCACCGCGTAATCCTATTTCTTCTTGTACAGAATTTGTGATGTATAATCCAAAGGGAAGTTTCTTTTTATTTTCGTGTAAAAGCCTAGCAACTTCAGCAATCATAAATCCTCCAGCTCTGTTATCGATAGCTCTACAAACAAATTTGTCTCCGTTTAAAATATGAAATTCATCTGGGTAGGTAATGACACATCCTATATGAATGCCCATTTTATGAACTTCATCCTTGTCTTTTGCGCCAACATCAATAGAGATATTATTAGGTTTAGGAGGTTCTTCTTTTGATTTATCACGCGTATGGATAGCTGGCCATCCAAATACACCTTTGATAATTCCTTTTTTAGTGTGAATATTTACCACTTTGGAGGTGGCAATTTGATGATCACTTCCTCCATTACGTATTACATAGAGTAACCCATTGTCAGAAATGTAATTTACATACCAAGAAATTTCATCGGCATGCCCTTCTATAACCACTTTATACTTGGCTTTTGGGTTAATGACCGCTACGGCAGTTCCGTAAGTATCTGTAATAAATTCATCTACATATGGCTTTAGGTAATCCATCCATATTTTTTGGCCATCCCACTCATACCCTGTGGGAGCAGCATTGTTAAGATATTTTTCTAAGAAAGCTATCGATTTTTTAGTAAGTATACTTTTTGAAGACATTTAAAATATTTTTTTATAAAAATAAGAATATTAATACGAAGTTAATAGCGTTATATCACTGTATTCTTTAATTTTGGAATAGTTTTAGCTTAAAGCGAAATAAAAAAGCAATGCGTGTATTTTTAATACTTCTCTTATTAGTAGTGTCTTTCTCAGGATGGGCGCAAGACACGATACCCGAATCAGAAGAAAGGGAAGTCGAATATTACATTATACAAGGGGATACCATACCAAGGAGTGCGATAGATCTTAATGAAGTGATTGTGTTTAAGCCTCTGGAGTTTGATTCAAAGGAAGAACGCAGACGCTATTTAATCCTTCGTCGTAAAACCCGCAAAGTGTATCCTTATGCAAAACTAGCGGCAGATAGGTTGGTAGCATTAAATAACCGGTTGGATTCTATAACTTCAAAATCGGGAAAGAGGAAATACACTAAAATTATTCATAAATATCTTGAAAATGAATTCTCTACAGAGTTGAAAAAGTTGACACGTACTGAGGGTCAGATTTTGATTAAACTCATACATAGACAAACTGGTGAAACGGCTTTTGAATTAGTAAAACGATTACGAAGCGGTTGGAAGGCCTTTTGGTATAATACTACAGCTAGTGCGTTTGATATATCTCTTAAAAGAGAGTATGCTCCATTAAGTGTAGAAGAAGATTATTTGATAGAAGATATACTTCAGCGATCCTTTCAATCAGGTATTCTTGAAAGAAGGAATTCTGTGTTGGATTTTGAGTATTGGGATTTATCCAATAAATGGAAATCACCTCCTAAAGAAACAGATTAGAACATTGCCTCTTGTGAATTTTCAGATGAAATAGGAAATAGGTGGTTTTCGCTAGCTTTTTATTGCCCTATTAATAAGGAGTAGTTGTATGTTAGTTTTGTAGTGTATTCCTCTATTTTCCAATCCTTTAAAATTATTTCAAAAAATCTTTTCATTTTTAGTTTTTGATTGTGAAATACGTGTTATCTTTGCTGTCCGCTTTTTGGTAAGCGTGTTCTTTTAGATAGTATTTGGTTTGTTTTTAGGTAGGGATAAAAAAATAAAAATATTTATTTTTTTTGTTTGTTTAGAAGTAAAATTAAATTGTACATTTGCACCCGCTTTGAGAGGGAGTATATGGATAGAGATTTAAAAGC
>NZ_JBHSFV010000021.1:0-45991 GCF_042653865.1 Dokdonia ponticola | reverse complement strand
ATAGCGACGGGGCTCACCTCTTCCCATTCCGAACAGAGAAGTTAAGCCCGCCAGCGCCGATGGTACTACAATCGTGGGAGAGTAGGTCGCCGCCTTTTTACGCTGAATTTAATTCAGTGTTTAAGGTCTGATGCAGCAATGTGTCAGACCTTTTTTTATGGGGTAAAGTGAAATAGAGTCACGCTTATAGCGTGATTACTTCCTATGGATGTGCTATCTGCGTTATCCTTGATATCACAGATAGTCAGTAATAGGTCGCCGCTTTGCCTGTCGGCAAGCAGGCTTTTTACGCTGAATTTAATTCAGTGTTTTAAGGTCTGATACAGCAATGATCAGCTCTTTTTTTATGAGGTAAAGTTAAATATATGGATGTAGCCACGCTACATGCGTGATTTATTCCTATGGATGTGCTGTTTGCGTTGTCTCAGCGAAATTTTAACCTGTTTTAAGTTAATCTCTATATAATATAGACGGTTATGAGTGTCCTTGAGTAAGCTTTCGCGAAAGCGGAATAATTAAGAAGGTAAACAAAAATAAGAATTGATATTTTCTGAGATTTGATACAGAAATACGTAAGATTTATTACGGTATAAAATTATTTACGTATGACTATAATATAAAACAATCAACACTTCTATGAGAAGTTTATTAGTTAAATATCTCACATTTGATTGTATGATTATGTTTGGTTACAGTTTTTTTGTTTTTCTGGACTAAAAAAAGATGTATTTACGTATGCTTTCGCGAAAGCGAAATAAGAAAAAAGACAAGGTCTATTTAGGGAATTACTGAGTCTCTATGGTAGTCTTTATATTCTAGAAAAAATCTTTTATTTTGCTAATTTACCCATTGAAAAATTAAGATCTTATGGGTGTAAAGTTGACTTTTTTACTTAAAATAGCGTAAAATATTTTATAAAAATTGAGTGACTTAAAGTTTGTGAAGTGTATGTTTTGTAGTTATTTATGTGTGTTTTTGTTTTTATGTATCGATTAAGTGTATTAAAATATCGACTAAGAGTGTAATTTGAAAATTATGGTTAAACCGTAGTTTTGATGTGTGAAACTTTCATTATTTTGGTGCTACCAAATCATCATAAAGTGTAAATACTTTATGACAACAGCATAAAATAATGAAATATCCTACTTATGTAAGAAGTTTTCTTCTTGTTATTACCCTGTTTTTATTTTCGTATAAGTCTTATGGAGCTATTACAATAGCAGATGAGGATGAACTGTATGTTTGTACAGGTACTGTAATAGATACATTTCCTTATTCACAGAGTTTTGAAAATGCGGTTGTATTAGAATTTAGTCAAAATACCGATGACGATGGGGATTGGACACGTGATAATAATGGAACACCTTCTGGAAATACAGGGCCTAGTGGTGCTAGTGATGGTAATTTTTACATGTATCTTGAAGCGTCAACTTCTGGTCCTGGTGCTATAGGATCAAATGCCACGGCAATACTTACAAGTCCTTGTTTTGACCTAAGTGGTGTTGGAGGTGCTACTTTTAATTTTGATTACCATATGTATGGTGCTGATTCGGGTAATATAAGCGTAGAGGTTAGTGATGATGCTGGAGGGAGTTGGTCAGTATTACAAGTAATATCTGGACAGCAACAAACGTCTGGGAGTGCCCCATGGATAACTTCTTCTTTAGATCTGAATGCGTATGCAGGAAGTACTGTTAATGTTCGGTTTGTAGGAACTACTGGGAATGGCTACAGAAGTGACATGGCTATAGACAATGTTGTTGTTGATGTAATTCCTATCAACCCTGAAATTAATATCACAGGATTGTCTAATGATATTGTAAATGGAGATATAACTCCTTCTACCGCTGATGGGACAGATCTTGGTGATATACCGCTTGGGCTTTCTACTTCTAGTACCTTTGTTATTGAGAATTTAGGGACGCTACCTTTAGTTCTAACAGATCCTGCTCCATATATCACTATTTCAGGAGCCCATGCTGGTGATTTTAGTATTACTGGAGCTCCAGTATCTCCTATAGATCCCCTTAGTGGAACGTCTGCTTTCTCTATAGGTTTTACGCCCACTGCTGTTGGTGATAGATTTGCCACGATTTCTATTGCTAATAACGATAGTGACGAAAATCCTTATGTTTTTGATATTGTTGGATTAGGTGTCGCACCATCTGCAGAGATTAATATTTCAGGTTCTGGGAATGCAATTAGTTCTGGAGACGTAATCCCATCAACTTTTGATGGAACTGATTTTGGTTTTACCACCTTGGCAACTCCTGTGTCAAATGATTTTATTATTATTAATTCAGGATTGATTCCTTTAGACTTAACAGATATTTCTCCATATGTTAGTATCACTGGTCCCGGGGCTTCGCAGTTTTCGGTGAGTGTGATTCCCTCAAACTCAATTCCTCAAAATGGCGGTACTACACAATTTCAAATTACATATAATCCCTTTCTTATAGGAACGCACACGGCAACTGTATCTATTGCCAATAATGACCTAGATGAAAATCCTTTTGTATTTGACATTGTGGGTAATGCTGTTGTTGTTTTAGTTCCAGAAATTGATATTACAGGAAATGGTGTTACAATTTCTGATGGAGATACCACACCAGATACGGCAGATGCGACAGATTATGGATCTATTCCTTTGGGAACCAAAAAGAATGTCGCTTTTACCATAGACAATGTAGGCTCAGGTGCCTTAACATTAACTGGAGGTAGTCCTTATGTGAGTATTACAGGGCCTAATGCTACAGAGTTTTCTGTGCAAACGGCGCCCTCAAATAGTATAGACGCTTCTGATAGTACTATTTTTCAAGTACAATATAATCCTTTTGGTTTAGGAACTCATACAGCTACTGTAACGATTCAAAGTAACGATATTGATGAAGGAACGTATTCCTTTACAATTACAGGAACTGCTACTGAAAATATCAATCCTTTTGATACTCGATATTATGCAAATTTTGACACTGGAAATGATGGTTGGGTAGCTTCTAATCCTGGCGGAAACAGTGTTTGGACGTATGGAACAAATAGTGTTGAAGTAGGTACAGAAGGAAATTATTGGTATACGGATAACTACGATAATTACGCTTCAAATTCAAATACGTACGTAACGAGCCCCGTAATCGACCTTACAGGATATAGCAATCTTACGTTTAAGATAGATATTCGATTTGATACCGATGGTGATACTGGCTTGGATGATGGAATGAATATAGAGTACTCTAGTGATGGAGGTGCTTCTTGGAATGTATTAGGGGCGTACGCAAATCCGCAAGTAGATAATTGGTACAATGTTGACAATGTCGATGCTTTATCTGCTGGTGCTGACGGTTGGGCGGGGTTAAATCAGAATATCGTTAGTTCAACAAAATCTGATTTTACGCAAGCTTCTGTAGAGTTGCCTGCCGTTTTGGAGGATAATCCTAATGTGCGATTTAGGGTGCGTTTTGCATCAGATGCTAGTCAAAATGATAATGGAGTCAATTTTGACAATGTATTTGTTTTGGGAGATCCTATAACGCCATCTGATCCTCTTGTAGGTCCAGCAGGTGTGAATTCCAATTTAAAATTATGGTTGAAAGCAACGGATGGTACAGGGAGTACAACAGATGCGTCTCAGATTGGAGCATGGGAAGACCAAGCACTTGATAATGATGCTATACGAGGCGCTAGTGGACAACAACCTATTTTTTACAATAACAATACTGAAAATATTAACTACAATCCAGTAATTGATTTTAGTGATGTGATAGACTCTGAACTTAAAGGAAAAGGAGGGTACTATACGCAAGAATATTGGGTCGTAATGCAAGCTGATGGTAGTATCAATTCATCAAGCCCAATTAAGGGGGTTATGTCTGGACGCGTTTCTAGGGATCAGTTTGCTGAAGATGGGACTGGACTGTGGATTAATCCAGGGTCATTGAGGTTTAATGGAGTAGACAATATTGTAAGTCATATGATAGGTTCAACGAGTTCTTCTGTGGCAGGTGTGAGTGATGGTAGTTATGGTAGAGCTTATACGAGTAGTTCAGACAGCTACGATAATGAGCCTATTATCTTAAATATTAAGATGAATAGTTCTGGGAATTCTACTGAAATTTATAAGAATGGTATCCGCATTGATAATTATACAGGAAAAACAACAGGTAGTCCTGCTGAGGATTTACCTTTTATCAATGTAACCAATTCAAATTATGTATTGGGTGTAGGTCGTATTACAATAGGTGGAACTAATTATGATTCTCATTTTAATGGTAAAATGACAGAAATTATAAGTTATGCAAATCCTCTTACTGTTTTTGATCAAGAAAAAATACAGTCTTATCTAGCGATTAAAAATGGGATTACCTTGCATGATGTTAATAGTACAACCATTACACGATTAGGGGATCAGAATTATATAAATTCTGATGGTGATATTGTTTGGAATGTAGCTGCACATACAGGGTATAATTACGACATTGCAGGTATAGGCAGGGATGATGTGTCTGGATTAAACCAAAAACAATCAAAAAGTGTAAATCCTAATACTATTGTTACTATGGGGCTCACTGATACGTTTGATACAAATAGTGAAAATATAGCTTCAAACCCTGATGTGATAGGAGACAAAAACTTTTTAATGTGGGGGAATGATAATAAAAGTTTGAATGCAGCGGCATCTATCATTGTTGATTTAAGTAATGATATTGCAGGCTTAAATACGATTGTAGATATTACATCTATCCAACGTAGTTGGAAAGTTGTTGAAACAGGATCTGTAGGTACTGTGGAAGTGTCGATTCCAGAAATAGCCTTGAGTGCGACATTAGACCCTCCAGGGAGTTTCTTTATGTTTATTTCGGACACTCCTACTTTCAACCCTAGTTCTGAGTATCGAATTATGACTCCGAATGGATTGAATTTAGAAACTTCATACGATTTCAATGGTACAAAATACATCACCTTTGGATATGCTCCAAATTATGTGTTTGATCGTTCGGTTACCTTTAATGGGGTAAATGACTATATGGATGTGGATGATGCTTTAGATCTTACGGGCCCTTTTACCCTATCTACTTGGGTAAAGCATAGTAGCTCGGGATATACAATAGTTTCAAAGAGAGACGCAGCATTTACAGAAGGATATGCAATAGATGTTGTAGCAAGTAGGCGCGTTAGGGCTCGATGGAGAGATGCAGGAGGTGCTATGCAGGAAATACAAACGTTGACCTCAATCCCTAATGATGAATGGCATCAATTTGCAATCACATATGATGGAACAACAGCGAATGTGTATATTGATGGGGTGTTAAGTAACACAGATGCGCTGAATGCACCAGTAGATAACGATCGTCACTTTTTGGTTGCAGCTGTCGATGAAAGAGCCCCTACTAATTTCTATCAAGGTACTCTAGATGAATTACGCGTATGGGATGTTGCTCTTAGTCAAGACCAGATTCGTTTTATTATGAATCAGGAGATTCAAGAAAATACCAACCTAAAGGTACAAGGAGAGATTGTGCCATCAACCATTTCTAAAAATGAAATAGATGTTATAGAATGGGCATCTTTGAAGGGGTATTTCCCAATGACTACGTTTGCTTTTACCAATATTATGGATGCGTCTAGCAATAATCTTGTAGCTGCGATCAAAAATTTAAAAACAGTAGATTTTCAAACAGCACCTCTTCCCTATATATCACAGGCAGATGGGGCATGGACTGATCAAGCTACTTGGGAAAATGGAAGCGGATTTCAAGTTCCTAATGCAGTTTCGTTAGTGGATTATAATGTAAATGTTGCATGGAATATTGTGCAAACCGCACACAATATTACCACACAAGCAAACAACACAGTACTCGCGCTAGAGGTACAAGCAAATGAATTGTCTGTTGAAAATGATAGTAAAATAGAAGTATCTCACTATCTCAAATTAGATGGTGTACTAGATCTTGTAGGCGAATCACAATTGGTACAAACAGAGAATAGTGATCTAGATGTAACAAGTGCAGGATCTCTAGAAAAAGATCAACAAGGGACTTCAGATACATTTTCTTATAATATTTGGTCATCACCAGTGAGTCCAGTGAATAATTCTCAAATCAATACGGATTACTCAGTAGGGGGTATTATGATGGATGGAACTGATCCCAATAACCCAGTCGGAATGAATTTCACAACCTCTCTTAATGGAGCAGCTACATCACCAATTACAATTAGTTCTTATTGGATATTCAAATATGGAAACGGAATTGAGCAATTCCAGCACATAGGTTCGTCTGGAAGTGTAAGTGTTGGAGAAGGGTATACAATGAAAGGCCCTGGATCTGGAGGGATTACAGACCCACAAAACTATGTGTTTATAGGAAAGCCAAATAACAGTACAGATGCACAAGCCGTGGTTGTTCCTGCCTTAGCAAACTCAAACTACATGGTAGGAAATCCATTCCCATCTGCCTTAGATGCAAATGATTTTATAAACGATAATCCACATCTCGATGGCACTATATACTTATGGGAACATTACGGAGGGGGAAATCACATCCAAGCAGATTATCAAGCTGGGTATGCTCTATACACACTCTCTGGAGGAACACCAGCGGTGAGTCATCCTGATGTTGCGCAAATTGGAGGGGGAACAAAAACTCCAGATCGCTATATTCCTGTTGGACAAGGATTTTTTGTGGTGGCAGACAGCGATGGTGATATTGTATTTAGTAATTCACAACGAAATTTTGTAAGAGAAACAGGCGCTTCTATCTTCTTATTTGGAGACGGACAAGCAGAAGAAAGCGGCCAACAAAGTGCTCCAGAAGATCCGTTGGTAACACAATTGGACGATGCTGACTTAGATGCACCAGATATGAGACCAAAATTTAGAATTGGTTTTGACTCTCCAAGTTTATATCATAGACAACTCCTCATTACGGTAGATCCAAATACTACTTTTGGACATGACAGAACGTATGATGGACAGATAGAATTTGGCCCGTCTGAAGATATGACATGGGATATGGAAGACAAGAAATATGTAATCCAAGGAGTTCCTAATATCACAGATGTAACAGAGTTCCCTCTTGTGGTTACATTACCACAAGCTGGTCAAATTACTATTGGCATTGATGCTCTTGAAAATGTAGATACAGAAACGACTACGGTATATTTAAAAGATCGTGTTCAAAATACAGTAACCAATCTTTATGAGGAGGATTATGAAATCACACTTGATGCTGGAGAACATTACAACCGTTATCTGATTGTATTCAGAACAGATACAAACGAAGAGGAAACAGAAGAAGAGGAAGAAGCAGAGGAAGAAACAGAAGGAGAAGATTCTGATTGGGAAGAAGAAACAGATTGGGAGGAAGAAACAGATTGGGAAGAGCAAGAAACTTCTGGTACTAACGGGGATAATACTGAAGAAGATGAAACTTCTGGTACTGATGAAAATACTACAGATGAAGATGATGAGAGCCTAGGTATTACAGACGAAGAAAGCATAAACGGAATTACAGTTGTATATAGTTCACAGCAAAAAGTGATTACGGTTACAAAAAGCAATGTTAACAACATACATGCAGCAACCTTATTTTCTATCTTGGGACAAGTCGTACAGCAGTGGACACCAGAAACAGAAGTAGAGACATTGCAATTACCAGTGTCTGGCGTGAGTAAAGGAGCATATATCCTCCAGTTAGAAACCGATATGGGCTTATTTACAGAGAAACTTATTATTTTCTAATAGCATATTTATTTATTTTATAAAAGAGGCCTCCTTAGACAGAGGCTTCTTTTTTTTAGAAGTTTCTTGATCTATTGAAAATCCCTTTTATACGCTTTCGCGAAAGCGTATAAAAAAATATAAAAACTAGACGTTCTGCATGAGAGCATATTAATAAAGGTTTTAATATGTATGTTTTTATATGTGGTAGGAATTCGTATAAAATATTGGGATTGGTTTATAACACTGCATAATTTTATAGGTATTTTTTCTTGAGATTGTAAGCTATATAGGATGTAGCCGACATAAACGTTTAATTTATTCTATATTTGCAACTCAATAAAAATGTATGCGCCCTTCAGTAATATCTGCTATTAATACAAATTTAAACAATGCTATTTCTTTAATTGATGCTATAGATACAACTATTTATACGGATGTTTCAGTAGGTCCTTACTACAGTAGTATTGGATCACATATACGGCATGCGTTAGATTTTTTCGATTGTATTATAAACGGTATACAGGAAAATGATATTGACTTAACTGCTCGTAAAAGAGATGAAGTGATTTCTACAAACCCAGAAGCTGCAAAAAATCATATACGAGAGATACAACAACAACTGGCATCTTTTGTAGATGTAAATACAGATTACTTACTACATGTAACCGATAATTTAGGTAGTGGAAAGGTGACTATCATGTATACATTAGAGAGTATTTTAGCCCAAGCAAATACACATGCTACACATCATTATGCGATCATAAGTTATATGTTGCAAACGCTTAATGTAGATGTTGTGATTCCTGGTTTTGGCTATAATCCATCTACACCTGTGCCTAAAAGAGAAGGAATTTAAGATCACTCATCAAATAACGCTTTCATGAGCGTCTTAATGCCTTTAAATCCAAAATAGATAGCAGCTATTAAGCAGATAACACCAATACCAAGTACAGGGATAAAAAGAGGATGGTCTTGATTTTTAAAGGAAGAATTGAGAATAAGAGGCGCTGTGATTAATAAAGCTAACGTACCTCCCATTATTTTGATTCCTTTCAAAAGGGTTTCTTTATTTGTGCTCATAGTTGTCTATTGCATTACGTACACTCCCGTATTCTAGAAGTAGTTTCCTTGCTTTTTGTTCTTCAATATCTAGTGCATCCATAATCATGCGTGTGCCTCGTGCAACTAATTTATGATTGCTTAATTGCATATCTACCATTTTATTACCTTTTACTTTCCCAAGTTGAATCATGGCAGTTGTAGAAATCATATTGAGCACCAATTTTTGTGCTGTTCCTGCTTTCATACGAGAGCTTCCAGTAATAAATTCTGGTCCCACGATAACCTCAATAGGATAGGTGGCGGTTTGTGATAATGGACTATCTTGATTGCAGGTAATACATCCCGTTCCTATATGTTTAGAATTACACATTTCTAATGCGCCAATAACATAGGGCGTTGTTCCAGATGCTGCAATACCAATAACAAAATCATTTTCAGATACGTTATGCATTTCTAAATCTTTCCAGCCTTGTTCTTTACTGTCTTCTGCAAACTCTACCGCGTTGCGTATAGCAGGGTCTCCTCCTGCAATCAATCCAATAACAAGGTCATGGGAAACACCAAAAGTTGGCGGGCATTCTGAAGCATCTACTACGCCTAAACGTCCGCTAGTTCCCGCGCCTAAGTAAAATAAACGACCTCCGTTTTTTAATCTTGCTACCACTTGATGAATAAGGGCTTCAATTTGAGGTAAGGCCTTTTCAACAGCAAGAGGGACTGTCTTATCTTCGGTGTTTATGTGCGATAACACATCAGATACAGACATATTTTCTAAATGATCATAATGAGAATCTTGCTCTGTCGTTTTAGTAAATGCCACGTTTGTTTGGTTTAAGGTTCAAAAATAAGAATTAAAGGTTGACTTTTGGGTATGTGGCTGAGAACGCTTTCGCGAAAGCGTATAAAAGATGATTAAAATACATTTATTTCTCTGTAAAACAGTTGTTTGTAATCTATTTGAAATTTTAACGTTTCAAGTTGTTATTCTATCGCACTAATGTTAACTTTGTGTTACGTAGTATATGTATTGTTATTATGAGTAATCTTATAGATGTTGTCGATTCTCTAGAGCACAGAATTAGTACTTTATTAAAACGCTATCAAGCACTTAAAGAAAGACACGAACTTCTAGAGGGAACTATCACATCACTAGATGATGAGAATAGAAACCTCAAAGAAGCTATAGAAGAAAGACAAAAAGAGATTCATACACTCAAAGCAGCAAACGCATTACTAGGCAGTAACGATTATAAAAGGGAAACCAAGCTCAAAATAAATACTTTAATCAGAGAGATAGATGCCTGTATGGTATCACTTTCTGAATAAAAGGAAATTTTATGTCTGAAAAGCTTAAAATTAAATTATCTATAGCAGATCGCGTGTATCCGCTTACCATACCTGTTCAACAGGAAGAAGGTTTGCGTAAGGCCGCTAAAGAAATAGATGCCATGATTAAACAATTTGAGCAAAGTTATGCCGTTAGAGATAAACAGGATGTACTGGCGATGTG
Organism: Dokdonia ponticola; assembly: GCF_042653865.1. Classification (NCBI taxonomy): domain Bacteria; kingdom Pseudomonadati; phylum Bacteroidota; class Flavobacteriia; order Flavobacteriales; family Flavobacteriaceae; genus Dokdonia; species Dokdonia ponticola. The sequence goes on along the minus strand of NZ_JBHSFV010000021.1, from coordinate 35,702 downwards.
TGCCTTGCAATTTGCATCTCAGGCTACCCAAAAAAATATAGATAAAAACTCAAATCAAGAAGAAATCACAGAACGCTTAAAAGCGTTAAGTCTTCTTCTAGATGAGCAATTATAACGTTCTTTACATACAGCATATTACTGCCTGCATTGGTCTTTTTTTGATAAACTCAACAGATATTTTTTTGTAAAGAGTGAATCTGGATTGTAAAAGCGCGCCGTCTTTGTCACGGATTCTTGATCAGTCCTCTAGCTCTAATCCTTTTATTTAGGAGTTTATACAAAAACCCAACTAATGCAGGCTTTTTTATACCCTAATTTTAGGGAATAACAAACGCAAAAGGTACTAGGATACCTTTAATACTAACCATTGTATTCCTCTTTTTAAGAAGAGTATCGATATATAAAAATGTATATGGAAGATAATTTACTCCCTATTATTGTGGGTGTTGTAGCCCTTATTATTGGGTTTCTTATTGCAAAATTACTTGAACGTAATAATGCTTCTCAAGTAGTTAAAAATGCAAAAAAGAGTGCCCAAAGCATTATCAAAGAAGCAAAAATAGAGGCCGAATCCACAAAGAAGGAAAAGATACTACAGGCAAAAGAAAAATTTATAGAGCTTAAGTCTGAACATGAAAAAGTGATTCTGAACCGTGATAAGAAGATATCCGAATCAGAAAAACGAACTAGAGATAAAGAATCTCAGGTGAGTAGTGAGCTTTCGCGAAATAAAAAACTAAATCAAGATCTAGAAAATAAAATAAAAGATTACAACAACCGCGTTGAATATCTAGAAAAGAAGCAATCTGAAATTGATAAAATACATCAAAGCAAAGTACAGCAACTAGAAGTGATTTCAGGTCTCTCTGCCGATGTAGCTAAAGAACAACTTGTAGAGTCGCTAAAAGAACAAGCAAAGACAGATGCCATGGCGCATATCCAAAGCGCTATGGAAGAGGCTAAGATGACTGCCGAGCAAGAAGCTAGAAAGATTGTTATAAATACCATACAACGTATCGGAACAGAAGAGGCAGTTGAAAACTGTGTCTCTGTTTTTAATCTTGAGAGTGATGACGTAAAAGGGCGTATCATTGGTAGAGAAGGGCGAAACATACGCGCTATTGAAGCGGCTACAGGCGTAGAGATTATTGTAGATGATACGCCAGATGCAATCATCTTATCTTGTTTTGATAGTGTGCGTAGAGAGATTGCTCGATTATCATTACACAAATTGGTGACAGATGGCCGTATCCACCCTGCTCGTATCGAAGAAGTGGTTCGTAAAACTACCAAACAGATAGAACAAGAAATTGTAGAAGTTGGAAAGCGCACCGTCATTGATCTTGGAATCCATGGATTGCATCCAGAATTGATCAAGGCCGTAGGGCGTATGAAATACAGATCTTCTTACGGACAAAACCTATTACAACATAGTAGAGAAGTAGCTAAATTATGCTCTGTCATGGCAGCAGAACTAGGTGTGAATCCAAAACTAGCACGTAGAGCAGGATTATTACATGATATAGGAAAAGTGCCAGATACTGAAACAGAAACGCCTCACGCAATTTTAGGAATGCAATGGGCAGAAAAACATGGCGAAAAACCAGATGTCTGTAATGCTATTGGAGCTCACCATGACGAAATAGAGATGACTTCCTTATTATCACCTATCGTTCAAGTATGTGATGCGATAAGCGGCGCACGTCCAGGCGCGAGACGTCAAGTATTGGATTCGTATATACAACGCCTTAAAGACCTTGAGGATATTGCCTTTGGTTTTGGAGGAGTCAAGAAAGCCTATGCCATCCAAGCAGGTCGTGAACTTCGTGTGATTGTAGAAAGCGAAAAAGTAAATGACGAAAAAGCAGCAGCACTTTCTTTTGAGATTTCTCAAAAAATACAAACAGATATGACGTACCCTGGTCAAGTGAAAGTGACCGTGATACGAGAAACAAGAGCGGTTAATATTGCTAAGTAGCAAATAGAACCCCACTTTTAAAAATTATTTTACCCCTGAATACTTGATGTATTCAGGGTTTTTTATGCGCAAGAGTTTTATAGCCTTTTAATTCTAATTTAAAGATGTACTAAGTATCTTTGCAATCTCAAAAACCCTGTATGGATTACGCTGAAAATATATTAGGAACCATAGGAAATACACCTATGGTAAAAATGAATGTGCTTACGGCAGAACTACCATGTCTTGTCTTAGCAAAATATGAAACCTTTAACCCAGGAAACTCTGTAAAAGACCGTATGGCATTGCAGATGATAGAAGATGCAGAGGCGGCGGGTATTCTTAAACCTGGCGGCACTATTATAGAAGGAACTTCAGGTAATACAGGAATGGGGTTAGCACTTGCGGCAATCATAAAAGGATATAAAATGGTCTGTGTCATCTCAGACAAGCAATCCAAAGAAAAGATGGATATCCTAAGGGCTGTTGGAAGTGAGGTGGTTGTATGTCCTACCGATGTAGAACCTGACGACCCAAGATCTTATTATTCAACGTCAAAAAGACTCGCCGAAGAAACACCTAATAGTTGGTATGTAAATCAATATGATAACCCTTCTAATTGTAAAGCGCATTTTAATAGTACTGGACCTGAGATTTGGGAGCAAACTGATGGAAAAGTGACCCATTTTGTAGTAGGCGTAGGTACTGGTGGCACCATATCTGGTGTCGGGAGTTATCTTAAAATGAAAAACCCTAATGTGAAGATTTGGGGCATAGATACCTATGGATCTGTATTTAAGAAATACAAAGAAACTGGAATCTTTGATGAAAACGAGATCTATTCGTACATCACTGAAGGTATCGGAGAAGATATTTTACCACTCAATGTCAACTTTAGTATTATTGATGGATTTACAAAAGTAACAGATAAAGACGCCGCAGTTTATACACGCCGACTAGCTAAAGAAGAAGGCATGTTTTTAGGGAATTCTGCTGGGGCTGCTGTCAAAGGATTATTGCAACTCAATGAAGAAGGAAAGTTTGGACCTGATGATGTTGTAGTGGTGTTATTTCACGATCATGGAAGTCGTTATGTAGGAAAAATGTTTAATGATGAGTGGATGCGTGAGCGTGGTTTCTTGGATGAAAAAGTAACTGTCGCAGAAGATCTTATCAAGAGTCACATTGATAAACCATTAATTACGGTAAAAACAGAAGAATTGGTTTCTCATGCTATAAAACGTATGCGTGATTATAAAATATCGCAAATTCCAGTAGAAGATATCACAGGTTTTGTAGGAAGCGTTGATGAAGCCGATTTGTTTAGAGCCTACATGGAAGACCAAAACATTGCAGACAGACCTATAAAAAATGTGATGGGCGCTCAGTACCCTATCGTCAACCGAAAGGCTCCCATTGCAGAAGTGTCTAAGTTAATCACCAAAGAAAACAATGCCGTATTGGTAGATTTAGGAGATAGTAACTATCATATTATCACAAAGCATGATGTTATAAGTGCTATTTCATAGGTCTGAAATATTTATTTTGAACCCATAATGGAGTAAGTCATTCCTATGTTTAACTCGCTAAAATCAGCTTGTCCAGCATTTGCTTTGATATTTACTCCAATAAAGTAGTTGTACGGGGTTTTATTTTTGGTGGATTTTACATAATAACGAATACCTAATCTACTAGTGATGGCTTTTTTAAGTCTATAGTCACCATTAAATTTACCTCCATAAATATACACTTTTTCAGGGCCATTCGGTGTTTCTTGTATAGTGCTAAATGTTTGGCTTAAAAGCCGTTCTATTTCATAAAAAGGCTTGTGAATGTTATATCCAGCATCTGCCACAATGCCTATGTGATTTAAGAGTACTTCCCCTTGGATGTATATTCCAAAATTTGTTGAATACCTAAAAGGAGCTTCCCTAAAATCAGAATATGATTCCCTTATTAGTTGTTCATTATTAGCAATGTAGTCGTGAAAATGATCATAAAATCGATAAAAAGCTCCAATACCTACTTTAAATGTATTGTTGTATACTTTTGATCCTAGCATAGAAATAGAAAATACACTTTTCTTTGTGTTAAACTGATCAGAAAGTACTTGAAAGCCAAGACCCATATTTGATTCTAGTGTGTAGTATGTTGATCTTTGATAGTTAGGTATTTCTGATTCATTTGTGTTGTGCAGAGGTTTTCTTTTGGTATATTCATATGCTATGCTTGTACTTAGCATCAACGCATTGAGTCCTCTGTTTGGTAATTTTGTATGCCCGTTAGAATAATGAAAATACCCTGCACCAAAATCCCAATGTAGAGCATTGTATTGGATGAGATTATATTTTAAAAATAGTTTGAAAGACCAGTTGAAATTTGTTGTAATAACATCTACCTCTTTGTCAAAAGGAGGTGTATTAGAGCCATTTATAAAAGCAGCGCCTAAACCAGCGTGTATTTTAAATCTATCCCTTTTGAAAGGGCTATATTCTATAAAAGGCATTGCTGTAAAAGCGTATCCCATATTATGAACATTTTGAAAATCTATGACTCCAAGACTTATACCTGTTTTTGGATATTTTAAACGATACGCCCATTCACTAGGGTTGTTGTCTTGAAAAGCCCCGAAATTTACAAACATGCCCTTTCCAGTATAGATTTTTTGAGATGTATCAGCTACAGGTACTGAATATCCTACTAAATACTCTCCAGAAATAAAATGAGACGGATTATGAATGCTATCAACTTGTTGGGCGTACGTTATAGAAACTAGAAAAAATAAAAAAAAAGTAGTTTTCAAAAAGTGGTGTGTAGGATTATTTTAAGATGCCAAATGAAAGCTTTTTTTGTTAAATACTATAATTATGTACTAGTATTTTTTACGTAACTCTCTATCAGATTTGTGTGTGAATCGTCTAGATTTGACCTATATTTATGATAATTAATAGATTAACATCTAAATGTTTAATGACAGGTATGCGTGAAGATTTTTTACATTACTTATGGAAATATAAGAAGTTTGCTTTCGCGAAAGCAAAAACAACCACAAACATTGCTATAACAATCACTTCGCTAGGGGAACACAATCATCTAGCAGGACCTGATTTTTTTAATTCTCGACTTCGTATAGGGGAGCAGGAATGGGCAGGAAATGTAGAAATTCATATCAAATCCTCCGATTGGTATGCACATGGTCACGAAACAGATCCGGCGTATGATAACGTAATTCTTCACGTAGTTTGGGAGCATGATGTCGACATTTTTAGAAGTGACAATAGTGCATTACCCACGTTACAACTTAAAGAATATGTGGATAAAGAAGCACTAGAGAGTTATACAACCCTTTTTGAAAATCAATCCAAAAAATGGATTAATTGCGAAGTAAAATTACCCGATGTTCCAGATCATATTTGGAATCATTGGCAAGAGCGCTTGTACTTTGAACGTTTAGAACGAAAAACAGAAACTATACGAGAAATTGTAAGACAATCTAAAAATGATTGGGAAGCTACTTTATTTGTGATGTTAATGCGTGCTTTTGGTACAAGTGTTAATGGTGACTCTTTTCAATCATTGGCAGCACATTTGGATTTTAGTGTGATTAGGAAATGTGCTCAAGAACCTTTTCGACTAGAAGCGTTATTACTAGGTGCTGGCGGATTACTCCCAGACGATAGTGTCGATAGTTATGCGTTGCAATTACAAGGAGAATATGAATTTGTACAACACAAATTTCAGGTCGATACACAAGGGGTTTTACCCATTCAGTTTTTTAAATTACGCCCTGATAATTTTCCTACCATCAGACTATCACAAGTCGCGATGCTGTATCATACTATCCCAGGACTTTTTCAAAAATTAATGGAAGTGACCCACTTAGATGAATTTTATGACCTACTGCAGGTACAGGCTTCCACGTATTGGGATACCCATTATTCATTTGCTACGTCTCAAAAAAAGAGAGTCAAAAAAATGTCAAAAGCATTTGTAGACTTGTTACTCATCAACACGATTATACCCATAAAATTCGCTTATAGCCAATATATCGGAAAAGATCAAACAGCCACTATTTTAGATTTCATCACCGCCATACAAGCTGAGCAAAATAGCATCATTAAAAAATACAATACCCTCCGTCCAAAAGCCGAAAACGCATTGCAATCTCAAGCGCTCATACAATTAAAAAAGGAGTACTGTAATGTACATAAATGCTTACAATGTAGCGTGGGAAATTGGTTGATAGGGAAGTGATACTAATACCATTTACCAATTGAATTTACTGTAATAAAACACCCTTTTTTCCTTTCTATTTCACAAGAAAAAAGAAACCGTAGCTTAGGCTATGCTTTAGTTTTCTTTCTCATATAAAGAAAAAAATTATCCTTTTCTTTTCCAGTAAATTCAATTAATAACTGGCATAAAATATACTTTACACGCTTTATATGAAGCTAAAATTAGTATGCTATTATAGTTAACTCTCAAATGGGAGTTTTAATTGAGTTTTACGTCTTATGTCTAACAGCGAGGCGGTCTTATGTCTTATTTGGATGACTCAAACTTCCTCAATGCTTCAAACATATGTCTGCATCTCGCCTTGTAAGCAGCACTTCCTTTGGCGTAATCATCTTCCATAATACGCTTTAATTCAGGGTGAATCCAGTCGATTTCTGTACCTAATAAAAATAAAGTTGTGAGCGTGTAGGCTTTTACAGCAACTTTCTGATCAGTAATGATCCAATCAAAACCCGCTTCAGTGATGCGTTCTTTGTGGAGCATTGTTAGGTGTTTTTGAGTTTGTGAATCTTTCTTTTTATAATAAGATAAGGTTAGGTATTCACATATTTTTGCCACAGGACGTAACGCCGAATGTTGATAGACTGTCCCCATTTTTTCTGTAAACAGATCTAAATACGGAAATAGCATACGAATATCTGTTTTGCATACAAATTCTAACAACCATCCTGCTCTATTAGAGATAGGATCATCGACTTTAAATAAAATAGCTAAAACATGTGGCATGAGCTCTGGGGTGCGAATTACTAACTGCGAATAGTATGCACGTTTTTCTCTACTATGATTTACATAATCGAGTTGCTCGTATAATTCTTGATACGTCACATTTGAAGTTTAATACGATAAAAATAGCAAATGTATGTGAACTCACAATATGTCTCAGAAAAGCATTAGCTGTCTAATGTTTTTAGTAATGTATCCACCACTTTGGGAACTCCTATAGTGGCAGTCTCTGCATGAACCGTAAGATTGGCTCGTGATGCTATAGCAGGTTTAGGATCTACAAAATGTATCATAGCGGTTAATTTTGCAAAATCAATGAGACTTGCTGCTGGATATACTTGCATAGATGTTCCTATGATGATAATATAGTCTGCTTGGCTTACAAGATGTGCCGCAGGCTCTAATAGCGGAACCATTTCTCCAAACCAAACAATATGTGGGCGTAGCTGAAAATGGTGTTCGCAAAAATCACCTACATGAAGATCATCTTTCCAGTCAAGAATAAGCTCCTCATCAAAAGTACTCCGCACTTTTAATAACTCCCCGTGTAAATGGAGTACATGAGAACTTCCTGCTCTTTCGTGCAAATCATCTACATTTTGAGTAATTATGTTTACATTAAAATACGTTTCCAAATCCACCAATGCTTTATGAGCTGTATTTGGTGAGACCTCTGATAATTGTCTTCTTCGTTGGTTATAAAAATCTAATACCAATTCCATATTATTCGTCCAGCCCTGAGGTGAGGCAACTTGCATCACGTCATGGCCTTCCCATAAACCATTAGAATCTCTAAATGTTTTTAAACCACTTTCGGCGCTAATGCCAGCACCCGTAATAACCACAACACGTTCTTTTTTCATAAGACTTCTTTACTCGATCATCGAGACATAAATGCTCCGAGGCTTGCCTCGAAATCTAAAGGTTTATTCCTTAAAATACCTCGCGGGCTTTCCTTAAGGTAGTTTATTTAAAAGTACAGTATCTTTACTTCGCAAACAATACTCATGGACCATAAATTGTTAGATTATTTACAATCATTTTTAACAGAAAGACGTAGAGAGCTCTTTGATCGTGTACTGTTAGAACGAACAAATCATATCACCGTAGCCGTTGAGGACGTCTATCAGTTACACAACACGAGTGCTGTGATACGTAGTTGCGAATCTTTTGGTGTACAAAATCTTCACGTGATTGAAGAGGTGAATGTAAAGCGTATAGACAGAGAGATTGCCATGGGAGCTCAAAAATGGGTAGATGTGCATAGACATAACAGTGCTAAGGAGTGTATACATTCTCTAAAAGCCCAAGGCTATCGTATTGTAGCCACCACGCCTCATCAAAAAGCGTATCGGCTGGAAGATTTTGACATTACTCAAAAAGCAGCTATTTTCTTCGGGAGAGAAACGCAAGGTTTGAGTGATGATGTGCTAGAAGTAGCTGATGATTTTATATACATTCCTATGGTGGGCTTTACAGAAAGTCTCAATATTTCGGTTTCTGCAGCAATTACGCTCCAACACCTAATGACGCGATTAAAAGCATCTGATGTTTCATGGCAATTATCAGATTCGGAGGTGTTTGAAAAGAAACTTGCATGGACTAAGAAAATGATCAAAGACGTAGATCGTATTATCGAGCGCTGGAAAGAAGATCAAACCTAGTCCTCCTACGCTTGGTTTTCTATAGAATTAGGTGTTCTTTCTGTGACCGCTTTCGCGAAAGCGTACGCAACCCAATTTTCTTAAAATAATACGAAAGGAAAATCATAGCAGGTGTTAAACAGAAAACATACATGTTGTTGATTTTAGGGGATTTCAACACAATAAAGTGAGAAATTTTGCTGATAAAATATTTTTTATGAGCGAATCTTTCATTTTTGTTTAACTTTAAGGGAATAACCAACACCAAATATCCCTATGATGATTCTTATTTATATAGTGGCAGCTCTACTTGTGGTCCTCATTATTTTAGCAGCTGTGGCGCCAAAAACCTATGATGTCAGTAGAAGTATTCTAATAGATAAACCCAAAGAAGTTGTATTTCCGTATTTGAAAATGATCAAAAATCAAGATCATTGGTCTCCTTGGAAACAAAAAGATCCAAACATGGAACAAAAATATACAGGAACCGATGGGGAAGTAGGTTTTAAAGCCTATTGGAAAGGGAATAAGGAAGTAGGAGAGGGGAGTCAAATGATCAAGAATATGGTAGAGAATGAACGTATAGATACTTACATTGTATTTTTGAAGCCTTGGAAGTCTGAAAGTGATGGGTATTATACATTAGAAGATGCAGGTCCAGGACAAACAAAAGTAGTTTGGGGATTTAAAGGCAAAAATAAATTTCCAGCAACATTATTCATGCTTTTTTACAACATGGATAAGGCGGTTGGAAAAGATTTTGAAGATGGTCTTCAGAATTTAAAAACAATTTTAGAAGCATAAATTATGGAAATGAAACTAAGTTGGTTTGAAATCCCTGTAACAGATATGCAACGCGCTATATCATTTTACGAGGCTGTATTTGGGATAAAGATAGATTTGCAAGATTTTGGTGGGGTTCTCATGGGATTCTTCCCAAGACCCAGTAATGTAGAAATTACTTCGGGATCATTAATCCAATATGAATCGTATGTTCCTAGTCAAGAGGGAGCGTTGCTTTATTTTAATGCAGATGATATCACTGCATGTCTAGAGCGTGTGAGTACCGCAGGTGGCAAGGTTGTTCAAAATAAAACCCAAATAAGCGAGGAGCATGGGTATATGGGTGTTTTTGTAGATTCAGAAGGCAATAAAGTTGCACTGCACAGTACACATTGATATTTTTTATCTATGAGGGAGGATATAACTGTTAATCTTTCCTTTGAAGGACTCTATATTCTTCGTAGCACTCACTAATAGCATCTAAGATTTGAAGATCATTAGCAGTCACTATAAAATTGTCTGAGTAATTACAGTTGTTGAGAATTGCATCGATATCATTTTTATCAATTTGAAGCAAAGCTACTAAGGTTTCTCGATCAAATTTTCGTTCAAGAAGGTTACGCACTTTGTCGTCTTCCTTCATTTTACGCATTTTTTTGAGCTGTTCAGGTTTTTTGCCAAACAGATTATATAGGAGATCAGCCGGGTTGAAAATAGCATTGATAACTCTTGAAACGGCGCCTGGTTGAGATTTTCCTCCTTCATATCCTGTATTCAAACCAGATATACTAAAACGTGAATTGTTGTAAATAGGAATTCGTTTAGCGTCTATTTCTAAATATCCTGTCAGTTGTATTTCTTGAACTAATACTTCTTCTAATGCAATCCCAACTTCAGTCATTTTAATTTTTACATTCCCATATTTAACCCAGTCAGCACTTACGCGTACTTGTAATGTTTTATATCCTAAATAAGAGAAAAATAAGGTGTCGTCAACTTGTGCTTTGATGTCAAAGACGCCTTGCTCATTGGTGATAGCTCCTTTTAAGTTGGTGAGATTTACAATATTTACATTTTGTAAAGGTTCGTCTGTAGATGAACTCAAAACTGTCCCGTTGATGTGTCCTTCTTCAAGTGCAGGAATCGAATCGTTTTTTGGAGGGGTCACTGTGTCTTCCTGAGCCATAGCGACCTGTAATCCACTAAACAATAATATTGTAAATAATAATCTCTTCATAGCGGGTGTTAATTTACGGATTCTGTCGCAAAAATAGATTCAGAACTACACTTTTACCATAAATATAACAAATAAAAAAGCTTTATAGATGTGTTCTTATTATTAGAAACAATAAGGGAACTCATCTATAAAGCTGCTATTTTATAATAATTAGCTTCTAGCTACGACGTCTTCTTTTACCGGAAAACGGGGAGTTGGTAGCGCCTTCTTCTGATCTGCGAGGAGATCTAGGAGCGCTTCTTTCTGAACGCGCTGGTCTGCGATCTTCAGATGAAGAAGAGCGGCGTCTTCTTTCGCCTCCTCCTTCAGCACTTCCGTACGAAGGTCTGTCAGCATCATTACGTCTAGGTCTTCTTTCTGTAGTGCCTGCAGATGCAGAACGATCTCCACTGTTGCGACGTCTGTCACCGCGATCACTATCGCCACCACTACGTCTTTTACTGCGATCTCCACTTCTGAAGCCACCACCACTTCGACGATCTCCACCACCACGTTTGCGATCTCCACCACCACCTCGATTGCGATCACGACCGCCACCGCCTTGGGTTTCTTCTACACTTACACGACGTCCATCAAGATCAAAATCTTCAAAAAGTGCAATCACTTTTTCCTTATGTTCTGTATCGGTATTAAAGAAAGAAAAGCTGTCTTTACAGTCTACACGGTAAATACCATCCTGACCTAATCCCGTTTTTTCTTTTAAGAAGTCTTTTAGCTTCATCCAATCAAAATCATCTTTGCGCCCTACGTTTATAAAGTAACGTGTGGTCTCTCCTGATTCTTCTTTAAAAGCAGCAGTTGCATTTTGATTTAGATCTTTTGTTTTCTTATAGTAGTTAAAGAATCGTGTAAACTCTACAGAAAACACTTTCTTTATCAATTCTTCCTTGGTTACATCTTCTAACACCTCTTCGATAGCAGGAAGATACGCGTCTATATCGTGATTAACTTCGGTGTTATGTATTTTATTGGCAAGATGAAAAAGTTGTACCTGCGTAATTTCTTTTCCATCTGGAATTTCTTTGTGTTCAAACTTTTTCGCTAGGATTTTTTCTAGTTGTTTGATTTTACGCATTTCACTTTTGGTCACAATCACCATAGAAGTTCCTGTTTTTCCAGCACGACCTGTACGACCTGAACGGTGTGTATAGGTTTCTATCTCATCAGGAAGTTGGTAATTGATTACGTGTGTAATATCATCTACATCAATACCACGGGCAGCAACATCGGTCGCGACAAGCATTTGGATTTGTCTGCCTCTAAAGCTTTTCATCACAAGATCACGTTGATTTTGACTTAAATCTCCATGAAGTGCTGCAGCATTATAGCCGTCTTCTATTAATAATTCGGCTACTTTTTGTGTATCTCTTTTGGTACGACAAAAAATCACAGAAAAAATATCAGGATTAGCATCGGCAAGACGCTTTAGTGCTTGATAACGATCACGTGTATGCACTACATAAAACTCATGAGATACATTTTTTGCGCCTTCATTTTTAGAACCTACGGTCACCTCGACAGGGTTGGTCATAAATTCTTTGGCAATACGAGATACTTCTTTGGGCATCGTCGCACTAAATAGCCATGTAAGTTTTTCTTTAGGAGTATCTGCTAGAATGGTGGTGATATCTTCATAGAATCCCATATTCAGCATCTCATCAGCCTCATCGAGTACACAAAAGCTAAGTTTTGTGATATCTACCATGCGTCTACGCATCATGTCTTGCATACGTCCTGGTGTGGCAACGACAATTTGAGCTCCTTTTGAAATCTCTCTTGCTTGTTCTTGAATATTAGCACCTCCATACACAGCCACTACACGAACTCCTTTTACATGCTTAGCATATAATTTCATTTCGTTAGTAATCTGTAAACAAAGTTCACGAGTAGGCGCTATAATAAGTCCTTGTGTGGTTTTGCTAGTAGGGTCAATTTTTTGTAATAATGGAAAACCAAAAGCGGCGGTTTTTCCTGTTCCTGTTTGTGCAAGTGCTACCATATCTCGATCTTCTTCGAGTAAAATAGGGATTGCTTTTTCTTGAATTTCTGAAGGAGTTACAAACCCCATGTCGGCAATAGCCTGAAGTAAAGGCTCGTTTAAGCCCAATTGATCAAATGTCATTTGACGTATTTTATATGTTACTGTGCTGTAAGAAGCGCAACGACGTATAAAACCACTTGCTTCGATCAACACATATGTACCGATTTATTTCGATACAAACCCCACCCTGGGGTTTTGAAGGTGCAAAAGTACAGCTAATTAATGAATTGACAATGACGAATGGTGTAATTAAGAAATCATCGCATTGCAGCGATAAAATCTACAAACTTTTCTACCGCTTTTCCGCGGTGTCCTATCTTTCCTTTTAAGGCAAGTGCCATCTGAGCAAACGTAACGTCATAGCCGTCTGGCATAAAAATAGGGTCGTAGCCAAAGCCTCCATCTCCGTGACGTTCTTTTGTAATTTTGCCTTTGCAAATGCCTTCAAAGGTGTAGGTTTTGTCCGCTTTCGCGAAAGCGATTACCGTCTTAAATTGCGCTGATCTATCTGTTTGAGACGCAAGATTGATCAATAATTTGTTCATATTGTCCGAAGCATTTCGTTGCGGTCCTGCATATCGGGCCGAATATACCCCGGGTGCATTGTCTAAAGCAGCAACCTCAAGACCTGTATCATCTGCAAAGCAATCATACCCGTACTTTTGTTTTACGTAGTTTGCTTTTAAAAGTGCATTGCCTTCTATGGTAGGGGCATCCTCTATAATCTCCTCGGTACAGCCTATGTCTGCTAGGCTTTTTAATTGGATATACTCAGGAAGCAAGGCTTGTACTTCTTTTAATTTGTGCGTGTTATTTGTAGCAAAAACAAGTGTCATTTTTATAAAGTTACATTTTATAAGCCCCTAAGATACGCCAGAAACTGACATCGATATATCCTGATCCTATAAAAATAGGATGTATATTTAGCATTCATTGAAAACCATAGTTTTTGGAGATTGAAGCCTATTTATTACAAATCTTTAATAAAATTAATGGATATAAAATAGCGTAATAGTACTTGATTTTTAAAACAGATACTAACCCCTTTAAATACAGCGTACGATTAAAGTAAGTTTGATTATATACTAACCAACCACCCTATGGCAACAACCAAGAACCCTTCAACCCCATCTGAGACTACTGATGGGAAAACTTCAACCACAAAAAATAAAACAGCATCAACAACGATAGACGCAAAAGCTTCAGCGATTACAGATGAGGCTGGAAATGCAGTAGAAAGTTCAAATGATGCAACGATACATGGGATTTCACCAGAAGTAAAAGATGAAATGAGCCGCGAGATTAATGAGATGCTTTCTTTTGCTGTGTATAATGGTAAAATCATCAACACGGACCTTATCCCGTTAATAGAGGATAGTAATGTGGCGAGTTTGATTAATGCACATAATATGTTGTGTGCCAATATAGCGCCGGCTACTCCTAAGTCTATAGAATATACGGTCAAATTACGAAATCGAGATAAAGATAAATCCCTTTTTAGTAAGCTTCCTTTAGTCCGTAATCTTGTGTTGCTAGCGATTGCTTTTTTAGCAGCATTCATTGCGACCAGTCTTTCTTCAGATGTGAATGACCAATCTCTTGACAAAGGAGTGATGAATAACGATGGAATCAGTTTGTTATTAAACTTGGGGTATCTTGCGTCAGTCTCAGGATTAGGAGTCGTTTTTTACTTGCTTAAGAATGTAAGTAGCGCCGTAAGAAAAGGTACGCTGGTTCCAGAAGATTCTATTTACTATGTAGCACTTGTGGTATTAGGGGTTATTTCTGGTCTCATTATGTCTGAAATTTTGAATTTATATACGAATGATGCAGATAATATCAATCTTTTCAATAAAAGTGTATTGGCACTTGTAGGAGGGTTCTCCTCAGATGCTATATTTACGGTATTGCAAAGTTTGATTGACCGACTTAAAGCCATTTTTGCACCAGCAAATTAATAAAGAGATATGATCACAAAAGAAGAATTTCAATCGGTAGTACCCGATGTAAACTGGAAATATATAGAGCCGTATTTAGATATTTATGAGGCTATACTGGATCAATATGAGATCAATACACCTTTACGTAAAGCGCATTTTCTGGCACAGATTTCTCATGAGAGCGGGAGTTTTAAGTATGTTTCAGAAAATCTAAATTATTCAGCAAAAGCTTTATACGCAGTTTTTAGAAAATATTTCCCAACGTTGGCAGCTGCTGAGGCATATGCGCGGCAGCCTGAGAAAATTGCTAATAAAGTATATGCCAATCGTATGGGAAATTGTGATGAGGCAAGTGGAGAAGGCTGGAAATACAGAGGAAGAGGCTTGATACAATTAACAGGTAAAGATAATTATAGGTCTTTCTCTGCAGATGCAGGGCAGGATTTTGTAGCTAACCCAAGCTTGGTGGCGCAACCAGAGTGGGCACTAGCTTCTGCTTGTTGGTTTTGGAAGAAAAGAAGAATAAACAGATATGCCGATGCTGACGATATTCATATGGTAACCAAACTTATTAATGGAGGATTTAATGGACTTGAGCATAGGCAGCATTTTTTGGACGAATATAAAAAGCTATACAAAATTTGATAAGGCAACATTCAAAAAACGATTTAGAAAACCACTGTTAGAACAATTGATAGTGGTTTTTGTTTTTTCGCTCCTACCTAACGACTAGGTAGGTTCGCGAAAGCGTATAAAGAAAGTACTTATAGATAATAAGAACTTCAACTTTAAATTATTGAAATATGATCTAGTTTTTATTTTTTAAGAGGAAGGTGTATTTTTTATTATCCAGCATCCAGCATCCAGCATCCAGCATCCAGCATCCAGCATCCAGCATCTGTATTACACCAAATTAAAGATCACAAGGGCATAGGCATAAAAACGTAAGTAGCGTAAAACGCCAAAGAGTAGGTAATTGGTGAACTTGTACTTAATCATTCCTGCGGCGATACTTGTCATAGCAAAAGGAATAGGAAGTAATGCACCTACGGCAATAATAAGACCACCCCATTTGCGTGTATTCTTAATATGCTTTTTCATTTTTATTTCCAAGTAATTATGTACAGCCGGTATTTTGGTAATGGCTTTTCCCATAAAGAAAGACAAGATCCCTCCTAAGTAGGACATGGTGGCTAATAACGTAAGGCTTATAAGTGGGGAAGCTGTTTTTGCACTCCACGCAATAAAGAGTTCTGGGGGAATAATCCCTAGAATAGATTCTGATGCTAGGAAGGTAAGGATAATGGTAAAGTCAGAATAATTATCTATAACATAGGTAAGGGCTGTATTTACATCAATGACAAAATAATTGATCAACAATAAGATACCTACAACAATAAGAATGGCTGGCACCGCTTTTTTTAGGGCGTCTTTTATAAAACTATAAAAACCAGTATAGCTATAATATTGATGCAATAACTGCAAGCGGCTTTTTTTTCTAGTTTTTGTAGGATTCATGCGATATATTGAAAAACGATACTTTAAAGTGTAAAAATACTATTTACTAGACGGTTTATATATTAATAAATTACTAAAAAGAAGGAGTATTTTTGAATAGGACGTGTTTTTAGTCAGTATGTTACTTGAAAAAGCCTTTTGTTATGGAATTTTAATGATTAGTAAGTCATTACAAACTTGCACTTTTAAAAGTTTATGGGTTTATGTGTTTGAAGGTTATTTTTATACTTCAACACTCAACACTGTTCTCGACTGCGCTCGAACTGACATATAAAGTATTCTCTCCTAGGAAGGAGGGAAGGCAGGTGATTTTTATACTTTAACACTTAACACCATTCTTGACTGCGATCGAATTGACCTATATGACACTCTATTTTGAAACCTATATTCTTTACTCTTTTTTCTATGTTCTACTTTTTCAAAACTTACTATCTAGATCCACAATTTTATGTTGTATGGCATAAACAACGAGTCCTGCAATGTTTTTGGATTCTGTTTTGAGAAGTAGGTTATTGCGATGTCCTTCTACCGTACGCGGACTTATAAACAGTGCTTCTGCAATCTCATTGGTGGTATGTTGCTTGCAAATAAGCTCTAGTACTTCTCGCTCTCTCTTGGTGAAGTACGTAGTGTCAAAATTAGATTTTAGCTTTTTCTCTGAAGGGTTTAAGAGCCCCTCTTGAATAAACTTGAGTACTTGATTATCATAATAAAACCCTTTTTCATACACTTCTTTAATGGTTTTGACCATGAGTTTTGGACTACTATTTTTTGCGAGATAGGCTACGGCGCCTATAGAAATCATATTCACGATAAAAGGTTTGCTAAAATAGCTTGTGAGTGCGATGATTTTTACATCAGGAAATTCTTTATGAATTAATTTTGTCGCTTCTACACCATTCAATTCAGGCATTTTTAGATCGGTTAGGATGACATCGGGCTGTACTTCACACTCTCTTAATTGTTCCATCAGATCTTTTCCATCTGTGGCGTCAAATAGGATGTCAAACTCTTTTTCTCTACTTAAAATAGCACGCAGTCCTTGTCTGAAAAGTAACTCGTCATCGGCAAGAACTATTTTTATCTGGTCGCTCATGGTCTTTTTGATTGTATGGTAAATATACTTCCTTTATCTATTTCACTCTCTGCATGTAGGGTGCATTCTAAAATGGCAGTTCTGCTTTTTATGTTCTGCAAACCAATACCTGATTTTTTCTTGATTTTAGATACGTCAAAGCCATTTCCATTGTCTTTGCAGGTAAGCGTAAAACGGCTTTCTGTTTCTTTTTGTAATTCGATATTTAGACGACTAGCATCACCATGTCTTGTTGCATTATTAATCAACTCTTGTACAATCCTAAACACGTGAAGTTCATTAGTTTTACTCAAGAAATCAAGATCGTCTATACTATGTTTGATTTGTAATTGTTTGCTTTTGGTAAAGTCTTCAAAGAGTTCTTCTAGGGCGACTTTAAGCCCAAATTTATCCAAAATAGGAGGAAGAAGATCATGCGCAATTTTACGAGAACTCTCAAGGGTGGTGGTGGTGATGCCTAAAATATGCTCTAGCGATGCTTTTTGATCTTCATTTAGACCATCATCATCTAATAATAAGTTTGCCGTAAGGCTTACTACATTTAAACGTGCACTGATGGCATCGTGTAAATCTTGAGCAATACGTTTACGTTCCTCTTCTTGTGTAGCGATGGTCGCTTGTAAAATGGTTTTCTGATGTTCTAGTCTAAGCGCGGCTTTTTCGAGTTCTTTTTGAATGATCTTACGTCTTGAATAATGGAAAAACAAGAGCAGTCCCGTAGTCAATAAGACTAGGAATATAATCCCATATACAAGAGCTGAAATTATGAGTTCTTGATCTTGGATTGTGAGAAACTGGATTTCCATTCGAGCATAATTAATGTTAAGAAAACTACATACAGTAATTTATGAATAAACCAAATGTTTTTTGCTAATTCTCTGTCTACTTTTTCTGTATTATTGATATAATTACCTAATATAAATATTAACGTGCTAGCAGTTATATAGATTAAAATAGCAGCGTTTATATATAGAAACTTGCTTTTACTTGTTAATGAATTATATAAATGAATTATTGAATATACGATTAAAGGGAAGGAGGTCAAAAATATTTCTAACAAGTTAAATTTTAAAAATTTAGACTGATCTAATCCATATTGGATTCCTAAGATCACTAATACTGAAACAAATAAAACCTGTATGAGTCGCCGTTGAATATTATTTTTAAATAAAATAGTATAGAATATCGTGAGTAATATAAATTGAAATATAAAATAAAAATGTGATAAGTATAAGTTGTTGATCTTATAATCAGCCATTATGTTGGTAATATTTGACAAAGAAATACTAATAATGACGTAGATATAAATCACATTAAAAGCCATAAGATGTTTAAAATGCCTATGGCTTTTTGTATATAATATGAGGTTTACAATTAATAAAAGAGCAGATAAATGTCCCAAAAAGTCATTAATTGTAAGTGTCATATTCTATGGTATCCTGTTTAGGAATATGATTAATGATTTAATGGGCTGTTTGGGTCACAATCTCTTGGGCACGGTCTCGTAAAATCATAAATCCCACTTCCATTAATGTTAAATCTAGCTCCTGGAGGATACGTTGTTCTTGTCTTTTCGTCATACATCACATCGATATCTGAATCAGCTTTAGAGGGATCTGCCATCGTACCTACAATTAATAGCTTTTCACCATATCCATTTTCTTTGAATTTTACAGGATCTTTTCCGTTGCCATAATTATTATAAATTAAAGTGTCTATACCCATATAAGCACGTACTTCCTGATTGTTAGAGGCAGAGGTGTTCCCTGTAATGTTTCCTGTTGTAGGATCTATAGTTATAATATCCATTTCTGCAAGCGCCGATAGAAGATCACTTGTAGGAATTAAAAAGGCTTTTGCGTGGTCAGCATTGAGTTTCTGCCATAAATCAGTATCTGCTACAGCATCTTCGAAGGAAATTGTTTTGGTACTCATAAGTTTAGAGGTTTTTGGTTAATAAGTCTCCAAGTTCGCTAAAATTGGCTGATTAAAAAATATTTTTTTTAAAAACAGGTAATTTTACGGGGTGCTCTTTTTTATAACGCGTCTAATCTACTCTTTTTAGGAATACCTGTATATACATAGTTGCAGTGTAAAGCGTATCAAGTTAGAGTGTAGCTGTTTTTTATAGACTTTTAGCTTATTTGGTTTTTAACTTGAAAGCCTTTTAGCGCACCTGTGGTTTTCCCGTAAAATTACGTGTAAAAATCTGACAAAATCGCGTTAGATTTATCCCATAGTAAAACTACACCTATATTATTATGAACATTCGCCACTATTTTTCCTCGCTTCGACTTTTTATTATTGCTGTTTTTGTGGTGTTATTTCTCATTAGCTTTGCATTTTAGAGAGTAATAAGTTCCCTTTTGGTTATTGTCTTCACATCTAGTTGTCCTACGATTTTATAAATCCTACCGTATTCGTAACTAATAAAAAGGACTTCCTATTTGAAATTCGATTTAAAAGGCCATTAATTCCATAAAGCTATCGATAATAATAAGGCTCGCCTTTTAGAAATTTTAGGTAACGGAAAGTTTATGGAAAAATGTACGGAAAATTATATTTTAAAATAATTTCGGTAACGGAAAGTTTATGGAAAAATGTACGGAAAATTACATTTTAAAATAATTTCGGTAACGGAAAGTTTCTAAAAAAATGTATCAAAAACTACATTTTTTAGAAACAACCACCCCGAATACCGAGTTGTAAAATTATTATGAAAATTAAATAGTTGTAGATTATCTATGGTGATACGGTTCACCTTTTAGGATCGTGAAACCTCGATAGAGTTGTTCAGTGATAAATAATCGCACCATCTGATGACTAAAGGTCATTTTTGACAATGCTATTTTGCCTTGAGAGGCTTTGTAAACGGTTTCAGAAAAACCATAAGGGCCTCCTATCACAAGAACGAGTGTTTTATAACCACCATTCATTTTTTTCTGTAGGTATTGAGAAAATCCAACACTATTCATTTCTTTTCCGTTCTCATCTAGTAAAATTAAATGGTCTTGTGATCCTACTTTAGATAAAATAAGTGCTCCTTCCTTTTCTTTTTGTTGTGCTTCGCTCAGGTTTTTAACATTTTTTATGTCAGGGATCACCTCTATAGAAAATTTGATATAATGATTCAGGCGTTTGCTATATTCTTCAACAAGCGCCAGTAACCGTTTGTCATCTGTTTTTCCTATGCAAAGTAGTTTGATGTTCATGTTTCAAAAATACGAAATCTCAAATCCCAAAAAATCAAATGTCAAAAAAACCAATCCCCAATTTCAAAAGATGGGATTTGGGTATACTTCGGTAAACTTAGCGCAAAGCTATTTATTTTCTGCCTTTCGGCGAAATCAAATCACTCAATTGCCTTAGATCGAAATTGCAAATCACAAAAAAAAGTATTCAGTAGTCAGTTTGCAGTAGATTGTGAAAAATTAAACCGCAAAAAAGCTTCCCACTTCCCACTTCCCACACCCAACATCTAGCAACTTCAACTTTGATTTCGTATTTCATTATTCGTTATTTGTAGGGCTTTGCTTATTTTTACATAAACTAAGTATTATATGATTTCTCAAGCACAATTTGATAAAGAGATAGAAGGTATTATTGCAAATGCTATACGTGAAGATGTAGGTGATGGTGATCACAGTTCGCTGGCATGTATACCAGCTTCCGCTATGGGAAAGGCTAAGTTGTTAGTTAAAGACAGGGGGATTCTTGCTGGGGTCGCTTTCGCGAAAGCGGTATTTGCCTACGTAGATCCTTTACTCCAAATAGAAGAACGTATCCCAGATGGGAGTCGCGTGCAACATGGCGACATTGCTTTTTATGTTTCTGGACCTTCACAATCGATATTAAAAGCTGAACGTCTGGTACTGAATGCTATGCAGCGTATGAGTGCGATTGCCACCAAAACTGCTTTTTTTGTGAATCTGCTCGAGGGAACTAAAACACAAATATTAGATACGCGTAAAACAACGCCAGGGATTCGGGCATTGGAAAAATGGGCGGTAAAAATTGGAGGAGGGGAAAATCATCGATTTGCGCTTTATGACATGATTATGTTAAAAGATAATCATATTGATTTTGCAGGAGGGATCACACAAGCTATCCGGAAAACAGTAGCGTATCTTAAAGAGACTAAACGTGATTTGAAGATAATTGTGGAAGCGCGTACTCTAGAAGAGATTGATGAAATTTTACAAAGTCATCAAGATGTATATCGCATTCTTATAGATAATTTTAATTACGAAGATACCAGAGAGGCTGTACGACGTATTGGAAATTTGTGTCTTACAGAATCATCAGGAGGTATTAATGAGGAGACCATACGAGAATATGCATTGTGTGGTGTGGATTATATTTCTAGTGGAGCGTTGACACACTCTGTGTATAATCTAGATTTAAGTTTGAAAGCTGTGTGATGTCAAAAACACTAGGAGAGCGATTAGAACGTTTTAAGCTTTATAGGAGCTTTGTTGATATACTCAACAAAATACATTTGCCAGGATTTGGTGGAATGACTTTGTTTAATCTTATTGAGACGTATGCCATTGGTATTGTGAGAGGGACATTGTCTTCTCGGGCAGGATCTATTGCTTATAGTTTCTTTATGGCATTATTTCCAGCGTTACTTTTTTTATTAAATCTTATTCCTATTGTTCCAGTACCTGGTTTTCAGGATAAATTTATGGGGTTCATCTACGACTTGATTCCAAGACAGTCATTACTGTTTTTTGAACCAGTTTTTGCAGATATCTCACAAAACCCACGAACAGGGTTATTGTCTTTTGGGGCTATATTTGCCTTGATCTTGATGACAAACGGGATTAATGCGATATTTAGTGGTTTTGAAGGCTCTTTTAATGTGCATATCAACCGAGGTTTTTTTAGGCAGTATTCTGTTGCTTTGGGAGTCGCTATTGTTTTGGCATTGTTGTTGGTTACAACCATCACGGTATTAATATATTTTGAATATGTATTGCATATGTTAAGAGACAGAGAGATGGTAAGTGATCGCACAGATGTTTTTTTGCTCTCTATTGGAAGTTATTTGTTTTTTGTCAGTATGATTTACACAGCAGTGGCAACTCTCTATTATTTTGGGACCAAACATGGGAGGAGAAGTAAGTTTTTCTCACCAGGAGCCCTCATGACAACAGTACTTTTTATGTTGACGACTTATCTTTTTGGTATTTACATCGATAATTTCTCCAATTATAATGAGTTGTATGGCTCTATAGGTGCTCTTTTAATAATGATGTTATATATTTGGCTGAATTCAAACCTACTATTACTAGGTTTTGAATTGAATGCAGCTTTACAAAAATTAAAAATGAATCAAAACCCTCAATAATTTAATTATGAAAAATGTAATGTTAGCCTTAGTGGCAATTTTTAGTGTAGGATTTGCAAATGCGCAAACACAGGTAGGAGATGCAACACTCCCAAATCAAATGACTATTGAAGGCATAGACCTTGTGCTTAATGGAGCAGGAATGAGAGAAAAAGTAGTATTTGATCTCTATGCAGGAGGATTATATCTTCAATCTAAAAGTAGTGATGCAAAAAGTATTATAAATGCAGATGAAACTATGGTCATGAAATTAGATATCGTATCTAAACTTGTTTCTAGTAGCAAAATGACTGATGCTGTAGACGAAGGATTTGAAGCTGCCACAAATGATAATATTGGTCCGTTGGCAGATCGAATAGAAAAGTTTAAAAGCTTTTTTAGCGAAAAGATTGTAAAAACAAATGTATTTGATATCGCCTATATTAAAGGAGTAGGATCTGTAGTTTATAAAAACGGAACCAAAATAGGAGTGATTGAAGGAATGGATTTTAAAAAAGCACTTTTTGCAATCTGGTTAGGAGAAGATCCAGCAGATGAAGATCTTAAAGAAGGAATGTTAGGAATTGACTAAAAACATTTAATTAATGATACAAGTACAGCGGGCATTTGTCCGCTGTACTTTTGTTATAGATAATAGGTATGATAAAAAGGAAGGTGATTTTTATAGGTGTTTTTATTTTATTTTGTGTTTTTCAATCTCATTCTCAATCTAATGATGTTTTTGGGATTTGGACTACTGTAGATGACCGTACAGGAGAACACAAAGCCACTGTGGAGATTTATGAACGAGATGGTAAAGTTTATGGGAAAGTCATTCAGATTACTCGAGAGTCTAGTCGTAATAATATATGTGATCTTTGTGAAGGCGAAGATAAAGATAAGCCTGTCATTGGTATGGAGTTTATAAAAAACTTATCTTTTAAAAATGGAAAATATCAAGGTGGTACCATCACAGATCCAGGAAATGGAGAGGTGTATCGCTCTAAAATATGGGTAGATCCTGACAAACCTGATATTCTGAATCTTAGAGGGTATATTCTTTTTTTTTATAGAACTCAGCAGTGGATACGTGTAAAATAGTACTAGTAATAAAAGTATTTGATTTTAAAACCCCGTAAAAATACGGGGTTTTTTCTTGGTCAGAATTTTTAGATTTGAAAGATGTCATTTTGTGAACTATATAAAATGATACTCTTATTTATTAACTAACACTAAAACACAAACAATTATGAATCCATTTATTGGTGAAATCGTTATGTTTGGAGGTAATTTTGCACCAAGGCAATGGGCGTTCTGTGATGGGCAGTTGCTGGCTATATCTTCAAATACAGCCTTGTTTTCTATCTTAGGCACGACCTATGGGGGAGATGGGAGAACTACTTTTGCACTACCAGATTTGCGTGGAAGAGCAGCTGTGCATCCAGGTCACGGACCAGGCTTATCTTCATACACTCTAGGGGAAAGAGGGGGTAGAGAGCAAGTTACCTTAACTCAAAATGAAATGCCTTTTCATGGCCACTTTGCAGCAAGTAATGCAGATATGCATGTAAGTGACTCAGCTGGAGAAGATGACCCAGACGGAAACTTCCTTGGTGGAGGTTTGGATATTTACAGTGCTACATCAGGTGGGAATAAGTTAGCAGGTGGTGCAGCGACAACTTCGACTGTATTAGCGTCAACGGGTAATAGTCAGTCTTTTAACATAAATAAACCCTTTTTGGCTACTAACTACATTATCGCTTTGTTTGGAGTGTATCCTTCTAGAAACTAACATTAAACAATTACTAACAATATTAAATAACACAATATATTATGGATCCATTTTTAGGAGAAATCAAATTATTCGCAGGAAATTTTGCGCCAAGAGCTTGGGCATATTGCGACGGTCAATTATTACCAATAAGCCAATACTCAGCATTATTTTCAATATTAGGAACTACATACGGTGGTGATGGCAGAACAACATTTGCGTTACCTGATTTACGAGGTAGGGTTGCTGTTCATCCAGGGACTGGTCCAGGTTTGAGTACGTATCGTTTAGGACAAAGAGGAGGGAGAGAAGATATAACTCTTACGATTAATGAACTACCAAACCATACGCATTCTGCTACTGCAACAACAGATATTCATGTAAGTGATTCTGCAGGAGAAGATGATCCAGACGGAAATTTTATTGGTGGAGGCTTAGACATATTCAGTTCGACTTCAGGGGGTAATAAACTAAATGATGCTGCTGCGACAACAGTTACAACTGTTGCAAATACAGGAGGACAGAGACCTTATAATAATTTACAGCCTTTTTTAGCTGTAAATTACATTATCGCATTACAAGGAGTATTTCCAAGTAGAAACTAATAGTTATATTTATTCTTCAATCAATATAGATTGAATAAAGATATAAGGAGCGACCATTAGGTCGCTCCTTTTTTTAGTAATATCTCTTACTTTGTTTATAAATCTCTTACGGATAGGTTGAGATGGTCTTGCATACTTTGTATTTTCGTTGATATATTGTTTTTAGATGCTATACTTTATAGACGTTATACTTCCTATCCCTGTAGAAAATACTTTTACCTATAGTATTACAGAAGCCGAAGCAGGATTCTTGCTGCCTGGAATGCGAGTAGCTGTTCCTTTTGGGAAGTCAAAGGTCTATGCTGCACTTGTCAAAAGAATACACTCTGATCCTCCTACAATTTATGAAGCAAAAGACATAGAGCATATTCTTGATGAAACGCCTATAGTCACTCAGAAGCAATTTGAATTATGGTCTTGGATTGCTTCCTATTATATGTGTACAGAAGGAGAGGTGATGAGAGCAGCGCTTCCTAGTGCTTTTTTATTGGAGAGTGAGACTATTATTAGTCTAGAACCTAGTGTGCAACTCCAAGATGAGGATTTACAAGATGATGAGTTTTTGGTGTATGAGGCATTACAGCATCAACCTGTAATCAAAATACAAGAAGTCATGGATATTTTAGGCAAACGCAACGTATTGCCTACGGTAAAAAAACTATTAGAAAAGGGTGCCGTATCTGTGCACGAAGAGGTGTATGAGCAATACAAGCCTAAACTTGTCACTTTTGTTCAGTTGCATGCTGCTTATAACGAAGAGGTCACTTTTAATGCGTTACTAGATTCCTTGTCAAGAGCTCCAAAACAACGCGAACTCTTACTTTCTTTTTTTTCGCTTAAAGCGAAAACCCATAAACCCATCACCACAATAGCATTGCAAAAAGCCGCAAATGCTTCCTCTTCGCAACTGAAATCCCTTATTGAAAAAGGGGTGTTTGAAACCTATCAAAAAAGAAAAGATCGTGTAGAATTTCAAGGTGAAGTACAAGTAACCAAAACGTTGAATACGCATCAAGAAACAGCACTCAATCAAATCAAAGAAAGTTTTGAAACACACAATGTATGCCTACTTCACGGGGTGACCGCTTCTGGAAAAACAGAGATATACGTCTCCTTAATTGAAGAATTACTCCATACAGGAAAACAAATCTTATACCTATTGCCTGAAATTGCATTAACAACTCAGTTAATTAGTCGATTGCAGAATTATTTTGGAGAAAAAGTAGTTGTTTTTCATTCTAAATATTCTGTGCATGAGCGTGTAGAGGTATGGAATAATGTGCTTCACAATGCACTAAAGGCTCAAATTATTATTGGTGCACGTAGTGCGATGTTGCTTCCTTTTTATGATCTAGCATTTATTATTGTAGATGAGGAACATGAAAGTAGTTTTAAACAGTACGATCCAGCGCCACGGTATCATGCACGAGATACTGCTATTGTGTTGGGGCATATGTTTAATGCAAAAGTAGTGCTAGGATCAGCGACGCCTAGTATAGAAACGGTATATAATGCCAAACAAGGAAAATATGGACACGTATACCTAGGACACAGGCACGGTGATATTTTGATGCCAGAAATCAATCTGGTAGACATTAAAGAAAAACAACGTAAAAGAGAAATGACAGGGCATTTTAGTGATGTCCTATTAAGAGCGATTACAGATGCACTAGCCTTAGGAGAACAAGTGATCTTATTTCAGAATCGAAGAGGGTTTTCTCCAGTATTAGAGTGTAAAACGTGTGGGCATGCACCACAATGTCCTAATTGCGATGTGAGTCTTACGTACCATAAATATAGGAATCAGTTGCGATGTCATTATTGTGGGCATCACATTGCCATGCAATTAAAATGTATGGCATGTGGAAGCGCAGAGTTAACAACCAAAGGATTCGGGACTGAACAAATAGAAGCAGAGCTTAAAGAGCTGTATCCAGAACAAGCCATTGCTCGTATGGATTCTGATACGACAAGAGGGAAATATGGATTTGAAAAAATAATCACCGCTTTTGAACAAGAAGAGATTGATATTTTGGTAGGTACACAAATGCTTACTAAAGGGCTTGACTTTAGAAATGTGACCTTAGTAGGTATTTTGAATGCAGATAGTATGCTTAATTTTCCAGATTTTAGGGCACATGAGCGTAGTTATCAATTAATTGCTCAGGTTTCAGGAAGAGCGGGTCGGACCGAAAAGCAAGGAAAAGTATTAGTGCAAACCTACAATCCATATCATCAGATTTTACAGCAGGTCTCTGCAAATAAATTTGAAGCGATGTATGAGGAGCAACTCGACGAGCGACATAATTTTAAATATCCACCTTTTTACAGATTGATTCGTGTGACTTTAAAACATAGAGATTATCAAAAGATAGAAGAGGCGAGTATCTGGGTAGCAAAAGCGTTACGGCAAGTCTTGGGTACAGATGCTGTGTTAGGGCCAGAAACACCCCCTGTAGCACGTATACGTAATCAATATAGGCGTAATGTGCTTATTAAAATCCATCGGAAACAAAATTTATCACAAACAAAAAGACTTATGAATAGAGTTCAGACCAGTTTTAAAGCCATCCCGCAATACAGAAGTGTGCGTCTTATTGTCGATGTAGATTGTTATTAATGTTTTTACTTTTGAGGGGAATGTTGTTTTATGCGCTTTCGCGAAAGCGTATACAGAAAAATATTTACAAGTATTCTTAAAATCAAATAGCATAAAAAAATCCGTTCTTTTGAACGGATTTTTTCGGTTGTTGTAATTGAGAATCAATCTAAGCAGATAGGGCTTCAATTAATTCTGTTTTCTTATGACGACTTAATGGGATTTTTTCTCCATCAATCTCGATGTTTCTACTGTTGTATTTATCTACCTTATCAATATTAATGATATACGATTTATGGATACGCATAAAACGTTCTGGAGGTAATTGTGCTACGAAAGACTTCATGGTGGCAAGCACTACAATAGGATCGTGCACAGTAACAAGCTTTACATAATCACCTAACGCAGTAATGTATTTAAGCTCATTGAGCATTACTTTTTTCTTTTTTAAATTACTTTTTACAAAGATATAATCATCATCATCTACAGCACCCTCTGTCTTAAGTTTGTATAAACTGATGGCTTTGTAAACGGCATTTGTGAATCTATCTTTGGTGATAGGCTTGCGTAAGTAGTCAATGGCATTATAATTGAATGCTTTGTATGCATATTTCGTTTTACCAGTAACAAATATAATTTGAGGCTTGTGGATTAGATCATCCAATAGATCAAATCCAGACAGGATAGGCATCTCAATATCAAGAAAAATGAGATCTACCTTCGTTTCAAGTAAACCATTTTTTGTCTCTATGGCATTATTGTATTCGGCTACGAGTCGTAAATTTGGATGATCACTGATCATCTTTACAATCGCAAGGCGCTGCAGGCTTGAGTCGTCTACAACTGCGCAATCTAGAATTACTCCTTCCACAGTGTTTAATTTAAATAGGTTAAGAGTTACAATAATACTTAAAAAAAAAGGAAACACCAATTAAAATGTGAATTTCATCGGATTTTTATGTTTTTTATCGAATTCGTTAATTTGTGATCCCGTTAATAATTGATGTATAAGTAATTGTATTTTAATTTTTTATGCTTTTGTTTATACCTAGTTTTAAGTTATGGCGGTTTTATAGATATATTTATCCATTTAAACTTTGTCAAACCAATAACTATAATTATTTTTGCACACATTTTAAATTAAATATCATTCTATATGAATCATTATGAAACTGTTTTCATCTTGAATCCCGTTTTATCTGATGAACAGATAAAGGAAACAGTTAAGAAGTACGAAGATTTTCTTAAGAGCAAGGGTGCTAAGATGGTTAACAAAGAGGATTGGGGGCTTAAAAAGCTTGCCTATGCTATCCAAAACAAAAAAAGTGGTTTTTATCACTTATTCGAATTTACCGTACCAGGAGAGGCAATCTCTGAATACGAGCTTACCTTCCGTAGAGATGAGCGTGTCATGCGTTATCTTACTGTAAAGTTAGACAAGCATGCAATTGCTTGGGCTGAAAAAAGAGTAGCTAGAAACAAAAAACAAGCGTAACTATGGCATCTTCTATCGAACAACAAGCAAAAGGAAAAAAAGACGGAGATATCAGATATCTTACGCCTTTGAACATTGAAACAAACAAGGCAAAAAAATACTGTCGTTTTAAAAAATCAGGTATTAAGTACGTTGATTACAAAGACGCAGATTGGTTATTGTCTTTTGTAAACGAGCAAGGTAAATTGTTGCCACGTCGTCTTACAGGGACTTCATTAAAATACCAACGTAAAGTAAGTGTTGCTGTAAAGCGTGCACGCCACTTGGCACTTATGCCTTACGTGACTGACTTATATAAATAAAAACTAGACATTCATGGAACTTATATTAAAAAGAGACGTTGAGAATCTAGGATTTGCAGACGATATCGTAACCGTAAAGAATGGTTTCGGAAGAAATTACTTAATACCTCAAGGAGCAGCAGTGCTTGCTACGCCATCTGCTAGAAAAGTACTTGCAGAGAACTTAAAGCAGAAAGCACACAAAGAGCAAAAAGTGATTGATGATGCTCAAAAAGAAGCTAATAAATTAAAAGATTTAGAAGTGAAAATCACATCTAAAACTGGAGATGGAGATAAGCTTTTTGGATCAGTAAACAACGCAGATCTTGCAGCAGCATTAGAAAAAGCCGGTGTTACTATTGAGAAGAAATTTATCACTATTCCTGGAAATAACATCAAACGCTTAGGTAGCTATGAGGCATCTATCCGTTTTCATAGAGATGTTGTTGTACCATTTGCTTTTGACGTAATTGCTGAAGCATAATTGAGAATACATACTTTTAAAAACCGCTTTCAGCTAATGAAAGCGGTTTTTTTATAAACATAAGTGACACTTATTATTAAAACAAATAATACGCTTTCGCGAAAGCGTACTCAGAACTAAAAAGTATAGCATGCAATACGCTCGACTTACCAAAGAACAACTGGAAGAACTGCATCAAGAGTTCATTAATTTTTTAGCTACTCAGTCCATAACTGCAGACGAATGGCAAGAAATCAAAAGCACGAAACCTCATGTTGCTGAAGAAGAAATAGATATTTTTTCAGATCTTGTTTGGGAAAATGTATTAGCCAAAGCAGCCTATCTAGAGCATATCTCTCCCAATCAAATGCATCTTTTCAATCTTAGAGAAGATAAAATGACACTTATAGCTGTAAAGGTGAACAAGGAGGGTATTGATATTACAACAAAAGAGGGGTATCAATGGTTGCAACAAAACTTGGGTGATGATGCTGTAGTTTTTATGAGTGCAAGTAAAGAATATAGTGATACACCTAACTTAGACAAATTCAAATTAATCCAAGAAGGCGCCGTAATTACAAAAGGTGATTTGTATACTTGGTTTTCTCGTTTTGTAGATATTAAGGAGTAGAGATTTTTAATCTTTATCGAAAAATATATTTGTAGTTGCCTTGTTGAATAAAACAGTAACTCTTTTACTTTTTTGAGGAAAATTTAGGCTCAAAGTATCTTTTGTGTTATTTAGAGTATACTTATACGTAACATCAGAAAGTATAGTATCTAATAGCTTGATATTAGTAAAATATATTTTTGAACTATCTACGGTCCAGTTAGAATTTGTGTGATGCACACCACCATAAAGTTCTGTAATTACAGAATCTTTATAAAAAGTAACAACTATCTTATTGTGACCATCATCTTCATAGGTTTCCCATATCCCTATGAGTCCCATGTCTTCTTTTGGAGAAGTACAACTTATTATTATACATAGTATTATTAAAAATGGTATGCTTTTAAACGTGCTATTCATACCTCAACGACTCAATAGGATCAAGCTTAGCTGCCTTAAGTGCAGGAAATAGGCCTGATACAATCGCTATAAAAAACGTGATTGTTGTTGCAGCAATAATTGCACTCCATGGAATAGTGAATACAAAACCTGATACTTTAGCAATAAGGAAACCTATTCCAACACCCAATATAATACCCAATAAGCCACCGTATTGTCCAACAATAATTGCTTCGTATAAAAATTGAAAAGCGATCGTAGATTTTTTAGCGCCCAATGCCTTTCTAACACCTATTTCTCTGGTACGTTCTGTGACAGATACCAGCATAATATTGACTAAAGCAATACAAGATCCAAAAATGGTAATAAGGCTAATAGCCCATGCCGCGACTCCTAAATACCCAGTAATTTCTGCGATTTGATTCACAAGGTCATCACTACGACCCATTCCAAAATTATTAGGTTGGACGGGTGATAGCTTACGAATATTTCTAAAAGTAAGGATTGCTTCTTCTTCAGCACTATCTAAATATTCAGGGTTATCTACCATAATACTTACATTATAATTAATGTTAGGTTGGGTAAACATGGTACGTGCTACTTGAATGGGAATAAGGACCCTTAAATCTTGATTGTTTCCAAAAGTGGCTCCTTTCTCTTCAAGAATAGCAATTACATTAAATTTTGTACCCCGGATACTAATGGTCTTTCCAATAGGATTGTCATCTTTAAAAAGATTTTTATAAAAATCACTTCCTAGTACGCATACACGGGTATTGTTACTGATATCAAAAGGGGTGAAATTGCGTCCTTTATCTAATTTAAGACCTGAGTTTTGCAGGAAATTTTCATTAACACCAAGAACCTGAACCTCTGGGTCTGTTTTTTCATTTTCATATTTTACCTCTGCGTTGCGCGTACCCGTAAATGAAATAGCTGTTTTTGCAGTAGGATAGGAGAAGGTTTCAGTAAACTCTTTCACATCCCGATATCCAATCACAGGATTAATGATCTTACGTTCTCCTCTACGTTGATTGGTAAACTCATAACGTTGTATGGTGATTGTATTACTTCCTATAGACGCAAAATCACTGGTAAGGGTGTTCTCAAAAGCTTTCAGAAATGTAAGGATACCTACAAGCGCCGTAATACCTATGGCAATGATAAGGACTGTTAAGATTGTTCTGAGCAGTTGGCTTTTAATACTGTCAGATGCAATTCTAAGATTTTCTCTAAACAATGAAAACATAGTGTGTTGTTTTATTAGTGAAACGTCATTTTGAAAAGTCCAAGAGACTAATTCAAAATAGCTAGTTGAACTAATCCCACTTTTTCAGCAGGATCTATAGTTTAATACCTCGTCCTTTGAATTATTTTTTTGTAACAAATCTTGCCATAGGACTTGATGTCTTTTATTTAGTCTTTTCTATTATCCATTCACTCAGAACTTTTAAAGCATCTGGAGAAAACGTTTCTTCCAAAATTGCATATTCAGAAGGACTACCAGTGGTGGTAGTTTGGAATAGATGGTTCAAATTAGGGAATTCTACAGTAGTGACATCTGTATTTCCACCTTTTTTAACAGATTCTTCAATATTAGTGAGATTCTTTTGTGAAGGAACTTGTAGATCTAATGATCCATTGATCGCTAGAACAGGACAGGTAACTTTTTCTAAAGTCGGTCGCGGATCCGTAATAATTAAATACTGAAACCAATCGGAGGTTAGTGTATTTATTTCTCGTTTTATCATTGCTTCCTTAGAAGAACCTTCAGGGATCATTTCAGGATTTTGTTCTAATGCATTCTCTAAATAGATGGTAAGCTTCTCTTTTATTTTTTCAGTGTCTCCATAGTGTTCTTTGACAGTAGTAAACATCATCTCTTGAGCAATACGATTTTTACGGAGCATCTCATCATCAAAACCTTGTGCTTTTCCTATTAAATACCCTTGGTCCATGAGTAACTCATCGCCTGGTTGGCCAACCCCTGCAAGCAGTGCTATAAAGGCTACTTCTTTATTGGTTGCTGCAACCATAGGCGCGATTAATCCACCTTCGCTATGACCTGCAAACCCTATTTTTGATGCATCTATATCGGGATGTGTTTTTAGAAAATCAAAAGCAGCTTGTGCATCTGTAGCAAAATCGGCGCTTGTGGCTCCTGTAAATTCTCCTGTTGATGCTGCAGTTCCTCGATCATCATAACGTAATACGGCAATGCCATTTCGAGTTAGATAGTCTGCAATGACCAAAAAAGGTTTGTGACCAAGCAATTCTTCATTACGATCTTGAGGTCCTGACCCAGAAATTAAAATAACAGCAGGGAGTTTCTTTTTGCCCTTAAAAACAACTTTAGGGAGAGTAATCGTTCCAGAAAAAGTAGCATTGGCTTCTTTATTATCAAAGGTAATTTCTTGTACGGTGTATGGAAAAGGTGCTTGAGGTTCTTGAGGTCTATTAGGTGCTTCTATAGCGACTGCTTCACGTGTGAGTTGTAATGGGATAGTGAGACCACTTTGTTTAAAAGTACCTTCTATAAGTGCATTACTTCGTACTACGCCTTCATAGGTAAGCCTCATATCGGTGATAGCAATACTCAGATTTGTATCTGTATACGTGACATTTGTGATAGGAATATCAAATGCTTTTTGATCTGGACTATCTAATGTTCCACTATAAATACCCTCTGCTTCAGAGATATGAAAAACCAACGGGAGGATAACACCTGGTTGTACCTCTAAGTTTCCGTACCAATCTCCAGTTGGATTTTGAGCAAAATTAAAATGGCTGATCAGCCCCAATAAAACAACAAGTAGTATTCTTTTCATCTGTATGTCTTTTGATAGTTGTTTGTGATAAGACTATTGACTTGTAAAAAAGTTACGAGAAGTACCAAAATTATTCTGAGTACTGAATAATATTCATTTCTTGAAAAGAAACATTTTAATACAATCAAGTCAAAAATCAATTCTCCCGATCCTAAAGAGAGTGATGTTTTATGATTGTATTTAGAATAGAAATAATGCGTTCTTTTAAATAATACCATTTACCAATTGAATTTACTGTAATAAAACACCCTTTTTTCCTTTCTATTTCACAAGAAAAAAGAAACCTTAGCTTAGGCTATGCTTTAGTTTTCTTTCTCATATAAAGAAAAAAATCATCGTTTTCTTTTCCAGTAAATTCAATTAATAACTGGTATAATCCCAAAGTTTAATTTCTTCTAGGGTAGCATTTTTTGTACAAATAAAAAAAGGTAAATTATGAAATTACAAATGTAACCTATAATCTATAGAAATAAATTTTAAGCACTTGGTTTGTAAGTAATATATTACAAATATTCAATCACATTTCTTTATAAAACAATTTTAAACGCTGTAGAACCAAAAAAAAGAATATTTTTTTAAAAATGACAAAAACCATCTCAGTGTACTAATAACAAGTAATTACAGAATTTTATATAGGAGACTAGAGCTGTTCAAAACATACTAAGTAGCCAAGAAGCCTACATTCTATTTGGAACATACGTTTTTTTTTACTTAATTGCGGTAATACAAACGTACTGATTTACAGAAATGTGATCGCATTATTTGATTAAACCCCCAAATCATCAAATTATGAAATTAAAGTTACTAAGTATCATGGCTATCTGGCTGTGTACAATGTCAAACTCGTACTCTCAATGCTTAAATGGAGGTTGCGAGGTAGGATTATCTCGATCCGAAATAAAAAATGGTGTTTTTATTGGTCATTATGAAAATGGAGAAAAACTAGGCCTTGGTATAAATTATATCTACAATCCTAAAGGACTCTTAACTAGTTATGCTGAGTATATAGGTGATAAAAGAAGTGGCGTAGAATATCAACAATTTATCGAAACGGGCACCGAAAAAGCTATACATACTTTCAAAAACTATTCTAATGGAACTGTGATCTATCCAGCCTTTCGAATTTCAAAAGAAAATAAAAAAACAAAAATTGAAGTGGCTTTTAACGAAATTAGTGGTTGGCAGAAATATGATGGAGACAAAACATTAGGCGAGCTGAGTGTGAAGGGTATTATACACGATGGCTCTCCTGCATTTATAGCCCTTAATGGTAAGGATCAAGTGATGGCTATTTCTGCAACCGTAGGATCTATAAGTCTTTTAAGTTCAGAAACTAAAGAGAAGTACTATAATGCCCTACAATTGAATTTAGAGGATGATCGTCTTACAATAAATATATTCCCCAAAGCTGGAGCAGATGAAACCTTTTTTAGAACAAATATAGGTTGGGATATGCAAAAACCAGAAGAAGGAACTTGGATCTATAAGCGATATTTTAATAATGAGTTGTCTTATAAATTTACGTATGAGGATGTGTTAGAATTACCTTCACAAAAAGATGTAAAGGAACAAAAGCTTCAGAAAGCCTTCGATTATGTTGCAGATCAAGTAGAAGAGTACGATTTTGAGAAGGGCTACGATGGAAAAGCTAAAGATTTTATTGACATGCTCAAGGATATTAAAGAACGTGCAGAGAGAAGTGGTCTTGATATTTCTAATACCTATGATCTAACAATGATTAGGTTGTACTTGCAAATAGGTGATGAGGATAATATTTTAAAATATGCGCTATCAGCTTGCATTAAATCATCAAATAGTTATACGCTTATAAGTGACCTAATCACAACAAATTTCAAGCAACACGAAGACTTACTGCCACTAATAAAAAAGAATGAAGGAATTGCATCAAGTAGTGATTAGAAGTCTCTTATAACTTACATTTAACAATGAGTTAAAAAGGATCAAGTCCAAAACTTGTGGGATTTTAGGATTATGCAAAAATAGTAGATAATCTAAAAAGGAAGAATTCTACATTTCTAACACCTCTGAATTGTGCTCTAAACGCTTTTATCTTGGCATTAAAAG
>NZ_JBHSFV010000020.1:0-60662 GCF_042653865.1 Dokdonia ponticola | reverse complement strand
TACTAATAGTTCAACACAGCTTTTAGTGGTAGGCGGTATTATTCTGGTACTAGCTGTAGGAGGTTTTACGTGGTACTACTTCTCAAAGAAGAAGAAAGAGAGTACTCCAAGTTTAGATGACGACATTGTAGATGCCAACGTATTTACTACCCCGCCCTTTAGACCCATTTCAAATAGTAACACATCTTCAACTTCAACTTCAACTTCGAGTTCAAGCTCTTCTTCTATTTACATCAAAAAAGGAAGTAGGCATCCAGATGTAAAGATTCTGCAACGCTATTTAAAATACTATAAACAACCTTTAGGACGTAGTGGACCAAAAAGAGACGGGGTAGATGGCATTTTTGGGAATCTAACCGCTAAAGGCGCTCAAAAACAATTAGGAAAAACAAGCTTCACACGGTCTGATATTCAGTCCATGAAAAACACTTTAAAACTTTTAGGAATATGAAAATAACTAGCAAAGAAATAGGAATTAGTGGTCTTTTGATCCTTGGAAGCGGACTTGTCATTGGATGTATATCTGCTTTATGTGAAAATAAGCCTATTACCATAAAACAAGCTCCTGAAAAATCAAGTGCTGAAAAGGATACCACCCCTGTCGTTCAAATGAAGATTGTTCCTAAAAATGAGCCTATCCCAAAATCGAAACAGGCTACAGAAATAGTTGATCCTCCAATGATGGCTATTCAAAAGCAAACGGTTACTGATTCAAAACTAAAAGAGCCAGAGATAAAAGAAGTAGCGAAACAAGAATCAGAGATACAACCCCAAAAAGTGGAAGTAGAAACAGAAATAGACAAAGTAACTATATCTGGTACTTCAGATAAAATTACGCCAAAGCCACCCACGATTTCTGATGATTTTCCACTCCAATTAGGCAGTAAAGGCGAGAGGGTATTTGCTTTACAGAAATACCTTTTAAGGTATCATGGATCGAACGGGGAGGTAACGGATTTCTATGACCAAAAACTAGCCGATAGAGTCTTGCACCTTTTAAAAGTGGAAGTGGTAGACAAAAAGCTATTTAACAAATTAATGAATAGAAATAAAAGAAGAAGGTAATGTCCGATACTAAAAAAGTAAACAGAGGTATTTTAAATGCGCTGATTGATAAAGATGGCATTAAAACGGAAGTGACCTTGACCATTACCAATACAACCGCTACAAAAATAGCCCTTACGTTGCTTATCTCTGGAGTAAGTCTTATTGTCATCACAAGATTACTAAAAGAGGTGTTTCCAAATAAACAGCTTGAAGCGATTGGATCGGACTTACGTGAATTAAAAAACACCATGAATAATTAAAAACAGATACTATGATGATCACAAGTATTGAATATCTCATAAACTATTTAACAAGCCTTGATTGGGGCTATATCATCACATTTATATTAATCTCACATCTAGTGAATCAAACAAAAATAACCGCTTGGTTTTATAAGGTCACTAATGTAAAAATACGCACCCGATACAGAGTGCTAATTATTGGAATTGGTTACGGAGTCATGGTCTACCTTTTAAGGGGATATACCATATCTAATATAGAAAGCTTATTTGAGTCATTTGTCTTTGCGATGGTTTTCCATAAGCTCGTTGTAGAAAGACTCTTCGCGGTACTAAAGTTAAACCCAGTAGAACCAAATTATGATGATTATAGTGAAGAATAATTGGAAACTACTCACAGGGATTGTTCTTGTCATTGTATTAGTTAGCACTTATTTATTTTCAGATGATGACATACAAACTACAACACTCCCTGACTTATTAGAACAAGAGAATAAAGAGTTATTTGCTTTGAATACAGCACTCGACACCAAGGTGCAAGATTTAAAAATACAAGCAAAAAACTTACAAGAAATCATTAACGAGAAAGATCAGCAGATCTATCATTTAAAAATAACGTTAGATGAAAACATTAATCGTATTAATAACTATTCTATCCTTGAGTTGGAGCAGTTTTTCGCAAGGCTTAAAACCGATAGTCTACCCCATTGATGGAGAGTCCTATTTTTGCTTTACCCTATGGCAATCCAAATACATCGCGAAGACTTTTGAAAAAGCAAAACTTCAGCAAGGGATCATCAACCTATTAGAATCTCAAAAAAAAGAGTTACTCCTTTTGCAAGAAGTAAAAGACTCCACCATTCTATTTTTAGAAAAGAAAAACACCAATCAATCCCTAGTGATTGACAACAAGAATTTAGCCTATAAGGCGCTTGTAATAGATAATAAAACACTCACTAAAAAAGTAAAAAGACAAGGATTTACAAACACCGTCTTTGGTGGGGCAATTCTCGTACTAGTAGGTGTATTAATTATAAAATAAAAAACAATGGCAATTTCAGGATATCAAAGTGATGTAGCTCAAAATTCAGGCACTCAAACATCACGTAATACTGTAACACTACAACAAATTTTACCAGAGCATTTAAGCCCAAGTCTTACACATTTACCTTCACAAAATACCTATAGTCTTATTAACGAAAATTTGATTGTCGCTAAAGACATTCGATTACTTCCTAATTCTCCTGAACTAGAAATTGGGGATTGGCTTGTAAGCCTGCCTGCCCCATTAGTAGATCAAGGTGTTTATACAGGAACATTGTTTAGTGTACAGGGAAGTCAATTTTTCTATTCTATAGATATAGATGGAAGAGTCACTATAAGCGGAACATTTGTAAATGAACAAGATGAATTAATCTTAAATATAAATCCCTACATCGCTGAGCTTCCTCTTCGATTCAAAACCTTTGGAAGTCCTTTTTAGATGAAACAAGGAGTAAGATACTCTCAAAAGAATTTTAAAGAAACACAATATGGATATCGCAAAAATCATTATCGTCATATTTAGCGCTACGGGGTTTTGGAAACTCATAGAACTGTTAGTACAGTTTAAAGGTCAAAATCGCTTAAAGGATGCAGAGATACATAATTTACAAGTACAGGGCAATAGCCTAATCATTGAAAATTATAAGATGTGGTCAGAGAACATGGAAAAGCGTTTAAAAGAGCTAGAAGATAAGAATACAGAAATGACTGAAATAATTACAGAACAGCGAAAAAAAATTGAAAAACTAGAAAAATATGTAGATCAATTAGAAGAAGAAATCAAACCTTATAGAACCACTACAGATGAATGATAAAAAAGGAAACACTTTTCTTAATGCCATTTTTGGGCTTTTTATGATTGCTAGTATTGTAAAGGTAAGTATGGATGTATGTGAGAAATTTAAAAAGCGTAATGACGGTCTAAAGAAAGAATAAATATGATATCTTCTTATAAACATATTTATGTAGGTATTGGAACAGCAGTACTCCTAGTGGGTGGTGCTGTTTTAGTACGTTATCTAACTAGATCAAAAACAAAGAGAGTGACAAGAACAGTTGACTTTTCTGTTTTTGACAGCAAGGATATCATTGGCTCTGGGCGCTGCATTGATAGGTCACTTTTGAAGCGATTACAACTCCTAGAAAAGAGAACAGGCTATGCAGTGCTTAAAAATATCAACTCGGCAGTGCGTAGTCATTTTTGGAATAAAAAAGTGGGCGGAGTGAGTAATTCCGCCCACTTGATTACGAAATGTAAAGCTGTTGATATTCACGCCCCCACGCGAGCCATCCGTAATCTACTAGTGGTTCAAGCATACAATCTTGGTTTTACCCGTATTGGGGTTGGTAAAACATTTGTACATCTGGATGTAGATATGTCCAAACCGCAATATGTGGCTTGGGGATATCCTTCAGGGACAGCCCCTGAGATTAATCCTTTCACTTGACTCT
This sequence comes from Dokdonia ponticola, assembly GCF_042653865.1. Classification (NCBI taxonomy): domain Bacteria; kingdom Pseudomonadati; phylum Bacteroidota; class Flavobacteriia; order Flavobacteriales; family Flavobacteriaceae; genus Dokdonia; species Dokdonia ponticola. The sequence continues at coordinate 56,880 of NZ_JBHSFV010000020.1, read as the reverse complement.
TTAAGTTACATGAAGCTCTTTTTTAATAAGAAGCTTGATGGTAATACCGATCTGTCCTAAATGATACATCGTGTGATGAATTACACCCTCTAAAGCAAATTCAAAAGGGTAGATGCTTTTATGGTTTTCTTCTCTATATGTCTTTTCTAACAGAGAATCATCCTTATCTCCAATAAGAACAAGGATAGATAGAATACTTTTCTCATAATCTTCTTTTAATTGCTTCCACCCAATGGTTTTGAGTTCTTCATTAGATCGCCAATGCTCAGGTTGATATCTTAGTTGTAAATTAAAATGTACCCTTAGTTTATTAATAACATCTATTTGTAAAGCAATCAAATGCCCTAAAATCTCTGCGACACTATGAAGCTCTGGTATAGGCCGTATAAATGCAGTATGTTTTGAAATACCATCTATTTTTTCCATCATATTTTGACCTACCCACAGTGCTTTATAATTAATGGCTTCTAATTGTTGTGCGTAAAACTGTATTGTCATGTTTCTTTTTCTTTCTTTAAAATATCATAGAACTATACCCAAAACTCCAAATGAAAATGTGGTGCAATGACTTTGGAAGAGATGGGCAGATAGTTCTACTTTTCGGGGTGAAAAACTCGATAAAAACTATATCCAATAAGCGCTTTTTCTTCCCCTAAAAAGACAGACTTAAAGGACATAGTATCAACTACTGAATTGAGTGTTTAAACTACTAATCAATAACAAAACTATATATATAAATTTAAAATATGATAGTTAAAAACCTCATTTTTAGAGGGGTTTTTGAATGAATTTTCAGATAAAACCTCGTCGTTTAGCTTCAGCTAAAAGTTCTTTTAAATTGTTGTTTTCAACTTCTAAAAGCTCAAAGAGACCTTTTTTCCTTTTTTCAATGCTGGTTTTACCATAGGGTAATTCTTCTGTCAAATTTTTTGTAGTTGCTCCCAATGATAGTTCGTATAATATTCTTCGATCTATATCATCTAATGTTTGCTTTTTTGAGAAATTTCTTCTAACCATATTTAGTACAGTATTACTATAATAAGGAGGGGATTCAAGTACTGTTACTATTGCATCTAGTAATGAACTTGAATCTGCTTCAAGTTTGGTTAGAAATCCGTCTGGATTAATATTTTTATATAAATTATAAAGCCTATAATCATCATGGAACGTCGTGTTTATTATTATTTTAGGTCGATAAGAAAGATTTTTATCAATCCATAAGATAATATCTTCTCCAGAATAAATATTGGCTTCGGAAAATGAAGGTAAACGTATATCTAAAAAAATAATATCGTATGTGATTTTGCTTTTCAATTTAAATATAGCTTCCTCACAAGAAGTTGCTAAATCTAACACAAAATCATAGTTAGATATTTTTTCTGAAACCATTCCAAATATTAAAGCATAAGATTCAGCAATTTGTATATGATCTTCTATGATCAATACATTCATTTGGTCTATGTCTAATTCAGAGTCTATCTTATCCTCAATAAGTTTTAGACTCTCAGTATTATTAATAAAACCTAATAATTGTATTTTTTTTAAAAATAAGTAAGCCCCTTTTTTTTTCATTTTCCCCTTTATACACCTTAACTAATTAAGATATGATTTGATCGACACTTTCGATAGTTTCTTCTAGATGTCTTTTTTTGTTTTTTTTCCTTTCAATATACTTGTCGTTAGTTAACACTAAGACAATAAGTTTTTCAATTATTAGGGAAGATTTTAATTGAAAAGCTTTCTTATATGATATAAAATAAACAGTCGCTATTGAAGATATTATAGAGAATAAAACAAAAATCCATCTATAGGTTTTTAGAGGGAAATCCTGTGAAGTCCAAAAAACCCAAAACATGAAGTAAAAGCTTATTGAATAACAAGATATTTGTAGCCAGAAAAAATATCTTTTAAGACTTTTTTCTTTGGTATTAATCTTGAAAATTAAGAAGCTTACTATGAAAGATAATAGTAAATATGGAAGTCTTACTCCAAGACCTAGAATAAAATCTCTAGTTGTTCTCCAACCAAAAACTCTATTTTTATCTATAAAGAGATTTAGAGCTACCTCATTTTGCTCAATGATATTTTTCTTTTGGGTGTTTAATGAATCTAAATTATATAAATAACGATCTTTTTTTATTATGTTATTCTCTAAATCACAACGGTTATCTGTTATTTTATTATCTACATCTAAAACTGCTAGTACTAATTCTTTTTTATAAGAGTCTACTTTAGGATTTGTCTTTGAGAAAATCATGTGTGATAAAGGCGCTGTAAATATCAACACAGCGCCTAGAATCATTATTCCTGTTAAGAAATATTTTTTAGTCTTTATCTTCTTTTTCTTCGTCTTTGTCTGATAATGATAATTCTTGTTCTTCATCCAGTGATACAGGTGTGCATGAATTAAATAAAGGTGTAAGTACGGTTAATACAGATACTACGAATGCTACTTTCAATGCTTTTTTCATGATTCTACTTATTTTAAGATTAAACATCTTAGAAGATAAATGAATGATGATTTACTTACATAAATATAGTATGCGTAGTTATCAAATTTTATTAACCGATTCTTATCGTGAAAGCAACCTTAAATTTACATTTTTAATTTTACTTTTTATTATGGTATAACCGTAAAAATTTTATGGTTATATATTTAATTATCTTTAAGTTACAATATTTTTATTTTACAATTTTACAAAAAAACAATGTATTATGTGTGGTCGAAAACCTCTCATTTTTTACGGTTTTTAACCGCCTCTAATAATTTATTTTGACATAATTTTGAACCTACATAAAAGAAAATTCTAATTTGAAAAATGAATTTTAGTAGTTAGGATTGACTTCTAAACTAATCTAATGTCTAATTTCATTTTTTTTTAAATTAAGTAAAATCATTCTAATCCCTAATTGGATCAGTCACTTCACTCATTTACATGATATTGTATTCGTTTTGGGTCTATATTTGAACTTTCTTGAATTTTTTTAAACAGCATTTTATTGAGTATTAATTAAAAACCACAAATGAAAAAAATGATTAAGAATGTAGGATTATGGAGGGCTAGAATATTTCTAGTGCTCACAGCAATGACACTTTTTATATGTTGTCAAAAAGATAATGAAACTCCAACACAGCTATTGGGAGATTTACATGAACAATTACAAACAACCACTATACGTGTTTCTTTAGATAAAATTCCCAAAGTGGCTGAGTATACCTAAAAATCAGGGGATCATATAGAACATTTTACTATTGAAAAATCTATCATTACAAACAATGCTGTGTATTATAATTTATCTTAACAAAAAGATAACAATATATAGTTTGTTTTAAATCAATAATTTAAGGAATTTAGACATTAGTTTTTTAGTAATTTCAATATTTAACTGTTAAAAAAACTTTGTAATTATCTATTTTTGAAGTTGTAAAATGAAAACAATAGCTTAGCTACCTTTTATTTGATTTTTACAAAAAGCACCACACCCTCTATTTATCGAATAACAGATTCGTCTGCGAATACCTTTATTATGCAACTCTTATAAGTTGTATGGTATAGATATTTATATACGTTTCGAAAAAAAAATTAGTAACCATCATACAATTATTATGAGTAGAAAATCATTGTTTTTATTTATTTATTTCACATTAGGAGTAGGGTTTTATTCCTTGCAGTCACAGATAGGAAATGACGGCCCTAATAACTCTTCTGAATATCAAGCTCCTGATATCACTCCCATTAATCCACAGACCGCAAGTTTGGGACGTTATGGGAATGTACCCATTAATAATGCCACTGGAAAGATGGGCTTTAGTGTCCCTATCTACAACATATCTGTTGATGGGGAGAATATGCCAGTGAGTTTGGAATACAGTTATGGTGGACTTATCCTAGAAGCTGCTCCTTCATTGTGGGGTCTCGGTTGGAACTTAAATGCGTATGGATCTATAACCAAAGAAGTAAGAGGACTCCCTGACGGGCATCCTGATGGATATTATGGAGCTAATAATAGAAAAGGAACCATATTAGAACCTTTCTTTGCTTCTTGGAATGATCATGCTACCGCTACTTTAGGAGATATAGGCATTTATGATTTTATTGCCATTCTAAATAATGAATATGATTCTGAGGTCGATAAATACACCGTGAATGTAGGAGGAATGCAATTCTCATTTAAACTTCGTTATGAAGGAAATACCGTAGTTCCCTATTACCTATCACAACATAACTATACTGTTGACGTCACTATGAGCACTGTCGAATACTTTTCAGTAGCTTCTTTTGTAGTTACAAGTGACAAAGGTGTGAAATATTATTTCGATAGTGATAATACAGAATCTGTATACACTGAACCCGTAGGACTTACTAAATATACTGAAGATAAAAATACATCATGGGTATTAAGTCGTGTTTTGTACCCTAATGGAGAAGAGATTGAATATACATATAATGAAGAGTTATATGACTTATGGGGATATGCTGCTTGGGGAACAACACTTATCACAAATTTTGAAGAGATTCCTCCTGGTCAAGTAGAATCTTTTGTGACGGGTTATGGAGAACGCATCAGTAAAACGGTGATGCGTCGTATGAACTTAAGTCGAATAGATTTTCCAGAAGGTTCTTTAGATTTTGGAATGACCACTAATGCTGATGGTCGTAAACTTTACAATAGTATTACTCTCCGAAATTTACAAAACTCGATAGTTAATCAATATGATATCAATTATTTAGGAGTTAGAGATGGGCTTGTGAATATTCAAAAAAATAATGAATTATTATATGGCTTTGAATACTATGGTGTTCAGGCAGTTGGGGGTATGCCTAACTTCTTTCAAAGTGAAAATGATCTGCCCTTAGATCAAGATTTCTGGAAATATTATAACGATGCTAATAATGAGTATGCTATTAATCTAGAACAAGGAGGTTATATTGCTGATAAATCTCCAAAGTTCACAAGTACTCGATTAGGAGCGATGCATCGTATTATATATCCTACAGGTGGATATTCTAAGATTGAGTATGAACAAAATCAAATTGTCGATGATTATAACGAAGCCGTTGGTAATAACAACACTCCTTTTAATAGACAATTACTAGTTCAGTTAAACCCATCGATAGATAATAATGAGCGAGAAGTTACTTTTCAATATACCTTTAGCCAGCCTACCGAAGCCTATATCTCTCATAAGTTAGAAGGAGATGCTTTTGGAAATTTCTTAGAAGCAAAAATTTCAAAAGTAAGTGGCGGAGCTTGTCCTACATATAATTGTTATAGTGGTGGGTATGATCAATCAGGTTACTATTATCAGCAAGCCCCAAGTATGCGTCAAGTGCTTAAAACTGATTGTTCATTTTATCCACTACCTGTATTATGTCCTACACTAGTCACTTCTATAGGTCCTGATGACACACCAAGCGGATATGGTTATAAAGAAGAGAATTCGGCTGGACGAGTAGTGATTGCTCCAGGAACCTATGAATTTAAAATAACGACTCGTCCTAATAACGGACAATCACCACCGCTATTTAATACAGGCTCTATGCATGGAGAAATTAGAATAGGGTTTTATGAACCTCCGACCGATCAAAATAACGAACCTCCTTTATATGCCAATGTAAATATTGGAGGGATTCGAGTAGCAAAAATAAGTCATTATACAGATGGTGCTTTATCAAATCAAACTATCTATGATTACAATAATGATCAAGGATTTTCAACAGGACGAAGTAACCATATTCCTGAAGAAACATTTAGTCAGTACCTAACACGATTAAATTATAATGGTGGGAATTATTATCAGGAACAACGAGTACATGATTTAAAAGCATTTAGTTTTTTAAATGAAGCTAATGGTGTGCCTGTCTACTATTCTCGAGTTCGTACTTATTCAAGAGAATCCGAAATATTTACTCCTGTTTCTGGGGAAGAAGCACTCTCTGTCTCTTCTATTCCATTAGATACAAATCCAAATGGCTCTAGAATCATAACAGTAAGTGGTCCAGTTCCTAATGCCGTTCTACTTGTAGACGGTGTATATGGAAGATATATAGATGTTTACCCCGAGGGATATACTACACAGGAATTTACATTTCCTCAGAATTATAACTATTATATATATCCAGGAATTCCTAAGCAAGAAGATCTTACTAAAGCAATGCCTAAAGCAAGCGAATCTAAAGCTTACAATTTAGAAAATTTTGAGTATGCAACGGTTTCTTCAAAAGAAACACAATATGAGCTTTTTAAAAAACCAAGTGCTAATCTTGAATATTTTAATAATGGACGAGTCTATAGTTATGATACTAATACTGATCACCCTTGGAGTTTCAAAATTGCTATTAAGCCACATCGTATCTTAGACTATAGTGAGCATTGTTATTGTTTTGAATATCCTTCAGACCCTGATGAAGCTCAGGCCCTCAAAGACCTTCATGATGTACACCCTTATAGAGAACTACCAATTAGTAGACGTCCAATAGAAACAGTGACGTATACTCAGGGGATCACTACAACACAGGAAATAGAATATGATAGCCATACACAAGTTAAAAACCAAACCACCACTACAAGTGAAGGAGAAGTTATTTTACAAGAATTATTCTACCCTTACAGTAGTGAGGTAGCTTCTGAATCACAATATCAAAGTATGGTAAATAGTAATATTATTACTACTCCTGTGATGACAAAAACATTACAGGATGGAGTGTTGTTAGCCACCAAAAAAACAAATTTCATCAATGTTCAAAATGGATTTAAACCAAGAGCTATTCACAGCGCCAAAGGGAGTGAAGCTATAGAGGAGCGTGTTTCTTTCGATCGTTACAGCAACAAAGGAAACATACAAGAGGTCAGACAGTCCAACGGACAATATATTTCTTATATCTGGGGATATAACGGTAAATATGTAGTAGCTAAAATAGAAAATGCACGTTACTCATCGGCTAGTTCTGGGCTTAATTTTTTTATACTTGATAATCCAAGTTCTGATGTAGACTTACGTTTGGAAATAGAGAAAGTTAGAACTAATGTTCCAAATGCTCTAGTAACTACCTACACCTATAAACCACTGGTAGGGGTCACGTCTGTGACCGATCCTAGAGGATATACGATGTTCTATGAGTATGACGCTCAAAATAGATTAAAACTCGTCAAAGATCAAGATGGAAAAGTCTATTCTAAAAACGAATATAACTATAGCACTTCTAACTAATATAAACCGGAAAAACAGATGAAAAAATATATAATAACCATCGCATTACTCCTTCCGATGTTTGTAATTGGACAGAGTCAAGATAAAAACTACGTAAAAACAACTTCTTATCAACAAGCAGTAGATGAAGGGCAAGAAGATAACCTTGATCCCTCTCAAAAAATAGAAGCAATAAGTTATGTCGACGGACTCGGACGACCTATTCAATCCATTGCTATAGGAGCAGGAGGCCAAGGACAAAACATCATTTCTTACACAGAATATGACGAAGTAGGAAGAACACCTAAACAATATCTCCCTTTTGCTACAGCTTCAGGAGTCCCAAATCCATTGGATTTTGTAGACCCTTTAACTCTAAAAGCAGACATCCATACCTTTTATAATACACCCAAGTATGAGGACACCCAGAATCCGTACTCAGAAATGGTGTATGAAGCCTCTCCTCTAAACAGAGTTCTAAAGCAAGGGGCACCAGGAAATTCATGGGCTGTGGGTCAAGATGATACAGATCATACCATTAAGTTTGACTATACAAGTAATCAAGCAGATGAAGTACGGTTTTTTGATATTACATACGCAGGAGGCAATACCATAGACCCCTCCCTTTCAGTATCTGGGTATTATCCAATAAATCAACTGTATAAAAACATCACTAAAGATGAAAATTGGACGCCTACTTCTGGAAACAATCACACAACAGAGGAGTTTACAAATAAAAGCGGACAAGTACTCTTAAAAAGAACTTACAATAATGGTCAAGCTCATGATACCTATTATATCTATGACGATTATGGAAACCTGTCATTTGTGCTTTCTCCAGAAGCTAGTGATCAAATTATAGATGCTAATGATAATCTTGTAACTAATTATCAGGATATTCTTGATAAACTAGGATATCAATATAAATACGACTATCGCAATCGTCTTATTGAAAAGAAAATTCCAGCTAAAGGATGGGAGTACATTGTATATAACAAGCTTGATCAACCTGTATTAACACAAGATGCCCGCTTACGCGAAAATAACCAATGGCTCTTAACCAAATATGATGCTTTAGGAAGAGTTGCCTACACAGGAATTGCTGTATCATCAGAATCAAGACAGTGGCAACAAAATACAGCAAATAATCTTCCTGCGTACAGCGGTAATGTATATGAGCAAAGATCAGCTAATACACAAAATATAGCAGGAACGTTGGTAAATTATAGTAATCAGAGTTTTCCTGTTACAAACATTACAGAGGTTTTAACCGTAAACTATTACGATTCCTATGTAGATCACAGTGGCATTACACTGCCTAGTTCAGTGTATAACCAAAATATCACAAGCGCTACTCAAGGACTCCCTACGGTGTCTAAAGTACGTGTATTAGGAACGGGTGATTGGATCACTAGCGTGACTGGATATGATGAGAAAGCACGTCCTATTTTTGGAGCAACGATAAATAATTACTTAAGCACAGAAGACACTTCTGAATCATTATTAGATTTTACAGGAAAAGTACTAGAGAGTAGAACCACTCACCAAAAATCGGGACATCAGGAAGTAGTAACTAAAGACTACTTCACCTATGATCATCAAAATAGATTGATCACTCATATGCAACAAATAGATAACGAGCCTGTGCAATTGATTGCTAGTAATAGCTATGATGAATTAGGTCAATTAGAATCTAAGCGTGTGGGAGGACAGCTTTTTGAATCTGGATATACGGATCTTGTGAATGTTACTGTTTCTAATGATGGTCATTTAATCACAAAAGCAGATCCTTCTGACTCATACAACGCTGGGCTTGCTACAATTGGTAAATTAGAAGATAATGGTGGAATTTCTTTTACTATAGAGACCATAGGTTCAGAACTACGTGTGGGGTTAAATAATATTAATACGGATCCTAGCGCAGGAGGAATGAATTACTACTACCTCTTCACAACGAGTTCTAATGCCAATGGCTATTTATACCGCGTGTATACTCGTGCTATAGCAGGAGGAGGTTCTACATTGATATATTCAGGACGTTACCTATCTGATACCAATAATTTTAACATAGAAATAGAGCAAGGCATTGCATACTTTAAACAAAATGGAATTACTAAAGTATCTACACCACTAGAAGATTCTGAAATTCCTCTTATCGGCGATATTAGTCTTAAAACACCAAATTCACAAATAAGCAATCTTAATCTCTATGCTACTACAATTGATAAAAGCCTTCAAAAAGTAGACTATCAGTATAATGTACGTGGATGGCTAACCGATATCAATGATGTTAATGATAATTCAACAGAACGTGACCTTTTTAATTTTCATATCAACTATGATACTAAAGAAGGTATGACTTCTACTGGAAGTATTACGCCTCTGTACAATGGAAACATTTCTCAAACGATGTGGAGTACGGCTAATACGGATTCTCAGATAAGAGCTTACGGATATGCCTATGATGATTTAAATAGAATCAATGGAGGTTTTAGTAGAAAAGGAACAAATTATAACACTGTAGATAGTTACACACTGTTTAATATAAACTATGACAGAAACGGAAATATAGAAACCTTAAAACGTAATGGATATATACCAACAAGTCCAGGGTATCAATTAATGGATGATCTCTCCTATACGTATAATGGAAATCAATTACTCAATGTTACAGAAGGAAGCACTTCAAGTATTAAGAAACAGGGATTCTATGATGGAAACACATCAGCAACTTTGAATGATTATGAGTATGATGTGAATGGAAATATGATCAAAGATCGTAATAAAGGGATTACTGATAACATTGAATATAATCACTTAAATCTTCCTGAAACTGTTAGAATTAATACTGTTGATGCTCAAGGTGATACTCAGCAAGGAACGATTTCGTATATTTACGATGCCACAGGAATAAAACTTGCTAAAATAATGAATGATGAAGTTCAAAATAGCACCATTACTACCTATTATGCAGGAGGATATATCTATGAAAACAACAATAATAACGTTGAATCTCTAAAGATGTTTCCGCATCCTGAAGGCTATGTAGAGCCTGTATATGGTACGTCTAAGTCTATTGGAAAATTTAGTACACAAACGCAAACAGCAAGTTTTTCTAACTATCAGTACGCCTTTAATTATACCGATCACTTAGGAAATGTAAGGCTTACCTATGCAGACAGTGACGGAGATGGCGCTATTGAAATAGGTACAGAAATCATTTCAGAAAAGCATTACTATCCCTTTGGTCTTCAACAAAAAGGGTATAATGACGTAATAACCAGTAATTCTAACTCCGTTGCAAACCGATTTGGATACAATGGGAAAGAATTTGATCCATCACTAGGATTGAATACATACGATTTTGGAGCTAGAAATTATAGTCCTGATCTTGGGCGTTGGATGAATATTGATCCTTTGGCTGATAGTTACCCTACAACGAGTCCTTATACCTATGCACTGAATAATCCAATAAGTTTTGTTGATTTTGATGGACGATCCCCTGACCCTATCTTATCAAAAGTAGTTCAAGCTGCTATACATAATACGGCAGCCTCAAGAGCTCTTCAGATAATAAACGGGGCTCATTATAAAGTGTTCAGAAAATCAGCTTTTGATTCAAATCCTGTACTAGCGAGTATTCCAATTAAAGATAAATATCTGTTTAAGTCAGGAGTTTGGAATTCTATGTTAGGTAGGAATGAACTTAATTTCACAGCTGACTTTAGTGCTTTTGGTCGAGATTTTGATGCAGATGGTTACTTTAGTAAAAAACGAAGAGGCAGTCAATTTGTAATTACTGGTCTTGAAGTCGTAACTGGTTCGACTACTGGTTCACGTTATACATCAGATATTCATGGGCAAGGAGGTTATTCCGTAGATTTAACCAACGGAAGTTCTACAATTATTAGATTGTCATTACCTGATGAACAAACTCATGTAGCTTTTGAAAACTTACTTAATGATGCAACAGAAGCTTTTCTTCAAGATTTAATTGACAATAATGGTCAAATAAAAGATTTATTAGAGCTTTCGGAGTTAAATGAAAAAGTTTATGATGCTTATAGTGCTTTTGGTAGTGATAACCCTTACGATGAAAATTCTAAAGAGGGAAAAGAATATTTGAAACTTAGAGATCAATATTCAAGAAAACTAAATGATTATAAGAAAAATTATGAAGATAGTTTTTGGCAAAATATACACCAACAAACAATAGATCGCTTTGAAAACTCCCCAAAATAATATAATTAATATTTTAATAAATTTGTTCAACAAAGATAAGGGCCTATGAAAAAGATGATAATATTAATAGTAACTATAATAGCATTAGGGGTTTTAATAAATTTCTTATTTGAGAATTATAAAACAAATGAAGAGATTAAAGCAGATAATTCTCTATTTGTTTTTTCAGATGATAATTTTCGTTTTTTAATGAACGTTAATAATGATAATGATTTTGATCTTGGTAATAAGATTTTAAGAGAAATGAAGGAAGAGAAGGAAAAAATAATACAATCTTTTTTGACAAATTCTAAAGAGAAAATTGTTTTTAATCCTTCTAATATAGATACTCTAAAATTAATTATAGATAATAATAATTATAAATATTCCTCTACTCTTGATAAAGGAATAATAGACAAGAGTTATAATGATCTATTGGCAAGAAAAATTTTCAATTACATTAATGAGAGAATGATTACCAAAATAGATATTTATACAGTGACTCCAACAGAAGCTGGAAATATTCCCTTACCTCCTGGGATTTTAAGTAATATTGAAGTAGATAGTGATGATAATAGATGATGTAAGGCTCCCTCTATTGGGTAGTATAATAAACTGGTTCTTTTGAAAATGGAATATTTTGATAATTGATTATCAGTATAATAAATAAAGAATGAGTCTCTGAATTGAGACTCATTCTTGTTCATTGAAATATAAATACCCAAACGAAAGAATAGTAATTGTGAATTAAGGATTCGCAATAAAACCTTATGTTATTTGATAATAAAATATTAAAAATCAATTAATTACATTATATTTTACATTATTTTAAAAATGTAAAAGCTAGATTATTATCCCTTCGGATTGGAACACTCTGGTTACAATGACGTAATAACTTCAAACAAAAATGACGTCGCGGAACGTGTTAAGTACAACGGGAAAGAAAATAATCCAGAGCTTGGATTGGAATGGTATGATTTTGGTGCAAGAAATTACGAAGCTTCTTTAGGGAGATGGATGAATATTGATCCACTTGCGGAAAAATATATGAACCTTTCTTCTTATAACTTTGCTATGAATAACCCTATGTTCTTTATTGATCCTGATGGAAAAGAGGTTGATGTAAGTACTTTAGTTCAAAGTAATAAAAATGAAGATAAATGGATATTATTAAACTTATTGATTGATTTAGCAGACATTTCGGGTCAAACGATAAAAATAGACACCGATAATATTGGTAAGTCTACATTAGTAGGTACAGGTTGTTCAGAAGGAGGTAATTGTAGTGATGAAATAAGCTCTTATGTTGATCATCTTTTAACTAGTGAAGAGTCTGTAAAAGTTTTTAGGTCAAATAACTCTACTAGTACTTTTTCAAAGGGTGGAGTTACATATATAGGTATAAATGGTAAACAAATTCATGGAGCTCAACAAGCTTTAGAAGAAAATGGGATTGATTCAAAAACTTTCGGTACTGGTATGGTTTTCCTTCACGAAACCTTACATACAAAACTAGGAGGTAGTTATTTTAATAGTTCATTTGATGAATCAGAAAAAATAGATTCTGGATTTTTCCCAGATCCTATAGGTAAAGATAGAGAAACACAGACTGGTCCAACAGTTGATCGTGTTAATCAATTTAGAGAAAGTTTAGGGTTACCGCAAAGATATATTTATGGGAATGTACAAGGAACTCTATACTTTGAAGTTGATGGAACCCGAAGACAGATTCAATACGAATATATCACAGTTCCTAATGTGTCTGAAGCTGATTATAGTAAAACGAAATTAGTAAACGATAATAATTAAACTATGAGAATAAGTTTGTTTTTAATGATAACTCTTCTAATAATGAGTTGTAAATCTAATGAAACTTGTATAGAAGAATTAGAAAAGAATGATTATTTGATAATTCAAAAATGTATAAATAAGGTTTTAGAAACTAAAGAAGGAAAATCTATAAATTCTTATTTAGTAAATCCTTATTTAGATCAATTATCATTCACGCCTTATTCAAAAGAGGAAATTGAAAAAACTTTTAAAGGACTTGAAATGAGTTTTGATAAGGTTATTTCAATGAATGAAGAATCTTCTAACTGTAAAAAACGATATTATAAAAATTTGTCTTCTTTATCTAGTGCTAATAGCGATGCTGTAGTTTTTAGTACTACAAGATTATATGGTGATTTAATTCAAATTAAATTAACGAGTTATTATGGAGAAGTAGATAAGGATAAAATCAAAAATGATGAGAAGCTAAATATAAATCAAATGTATGAGTACCTTTTTAAGGTAGAAGATGAAAATGTTAAGATACTTTTACAAAGTAGTACTTTTTATGACTAGAAAATCAAAATTTAGATAGCTATATTAATATAAAACGCCCACTCAACGTGGGCGTTTTGCATATTCAGTGGCACTAATCGTTAGAAACGCGATAAATGTGTTCCAATATTCGAACAGACACTAATCGTTAAAAACGCGATAAAAGTGCTCCAAAGATGGAATATGATTGAAATAGAATGAGTTAGAGTTAAGGCAGTTTTTATAAAGCTGTCTTAATTCTTTTTTAAGTTCATTGATATATTGAAAATTGATTTTTACATCTAGTTTGTTTGAAATTCAAATTTTAAGAACTTGGATTGAATGGTTATGATCTATTACATCCGATTTTGACAATACATTGATTAAAGTTTCTATTGACTTCTAGCCTATTGACTTTGGCGTTTTTGAGTATTTCAGAAAACATAGTTTTATCGATGTTTTCTCCATTGATAATTTCCATAGGGGTTCTTCCATATAATCGGCAGGGATATCTGTGATGGTTGTAATATTCCATAAAGGCATCAAGACTTTTTAGATGTGAGGCTTGATCTTCGGAATGTTTCCCTCCCATAAATTCAGATTTATAAATACTATGGGTAATTTCAGAAATAGCATTGGAGAATGGAAATTCATCTGTCATGGCTGTTATTTTCTTAACGATTGGAGGTGCATTAATATGTTTTACCCAAGAGAGTACTTCTCCTTTGTTTTCAGAACCGCCATCAGAAAGAATATGAATGTCTTTTATCTGGTTATAAAGATTGTACTTTTCAAAAGTCTCTTGAAGGAGTTCTTTAATAAATTGGCTTCCTGCTTTTTTAGAAGTAGATTTATAATGTAATAACCCTGATGAGAAGTTATCCTTTACAAAAGCTACTTTTTGAATACCGTCTTTGACAGTTTCTACATTGGTAATATCAATATGTAACCATTCAAAAACATAGGACGCTTTAAAACCTTCTTTAGCTTTAGCTCGAATAGGTTTAGATTTTACATGCCCTAGTACTTTGGCATATTTTCTAAAGGTAGTAAGTCCACAAGCGATAAGATTTTTTAAGAATAGCATTGTAGTAAATAGTAGTGATTGGTTTTTTAGTGTTTTCAGAACCTTTAACTAAAAACTCAATATTAGTTACTTCTTTTAACGTTAATTGATTTGGATATTGACGATAACATTGTTTGAATAAACTAGTGGAACAACTAACTTTTCTTTTCTGAGCATAATACCAATCTTTAGAAATACCATAGAATTTACATGCTTTTATAATGGTAACCTCAGAGAATTTCGCCATGTCTTCTATAGAAGTCACAATACTATTTGCGTGTTGCTTGAGTAGATTTTTATGATGTACTAACTCACCAAGCATATTGTAAAACCCTCTTCTAGTTTTCAAAATGGTTTTAATTGCACGAGCGGTAAACTTACTTTGAAAGACATCTTTGATATCATCAAACTGTTTGATGTATGAAGATGCCCATTGATGACCATAATAATTATCGTGTTGAAATTGCTTCCAGTTATGTTTTGTTGTTCTAGGAATTTTATTCAACTCATCAACTGATAGCATTCCACTAGTAAAAAGAATGATGATAAGAGGGTGATAGTTTCTTTTGGATTGATGATTCAAAATAATTCGTGGTATATTTAAAGTATGAGTACAACCTATTATAATTATGGATAGGTTATACGTAAAGTATATTTTGATAAAGAACGCTAATGTATTTTCAAAAAATGAATAAAAGAATATAAAAAACAGATTGTTATATTATAAAAGTATAGTAAAGTCGTTTATTATTTTTCTAAATATCTTTAAAATTCCAACTAAATTGAAACAATTTAATTAGTGTTGAACGTTCTAAAATTGGAGATAAATAGAACTCTTTTTAGTTGCAATTTTAAGCTATCTTTTTGGTCAATTTTCAGTATATTTAAAGGCTATTAATATTTTCATTTTGAAACAAACATCTAAACATAAAATTCCAGCATTCAATTTACAAGAAACACTTATTGTATTAGCGATTATTGGGATATTACTTTTGCTATCCATGCCTAGACTAATGCCTTTAATTTCCAAAGCCAAGAGTATAGAAGCGCAAGCACAATTAAAGCAAATCCATAATATGCAGACGTTGTATAGTTATTCCTATTCTAAATTTTCTGGGGATTTTAATGAGATTGATTTTGAAGCTCCAAAAACAGTAAAAGAAGGCGGCACAGCAAATTATGAATATGCCATCATCTCCGTTGATGGCGACGGCTTTAAGGCAAGAGCTACTGCGATTACAGATTTTGATAGAGATGGTATCTTTAATGTATGGGAAATTGATGAAAATGGAAACCCTAAACAAATCATTAAAGATTGATCATTTCCATGCTCATAAAAATAATTTTAATGACTAGTTTACTAGTCATTTTTTATCAAGATCAAAAAGAGCGTATGGTCTATTGGTGGCTATTTCTCATAGCAATCACGGGATTTTCCTCATTACACATCGTTGAAGTCGGTTGGTTACAATTTGGAATTCATAGCGCTTTTAATATAGGTCTTGTAGGGCTTATGTTATTGATTTTAGTTGGATACGTGAAGCTACGCTTTCAAACATATAACTTACAAAGTGTATTTGGTATTGGAGATGTTCTTTTTTTAGTAGCATTATCCGTAGGATTTGCAACAGTGTCTTTCATTACCTTGTTAGTATTTGGACTTTTATTTTCTTTAACCATACATTTTGTATTAAAGAAGATGAAATCTAAAGTCACCATTCAAAATTCTGAGTATACGCTACTTCGACAAGCTCAGCATGACATTTCGCGAAAGCGTATAAATTTGCAATCCAGCTTGCCGAGAAGGCAGGAGCGTACCCAAAACGAATCAAAGTACATGTCAGCGACCATACCCCTAGCTGGTTATTTGTCGCTATTTTTTGCAGGGGTATTACTAGTGCATTGGTTAGGTTTTTATGATGAGTTATATCGTATGTAATGATAAGAGACACAAGAACGTATATCATCTCTGTTGCATTACAACAACGCATTAGTGCAGAACAAGCCTATCAATATCGTATTGTACCTATTGAAGAGCAAGGGACTACAGTTGTATTTTATTCCGACACCACTACACCTGAGACCTTAGCGCAAGAACTCTTTATTTTTTTAGGGTATGCTGTAGAAGTAAAACAGATAGATACAGAAACCCTTGATATTTATTTAAGCACCAATTTTAGAAAAGCGTTTGGCGCAGAAAAGCAGCTCCTCACCTATACCCAAGACTTTTTAGAAAAAATCCTATTAACGGCTAAATCCATAGGCAGTAGTGACATCCACTTTGAGCCTTTTGAAAACACCTGTCGTATTCGTTTTCGATTGGATGGAAAATTAAAAGAACAATACAGCATCCCAAAAGAAGAATATCCTGTCATTATTAATAAAATTAAGAATCAAGCAGGATTAGATATCTCTCAAAACCGTTTGCCACAAGATGGTCGGATTACTGTGAAAACACAAACAGAAGAATTTGATATTCGTGTTTCTACACTACCTACAATGGATGGCGAAAGCATTGTCCTTCGTATTCTGAGCAAAGACACCTCAAACATACAGCTGGATCAATTAGGGTTTACAGAAAAAGAATTGCAGATTTATAAAGAGGGGGTGCGTAACCCTAATGGCATTGTACTGATATCTGGACCCACAGGATCAGGAAAAACTACTACACTATACGCTACCCTTAAACTATTAAATAAAATAGACACCAAAATCTTAACCATTGAAGATCCCATTGAATACACCTTGGAAGGGGTCATGCAAATGCAATTAAGGGAAGATATAGGACTAGATTTTGAGACAGCACTCAAAACTTTTTTACGTCAAGACCCTGATATTATTATGGTAGGAGAAATACGCGATGTAAAAACAGCTAATATGGCGATACGTGCGGCATTAACGGGACATTTGGTATTATCCACCATTCATACTAATTCGGCTTGGGGAACGATTTCTAGACTTATCGATATGGGAGTGCCTGC
This sequence comes from Dokdonia ponticola, assembly GCF_042653865.1. NCBI lineage: Bacteria > Pseudomonadati > Bacteroidota > Flavobacteriia > Flavobacteriales > Flavobacteriaceae > Dokdonia > Dokdonia ponticola. The sequence goes on along the minus strand of NZ_JBHSFV010000020.1, from coordinate 39,116 downwards.
ACATTTAATTGCAAGTACTTTAAACTTGAGTGTAGCACAACGATTAGTGCGTAAACTTTGTGTACACTGTAAGAAAGAAGTTCCCATAGAGAAAGATACTTTTTCCATACAGTATAATGTCCCTAAAGAGCTGAAAAAACATTACATTGCGCAAGGCTGTTCTCATTGTTATCACACGGGATATTCAGGGAGAAAAGCCATCTATGAACTATTACCTATAACTAAGGAATTATCGGTTCATATCAAGAATAATGAAACACAGATTGATACATATCTAGAAAAAGGAAACATAAAAAAATTAAGCGATCAGGCGATACATTTAATTCAAGCAGGAGAAACATCTGTAGATGATGTATTTGCATTATTAGCAAATCAATAATTCATGATAAAAAAGATAATATTTGTATGGATGTGTGTCTTTATGACACAAAGCATCATAGCACAGGAGTATGATGAAGAGCGCATACGACAATTAGAAAATAAATTAACCGCTATTTCCACCGATGTCCCCGGTCTTTTAGAAAAAATAGACATCACCATACAACAAGCCAATCTGCCTACATTTCTTTTGGCGATATCAGAGGTGCATCAGATTAATATTGAGGTAAATCCTGAGTTAAGTGCTATACAAATTTTCAATAATTTTAAAGATGTATCCGTTTCTGATGTCCTCTTGTACGTTTGTAAAACGCATAACACAACCATTGATTTTACAGGAACTATTTTATACATAAAACCGTATCAAAAAGAAGTTGTCCCTGAAGAACGCACTATTGATATTACTTATGACCCAAGTGACCAGAAACTCTCCATTGATTTAAAAAATGATTTGCTATCAGAAGCTTTCACATTGATTTCAGACCAAACAGGAAAAGGTATTTTTTATAGCCAAGGTTTGAGTACAAATAAAATCTCCGCTTTCATCAAAGAACTCCCTTTTGATATTGCGATGGAGAAAATAGCGTTTTCAAATAATCTTGTGGTATCTAAAACAAAAGATGGCTCTTTTGAGTTTGAACCTGCCATTTCACAGGATGCTAGTCAACCTGATGGACAAACTACGGTGGTGCGACCTATTAGATCAAGAAGTACTAATTTCTTTTTTAAAGTATTAGATCAAGAATCAAAATTACTTGATGTTGATATTCAAAACGTAGCTATCTCAGATATTATCTATGATATTGGGAATGAACTTCAACTAGATATTTTTACCGCTTCTCCATTAGAAAGCGCTGGCTATGCCACAGTGACTGCCAAAAATATTTCTTTTGATCAACTGCTTACGAAGATTTTTGAGAATACAACCTTTGCAAGCCCCGTTATTGACCCTAACAACGGATCTTCAAGATCAACGAGAGGTCAAAGTCAAGATATTGCATTCACAAATCCATCAGATCGTTTTACGTTTAAAAAAGAAGAGGGTGTTTATTATTTTGGAACTTTTAAGCAACTTACACTTCGTTCAGCAGAAATAGTCGCCTTACGATATCGATCTATAGGTATTTTAGAAGACCCCCAGCGCTCAGGTAGAAGTGCAGGGAGATCAAATATTAGTTTTGGGAGTAGTACAAGTTCTAGGTCAAATTCAAATTTTAGGAATTCCGGAGGTAATGACACTCAAAGTCAACAAATAAGCCAACCTATACAAAGAGATAAAGATGACAAAAGGACTGATTTAAGCACCCTTATTCCAGATGACATCAAACAAGACCTAAATATCATAGCAGACAAAGAACTTAATAGTTTCATCGTCAGTGGTGCTAGTTCTGATATTGAACGTTTCAAACAATTTATACAAGAAATTGATAAAAAAGTACCTATTGTGATCATTGAAGTAATGATCTTAGAAGTAAGCAAAAACTCAACGCTGGATGCAGGGATTGAATGGGGTATTGCTTCAGAACCCACGACAACACAAGGGGCTATATTTCCTGAAACGAATATAAATTTGGGAGCCACAACCATCAACCGAATTTTAGGACGCATCGACGGATCAAGTTTTTTTAATATTGGACAGGTAGGCCCTAATTTCTTTGCCAATATTAGAGCCTCTGAATCTAATGGAAATTTTGAAATAAAATCATCCCCTCGTATTACCACTTTAAATGGACATCGCGCCTACTTTTCAAATGGACAAACGAGTTATTTTCAAATCACTAATAATGAATTTGTAGGTACACAAAATCCTATCGTAAGCCAGAGTATTAATTTCATTCCTATTGACGCAGAACTTTCTTTAGAGGTACTACCCTTTGTATCCGCCGACGGAGAAATCACAATGGATATTAAAGTAATTCAGTCAACTTTTAATGGAGAACGTATTTCTGAAAATGGTCCTCCAGAAATCAGTTCTCGAGAGTTTAGTTCCATCATCAAATCACGTAACAATGATATTGTCGTATTAGGAGGATTGGAAGAAAATCGGAAGAGCAATTCAGGATCAGGTGTCCCCTTCTTAGCACGTGTCCCTATTATTAAATGGCTTTTTAGTAAACGGGTTCGTAACGCTTCAAAATCGAAACTAACGGTGTTAATAAAACCTACAGTTATTTACTAATGTTAGACACGCTTTCGCGAAATATCATCTACGGTAACACCTATTGTTCGCTCGAACATACAGGAACAGATACGCATGGCAAAATCATTATTCTTATTTGCAAACAACAAAAAGGAGAACTCAAATTAATAAGTAAAGAAAGTGTATCCTCCATAGAAGGTGTTAAAGAATTTCAACCGAAACTAAGATATGCCCACTTGGTGATTAACAACAATCAAGTACTCCAAAAAACAATAGAAACTATAAATACGCTCTCTGATACTGTTCTTTTAAACCAAACATTTCCCAATATTGATTTAGAGGCTTTTTACCATGAGATCATTCGCTCTAAAGAGAAAGCCTACGTCTATATCTGTAGAAAAAGCTATATCGATAGCCTTCACAAAGAGTATGAATCACAATCTATTTTTATTACCCATTGGAGTTTAGGAAGTACCCCTTTGGTATCATTACTTCCTTTTCTAAAAAGAGAATCTCAAATACAAAGCCCTACCACTACCCTAAAGCTTAAAGAGGGAGAGATTACTTCTATAGATCGCATGGCATCAGAAAACTATCCAAATGAGACGTATGATGTAACAGGATTGCAAATAGATGGAGAATATATAAACGGCTTAGGAAGTATTATTAAAACAATCGCAGGGGTAGATGAAAAGTATGTGTCAAATAATTTTGAGACCAAAGAAAAAGAACAACAATCCTATTTTAAACAACACAGATTATTTACCATTGGATTACCCCTTGCCATAGGCGTATTGTTCACGATCTTTTTAGTCAACTTTTTATTCTATAGTTACTATTATGATGAAGTGGCTGTTTTACAAGAAATAGGCAGCACCAATACATTACAAAAAAAGCTATTGGTAAAAAAAGATTCTATTGTTGACCAAAAGCAAAAACTCTTTGAAGATGTGATTGCATCAGCATCCTCTTCTGCTTCCTATTGTATAGATGAAATCATCCAAGAAATGCCAGAAACCATTCTTTTGGAAGGACTTCAATATCATCCTTTACAAAAGAAAATTCGCAAAAATAAAATCGTTGAAATTGAAGAAAATACGATTGTCATTACAGGGGAAACCTCTGAAAATGCTGATCTATCCTCTTGGATTTCATCCCTAGAAAATTTAGAATTTACAGATAGCGTATCTATTGACAACCTAGAAGAAAAAGGGAAAAATATACGTTTTAGTATCGCACTTTTAATCAAAGCATAAATGACCATAAAACAAAAAAATACCACCTTAGTGATTAGCTTCTTTGGAGTGCTACTCTTGGGGTATTTTTTGTCTATTTCTGTGACGCTTTCGCTAAAAAAGAATTACGATACCCTAAAAACACAAGAACAAATCTATTCCAATATCCCGAAACGATTACAGATATTAAGTCAAAAGGAGAGATATTATGATTCCCTTTTGCAACATTATCAGATTACAGAAACCTCTTTGCAGAACAATCTGCTAAAGACCATAGATCGATATGCTATTAATCATAACATTAAAATTATTTCCTTTGATGAGCCACATTCGGTAATCCAAAATGGAAAGAAAACTAATTCCTATGCCTTTAGAGTATCAGGAGATTTTAATGCTATTTTAGGGCTAGCCTATCAATTAGAACAACGCAGTAAATTTGGGATGATTGCCTCCCTAGAATTTGAGAAACTAAAAAACTACCGTACAGGACAAACAACCTTAGAGGGTGCATTTGTATTACAGTTAGTTCAATAATTTATTAGCTACTATGAAGTATATAAAACAATCTTTACATAAAGTACACTCCAAGGTGTTGTTTGTCGTTGCTGTAGCACTCTTTTTAGGCTGTAGTTCGACAAAACAATTCCAATTGAGCAAAGAAAATACCAATGCGATCACCTTAGGTGCGATTGTAAAAAAAGAGGGTACCCTTAAAAATAATATAGAAATAAAAGGGATGCCTGTGCTGGATCAAAAGTTACGTGTCTCTCTTGTTGAAAAAGAATTTACAAAAGCATCCTTTGCTCAATACAAAAAGGTGTTTAACCTTGAAAAACCCACAGTCTCTTACAACGATACTATTGCCAAAAAGCCAATCTACCTTGAAGTAGAATTGATAGATGATATTGGATATGCTTCTGCTATTAATCAAGATAAATCCACTAGTGAATATATCAGAAACTCAAAAAAAGCGGGTGTCATTAGTAAAATTGCTGTGATACCCCAAAAAGCGATTGATATGACCACAATGACGGCTGCCTTTTTAGAGCCGATAGGCAATCAAACCTACGCCCTTACACTCTATAACGAGAAAGAACGTTTAACGACCATTCCTTTTTCTGACATGGTGATCTTTGATTATCAAACCTCATTTTTCTGCTATGGGAAAAATCAGCGGAATCAAGTGGTGGTCATGGATATCACCGAAGAAGGGAAAGCCTGTAAACGACCTTTAGAGCGAAAAGTAAAAAAGCTAGAAAAGATTAAAAAATTAGTGGATTATTAAAATGGATGTTATGAAAAAGCTAATCATACTTATTTTCGCCGTAGTGCTTATCTATAGTTGTGAGGAGATTATAAGTGTACCCGATATATCTGAGGACTTTATTGTGTTAATTGCTCCGGCAGATGACACGGTTTTGGAGGATACAAACGTTACATTTTCTTGGGAAGAAATAGAATTTGCAGATCAGTATCAAATTCAGGTGGCACAACCAAACTTTGCAAATGCCAATCAAGTGGTGCTCGATACGATTTTAGGCGATTCTGTACAGAGTTTTAGGAGTTTTAGCACAGTATTACCACCCAATATGTATCAATGGCGTGTAAGAGGGTTGAATGATAATTTTCAAACAGACTATACCACGCAAAGTTTTAAGGTAGATACGCTACAAAGCGATATAGATATCTCAGATCAAGTAGTAACAACCATCGCACCGGTTAACAATGCTGAGATCACCGCAGGCACTATCAGCTTTAATTGGGAAGCGCTTACAAATGCTACGATGTATCAACTACAAATTGCCTATCCAGATTTTCAAGCGCCTATTCAGATCGTAAGAGACACTTTAATCACAACACCTTTATACACCACTACCCTAGAAAGTAATGACTATCAGTGGCGTGTAAAAGCGATCAATATGTCTTCTGAAACAGCCTACACTACACAAAGCCTCTCTGTTATAGACGATATGATGGATCTATCAGATCAGACAGTCGAAATCATAGCCCCAGAAGATGGTTTTGAAACCTCAGAAACCATGGTAAATTTATCATGGCAAGGGATAGAAGAAGCGACACTCTACAGAATCATCATTACCGATCTATCAGATAATAGTGTCTTTTTAGAGCAAACGGTAACCACCACAGACATCACCATTGAGTTTGTCTCAGGAATGTACTCTTGGGCAGTACGCGCAGAAAACGATACGCAAAACACACCCTATACAGAACAAACCATTACCATTCTATAAACGATGAATAAAAAGAAGCGAACCAAATACTTACTACTAGCCGTTATATTGATATACGGCGCTGTCATTGTTCGTTTCTTTATGCTCAGTGATGACGGAGTAAATACCGTGGTTATCTCAGAGCCCATTGGCTCGTTTAAACCCACTAGCTATACCGTTAAAGAAAGTTTTACCATTGATAATAACTATAGAGATCCTTTTTTAGGAACACTTACTAAAAGAAATCAAGCATCTATAAAAAATACATCAAGGAAAAAGGAAGCTAAAGAAGAAGATACGTATTATCCGACCATTCGATATTTAGGGCTTATTTCTGATGCGGGTTCAGGTAAAAAAGTACTCTCCCTTGAAATCAACGCAAAAGAATATATTGCCAAAGAAGGAAGTGTGGTTGATAGCGTTCAAATTATTTCAGGAAATCTAAAAAGCATTTCCGTTTCTTATAAAGGAAAACGAAAAACCATCAATATTTCAGGTTGATGTTAGTAGTAAATACAAAAATAAAAGCAGGAGCCTTACAATTTGCTATTTTGATAAGCGTAGTGATCGCTGTGATATTAAGTGCTTTTATACTCATTAGTTATTCCCATTTACAATTTGCAAAACAACTAGAGCGCTCTTCCAACACCATAAAACTGAGTCATGATGGTATTGGGTATGCAAAACAAAAGCCGATTGCTTATGGAGATAGTATTAGCATCAACCTAGAGGAGGGAATTCAAGAAGAAGTGATCATTTTCAAAACACATTGGGGCATCTTTGACAAAGTGGTTTCTATAGGAAAAAGCAAGAATTTTAAAACGCAAAAAATAGCCTTATTAGGAGGTCAAACTTCAGAAGAAGAACGACCTACTATCTTTTTAGAGGATACTAACTCCCCTTTGGTCGTGGTAGGGGAAACGAGTATTTATGGCGATGTATCACTACCACGACAAGGCATCAAGCCAGGAAACATTGCAGGGAATTATTATCAAGGAAAAACACTGGTGAACGGAAAGATCAATCAAAACAATGCTGCAAAGCCCCAGCTATCAAATAAGAAAAAGGAATATATAAAAACCTTACTCTTCGGCAATCTGCCACAAGAAGACTCTTTGTTTATTCGTTCGTTTGCTTCAGAGATTTCTTCTACGTTTAAAACAGCTCCTAAGTGGATGTATAGCCCAGATGTGATAGAGATCGATGATCAGTCAATCTCTCAAAATATTATTGTAAAATCGGATACGCTTATTCGTGTGTCCGCTTTCGCGAAAGCGGAAAATATCATACTCATAGCACCATATATTGAAATAGCTGATAACGCGAGAGGAGCTTTCCAAGCATTTGCCTCAAAAAGTATTACCGTAGGGAAGAATGCACGGCTGACCTATCCCTCTGCTTTGGTCTTTCAAGAAAAAGAAAATCAACTACAAACCTCCAATAGGGAACTACGAAGAGGTATTACTTTGGAGGAGGGAAGTATCGTTTCAGGGAGTGTGATACATCTAGAAAATCCTAATGATAATTATCAAAAAGCGCTGATCACGATTAAAGAAAATGCCATGGTACAAGGCGAGGTCTATAGCGATCATATTGTCCAATTAGAAGGGGTCGTCAAAGGCTCAATATATACCCGTCAGTTTGCTATAGAAACCAAAGGCTCAATCTATAAAAACCATCTTTTTGATGCGGTCATAGATACGAGAGATTTTCCAGTAGCCTTTTGTGGTATAGAAACCAACCAAACTCAAACCAATCTCGTGCAATGGGTGTATTAAAAAAGAAAGTATCCGCATCGACTCTCATGGAAACCCTTGTGGCGACTAGCATCATTCTCATTGTGTTTGTTGTAGCTTCTTTGATTTTATTGAATACCTTCAAGTCCGTTGTACAAAGGGATACCTTCTCCGTACAAAATAGATTGGAAGTCTTGCAATACTTAAACGCACATCAAAAAATTACCCTTCCCTATGATGAAACCTTTGAAGCCTATGAAATAACGATAGAAACCGTAGAAGAAGAGGGCATACAGTACACGATCTACGAGGCAAAAAAAGCAGATCAGAAAACACCTTTAATTTTGCGAGAAATCCAATGACACAAAAACACAAAATACCCGCTTTCACATTGAGCGAAATCTTAGTGGTTTTGGCCATTACGAGCATTGTGATTGCCATTGCATTTACAGTGTTACGTCTGGTAACCAAACAATTTACAACCATGCGTGCGCGTTACGAAGAGCGTACGGAAGTAACTAAATTTAAACAGCAGTTACTTTTTGATTTTGAAAAAGGGTCTATTGCCTTTTGGGATGAAAAACAACAAGAGTTAGATATTATCGTTCAAGACGAAACGATTCAATATCAGATAGCACCCGATTATGTTCTACGAGATCGTGATACGATTCCTTTTACAATTCAAAATACACGTTTTTATTATAAAGGAGATCAAATAGAAGAGGGAGTCACCGATGGGCTTGAACTAACTCTGATGATCTCAAATAGTCCTATTGTCTTTTTTGTGTCTAGGAAAGTAGATGCTCAACAAACAATACAAGAGGTATGGGACTAAAGATAAACGATCTTAAAAAAGGAAAGGAGCGTAAAGAAGAGCCGTCCTCGCTTGATAGTATTCTAAAAAAGGAAATAACCCTTTTTGGCAGCTCTTTTGGCTCTAAAAAGAAAGAACAGTTTTATACAGAATTAAGTGTATTACTCACTTCGGGCATTCGTCTGAAAGATGCGCTATTTCTTATTGCTGAATCCCAGAAAAAGAAAGAAGACATTGAATTCTTTCAAAAAATTGGAGATCGTATCGTAGCAGGGGATGATTTTTCTAAAATCTTAAAAGAACATAAACACTTTACTACCTATGAAGAGCATTCTGTAAGAATTGGAGAAGAAAGTGGGGCACTAGAGAGAGTCTCAAAATCATTAGCCGAATTTTACAGACGTAAAAATGAACAACGACGTAATATTGTCAATGCGCTTACCTATCCCGTTATCTTATTAATTACTGCCCTCTTAGCCGTTACCTTTATGCTTAGATTTGTGGTGCCGATGTTTCAAGATATGTTTAGGCAAAATGATATAGATTTACCTATCATTACCCAATCTGTGATTGGAGTATCTAATTGGTTAGGAAGCTATGGTTGGCTCATTTTAGCCTCCTTACTCCTATTTATCATTTTTCAAAAACAACTCAATAAAAGGAAATGGTATAGAGCTAGAAAGGATGTTTTTTTACTAAAGCTCCCACTGATAGGTTCTTTTATTAAAACATCTAACATTGCACGTTTTACACAAGCGGTTTCTCTGCTAGTAAGTACTAAGGTATCGATTGTTCAGAGTATTCATTTAGCTAAGGAGATGATTGACTTTTATCCCTTAGAAACCGTATTAGAAAAAGTAGAAGCGGATATTCAACAAGGAAAAAGTCTAAGCGAAAGTTTAAAGGAGCATTCTTTTTTTGATCGTAAGATGATTGCACTTGTTCGCGTTGCAGAAGAAACCAATAAAACGGAATATGTCTTTGAGAGACTGAGCGAACAATACAATCAAGAGGTTTTACAAAAATCAAAAACGTTCTCTACGATTTTAGAACCCTTCATTATTTTGGTTGTAGGGATTATGATAGGTGTTATTTTAATAGCCATGTACTTGCCGATGTTTGAAATAGGGAGTGTCTTAAAATAACAAAAAAAGGGTCAATCACTGCGTATGTGACTAACCCTTAATTAAAAAATAGCTAGTTAGTTCTTCAGAAACCTTCATGAGTAAAAAGAACTTCTATTATGAAAGAAAGTACAATAGTAATTTTTAGTACCTTATCCCACAACATATTTTGTGTGATGTTTCAGTAGTTTCAGTTTATTAGAAATGGCTTTAATCAGGTAATGATAATCTTAAAACTTACCCCCAGAAATAGCTTTGATTGGTCTTTTTGATTTTAAATGATTGGTTTAGTCTTTTGATAAGATCAATTTATTGTTCAAGAACTTCATTTATACGGCTCAATTTAATCCAGCACAGGTGGCTCGCTTTACCCAAATTTTGCACTAAAGTTCTTAAAAAGTAACTTTCAAGTTAACTTTATGTAAAAATCAATTTTCAATATGCCAATGAACTTAAAAAAAAGAGCAAGACAGTCTTTTCAAACTGTCTTGACTTTAGCTTGCTCTATTTCGGTCGCGTTTCATCTTTGGAACACATCTGTAGCGTTTCTAACGATTAGTGCTAGGTGATGTATCAATTCCAAGATATTGATTAATTATTAATGCTAATTCTTTATTTCTATATAATCCACCTTTAAAGAAAAATACATAACCTCCATCAATCTTACTCATTTTAATTAGGTATTTGTCTTCATGATAATTATCAAAATTGATATAAACACTATAATCTCTTACTCCTCTATGTGGAGCATTAATATCAAACTCTAGTTTTTGAATTAGATTGTGGAAATCTTTAATTTCTTTTTGATTTTTGACTTCTATTTTATTTACTGTTGTGGAGTAATTAATATTTCCTCCTTCTTTAAATTCAATAAAAATATTACTTTCCGTATGTTTATCAGAAAAATATGTACGAGGTGAAATAAAATTGTTAGGAAAATATAAATAGATTGACATTATCGTAAACAAAACGATTATTAAGGGAATCCATTTTTTTGGTAGTTTCATTTTTTTATTTTTTTAATTATCTGATCTATATAAAAAATCAGAGACTCCTATATAGCCTGAAAAAGTAACTGGTGATGGTACTGGACCGAATGAAACACCAAAAGAGACACCTTCATATAATGTCCTAGTTAGACCTCGCCATTTTCCGTCTTTAATAGGCCATTGGAATTCAGTTCCTTGATGATACGCTCCAGCTATAGAAGCTAAGTACGGAGTCCTTACATCTCCTTGTAAACCTAATTCCACTCCCCTAAATAAGTCTAAATCAGGATTAGGTTGAGTAGAATGAAATCCTGTTATGGTTGCTGTTATTCCTCCTTCAAGACCAATCAGACCATTTCCTTGTAAGGTTATTCCAAAATCTCCCTTATTTACTCCGTTTAATATTACTATAATTGATAGTTCTACTTGTAATCCAGCTTTAAATGCAGCTTCAGCGCTAACATTCACAGAAAAAGCGTCTGGCAACAATTTGTTATCTATTAATTCTAAGTATTCTTGTATATTATCATCAAAATAAATGTGAGTTGTTTCATCCTTATTATAAACTGCATTTACATCCAAAGAAATCTCTTCCTCTAACAAATCAGTATGAATTCTATATGCTTCAACAGATTCACCATCTTCATTTTTCATATTAATAACTATATCTTTTGAAGTATTACTAGAACTTGATGCTGTATTTCCAGCACCACCATCAACTTTCGTCAAATCATTAACAAGTACTGCCCCAGTTTCTCCACTTATTAAGGAAGGTGCTCCGCCTGAAATTTGGTTACCACCAAATGCACTATTTTGAACATCAGCTTGTGATATTGATCCTCCATTCATAAGCGTCACTGCAGGGCTAAGTCCATCTGGATCAACAAAATATACGGGATTGTCAAAAGCATAGTTATATGGACTATGACGTCTCATTTGCTCTGCCAGCGGGTCAATATTCATCCATCTCCCTAATGCAGGGTCATAATTCCTTGCTGAAATATCATACCAATCTAATCCTAATTCTTCTCCTAGCTCTTTCCCACCAAAGGCAAACTTCTCTGCCATACTATTAGAGTTAGAGGTAACCGTGTTATTATACCCCTTGTGTTGCAATCCGAATGGATAATAGTCTCGCTTTTACATATTTTGGATAATGCAAAAATAATCGTATCATATTGATATTAAGTGAGTTGTTCTTAAGTAATTGATTGTTTTATTACGAATTTTCAATTTCATATTAGTATCCCTTTCTATTTCAACGTTCAAAACCTCTATCTCTAGTACGCTCAATTTCTTGCTCTAATTCGTTTCTCTTACGAATATTTCCAAGTTGCTTTACTCGCTGTTGTAGTTTTTGATCTTCCTTTTGTTTAATTTGATGTACTTGTTCCATTTTAAGTCGCTCTTTGATTACTTCAGGATACATACTTTGATGTAACACTCCGATAATTTTAACGGTTTTAGTTTTCTCATTAATTAAATAATGAACGATATATGGAAAAGAAGAACTTAAAACAGCTCTTCTATGATTAATTTCTATTTCTTTAAATATTTCAGGATTCTCTTTTAAATTAAGACGTACTGTACCGAAAGCACTTTTAAATCTCTGTCCTAATTCTAATTCTTTAGACCTATACCAGAGAAATGCTTTATTCAACTCTGCAATAGCTTCCTTCGTATATTTAATTTTGTAATCCACTTAGTCTGCCATTTTTTCTAATTCAGCTAAATAATAATCCAAATCTTCATCATCAATTAAATCTTCATCATTTTCAGCTTCTTTAATACGTTTTGCTAGTATAAGTTTGCGCTCTTTATCAAACTCATCTTTACTAACGAGTTCACCTTTTATGTTATAGTAGCCTTCTTTCATAAATCAAGTCTAACATGGTACTTATCAGTATAAAAGTAATTCTATTTTTGTTCGCTAAAAAACATGAATGAATTTTCTTGTCGAAAGAATTGGGATACCGCTATTAAACACTTGGTAAGAAATGAATTATTGAACGATATATTAACTCCTGAACAAATAGCTCTCATTCCAAGTTCTAATATCTCTCGTTGGAAAAACGAATCTGATGATAAGTATCACTATTGTGAAATTAATCAGATTGTTAAAGAAGAGATAGCATTTATCAAGCGTTTTAATTCATCTTCTCGTATTAAGAAAATTAATCAAAGCTATTTTGATCTTGCCGATACCTTCCACGAAGTGATCTCAAAAGTAAAAGGAGTGAAATCACTTATTAAACAACAGAAAGAAATTATCGTTGACACCATTGAAAAAGTAAAAGATTCCATTCCTATCAATAAAGCACTCAAAGTCTTTAATATCTCTAGAAGCACTTTTGAAAATTATAAATCTATTCTGATCTACAAATGTGAATCTTCTTATTTCAATTGGTGTACAAAACGTTTTCCAAATCAGTTATTGCCAAAAGAAGTACAAACTATCAAAACTTATATGCAAGATCAAGATTATAAATTCTGGTCAAAATCTTCGGTCTACTTGAAAGCACTTCGTGATAAAAACCTACAATGCGGTATTTCTACATTCTATAAATATTGTCGCCTGCTTGGCTTTAAAAATAAACCTAGACGAAAGAAATCTGATGACTATCATCCTGTAAGAACTTCAAAACCTAATGAGATTTGGTGTGCAGATGTGACTATTTTTAAAACAGTTGATAACGTAAAACACTACATTCATTTTCTGATTGATCATTATTCTAAAATGATTCTTGGATATCGTATAGAAAAAAGCGCATCTGCCATTGCTATCAAATCTTTAATCCAAAATGCGTGTATAGAACACCAACCTGAAAAATTACAGTTTCTTACCGATGGCGGGAGTGAAAACGTGAATGCTACGGTAGCTAACTTTATCAATTCTCCAGATATTCCTATTAAACATATCATTGCTCAAAATGATGTGGTGTTCTCCAATTCTATGATTGAAGCTATCAATAAAATTATCAAACATCAATTCTTACATCACAAAGAAATTAATAATGGAAATCAGCTTATACGTGTAATGGCAGATACGATCTCCATATATAATACGATACGTCCACAAATGAGTCTTGGTGGAAATACACCCGAAGAAACTTTTAGTGGATTATCTATTGATATTTCTAAGTATACTCACAATTTCAAAGAACTAAAACAACTAAGATTAACTCAAAACAAGAAAAACGCTTGCAAGGTATGTTTCTAAAATCAATCAAGTTGTAAAAACATTAAAAGCAAAGCTGATAAAACAACTTTACTTTCAATGTAAATTCTAGTTTTCAAAAACTATTTGCAACCATCTCATTTTACAATAATGTATCCCATAAATGGGACACATTATTGTAAAATGGCCATAGAGGTTGCGCGGCTTCTAAGAAATCTTCACTATGTCAATGAACAGAAATAAGCCCTCTTTCGAGAGCTCATTTCTTTTATAACTAACTGATATTCAAAATCAAAATTAACTTCGTTTTTCAAAAGCACAATTCTGACTCATTACCATCATGACCTAATTTGATACATCACCGTTTTAACGATTAGTGCCCCTTACAATATTTCATATACTATTTTTTTTATTTCATTAAACTCATAACTATCTTGTTTATAAGTATTAGAGTATAAAAAGTATATATAATTACCTCTAACTATCCATTCCCAATTTTGAGGTCTTATGTAATGAATTGTTGTCTCTGGTATTTTTATTAACTTTTTATAAGAATCCATTGCTATACTTTCATTAGATGCTTTTAATTCCGTTATGTAAATACAATCTAAATATCCCTCTTCCTTATATTTATTATTGCAAAAAGAAAAAGATATTTGTCTGTTATAATTTAAAGAATCAAAAACTTGAGTCTTTAAATCCTTTCCTAATATATTTAATAAAGGCTTTATTTCGTCATTAGAATATTTGTCTAAACAAGGTCTACAAATATTTGTTTCTCTTTTTATTTTTTCTTCTAATATTTTCCAATTATCATTTTGAGCACAACTAGATGTTATTGCTGATAATACTATAATAAGTATAAATATATTTTTCATTTTATGAATCTAATTATGGTTATTATTTCTTCTCCTTCTTCTTAATGCTGGACTTTGAGCAGATTGATAAGTAACTGTAAGAGTTCCAGAGTTACCAATTGTACTTAAACTGTTACTTCCTGAAAGAGTTCTAATGGCATTGTTAAAGTTATCCCAAGCATTGAGACCGCATACTTCTATACAGCCAATTGCTCCCCAAGCTTGAGTAGTTGGGTCAGCAGCTCCTCTGTGGATTAACCAATTTCCAGTAACTCTCCAAGATCCTTCACCTCCCATAGTTCCAGGATCCCAAATAATTGAATAGGATTGCGCATCTGACAAGCCTACGACTCTTGGACCACTATTTCTAGATTCATTTCGTTCAACTCCATATCTTAAGACATCAAAATTATATGATTGCGTTTGCCCATTTTCATCCTCACCAGTTACGGTCATCCTATACAAAGGTACTACATATTCTTCTCCATCACTATCAGGGTATGGTTTAACTATACCTTCTCCTACTATTGTATTTGTAATAGTTATTTCAACTGGTCTAATTTCATTTTGATTGTCATCATCCCTATCACTTTCTAAAGATTCAGCAGTTTCATTAAAAAACTTTTCAAAATTTGCAGCAGAAGTCCCACTACTATTACCTGTAGAACTAGCACTTGATGATGCACTTCCAGAACCGCCACTAGCCTGTGTTAAATCATTGACAAGTACTGCTCCTGTTTCACCACTTATTAAAGATGGTGCTCCACCTGAAATTTGATTACCACCAAATGCACTATTTTGCACATCTGCTTGTGATATTGTCCCTCCATTCATTAGTGTTCCTGTAGGACTGAGTCCATCAGGGTCTATAAAATACACGGGATTATCAAAAGCATAATTGTACGGAGAATGTCTACGCATTTGCTCAGCCAATGGATCAATATTCATCCACCTTCCTAATGCAGGATCATAATTCCTTGCGGATATATCGTACCAATCAAGTCCGAGTTCTTCTCCTAATTCCTTTCCTCCAAAAGCAAACTTCTCTGCCATACTATTAGAGTTAGAAGTAACAGTGTTATTATATCCTTTATGTTTTAAGCCAAATGGATAATAATGTTTTTCTGAAATCACTTCAGTTTTAGGTTCTATGGCTCCATTACCATCACTATCTGCATACGTAAGTCGTACATTACCTAAATGATCCGTATAATTAAACACATATTGATAACTTGAGTAACTACTTGTACCACTTTGAGTATTAAATTTCTCAATAGATTTAGTCGTATTTGCAACAGGTTCTACATACCCTTCAGGATGTGCGAACATTTTCAACTCTTCTGCACCATTCGCTAGCTCGTAGATATACCCACCAGCGTAACGTGTAAATACAATGGGTTGTGATTGTTTTGTCACTTGTTTCTCTAATTTAACTCCTGTGGCGTCATATACGTATTGTATAGACCCTTGTTGCGTTTGCCCTTGTCCGTCGTCAGGGGTGTTTATCGTCACAACTATAGGTAAATTTAAGTGATTATACGTAATATTACTAATTCCTTTATTACGATCTATGATCATATTTCCATTTACATCGTATTCATAATCATCATTCTGCGTGGTATTCCCATCATAAAAGCCTTCATTTTCTATAGAATCTGTACTCAAATCAGTTACATTTTGTAATTGATTCCCAAGGTAATTATAAACAAGCTGATCCATCACTTCGGTAGTATTTGCCGTATATCCATAACGTAAAAGCGTATTGATATTTCCATTTTTGTCATAATCAATCCCTTGAAGTCCGTATTTATCTAGCTGCGTAAGCGTAGCTCCTTTATAACTATACGCAGCTTCCAAACGGTTTAATGCATCATACTGATATCCATAACTGCGTTTTTGTGTGTCCGGATCGGCACTCAGTGTTTTCCAAGTGGTTTGAGAGATATTTCCGTTGTAGAGTGGCGTAACTCCTTGACCAGATGAAGATCCTTCTATAGCTTGATTATAGTTGATTCTAAAATTAAAGAGTTTAGTATCCCTAGATTGGTCATTTATATTATTAATATCAGTCATCCAACCACGAATATTATATGTATAATCTACTTTTTGAAGACGTTTATTAATGGTAGTTGCATATAAATTAAGGTTACTAATTTCTCCTCCAACGTCTCGCATCGACACATCTCCCACCAGCGAAGAATAATTTTCTGTCATGGTATAAGTAGCCACCTCTGCTCCATTATGGATGAAGTGTAATACATCATCTTCTCGTTCAATGGCAAAAGTATCTCCAGCACTATATATAATAGGGCTCGTAATTGGATTTGTAGTACCCCCATTTTCTCTTACTTCCACTCGATATCTTGGAGGGTTATTCCAGTAAAATCCAATCCTATAGTCAATATCTCCACTGCCCCCAGTAGTATTTAAGTTATTAAGGCCTACTAAATGGCGTGTATTTTCTGTTTTAGTTTTAAAAGATATACCTCCATTACCTTCAATCTTCCCAATAGTAGCTAATCCTGCATCATAAGCATCTCCTCCAGCGATTTTCTTAATAACTCCATCGCCAGATATATCTATCCGATTTGGTGTTATATCTGTATATCCGCTTTCAAAAAGTTGCCCCCCTACATCCTTAGTCACTAATTGTCCAATTTCATCATATATATTATTAGAAATAAGCTGTACAGGTTCATCATCAATCTGTTGCATGTGGGTAAGTAAACGCTGTTGATGGTCATAGGTAAAATAATCTTTAGTAACAATGGTAGGCTGATTTGTTTTTTGATGAATCGTTCTACTTTCCAACACTTTTCCAGTAAAATCTAATAAGGATTCGGAGGTGTCATTGGTATTGAGATACGTATTTTCGGTAACTCCAAAAATAGGGCGTCGTTTATAATCGTATCCTGTTACCGTGGTGATCCAATCCGTAGTACCTAATACACGCACTTTAGATTCTGTAGGTAAACTTTTAACAGTTGTGATGATATTCTCGTTGTAGACAGATGACGGTAATATAGTTAGAGCTTCAGTAGTATACGCATCAAAATAACTCACCGAATGAAGTGTAATATCATTCGTAGGAAATACAACATTCGTATAATACACACTCCCACCACCAGTGGTACTGGAAAAAGAGGTACGTGATTCATTCAAATTTGATTGTGCGTTCACTGTATTCTGAACACTAGTGAGATCGGACCCTCCTGCACTGGGTTCATACAATCCTGTATAAATAGGGCGTCCAAAAACGTCATATTTTGTAAATAACCACTGATCATTGAGACGCATACGTGCATCTTGAACCATAACTGGTCTATCTAATTTGTCATACACAATGTATTCCCAACCTTTGCCAGGCACTCTCTTTTTGATAGGACGGTTACGGTAATCGTAAATATACTGATAACACCACTGTTCTAATTTTTGTGAAGTAATTGTTACGGTACTTCCATTCAATATAGCCGCACTACCTTCTGGTGATAATACGTATGAAAGATTATTAAAACGATCATACACATAATACGTGTCTAAAGAAACGCCGTCAGTATAATTTCGTTTTAGAACAAGCTGTCCTCTATCATTTGTAAACGTTTCTGTCGTGTGATCTTTTCCGCTCGTTGGAATCCAATTTTCATCTTTTACAATACTCTTTCGCAAAAGATTGGCTTCGAACACACCTCCATAAACCAATGAAGGATTTAAGAGGTCATTGCCTGTATAATCAACGTTAAAAATCGCTACATCATCTCCTGTTTCATTAGCATTTGACTTTGTATTGGCACCATATTCGGTTTTTATCGTATGATCGGTATCCGCAGTAGGATTTATAAGCCAATCAGCTCCTGGTGATCCCTGTTCTATAGGGCGACTATCCCAGGAATTTTCAAATCTTGTTTCACTATATGCATTAATAACTCCCGCACTAATAGCATCCTGAGGATATTTTGCGCTGTAGTAGGTATTGATTTCATTTTGAATGTTACCTGTTCTATACGCTCCGTTTGCACTTGGAATAGGAAGTGGTAAATATTGTTTTGGACTTCTTCCAAATCCATCATATTCTTGGATCGTGATAATATCTTGAGTATCACTTCCTGCTCTTTGGGCAACACTTTGGGTGGGTCTTCCTAAACCGTCAAAATAAGAAACATTTTCTATTTTTTGAAGTGTTTGCACATTTGCTTGTTCGCCATCTTGAACAGGAACAAGGTAAGTTGTATTTTTTACATAATTTTCTGTAGTGGTTTGTCCTACTAAAATTGCTGGTAGTGCTAATAGCACTGTGATGATAAACTTTTTCATGGGTGCTATTAGTTTTTATAGTTATACTCGTTCTGACTCAGTACATTTCCTTGTTGATCTTCCACCCGCTCAAGTCGTTGGAGATCATCATAGAAGTACTGCATACGATAGCCTGTTTCATTAGTCATTGTTGTGACACCTATATTAGGAATATAGGTGTAATAGGTCATCATACTATTTGCTAATGCCGCATCGTTTTGAAGCGTTTCAAGACTAGTCAAAAGTGCTGATTGATTTAAGTTGTCAGAATTGTTTTTAATTGCTGTTATTAATGTTGGAGGAATACTGTTGTAATCTATATTACTAATTTTTGCTACTACATACCGATTATTGTATCCCCATATAAAAGAAACGGGTGTTCCATCTTCCTGACGCGCTTGTATTAGATTATTATTTTCATATTGTTCAAACGACATTCTAGGTTCAAAATCTTCATCTACTGTTTTTGAAGTAAAAATTGTTTGAGGTAAGAGACCTTGATACTCTGTGAGTACTCTTGAAGTTAGTTTTTCTGCAGATCCTATACCGTCATATTGCTGGATAAGAACAGGTTGATTAATCATATTGGCATTTACCAATTGAGGATAGGTATATGTACCATTGGGGTTACCACTTTGATCACAAATGTAGATAATTGTACCGTTTATTATGACATAGCATTCCTCTTCATTAGGATCTACTGAGGTCACTTCAAGGACTTCAAAAGGATAGGTATACACCGTCTTTTGTGTTGGACTTGAAGTAGCAGAGGTAATCATCGTTTTTGGATATCTTGTATCTCCTTCAGTGTAGGTATATTCAGTTGATGTAATTACTCCATCTACAGTTGTTGTGGTTTGAGATACTTCTCCTCCGTGATAGCCATAAACATTTGTTTTATGCAATTTTAGTCGAGCTAATTCTGGTCTGCAATTTTCTTCTCCGTTACATTCATCAGGTGTAACTGGTGTAGGTGGCCCACCTATAGTGGTTACAAATTTCGCAGGAGCCATGATAATTTTCCATCCACCTTGATTAGTATTAGGATTAGGAGCTACAGTGGGATATAAAACGCTATTACTACCTATAGGTGCTACTGCTAATCCAAAAGTTTGATAATGTAATCTTGGACTACTAAATTCACTTGATGATTGCGAAGTAGTTGTGCTTTCACTTTTAACACTACCAAAGGATGGAAGCTTACTATAATGTGAAGATGAAAAGTACCCACCAGTTCCAGAAACTACTAACTGATAGTTCCCCTTACCATAAACCGCTTGTGAAGAGTTGGGTGTATTGAAACTATAGCTCTTTGAAAGACTATTAGATGGATCGTTAATATCTATTATATGTTCAGTAACCGACTTACCTACAATATGTTCAATATCTCCATTAATAGGCTGTGCCATTACATGTAGTAATTGATAGTCTTCTGGAGCTGGGCTAGGATCGCTTAAATCTGTATCTGGATGACGTTTTTCACTGGTGATATACTCAAATATTGGATTGGATATTTGAACAGTATGGTTATAAGTATACTCTTTTTGTTTAACTAGCGTAGTTGCATCTATATAGTCCTTAATTCTTTTTACACGAATTCCAGCTTTAGGTTCTTCAACGTAAGTAGTTACTTGTATTGGATCTGGTCCATCAATGGTAATCATTTTAGAAAATCCTGTATCATAAACAGGAATTAGTACTTGATAATGACCAACACCCAGAGAAAAAGAAACATTTTGTATTCCTATTTCATTAGTTGCTTCCCATATTAAAAAAGACGGATTAATTAAAATTTCACAATTTGAATCAAAGACATCACTCCAAGTATAAGTTATGGTTGGGTCTTCTTTCTTTATTAAAACAGCCTGTCTTGGAACACTAAATAAAGAAGTAGTATTAGGAGTGCCGGATTTAGAGTATTCTAAGAAATGAGTACCATCTTCTCCATTTGCTATTTCAAAACTTTGAGTAGTAACATTAGCAGTAATAGCGGTACTATTATTTTGCATATTACATTGATTAGCATTATAAGGAGGCAAGCTACTTGGGGAATGTATTAGATTAATCTTATTAATGGTTTGTGTTTGCTCATTAACCTCTGGGTACCTTAGTTGTGCTTGTTCATACTCAAAAATTGTATGCCCACCCGTAGGATATGTTATTTTATTGAGAAGTCCTTTTTTAGCAAATATGAAATTAGCACCTCTATAAGCATTATCTCCTGCATTATTGTTTAATGACGAGCCTGGAATTAAACTAGAATTATTAACATTACCATTGTAATAGCCTAAATAATCTTGATTTAAAGAACTAAGACTAGGCATTAAAAAGGGATCTATATAATCAAATGTATAATCATAAACTTCTTGGAGATTATCATCTTTTACTATGACGCGATCTAGTTTTAAACGTAAGTTGAGTTCTTGTGTGGTGTTTATTGGGACACTTGTGCTTGTTTTAAAATAGCTGTATTCTAACTGATAATTTTTCAGGAGACCAAAACCTGTGTTAGTATCTCCGTCTGCATAAGTAGAAATACTTGTAATTGCGACATCTGGTCCACCATCAAATTGAGGAGTAGCATCTACCCTAACGATTACTTTATCATTATGTATGATTTTATTTATTGTTTTTCTATCAAAGAACCTAGTAGAGGTATTAGCCCTACTATATTGAGAAGTATTATCCTCAGGTGGGCCCGTAATAATTGTAGTTTTTTCAGTCATCACATTGGAAATTCCAGTATTCCTATAATCTACGTAAGGAATATATTCAAATTCATAAGTGTCCTTACCTAAAGGAGAAATAATTTTAGTCAGATACCAAGAAGAAGTGAAACGAACTCTAGCACTATTTTGAAAATGTGATTCTGTATCATTATCTTTTGTTGTTTCTGTTTGCTCTACAGCATCAAAAAAATATTGAGTGCCATTGTCTGTTATTACCTTGAAAGTAGTAACTCCTCCAGCATTTGTAAGAGTAAGGTTGCCAGAAACAACTTGAATTATTGTATTAGGATTATTTAAAGCGTAAGGTGTTTGAGAAGTAAGATCAAAAACAAAGGTTTCACTGAGTCCAGGTGCATTAACCATGAACATATCAGGCTGAGTATCATATTCTTGTTTGTGCAATTTATCCAAAAACTCTATATAGTTTTTGGCAGCCTGTTCACTTGGATATGTTTTAGATCCACCAAATGCATCTCCAAAAGAATATGAGATGTCAGAGTAAGTCATCATATTACTTCTTACAATACCGTCGTACCAAGACTTATAATTAGCAATAGAAGTTGCAGAAAAATAATCATCTGGAAGCCCATTGACAACTCTCGAAATACGCCCACCAACATCAAAATTCCAACCAAGCCCAACAGGAGTAGGAAGTTGGTTTACCCTTATTCCTGAAGCATCATAAGTAAGTCCCATTGATAGATCAAATTCTCTACCTTTATGGGTATAAATAGGCACCGCTATATTAGGAGTTCCTGAATACATATTTACAGCTACATCTCCATAGCGCCCGAAAGCTGCCGCTTCTGGAGATTGAGGAATACCTGCACGTTGAGAAAGTTCATTCGCGTAGTTGAAGCTTCCTCCTCCCCCATCTTGGGCATTTAGAGGGTAAATACTTATTAAAAAAACAAGCAGTAATGTTCGTATAAAGAATGTACGATTCATAAAATGATGATTAGAAAATTAAAAAATTGGTGTTTTGATTCAAACCTAATGAGTTATCTGTTCTATAAAAACAATGAATTAGGCTGTGATACTTTAGAATGCGTAAACAAGACGCTAAAATGAGTAAAAGAATGAAGATAGTTCCACATATGTACTATTGTTTAAGTTTATTTTGACAAATATGTAACTACTCTAATTATCAATTACTGATATTAAAGGTAAACTACAGATTTGTGTCTGTTATTTCAATAATAGGGGGTGTGGTGCTTATTTTAATAAAATTAAAATAATGAATTATACTACCATTTTAATTTTATGTTACAAACATAAATAATTATTACAAGTAATTTACCCTAAAGTACTGATCATACACAAAATAACAATGTCAATATTTCTTAAGTAATTGATTAAAAATATTTTAACCTATGTTATCTTTTTGTTAAAGTTGATTTATCATAATTACTTGTTATCCATCATATAATACATCCTGAACAATTATTCTTTATATAAAAATAATAACCCGCCTAATTTTCTACTTACGCACTTTATTGGACACTACCTTTTACAAAAATCAAAAACGTTCTCTACGATTTTAGAACCCTTTATCATTCTCGTTGTAGGGATTATGATTGGTATTATTTTAATCGCGATGTATCTTCCAATGTTTGAAATAGGGAGTGTGTTAAAATAGCAAAAAGGGTCAATCACAGCGTATGTGACTAACCCTTAATTAAAAATAGCTAGTTAGTTCTTCAGAAACCTTCATAAATAAAAAGAACTACTATTATGAAAGAAAGTACAATGATAATCTTAAAAGTTAGGTCTAACAAAATTGTAGGTTTGGGTTTTCAGTAGTTTCAGCTTCTTTCTCCGAATGTTTAACAAGTTAGTATTGAAATTCATAGTAACTTTTAGTGATGGGACACAAAGTGTCAATTAATTTTAAACACCACAAATTTCACCAAAATGGTCTGTTTTTAATTCACAAAACTCATACACAGCCCACCATTCCTCACGTGATATAGGGACTGCTATTTTCAATTTAGTAATTACTGATTGTAGGTTAATGTCATCATGCTCAAAATAGGTGTCATTACAAATAATATACGGAAGGTCTTTGTCTTTCATCTTAGAGTAGCTTTCAGTTTCTATTCGCTGTTGGGCAATGCCTACAGCATTTCTCGAAGCACTGCCCGTAGCTACCTTAGTCGTAAATAGATTAAAAAAAGTATTTTGCTCTAAACCTAATTCTTTTGAAATATTGAGAATTTCATTATTAACGTCTGTTTCTAGTTTTTCAGCATTAGGAAGCCCAGAGGCTTCTAGCACACGTTCTATATTAAAGGTTTTTAGATTATAAGCTCCATATTTCTCGGCATAATTCATTAAAAGGCAAACAAATGCAAATCCACGATCTTTTAACTCCATTAACTTTATAGGTCTATCTTCCCATTCTTTCACTTTGAAGGATTTAGGAATAATAATTTTTTTAAAAGATTCGGTAGTTAAATTAAGTGATAACGTAGCAAACTGTGAGGCTATTTCATACCCTTTAATGGCATCTTTAATGTTTAATATGTTTGTTGTGGTATGGACACCTACTGTGTATAATGACAAATCAGAATTATATAGTTTTTTGAAGATTTTGTCCCCAAATAATTTTAACTCAATTTTGAAAGAAAACTCATCTAAAGAATGAATATCAGTTAAACGTGAAGCTATTTCTGCAAAAGTAGCTGTTGTTTCTAATAATGAGGCAGTAGAAAGTGGTACTCTAGCGACAGGAAGATCATTATGTGAGTTGAATTTTGCAAAAAAAATCGGCTTACTTTTATCTATGTGTCCTAAACTATCATAACGTAATCCCATAGAGAAGCTATATCTCCAAGGTTCTCTTGCGCTTCCTTGTATCTTATTATATATTTCAGAGTAATAAACAGCAAATTTATCTCCTTTAAAACTATCGTGTAATTCTTTAACCTTAAACATTTCTGATTCATCTCCGTGAAAAATACTATCAAAGGCTCTGTAAATCTTTGCTAGTTTTTGCACTCCCCATAGTGTTCCTATATGGTCTAACCAATGTTGCATTTCGTGAACAATGATACTTTGATGTTCTGAAAATTTACTTGGATTTTTATATACTTCAGCAAATTGATCTTTACTTATTTTATTAAATGAAATAAAATTTCCTAAAGGATGATAATATGCTACAGTATCTACACTTGGAAAAATCTTCCAAAAATTACTATTCCCTAAATACATACTATTGTTAAGCCTTTTTTAGGTTATTTATTGTAGTTCAACTTTAATTTTGAAAGTAATATTTGATGTTTCATTTCCATAATAATGGTAAATTCTAACCCTTTCGGTATAACCATTATTACCGCTATATGTTGTAAAGGTTTCCGACCCACCATAACCATTATCATTAGCGACAAAAGAATTAGAATTAGATTGTTCATAGTAAATACCATTACAACTTAATTTTGTTCCTATTACTGGGTCAAAATTTGCGCTTACATCATAGACTTGAATTTCTATATCTCCTATATATCCACTAGGTTGATTAAACTCAATCCAAAAACCTCTAACATCGTTTCCATTATCGCTTTCTCCATCAATAGGCTCTCCGAATCCATACATGCTAGTATTTACATTTACAATATATTCAGTCCCAACTTCGAGAGTAGGAGCGTCATAACAAGAATCTGTTGGAGTAATTGGAATAGGGTCATTTCCATCTTGACCTTGGATATCAATGGAAAAATTATCAGACCAAGAACCTTCATCTGAGGTAAAAGTAATTGTAAAATTAACTGTCTTTGTTGGACAATTTGGTGAAACCTGAAAATCTAAATTTCCGCTATTCCATTCATAAGCCCCTTGTGACACATCTCCATAGCCTTGACTATTGTCAGATATATTAATGTCAGTATCATTTGTGTCAATGTAAACTTCTACATTATTAGCAGTAGCGTTCCCAATATTTCTTACTTGAATATCTAAATCTATATCTTCTCCAGCTTCAACTATTTCATTATTATTGTCATCATTATCAATTCTAAAATCATTAAAGATTAGGTTTGGTTGACTAGAATCAGTTAATGTTGTAAATACTTGTTGATCACCATAAGCGACACCTTCATTATTTATAGCATACGCTTTAATATAATAAGTTGTACTAGGGTTTAAATTATTTATATTGCTAGTGAAATTTCCTGTTCCACCGCCATTATTTGTTATATTATCATTTATAGTGGGATTGGGGTTATTACTCCAACAAATCCCTCTTAAAGTAACGTTGTTACCTCCATCACTAGTTACATTTCCACCACTAGTAGCAGAAGTTTCGGTAATATTTGAGGTAGGGTTGGTTGTAAGTGTTGGAATTGAATTATTATTAGAATCTGTTGTGAAAACTTGTTGATTACCATAAGCAATACCTTCGCCATTTATAGCATAAGCTTTAATATAATAGGTAGTGTTAGGATTCAAGTTATTTATATTACTGGTGAAATTTCCTGTGCCTCCACCATTATTTGTTGTATTATCATTTATAGTGGGATTGGGGTTGTTACTCCAGCAAACTCCTCTTAAGGTAACATCATTTCCTCCATCACTAGTTATATTTCCACCACTAGTAGCAGAAGTTTGAGTAATATTTGAGGTCGGATTAGTTGTTAGTGTTGGCGTTGTGTTACTATCAGGATTTGTTGTGAAAACTTGCTGATTACCATAAGCAACACCTTCATTGTTTATAGCATAAGCCTTTATATAATAAGTTGTGTTAGTATTTAGATTATTTATAATACTAGTGAAATTTCCTGCACCTTCACCATTATTTGTGGTGTTGTCATTTATCGTTGGATTTGGATTGACACTCCAGCAAATACCCCTTAAAGTAATATCATTCCCGCCATCACTTGTTATGTTTCCACCACTAGTAGCAGATGTCTGAGTTATATTTGAAGTTGGGTTAGTCGTCAGTGTTGGAATTGAATTACCGTTAGAATCTGTTGTGAAAACTCGTTGATTTCCATAGGCTATGCCTGAACTGTTTATTGCGTATGCTTTAACATAATATGTGGTGTTAGGATTTAAGTTATTTATATTACTTGTAAAACTACCACTTCCAGTACCGTCATTAGTTATATTATCATTTATAATAGGATCGGGGCTATTACTCCAACAAATACCTCTAGAAGTAATATCACTGCCCCCGCTATCAGTTATATTACCTCCACTAATAGCTGATGTTTGAGTGATATTAGATATGGGCTCAGTAGTTAAAGTTGGAATTGAGTTACTTGTAAAACAGAAATCAGGAACACTAAAGTTATTATCTGTTGTATAAGATTCAGAGTATAATACTAAATCTATATCAATACTTTCATTATTATTAAATAAAGTTGAGATTTGAGCTTCAAAAGTTGCTTCCCATTTATTTTGTTGAATAATATCTGTTTCAAAACATTGGGTAGAAGAATTATAATCTATAGTCGCATTAACTTTTTGTGTCCACGGATAAATAAAGACACCTACAAATGATGGATTATTACCCTGTAATAAAAATTGTGGGAAAGCTATAATAGGTCCCACAGCAAAAGGGGTCGCTTCTAGTTCTATTTCAGCTGTAGCACCATAATCAAAATTCCAACTATCGTCTAGTACCTCTTCAAATGTATTATCCCAACCATTGCCTGTTGTAGCACCTAGATAAGATATGTTATAATTATATCTAAATGTCTTACTGAATTCAATACTTATTTTTCCAGTAATATCTACTTGAAATCTTGCAAAGATTATAATTTCAGGTTGTGTTATTATATCACTAGGAGTGTATAGACCTGTTAGCGGAATACTAATTAATTCAAAACTTCTATCTATTTCTAATGGTTGATTAGTATTTGCATTGACAAAATCATCTTCTATAAATTCATAAGATTTTTTCCCACCGTAAGTTATTTCTCCTCCAAGAGTAATATCTGTTAATCCTGTCAAGGATAAGACATTATTACTAGGGTTGAATAAATCAAAATTATAAATTAAAGACGGGTTAACAATATGGGATATTTCTACAAAACCAGAGAGATCTAGCTGATCAGCTTTTGTTTGAAAATTATTATCATAATCAAACTTTAAAGTAATATCTACTCTTTCATTATTTACATTAAAATCAACGTCAACTGATGGGCTTTGATTATTTCTTAGATCAACATTATCATTTCCTAAAAGGTTTTTAATATTATCAAAATCTAAACTTAAATCTTCTTTATATCTTACTTTTTCGAATACATCCTCAGCATTGGCTTGTGATGTAATAATTCTTACAGTTTGATCGTTTTTTTCTACCAATAAAATTTTTCTAGCAAAACCATTAGGAGCAAGTTCAGTTTTCCCTGAAAATAAAACATCACCTTGTTTTAATAATTCAAAAGAACTAGAATAATTAAAAATTAAATAGTTTTGACTAACTTCTAATAAGTTATTTTTTAATTGATTATTTAAGACTACAGTTTTGTCCTGATAAATAATTTCCCCGTAATTATCGTTCTTTATTTCACCAAAAACGATGTTAAGAGGGTTATCAGGTGTTAAATCAGTTTTTTCACTATTCTCACAACTAACTGTAAATAAAATAATTATTAAGAGTAAGTAACTATTTAAATTTATAATGACTTTAGTTTTTTCTTTCATTTTTGGTTGGTTTTATCACACACAAAAATCTAGTATATATAATATTATATAATTAAGAGAAGTTTGTTTTTAGATTAGTGTATAGTTGAATTTTTAAATCTTAATACAATTAGGTTGCTAAAAATTAAAACTCATGTAAAAGTGTAAATGTACTTAAATGTTAATTAACTATTTGATATTCAGTATTTTTATTTATTCGTGATGTAAAAAATGGCTACTGGTAAGCGAGCATAAATAATGTAGAATATCTATTTTTCAAATACTTAATGTTGTTTTTATAACTTGGAATTAATTGGAATTTAAGTAATTAAAATAAATTCTAAATACGGTTTTCCGTAAATCATTAAAATATTTGTGCCTTCTAATAAAATTAACCTGTATTTTTAGGCTTCCTTGCTATCGCCCTATCTCTAGGTCATTTTACAATAATGTACCCCAAATTAAGGTATATTTTTGAAAGTGAGATAGTTAAATAATTAGCTGAAATCAGAGCTATTTGTTCTTCAGTGAGTATATCTTGTAAAAGTCCGTGGCGAGTAATACCAATTTAATCGATGTATCATAGGAAACTCTTTTCATTTTTTAGCGTTTGAAAGAACAAAACTTTGATAATTTAGAATTATACAAAGACCATACTTTGAGTAACTTCCCTTTTAAGGGCTGCTTCATTTCAAAAGTGTCGTAGAAATAGCAGGTCTGCCGTAATTCAGCCATATCAGCACTATAAATAAAGTGAAAGCCGAGATAAATCTCGGCTTTTTATATAAAGTACAGCGTATAAACTACCAATTTGAGCTTTCTTAAGCGTAAATAAATTTGATGTATTTCATAAATTTACACCATTATTCGCTCAAGCCTATCCTTAGTGGCTTTCCAGTCTGGATACGTATTGTTTAGTAAATTGTAAAAAGAATTACTATGATTTAAGTATTTTAAGTGGCAAATTTCGTGTACAATTACGTATTCTATACATTTTTTAGGTGCTTTTATAAGTTCCAAGTTCAATAGAATTTTGCCATCTTTAGAACAAGAACCCCATCTTTTCTTCATCCATCTTAATGATAACTTAGGTTCTTCGTTATGCAAGCTTTTCGCGAAAGCTAGATTTTCCTTAAATAATTGTTCAAAGTGATACGTTGCTTTTTCTCTGTACCAGTTATTTAATAGTTTTTCAATTCTTGCCTTATCTTCAATATTATCAATGTATACGTTAATAAAGCCCCCCGCAAGCTTCACTGACGATTGTAGATCTGTATGTAACTTTAATCTGTATTGCTTTCCAAGATAGAGGTGAGTTTCGCCACTTATAAATTTTCTAGCAGGAGTTAATGGGTGAAAAGACAGGAAAAAGTCTTGCTGTCTTACTATCCAAGGAGCTTTCTTCCTAACTTTTTCTCTAACTTTTTGAATGGAGCTACCTTTAGGAGCAATTACATTAACACTTTTATCAGGATGCACTTTTATAGCTAGAGACTTACGCTCTACAAAATCAAGTTGGTAATTAATTAGTGTATTTCCATATTTAATTTGATCTTTCATATGGTTTACTTGTACTTGAGGATAGCTACTTTCATACACTCTTCTATTAGGTGGTCTATCTTATCCCAATTTGTATCTAAATCAAACTTCTTTAAAAGCTCATATAATACATCTCCTAATGCTATATTTATTTTACCTGTAATATCTTCATTTCTGTGCCATTCAATAATTTTATTTTCGTTCAGATATATATTATCCTTCACAGTCCTGTCTATTGCTAAACTGGTTTCAATATGAAATGCTACTTTTAATAATTCTGAATCATCATATACAGATTTACTAAAATTATAAAAAGCAAGTGCCGCATCGTTATCTGCAAGCTCTGGAGGAGCGTCATTAGATCTGCCATTAAGGAAACTATCTTCTTGAGCTTTGGCTCTTTTAAGGAATTCGGCTTCTGTAATGCGCTTCAGGTAATATAGTTCAATTGTTTCCTTGATAAGGTCTGCCAGTTTTTTATAATAGACTGGGTCTTCTTGCATCTTAACGTTTATAGCCTTGATAGTTCTACTTGCTATATGGTCGGCTTGAGCTGCTTTACCTGTAATCTTTTCTATCTCAGCTTCACGCTCTTCTTTGTCAAAAATGTTTACTAAGTCCGTAACTTTCATGATCTCTCCTTCTGTTGAGATATGGTTATTGATTAACTTTTGTATTTGAGGTTCAAACTCTTGATAGGAAAGGTCATCATTATATCTTCTTTTGACATCTACACGGAGTTTTAAAAAGAATTTAGCATCTCTTTTGTACATATCTACTTTTTTCTCTTCAGTATCGGTAATAAAATCAAGAGATGATAGTGCCATTTTCAAAAGGCGTGCGAAGTGACTTAGTTTCTCGTAAAACTTATTCCTAACATCTTCAGGAGACAAAAGTTCTTCATAAGCTGTAGGTTCTAAGTTTTTATCTTTAAGTGTTCTAAAAATATCCCAAAGTTCAGAATGTGCTTGTGGAAGTTTTTTAACCTCATCATTTATTTTTATAAGTGATGACTCCAGATCTTCTTCATTAAAATCTGCAAGGCCAGAATATGTACTTAGCGCATCATCAAGATTTTCAAGATTACCATAATAATCAATGATATATCCATAATCTTTACCTGGGTAAACTCGATTTACTCTAGCAACCGCTTGCAGTAAAGTGTGTTCTCTTAAAGATCTACATAAATATAGAACGGTATTGTTTGGGGCGTCAAACCCTGTTAATAATTTAGCAACAACAATCAGTATTTCTGGATGCTCACGTTTTTTAAATTGGGTAATAACACTTTTTTCAAAACGTTTTAAATCTCCATATTTATCAATCATTGCTCCAAAGTAAGCGTCTTCTCTTTCTTTCTCCTCATTTACATTATAAAACCCGTCTTCAATTCCTTCTCTTGGGTCAGATTGGGTTACAACGACCTCAGAGGTTACAATTCCTATATCATCAAGAAACTCTTTATAAAGTAATGCTGTTTTAATCGTTGGAGCAACTAGTTGCGCTTTTGGTTTATACTTATCTTGATGCGTTTGAAAAAAGTCTCTGTAATGCTCTGAAATGTCCCAAGCTCTTTCATAAACTACTTTTTTAGCTTTATTTAGTTCATTAATCGTATTGAATTTCCTTTTCAAATTTGCTTTCCCATAATCCGACAATGGTTCTGAAACTTTATCAAAGAACCGATTTATTGGTTTTTCGTCAACTGTAATTAAATTATGCCTTCCTTCATAAAGTAAAGGAACTACAGCCCCATCATCAACTGCATCTTTTACAGTATACGGAAGCCCTATATAGCCTCCAAACTTATTTGCGGTACTCTTCTCTTTTTTCATCAAAGGAGTTCCTGTAAATGCAAGAAAACAGGCGTTAGGAAACACTCGTCTCATACTAACGTTGAAACTCCCATATTGGGTTCTATGCCCTTCATCAATCATTACAAATATGTCAGATGATAGAAAAGGTGTTTTACACTGTTTTACTGCTGCTTCAAATTTATTAATTATCGTGGTTATGATAGCATCACTTTTATCAACCAAAAGGTCAGAAAGATGAGCTCCCGTTTTTGCCTGTACAACTTCTTTCTGGCATTTTTTAAACGTATCTGATATCTGGTCATCTAAATCTATCCTATCAGTAACCAATAAGATTTTAGGATTCTTTATGTTATCGCTTGATGCTATCATTTGAGCAAGCATCACCATTGTTAAGGATTTACCACTTCCTTGCGTGTGCCATATGACACCTCCTTGTCTTTTACCCGTATTATCAAAACGCGAAACACGACTTAATGTATCATTTACCGCAAAGAATTGTTGGTATCTCGCTACTTTTTTAATTCCCTCATCATAAATTGTAAAATTTCTAATGATATCTAGTATGCGCTTTGGTCTGCACAAACTGTACAATAGTTCATCTTGCTTGGTAAGCGTCCTTTCTTCCTTTTCTATACCATCAAAATAGCGTCTAACATAATTGAACCCAAAGGTCCGTTCTCCGAATAATTTATCTTTTTGGGATTCAGTAAGTGGTGTGTTTTTTAAGCTAATAAGATCACCGTAGTATGCATCTTGCTCTTTTTGAGTAGGAAACTGCTCTTTCCATTTAGCCCAAAACTCTTTACTAGTTCCAGTTGTTCCATAGCTTCCATCATTCGTAGCGATACTTAGTAATAATTGCGAATACACATATAACGAGCGTATTCCTGTTTTACTGAAATTTCTGATATGTTGTTCTATAGCAAGATCTGTTGGAGACTTCGTACCACCAAGAGAAGGACTTTTGCACTCAATAATAACAGTTGGTATACCATTAATAAATAACACGATATCTGGTCTATATGTATCTGTCCGCCCTGTGCGTAGCACACTATATTCTTCACTTACGTGAAATACATTGTTCTCAGAAACCTCCCAGTCTATATATTGAAGCGTATGACTCTTTTTGTCTCCGTCTATACTTTGCTCCATTGCTTTACCTAAAGTAATAAGGTCGTACAAAGCTGCATTTGCATTTAAGAAACCTTCATTTATAGGTAAATCCTTCAATGCAATTACTGCTGCATTTATATTAGAATCTGAAAACTCATATTCCTCACCTTTACGATGAATGGTATTAATGGTCTTAAGTTGTTTTTTAACTATAGAATCTAGTAATACGTGAGACTTTTTACCTCCTCTTAATTCTAATGCTTCCTCTGGAGAGAGATAGTTATAACCTAAGCTTATGAGCAACTGAATTGCAGGGATCTGTGATATGTGATCTTCTAAAAATGATGGTGTACTCATACCTATTTTTTATAAATATATCCAGCAAAAATCGCAGCTATGATAAGTGATACATAAGCTGATACAGTTATCCAAATAGCAATAGTAAATAAGCCATATTTCCTTCTAGCTACATTTGCAAGTGAATGTATTTGAACAGCAATATCAGTATCTATCTCGGAGAATTCATCTTTTACTCCTTTTTCTTTTAAGGATTTTAAAATCTGTTTTGGAGTACTTTCTCCAAGATGTTCAAAGAAGAAAATATTATTCTCTTCTTTAGAGTTCGTAATGCTTAAATACATAAACTTAAGACGAGGTACAAAGGATATTAAACAAGTAGCGGTAGAGAGCACTAATAAAATGGTTACAAATGAAAAATAGCCATCTATAAAATTTATCCCTTCAATTTTATTCAAAAAAGAGAGTTTAGAAATTCCATAAATAGAGCCTGCATTAAAAGCTAATAGCATAGCATTTTTTGCTTCTGCAAATTTTAGCCATTCTTTTGTTTCGTCTAATATTTTCACCAATACTTCATTCATATTTCCTAATTTATATTCCAAGTTAAATTTGAACCATATACCTCATCGGTAACGTCCTTAACGTTGTATTTTTCTTTTTCCCACCATTTATTGACAACATCGTTTGCCTTTGGCTTTTCTTTTTTATATCCATTGTAAACTGTCTTAGATATGAGTATGGCTGGATATTCTGTTTTTCTAGTCTTCTTTAGAAAGCTAATGAATCTACCTCCCGAAATGTAAACACTACCTGTAGTTGATGTTTTTATAGAATCTGCAAATTTTTCTGGTGTCATTTCGACGGTTTCTATTTTGTCTAAATACGTAGGTTGTTCAGCTCTGTTTATTGGTGTTCCTCCTAATGGGCTTATGTCGAGTAATCCCACTCCTCCAAATCCCATTCCTCCAAAAAATTTAGCGTGATTAAAAGGATTCCTCTTTACTTCATAGTAATCTTCTTCGACAATTTTATTAGCAGTATCTGTGAGTCTAGAGGCAAGATTCGCGGGATATCCTGTCCAAACAAGACCTCTGTTTTCATTCGCCTCTCTACCTTGTTTTGGAGTTCCTACCTTTATAACTTTTAACTCTCCATAATCTACACCAATACCACACTTAAAATCCATTCCAGTAAATTGTTTATCTATTATATTAGCGCATACGTGGTTAATGGTTATAGCGCAGTTTACGGCATTTAAGTAACAATTGAATGAAGGAAATACAACCATCACACGATCACCTATAATATTACGTACATAGCCACTATGGTGATGTGCTGCTTTTAATACTGCTTTCGCGAAAGCGGAATACAACCTTCCCATTGTTTTGGTATGATGTTTTTTAGTCAAAGCCACCGAACCTCTTATGTCTACAAACAGAACACAAGTATTTATGACTTTAGCTTTCTTTTCTTCTGTATTACCAAAGGTGAGTGCACTATCATCTAAATTAGGAACATACTTAGTATTAGTATATGAAAACTCAGTATTCAAAATATCTTTAATCTCTCCGTCTATTTCTTCTATGATCTTCTTCACTGCCATTATAATTTAGTTCTAATCTGTCCAGTCAACAATTGTTGCATTAATCCTTTTTTTTGAGTTTGTAATTGCTCTAGTCGCTTTTCTTGATATGCAATTTCTAAATCTATTTTGTCAAACAAACTTGCTATTTCTTTTTGCTCTTTGATAGATGGAATATTCACAACTAGAGTCTCAAATACATTCCATCGTAAACCACCTCGTCTTGCAATAGAGCCAGACATATTACTTTGATATTGATAAAGCATTCTATCAGTCTTGAGTAATCTGAAGAAAAATGAATCGTCTATTTCTTCGCTTGTTTTAAATACTGTGTACATAGGACTAACTAAACCTCGGTTCATAAGATTTTGATATCCTATTGAGCCTTCTTCAATGTGGTTTGTGGCATATGCAAAATATCCTTTGGGGACTAATTTGTATTTTGACAAATCATCACCGAACACTTTTCTTCCGAAATAATCCAAAGACCTAACTAATCCATCATACTTAGTACAGGATAAAACTTCTATGACTTCATCAGCTTTATTTTTATCTGTAAATTGAGTTGCTATTTGTCCTATGTTGACCTTTTTCCATTTATCTTCAAACCCATCTAATCGCAACTTTCCAGTTAATAATTGCTGCAT
Source organism: Dokdonia ponticola (assembly GCF_042653865.1). Classification (NCBI taxonomy): domain Bacteria; kingdom Pseudomonadati; phylum Bacteroidota; class Flavobacteriia; order Flavobacteriales; family Flavobacteriaceae; genus Dokdonia; species Dokdonia ponticola. The sequence goes on along the minus strand of NZ_JBHSFV010000020.1, from coordinate 3,790 downwards.
TAATCCTTTCTTACGGGTTTCTAATTTATTAATTAGCGTTTGGGTCGTTTCAATAGCATTATCCCAACTAGAAAGGATAGAGGCTATTTTTTGTTGTTCAGGAATCGATGGTATAGGAAAAGGATATTTTTTCAAAGCATCCATTTCTATCCCTGTCTGTCCTCCAGATCGTTGTGATAGAGATTCTAGGAAAGCTCTTAAATCTCGTCTATTCAGAAAATACCAAGCATAATCTCTAATCACTTTATTTTCGTTAGGGATAGCCTTAATTAGTGCGACATTATATGCACCTTCCAATCCTTTAAAAAGTTGAAAAATTGGAGGTCCATATCTACCAATCATAATGTCATCTTTGTTGCAAACCTTTTTTACAACACTCTCTTTTACATATGTTTTGTATTTATTAGTGCGATAATCCCTAGTTTGTATTAATCGAATATAACCTTCACTTTCTTTAAATTTAAAGGTGCTTCTAGGTGGTTGACTTCCTCCTGAAAATTTAATCAAATCACCAATAAAATAATTAGCCCAATCCTTGGGAATCCAACCTAATTTAGTCTTCTTATATCCATCTTTTTTTTGTTCGACTATTCCCATATTAAAACCCTAATTCAGTTAAGTGTTTCGTTAATTCACTCTCAACCTCATCAATTTGTTGTTTCAAGATTTTAATCTCTTCTTGTGTTTCTTTAATATCTATAGGTTCTTCCTCCTCAAATGTATCTACATAACGTGGTATATTAAGGTTATAATCATTCTCTTCTATTTCACTATGTTGTGCGACATAGCTATATTTATCAATAGTCTTCCAACTGGTATACGTTTTTAGTATCTTTTTAATATGGGTGTCTTCATCTAACTTGTTTTGATTTTTCGTACTGTCAAACTCATTACTCGCATCAATAAAAAGGACTTCTTTTTCTTGTTCTGTTTTTGGGTGCTGTCTGTTCTTATCAAAAATTAAAATGGTAGCAGGGATTCCTGTCCCAAAAAACAAATTAGGAGGCAATCCAATGACTGCTTTTAATAGATTCTCCTTGATAAGCTGCGTTCTAATTTTCCCTTCACTACTTCCCCTAAATAATACACCATGAGGTAATACTACGCCTGCTTTTCCAGTCTCGTTCAAAGTCTCTAGCATATGGGTTATAAAAGCATAATCACCTTTACTTTTAGGCGGTACTCCTCTATGAAAACGATTATATCTGTCTGCACCAGCATTATCCGCTCCCCATTTATCTAGAGAGAAAGGAGGATTTGCTACTACAATATCAAATTTCATTAGGGCATCGTTTTCCTTTAATAATGGGTTATTTAATGTATCACCCCATTCTATAGTAGCGTTGTCCATTTCATGCAGAAACATATTCATGCGAGCCAATGCCCATGTACTACCATTTACCTCTTGTCCATTAAGAGAAACGTTTTTGCTTCCTATCTCATTAGCTACTTTTAATAGTAGTGAGCCAGAACCACAAGTTGGGTCACACACACGGTCGCCAGCTTTTGCTTGCACCAACTTAGCAAGTAATACAGATACATTTTTAGGAGTATAAAACTCTCCTGCTTTTTTACCAGCGTCAGATGCAAACCTATCTATTAAGAATTCATAGGCGTCACCAATAATGTCATTACCTTCCAGATTAGATGGTCGCATATCTAGATCTACAAAATCCCCTAGAAGGTTTTTTAACCTACGATTACGGTCTTTGGTTTGTCCTAAGTTAGGCTCTGAGTTGTAATCAATATTTCTAAATACCTTTTCAAGCTTAGAGCGGTTAGCATCTTCTATGTTTTCTAATGCAATATTGATGAGCTCCCCAAGGTTATCTGCGTTTCGCTTTTCATAGAGAAATTCAAAAGAGCTTTCTTCAGGAATTTTAAAGCGTTCGTGCTTCATGGCTCGTACTACACGTTCTTGATCTCCATCATATTTTAAGAGATAATCTTCTCGCTTCTCTTTATTCACATCACTGATGTATTTAATGAAGAGCATTGTAAGGATGTAATCTTTGTATTGTGTAGCATCTATAGTACCTCGAAAAGTATCACAGGCTGCCCATACTTTATTATTGATTTCTTCTTGTGTTAGTTTACCCATTCGTATTTTTTAATAGGAAGAGCGTAATTGTTTTTACGCTCTTCCATTTTTAATTAATAATTAGCCTCTAGGAGGGAACTTGTCGTTTCCGTGAGAGTCCTTTCTTTGAATTTTACCATCCTTACCATGGATGAATAACTCAGAGCCTTCGCTTCTTGATAAATCTCTACTGTACTTTTCAGCATCAGCTTTTTTTTCAAAATGTTTTGAAGCTCTACTAGCTCCTCCTTTTTTTGAGTCCCAACCACCATTAGGGTTAGGCACTACATGTCTTGTATCTGCCATTGCGTATACGTTTAAAAAATGTTCAATCTTTTTACGGAGTAGAACAGACTTGCCGAGTCTAGACAAACCACTGTTTTGATTTGTCATTAATAAGGCATACATTCGTTTTGTCACAAACGTTGTTGACTTCAGTTCGGTGACAAGCCACTGAGAGAAAACAATACCTTATTACAAGTCTTAAAAAGCGACTAACTTTTTAAGACTTTTTTCTGTCCTACACTTTCATTTGGTTATTAATTAATATATTCACTACACCTTTCTTTAAAGCTGTTTGCTTCTTTAATAGTTCTTGTATTAATATCACTTCTTTATCCATAAGCTCTATGAGATTAACGATACGTTGCTGTTCTTCTAGTGAAGGAATAGCAATCGTTATTTGCTCTAATTCTTTTTTTGGAATAGAAGTAATCGTAGCCCCAGCTCCTATGAGTTTTAAATTATATTGTACTTTTTCTGAATTGAGATACTGAGCTAAATAAGTATTCAAAATCTCTTGAGAATTTATTCTGATAATAAAAAATAGAGATGATGGGATTATTTTTCCAAAAGATATATCATATGCCCACGCAAATGTGCGATGTCCTTTACCAGCAAGGATAACATCATTTTCCTGTAATAAGAATTTCTCATTCTTATCATCAAGTTCAATAAAGCTTTCTTTAAACTTAGTGGGATTAAGAAGTTTATCAAAATGACTAGCATGGAGATATTTCACCTCACCTATACTGGTAGGTTTGTCATACGAGCCAAACTGGATGTCTGCAATATCTCTAAGTTTTCTATTCATAAAAGCATATCAATTCTTTTGTTAATTGATTGCAAATATACGAATAATTTATTGTAGATCGTTTCAGATTTATGAAACTATTGAATATTATTTTATTGTAGAGTGTTTCAAATGTGGTAAATAATCTTCAGTGTATTGCCTTTATTGGCTTCTTTCTATTCTTTAACTTATTGATATTTTATAAAATATTTAAAATATTTAAAAATAAAAATTAACCAACGTAGGGTTTTACATGCTATTAGATGTAGGGATATGCTATTATTTGCAGTTTAAATACATTCTAAGGTACTGAAAATCAATATATTTAAAAATACAAGTTACAGTTCATAACCCGGAGGTCACGAGTTCAATTCTCGTTCTCGCTACTTAAAAACAGACAGTTACATTTATTTGTAACTGTCTGTTTTGTTTTGGGTAAAACACAAGTGAAATACACATAAAAATCTAATAACAACTAGTTAAAACACTTTCCTTATAATTTAAAAGGTCTTCGGATCAAGACCAATTGTTGTGTTTATGCAAATATTCTAGTTAATCTAAATAGGAAGAATTCTACATTTTTGACACCTCTGAATTGTGCTCTAAATGCTTTGATTTTTGCATTAAAGGATTCTGCT
>NZ_JBHSFV010000019.1:0-67192 GCF_042653865.1 Dokdonia ponticola | reverse complement strand
CGCTTTTTTTTTGCCATTTTAAGGACAAAGAAAAAGTTATATGAAACGTGTTTCATATAACTTCTCAAATCATCAGTAAAATATAAGGCTCAGAGAGTTTTTACCAACTATTTATGACCATTATGCCTTTTAATATCGACTCCTTTAGTTTTTTTTCCTTTTTTCTCTTTTTTAAAAACACAAGGACTTAAATTATCAGGTAACTCAGACATATGGTGTTTGATAAACCATAAATCTTTTATTTTTTTATTAATATTAGTTAAAAGGCTTTCACTACCTACAGCATATGTATATAAAGTCACTCTAAGAACTTCTGAATTATTACAGTTTATAGTATACGGGTTCCAAACAAATACATCTTCATGATGTTCTACATTAGTTTTTATTGTTGTCTTTTCTTTTTTTAAAGACTGGTAATTAAAAACTAAATTTTCTCCATCAACAAAACCCATTATTCTTCTAAAATTAGGCATTGGTCTATTTCCAAACGATACAGAAGACATAATACTCAATTTTTATAATTACAAAAACCTATCACTTTCTACATACGCATCAATCACCCGTTGTTCTCCAGCTTTTCCCTCTATAGAGTTACCGTGTTCCATGCCTAAAACACCTGTATATCCTTTATTATAAATGTATTTAAATACATTCTTGTAGTTGATTTCTCCAGAGGTAGGTTCGTTACGTCCAGGATTGTCCCCTATTTGGAAATAGGCAATCTCATCCCAGCATTGCTCAATATTAGGGATTAAATTTCCCTCTTGAATTTGCTGGTGGTAGATATCAAAGAGTATTTTACAGGAAGGACTATTTACGGCCTTACAGATTTGATAGGCTTGTGGAGACTCGGACAAGAAAAGCCCTGGATGATTTCTAAAATTCAGGGGCTCTAGTACCATGGTGATACCATGCGGTTCTAAGATGTTAGAAGCTTGTTTGAGTGTTTCTATGACATTTGCCGTTTGATATGCCATATTCTGTCGTAAATCTACATGACCAGGCACCACGGTCATCCATTGGGCGTTAACTCGCTTGGCAACCTCTACGGAGCTTTTAATCTCCGCTAGAAACTCATCTCGCCAAGCCTTTTTTCCACTGGCAAGATTAGGTTCTGTCCAGTAAATTTTATGGGCTACAAAAACCCCCATGGTCATCTCGTGTTTTTGCATGGTTTGAGCCATCGCTTCTTGTTGTGCTACAGGGCGGTTACGCATTTCGTTGTCTTCAAAGGCTGTAAATCCTTGAGAAGCCATAAATTCAAGTTGCGACACAGGATCTTCTCCAGCATGCTCTTTAAACATGCCTATATGAGGTGCATAGTTTAAATGAAAGGTATGTGTTGATGTGTCCGCTCCTGCCTGCCGGCTAGGCAGGTTCGCGAAAGCAGAATGAGCCACATCTCCCATAGCGTGTATGCCTAGTCCTCCTAAACCCAAAAAGGAACCCGTAAGAGCTCCTTTTTGTATAAATTTTCTTCTATCCATAATATGTTTTCATATCCGCGAGATACATTTATATCCGTGAAGACGGATATCTCATCCCGTCATCGCTATTTGTGTTAGTCACATTTGCTTCATGAGATTCCCGCCTTCGCGGGAATTAATGCTCTATGGAAGCGAATATGCTTTTCCTCCAGTGGCTTCGCTCACAGGAAGACATCCTATTTGCTGCCCTGGAATAGGCTCATAAGCCAGCACATTTTCTCCTATTTCTTCAGAGCTTTTCCAACCCCAAACCGTCATGCCCCTTATATTCCCTAAAAGGCTATAAGTTCCTGCATCTGGATCTGGTTTTACTGTTTTATCTTTTTTGTAAGCCTGATAATAAGCTCCTATACTTTTGTTGTAAATAGCTCCTTGTTCTATAGAAGCAGTAAGATACTTTGAAAGAAGCACATCATAATCTGCAGCTTCGGCCGTTTCAAAGGTTTTTCCAGTAGCATCTTGAAGTCTGTTGGCAAGGGCATCAAATCCCGATTTTATATGTACTTGATCTTCTAAAGTGGTGACTTCATCCCAATAACTATCAATAAATTGATGCACACCTACATCCACTGCGCCAGGGATTGCCTCGTCAGACGGGATGATTAAATCAACCATATGACGTAATGCTTTTCCTTGCCCCATGCTTAAAAAGGAAGGTGTAAATACGGGTTCGTTTTTACAGCTTTGTAAAAGGCTCAATACCGATGGTGTTGCTACGAGTGCTACGCCACCCAATCCTAAGTTTTTTATTAATTGTCTTCTGTTCATCTTATGCTTCTTTTTTAAGTTGGGCAGCCGCGTGATTTGCAGCACGTGCGGTAAATGCCATATACGTAAGTGAAGGGTTTACACAACTTGCTGAGGTCATAAAGGCTCCGTCTGTCACATAAACATTAGGGACTGCATGTAGTTGGTTATTTCCATTACAAACAGATGTTTTTGGATCACGACCCATACGCGCTGTTCCCATTTCATGTATTCCATTCCCTGGAGCACTAGGATCATCCATTGCTTGTATATCTGTAAATCCAGCTTTTTGAAGCATATCTTTTGCACTTGCAATCATATCTTTACGCATCTCCCACTCATTTTCTTTCCACTCTGCGTCAAAGTTAACTTTTGGTAATCCCCATTTATCTAGATCGTTATAATCTAGTGTCATTTTGTTTTCATGATAAGGGAGACATTCGCCAAAGCCCATAAGTCCGATGGTCCATCCTCCAGGTTCCTGGATTACTTTTTTAAGCCCTGCTCCGTATCCAGCTTCTGCAATTTGTGGTTGATAATCTCCACGACCTGCACCTCCCTGATATCCATATCCTCTCTTAAAGGTAGGCATTTCTGTCTCTCCTCCAATATTTCTGAAACGAGGGATGTAAATACCATTAGGGCGACGTCCCTTAAAATATTTGTCTTTATGACCGCTCCACTTTGCAGTAGCTCCTGCTTTGAAGTGGTGATCCATTAAATTATGACCTAATTCTCCTGAGTCATTCCCCATCCCATTAGGGAAACGCTCACTTTTAGACTGCATTAGGATACTAGCACTGGCAATAGCCGATGCACATAGGAAAACTACTTTAGACTTAAACTCCAGTTTTTCCATAGTTTGTTGGTCAGTGACCTTGACACCCGTTGCTTTTCCTGTTTTTTCATCATACATCACTTCAGTGACAATAGAAAATGGACGTAGGGTCATATTTCCAGTGCGCTCTGCAGCAGGAAGGGTAGAGGAATTACTTGAGAAATACCCTCCAAAAGGACAGCCTCTCATACATCTATTTCTGAATTGACAGGCAGAACGACCATCGTACGTTTTGTCTCCAGTGATGTGCGCCACACGCCCTATCGTAAGAAGACGTCCATCTTTATAGCTTTCTGCCATGTTCTTTTTCAGAACTTCTTCTACACAATTTAATTCCATAGGAGGAGAGAATTTACCATCTGGTAATACTTCTAGCCCTAATTTTTCTCCAGATACAGAAATGTATTCTTCTACTTTATCGTACCAAGGTGAAATATCTTTATAACGCACAGGCCAGTCAACAGCGATACCTTCTTTTTTATTCGCTTCAAAATCAATGTCAGATAAGCGATAACTCTGCCTTCCCCACATTAGTGAACGCCCTCCCACGTGATAGCCTCGAATCCAGTCAAAACGTTTAGTTTCATTATAAGGGTGATCTACATCATCTACAAAAAAGTGTCTGCGTTCTGCTTTGTGAACATATCCAGTACGTGATTGTTTTTCATAACGCGCTTTTTCTTCACGGGTAACTTCCCCTTTAAATTTAGAATCCCAAGGATCATTATGCATCGTTGGATAATCCTCTATATGCTTTACCATGCGTCCGCGTTCAAGAACAAGGGTTTTTAAACCGTTTTCGCATAGCTCTTTAGCAGCCCATCCACCACTGATTCCTGAACCTACGACAATCGCATCGTATGTTTCGTTTTCTGTAACTGTATTCACTATAGTATGTATTTATGAGATTTTTTTGTGATCTATTTTACCAAATATATAAATTTTAAGTTGTTTTTTGTCAATTTTAAAAAAAGACTAACTTAGTCAAACCGTAGATTTAACAGTATTTCGCAAGCGAAAACGTTATAGTACGGACTTAACCAATTAGAACATCATGAAAAATTATTTTACAATTACCTTAGTATGTGTTTTGACACTTATTTCATGTAAAAATGAAGTAAAAACAGCGGAAGAATCCACTCAAAAAGAAGTAGCCATGACAGACGTTGTAACCACAGAAAATGACTATAAATTTTCACTCGCACAATGGTCACTTCACGAACCGTTTCAAGATGGATCCATGGATCCTATGGATTTTGCAACCATCGCAAAAGATTTAGGGTATACTGGGGTAGAATATGTGACACAATTATATCCTCAAGTTAAGGATAAAACAAATTATAGAGAAACGGTGATGACACTTGCTGCAGAATTAAAAAAGCGAAGTGATGCTGCAGGAATGGAAAATGTACTCTTAATGGTAGATAATGATGGGGAACTCGCAGATCCAGATCCTGCAAAACGCGCAGAAGCTATCGAAACCCATAAAATATGGATGGATGCAGCAGCACTAATGGGCGCACATTCTATTAGAGCAAATTTATTTGGAGAAGAAGATCCAGAAAAATGGCACACGATTTCTGTAGCGTCTCTTAAAGAACTTGCTACCTATGGTGAAGACAAAGGCGTTAGTATCCTTATAGAAAACCACGGTGGCTGGTCTAGTGATGGAGCAAAACTAGCGGCGGTGATGAAAGAAGTTAACATGCCTACAGCGGGAACACTTCCAGATTTTGGAAATTTTTGTGTAAAAAGAGAAGGTGGAGCGCGATGGGGAGCCCCATGTGTTGAAGAATACGATACGTATAAAGGAATGAAAGAATTAATGTCATACGCCAAAGGAGTTTCTGCAAAATCCTATAACTTTGATGAGAATGGTGATGAGACCAAACTAGATTATGGGCGTATTATGCAAATTGTAAAAGATGCAGGTTTTAAGGGATATGTAGGCATAGAATATGAAGGCCCTTTGGAAGACCCCAAAGAAGGTATTAAACTAACCAAAGCCTTGGTTGAAAAATCAATAACAAACCTTAAATAAGATTTTATGAAAGCAACAATCAGAGTACAATTATCAATCATGATGTTTCTTGAATTTTTTATTTGGGGAGCTTGGTTTGTTACTATGGGTACTTTTTTGGCAAAAGCCTTTAGTGCTACAGGAGGTCAAATGGCAATGGCATACGAGACCCAGTCTATAGGTGCCATTGTAGCGCCCTTTATTATTGGCCTTATTGCAGACCGTTATTTTTCTGCTCAAAAAATACTAGGAGTTTTACATTTATTAGGAGCGGGGTTATTATACATGGCAGGAACATCTGAGAATTTTGATACATTTTATCCATATATATTAATTTATATGATCTTGTATATGCCTACACTAGCATTGGTAAATTCAGTTGCTTTTAGACAAATGAAAGATCCGGCAAAGGATTTTGCCCTCATTCGTGTATTGGGAACAATAGGATGGATTGTAGCCGGACTTGTGATAGGTTTTCTAGCTTGGGAGTCAGATAACGTGCTTCAAAATACCTTTATAATGGCTGCTGGAGCAGCAGCATTACTAGGGGTGTTTAGTTTTACACTTCCCGAGACTCCTCCAGTGGTGGATAAAACTGAAAAAGTAACTGTACGGGATATCTTAGGATTAGATGCTTTAGGAATGTTAAAAGATAAAAAGTACTTAGTCTTCTTTATAGCATCTATTCTGATTTGTATTCCATTAGCCTTTTATTATCAGCACGCAAACCAATACTTAAATGAATTAGGAATGGAAGGTGCGGCAGGTAAAATGACCTTTGGACAAATGTCTGAAATTGCATTTATGCTTCTATTACCTATTTTCTTAAAGAAGTATGGTATTAAAATGACATTGCTTGTAGGAATGCTCGCTTGGGTAGTACGTTATTTACTGTTTGCTTACGGAGATGCAGGAGAAAATACTTGGATGCTTATTTTTGGGATTATCTTACATGGTATTTGTTATGACTTTTTCTTTGTGTCTGGACAAATATATACTGACTTTAAAGCAGGAGAAAAATTTAAGAGTTCAGCCCAAGGATTGATCACACTCGCAACCTATGGTTTAGGAATGTTAGTAGGCTTCCGTCTTGCAGGATATATTACAGACCTTAATGCACTTACCGATGGAGGTCACAATTGGTATGATATATGGGTCCTTCCTGCTGGAATTGCAGGAGCGGTGTTCGTATTTTTCCTAGTAGCTTTTAAAAACGAAAAAATAGAAGTAAAAGAATAAAGTAATTGGCTTTGAGCTTCGACAAGCTCCGCCTGACACTAATAGTTTGAGTAATGAGTAACAAAATAAAATGGGGCGTCCTTGGTGGCGGTGGTGATAGTTTAATAGGAGTTTTACATCGTGTTGCCGCGAGTATGTTTGATGCATATCAATTAACGGGAGCAGTTTTTAATGTTGATCTACATGAAAGTCTCGCTTTCGCGAAAGCGATAGGCATCGCAACAGATCGTATTCATGCAAATCTAGATGAGCTGATCACTGCAGAACTCGCACGTCCGGAACAAGACAGAATTCAAGTAGTATCTATACTAACGCCTAACTTTTTGCACTTCCCCATGGCAAAGCAGTTATTGGAAGCAGGGTTTCATGTGATTTGTGAAAAACCAATGACCATGACCTATGCCGAAGCATTAGAGCTCCAAACCATTCAGCAGAAAAGTGGTGCTATCTTTGGATTAACACATACCTACACGGGATATCCAATGGTGCGCCAAATGAAAGCCATGATTGCCAATGGCGAGATAGGTGCTATTCAAAAAGTAGATGCCCAGTATTATCAAGGATGGATCAATCCTATCATTCATGATAAGGAACAACGTAACTCCACATGGCGATTGAACCCTGAGAAATCAGGAATCAGTTGTTGCTTAGGTGATATAGGCGTACATGCCTATCAAATGTTAGAATACGTCACAGGTCAGAAAGTGAAATCGGTGTTGGCTGATTTAAATCATCTGTATGCCGATAACCAAATGGATATTGATGGTACCGTACTACTTCGTCTAGGGGAATATACCAAAGGTGTATTGCGCTCTAGTCAGATAGCTACAGGGGAAGAAAATAATTTTACCATAGCCATCTACGGTAAAAAAGCAGCGCTCAAATGGGAGCAAGAAAACCCTAATTATTTGTATTTATTAGAAGAAGGACAACCTTTACGAACCCTAAAACCAGGACATACGTATAATAGTGAGTTTTCACTAGATGGCACAAAATTGCCTCCTGGACATCCCGAGGGGATCTTTGATGCCATGGGAAATATTTATAAAGGGGTTGCCAAAGCCATTCGAGGCCAGAAATTTTACGAGGGAGAATTTCCAGGCATGACCGACGGCGTACGTGGAATGAATTTTATTGAAAAAGCGGTTCAATCACATCGCGATGGGAATGTGTGGGTGACTCTTACATAATGAAATATTACCTGACTATATTTAGTTGTTTAGTTCTTATTGGTTGTAGCTCTTCTGTAAGAACTACACCCAATAAATGTGGCAAATTACCTTCCAATACGTATTGGGGTACTTTTGAAAATCAGTTTTCTAGCAAAATAAATGGGTACGAGTATACGGGAACATTATTCTCTTATGATTGTGTATTGCATTCATTTATCACAAAGAAAGTGCTATTTGATTATTATGGAAAATGGGGTGATTCTTTTTATTTGTCTGATGAAAGACATCCTATTATGATTTGGAAAAACAGAGATATTTTACGTGATGGTTCTTCTTTAACAATACTAGCAACTGGAGAAGAAGATTATGGAAATATGAATGGTTCTATGATGATATTTGATCGAGAAGGGAATGATATGTTATTGCTAGGTGCTGAGAAAAGAAAAGAATTGATCGAATTTGTAGGAACCCTTATTAAAAGGAACGATAGTAAAAAAAGAGATTTTTTTGAAGCGTATTAGACAGAAGTTGATCCAAGCACTTGGGAGCGGATAAAAAAAATGTAATATACGCTTTCGCGAAAGCGTGTAAATGAGAGTAAAACGATAATGAGATTTCCGCCTACGCGGAAATGACATAAAAAGCAATTATGAAAACAATAAAAGGACCTGCGGTATTTTTAGCCCAATTTATGGATGATAAAGCGCCGTTTAATTCGTTAGACGGACTTTGTAAATGGGCTGCAGATTTAGGCTATAAAGGGATTCAAATTCCTACTTGGGAAAATCGATTAATTGACTTGACTAAAGCTGGAGAAAGTAAAACGTATTGCGACGAACTCAAAGGAAAAATCAATGACTATGGTCTTGAGATTACAGAGCTTTCTACCCACTTACAAGGGCAATTGGTGGCAGTACATCCTGCCTACGATCTCATGTTTGATAATTTTGCGCCAGACAATTGTAAAAACAACCCAAAGAAACGGACGGAGTGGGCACGCCAGCAAATGATCAGTGCAGCACGCGCAAGTAAGCATTTAGGACTGAATGTAAGTGCTACGTTTAGTGGTTCATTACTTTGGCATACCATGCACCCATGGCCACAACGCCCTACGGGATTGGTAGAAATGGGTTTTGAAGAACTAGCAAAACGTTGGTTACCTTTATTAAATGAATACGATGCTTGCGGAGTAGATGTCGCCTATGAAATTCATCCGGGAGAAGATCTGCACGATGGGGTTACTTTTGAGCGTTTCTTAGAAGCGACAGGAAATCACAAGCGATGTAATATCTTATATGATCCAAGTCATTTTGTATTGCAACAACTGGATTACATTGCCTATATAGACCATTATCATTCGTTTATAAAGGCATTTCATGTAAAAGATTCTGAGTTTAAACCTGATGGAAAGCGTGGTACTTTTGGAGGATATAGTGACTGGCAAGACCGTGCAGGGCGTTATCGTTCTCCAGGCGACGGACAAATAGACTTTAAAACGATTTTTACCAAGTTAACAGAATATGGTTGTGACGTTTGGGCGGTAATGGAATGGGAATGTTGTGTGAAAAGCCCAGAGCAAGGCGCTAGAGAAGGGGCTCCTTTTATCGCAAGTCATATTATTGAAGCCACTCAAAAACGATTTGATGATTTTGCAGGGGAGGACATTGACAAAGAGAATTTAAAGAAGATATTGGGATTATAAATCAACAATTATGAAAAAAACAATCTACATCGTAGCTGTGGCAATTTTCGCTTTAAGCTGTAAAGAAAAAGAAACAAGTCAACCGGTTGAATCCGTTGAGCCGGTTGACAAAGTAACAACGACACCTGAAAAACAAACCATACAAGAAGCAATGGTGCTTTTTGATGGATCCAATTTTGATGCTTGGAAAGGGTATGGGGTCGATGAGATGCATGAGGAATGGAGTATAGATGGGGATGCGATGGTTTTCACTCCAAGCGGTGAGGGCGGAAAGAATATTATTACAAAGGGAACGTATAAAAACTTTATTCTTGAGTTGGAATGGAAAATTTCTGAAGGAGGAAATAGTGGTATTTTTTGGGGCGTGCATGAGTCTCCAGAATTTAAAGAAGCTTATGAAACTGGCCCAGAAATCCAAGTATTGGATGATGAACGTCATCCAGATGCCAAAGTAGCCAATGGCACTCACAAAGCAGGCTCCCTATATGATATGATCAAACCTGAGGACGGAATGATCAACCCAGCGGGTGAATGGAATCGTGTAAAACTAATGATTAACCATGACCAAAATATTGGTAAATTATCTCTCAATGGTAAAAACGCCTTCACGTTCCCTGTGAATGGTGAAAAATGGGACGCCATGGTTTCAAAAACAAAATTTGCAGACTGGGAAGGTTTTGGAAAATACCCAGAGGGACATATTGGTTTGCAAGATCATGGAGACAAAGTATGGTATCGTAACATCACGATTAAAGAAATTAACTAATGATAAAAGTACAGCACATAGGAATTATCATCGTCACTATTTCTATAATCTCTTGTGGTTCTGGAAAAACAGGAGCAGAACCCACAAAACCAGAACAAACAGAAGTTTGGGAGCCCAAGCCTCCTAAAGTGGCTATTAACGGTCAGTCGGGAGTGCCTAGTGATGCCATTGTATTGTTTGATGGATCAAACCTTGACGCTTGGAAAAGTAGAAATGGGGGAGGAACACCACAATGGACTATCAATCCTGATGGGAGTATGACCGTAAAAGACAGGACAGGAGATATCATGACCAAAGAAAACTTTGGAAGTGTCCAGCTACACCTAGAATGGCGTAGCGATCCTACTAATACCCAAACCAATCAAAACCGAAGCAATAGCGGTGTCTTTTTTCAGGGATTGTACGAAGTACAGATTCTTAACAATAATGATAATGACACTTATGTAAACGGAATGGTAGGGTCAATTTATAAGCAAAAAGCACCAGATGTCATGGCAGCAAAGCCCACAGGCGAGTGGAATAGTTATGACATCGTCTTTCACGCTCCAGTATTTAATGAGGCGGGTAAAAAAGTAAAAGCGGGAACCCTTACTGTGTTTTTAAATGGTGTTTTAATACAAGATCACTTTGAATTGAAGGGTAGCACAGAATACATAGGCTATCCAAAAAATAATCCGCACGGGGATGGACCTATTATTTTGCAAGATCATGGCGACAAAAGTGGGGTAGGCTTTAGAAATATTTGGTTGCGTACCCTGTAAATGAATACGGGAATGTATACAGACGTGCTTTTTACAATAGAAAATGGTGCGCTCCTTTTTCAAGGGATTCTTTTCTTATGTTTAACTTATTATTACCGTAAAAACCCACCTAAAAAAATCAATCATTTTTACGGCTATCGTACCCGGCGTTCCATGGCCAATCAAGAGATATGGGACGTTGCCAATAGACAAAGTGCTAAAGATCTTTGGCGTGTAGCATTAGCTACAATGATCTCAGGTCTGATCTTACTTCCTTTTGAGACTACACCAAAAGTTTTTATACAACTAGGTGTATTGCTTCTAGGGATCGGGATTGCTGTGTGGCATACAGAAAAGGAATTAGATAAAACCTTTGATAAAAACGGGAATAAGCAATCATAATTAGCTATGCAAAGGAGTTGGGAAATGTTCCGCTTTCGCGAAAGCGTATATAATCAGCTAAGTCCTGTACCTCCTAATACACATTAATTTTAGGCATCACTACTATCTTCAAACGTGAGTGAAATAACATCTGATGCCCTTACAGTTGTTTTTGCTTCAGGGCTTTGACTTGTTATTTTTTTGGTGTCATCACCAGTAAGAATTTCATAGTTTAAATTAAATTCTCCTAATACATCTTGTGCTTCGGTTAAGGTTTTACCTATAAGATCAGGTGTTTTTCTAAGTTCAGCGCCTTCTGGAGCAGGAATAGGTTTTATGGTAAAATCTAACTCGACACTTGCATTTACATTAAGGTTATACTTGTTTGTATTGGTCGCATTAATAGGTGTTGCATACATTTTCACCTTTGATAATCTGTTAGATTGTATTTGAGAAGAACTTCCCGATTGAGACATTGCCAATGATATTTTGGCTTTTACTTTTGTTTCTGGAATGGTATAAAAAGTAGGCTGATATCCGATTTCGCGCAAGCGTTTATTCATAATATCCCCATCCTCATTATCGTACAAGGCAAGTGTTTGTGCCAATGAACCTGCATCGAGGGCAGCCTGTGCATCTGCGACGCCTTCACCTATAGAAGCAATAAGATTGCCCAAGGGTGCTGCCATAGTATCATTCATAAATTCTTTTGGATTTGACATGGTCTCTTAGTTTAGGTGTTGGTTGTTTTTTGCAAAAATGACAGTGATTGTGGTGTCTGGTGTTGTTGTTATTCCTGGCTCTGGAGACTGCTTAAATGCTTGTCCTTCAGAAAGGATGCTGTTCTCAGTATCTATTAATTGATATACAGGATCTAAACGTAAACTAAATTTTTCAAGGTAATTACGAGCCGCAGTTTCTGTAAGGCCTATAAGCTTAGGAACAATAAGTTCGTTTACGATAGGAGTTTCGTCTTCTGTAATATCAATTTTTATATCGCTAATAGCTGCTCCATTAATAGCCGAAGCATTATTGATATCAATCACTTGAAAACGTAATCCTCCTTCATCTTTTTCAGCAACAGTTTTTAGATTAATTGAAATATTAGAAAGTTTAAAACCAGAGGTCGCTGTGTTCTCCTTTGCTATTTTAATTTCGTCAATAACATCAGTATATAATTTGTTTGCAGCAACAGATTTAGGAATATATTCTTCTTCAACAGTTTCTTGTGATAATAGGTCTAATTGATCTTGTAATGTTTGCTTTTCAACCTTTAATGTTGAAATAGTATTTAGTTGTTGCTGTTCTATATTCTTATAATGATTGATTTCTCCAAGTTGTGTATTTATTGTTTGCCCCTGTTGTGTGATCGTAGCCTCTAGCACTCCTTTTTCTGCTTCCAAAGAGCTAACCCTACGGTTGAGGAAATCAATTTCTTCTGCTTGCTCAGCAGAAGTTGTATTTGTTTCAGTATTTGCCTCTTGCTGTCTAAGTTGCTCTTTTAATTCATCTACTTCTTTTTGTAAATCTTCCATTTCAGGAGTAGTATCCTGTGTAGTCTTTGTTGTGGTAATAAGCACAGAGGGTACTTTAGGATTGTCTAATCCTTCTATTTGTTCTCTTTCTAAGAGAAATAAATTTCCAAAATCATAAGAGATAGCATCCTCAAGCATACTATAATCTCCTTGCTTTGAAAGGAGATGTACCTGTTCTTTAGCATTAGCATCTACCAGTCTAAACATAGGCATTCCTCCAGCTTGTAATACTTCACGTACCTTGCGCAATGTAGGTTGGTCACCATATATACGAGAAGGTATGTAATAGTCAAAGGTGTAGCTGCCTTCTTGGTATCCTGTGATTTCCGAATCAATCTTTTCCCAAGTTTTTGTCTCACTATTAAAAAATTGAATGGCGAGTTTCATTTCTTGTGGTATTTTACCAAGATGATCTCGTAGGGTTACTTTAAAAAATAGTTTCATACTTGATAAGATTATAATTTACTAATAGAAATTTTTTTAAAAATTGTTCCCGCATTTATATCAAAAAAGAGCACTTTACCACTATTATAATCTGTAGGATCAATAGTAATTGTATTAGTCGCAATACCTAATCCATTTGTGAGCACTTCTTGTGCATCAAAGCTTGGCGTTGTTATTAATGCAGTATCATTAACAAGTGTTGTTTTATCTTCATTAAAGTTAAACTCTACACGCATGCCTGATAGTTTTTCTCCAGCAGCATTTTCCATGACGACCTCAATAGGTACGCTATAGATATTGTTTTGTAGTACAGGTTCTTGGTAGTTACAACGTAATAGTATTTGTGGCACTCCTTCATTAGGCATTGTAGCCACAAAACGACCACTTATGGTACTGACCACTTCACTAGATGTCTGAGAAGTTTTTTGCTGAGGTTTTATAGGCCTAAACATCATTTTAGGTTTGTAATACACAGCACTTTTAGAAGGAAGTGCATCATCATTTACTGGTGATGATACAGCAGTTGTTGATGTCTCTTGAGGAGTGCTTTCAAATTCTGAAGTGACTTGTAAATTAAAATCTAGGTATGGGATTTGGTACATGGTATTAGGGCGCCCATATTCGTCATAGGGTTCCATATTACGTAGTTTATGTTGTGCTTCATTAAGACTATCTGTGATTCCTAGTAGAATTTCTTTAAGTGTTAAAGCACCTGATGATTGATTATCCATAATATATATAGGTTAAAAAAAGCGATCGTCTTTTTTTTGTTGTTTACGTTCTTGAGCTCTTGCTTGCTTTCTAGCTTCGGCTTTGAGTTCTTCTTTTTTAAGAGCTAGCGCTTCTTTTAATCGCTCTTTCTTTAACAAATCTCGTTTTTCCCAAAGGCCTTTTGCAATTTTAGGAGCCACATTCATTTTACGTTCTATTTCTTTTTTGTACTTTTTTGTTTGAGAAACAGCTTCTCTTTTTTTATCAAGAATATCTCCCCAATTCTTTTTGATATCAGGTTTTTTAAAAGGCATTTCTTTTTTTGAAACTACTTTTTTGATATCGATAGTAAGCTTATTTATAGCCCCTTTTTTATTTTTTGAATCTAGGTATGCATATGCATCTTCTACAGGTTTCTTTATACGTTTAGGAATTACTTCTTGTACTCTTTTATCCTTCAGTATGTCTAATGCCTTTTGTTTTGTAGCCTCTTGTTTTTGAATCCACTTTGAAACAGTCTCTTTTTGTTCTTTGAGTTGCGCTAATGAACGTTGTGTGGTTTGCTCTCTTTTTGAAAGCCATTGTTGTGCCTCTTGTTTTTTTTCTTTTATGACTTTATTAGCTTCAAGACGTTCTTTAAGCCATTGTTCTATATCATTTTTGGTATGCTTTTTACGTACAGGATTTTTTGGCTTTGAAAAGGAGGAATCCTTTTTCTTAACAGGTCTTTCTTTTCTCGTTGTTTCTTTTTTTGCAACTGGATCAACCTGTTTTCTTTTGGGTTTGGCTACTGTTGGTTTTTTGGCATGTTTTTTTTCCCATGCAGCAGCTTCCTTTTTTTCTTGTCTCTTTTTTTCTAAGAGAGAGGCTCTGTTATCAGCCCATTTTTTTTCATCTTTTTTCTTTTTTGAAATGGGGATAATTTCGCTTTCGCGAAAGCGTGGATCTCCAGCTTCCTTTTTTTGAGTACCAGGGGCATTTTTAAGTGCGTGTTCTAGCTCCTCTTTCTCCTTAAGTAGTGTTTGAATGTCTTCATTCTCCTTAAGAATGTCTTCAAAATTTAACGAAGGAACTTGCTGTTCCTTTACTGTATTTTTTGAAGTATTATTCTTTAAAAATGAGGTCCACTTTTTTGCCATTACCTATGATGAAGGGTTTTCAGTACGTAATAATTCTTTTAATCGTTGTTCAAAAATAGCAGGAGAAGGTACTGTTACCAGTTTGGTGCGAATCATCGAACTTCCTTCAGCCGAGTATTGGTACTTTTGAGAGTAACTCGCATTTACAGATGCCGTTACCATAAAGGCTCTCACTTTTACCTCAGCACCAACACTAAATTCTCTAGATTGAGACATAGAAAAAGAGGTTTTGATTTCCATAAGTGTATCTACATACTGATAAAATGTAGGTGTAAACCCTAAGGCAAGCAAACTGTACCCTGGTTCTCCTTCTTTTAGTTTGATGAGTGTATTAGGATCTTGGACTAGTTTGCCATCATCATCTTCTTTAAAACCAGACATCATTTGAGCAATCTTAATAGATACTTTATCCAATGCATACTGTGCCTCAGCAATCCCTGTCCCGAGATTTTTAACCATCTCGGGAAGGGGTGCATTCATGAGTTCTTTGGTGATATTAGCCATTACCTCTAGTTGTTAGTAGCTTCTCCTCTTGCAATTTCCATTTGTTCTTGTATACGCTGTTCCAGAATTGCTGGTGGTGGGATAGGAACAAGTTTGGTGCGCATAAGACTAGATCCTTCTGCAGAGTAACTAAACTTTTGAGAATAATTTGCATTCACTTGAGTAGTCGTTATGTTGCGGCTTGCTCTAATCTGACCTCTTCTAAAACCTATAGAAGCACTTCTGGTTTTGCTATTTGTTTTTACATCAAAACTTGAAGAGCCTTCTCTTGTAAATTTAATAGCCACTTTTGCTTCTATGATAGTGTCTACAAATTGGTAAAACGTAGGAGTGAATCCTAATTCTAACATCGAAAGACGTTGTGGGATGAAAATCTCGGTTACAGAAGGAGAAGCAGAAGAAACGAGCTCTATTTTAGTGTCATCAACACTATACTCATTACTGGTGTTTTTTTCACGTACATGTCTAAATGTATCTGAATTATAGGCATCTTCGTTTACTATATGAGTTTTTGTTGTTACAGAAGTTTTATAAACCCCATCTACAATATCAAGACCGTGAGTTGGGCTAGTTGCAGTCTCAACATATGCAGGCCTAAAGATCTGATTTTTTATACTATCATCTGTCGTAGTATTATAAATGGTAACGGCATCAGAGATAGAAACTCTTTCTTTTCCAAAGAAGACCCGACTATCTGTAAATGTAGTATTTCCGTTTTCATCGGTGATGGTGTCAAGACCTCCCATCATTTCGGCTACTTCGATAGAATTTTCATCGAGTGCCATTTGCCCTTCTGCGATCGCAAACGCCATTTGGCGTATCATATCGCCCATGGGTACGTCAAGAATTTCTTGACCTATACGTGGATTGTTATTAAACATAGTTTTTATTTTTAATTATTAGTGATTTAAATCGTTATGAATCTGCAGCGAGTTCTTTTAATAGTTCATGATACGTGTCTGGCGCAGGTATGGCAACAATACGAGTAGCAATAGATGAGGCACCTTCTGCACTCATCTCAAACTTCCTAGCGTAACTTGCGGTAAGACTTGCACTAAATATCTCAGTTTTTAATTCTGCAGATCCTCCTACGCTAAAAGACTCTGACTCTGACAATGAGAATTCTAGTTTTGCCTCTACTGTGGCTTCGGTAAACTGATAAAAGGTAGGTGCAAACCCTAAAGCGATCAGACTATATTGCTGATCTCCAATAGTTACTTGATTTGCACTCATCGCATTTGAAAGTTGTATAGAATTTTTATCTAATGCAGCTTGTGCATTGGCAATAGAGACTCCCAATTGCTCAATGAGCTTAGGAAGTGGTGCATTGACCAATGTTCTTGATATTTCAGCACCAACAGACATTAAGAGGCACTATTTGAATTGGACAATACCTGCGTGATGTAATCCAAAAACTCTTGAGGTGCTGGCACAGATTTCATTCTAGCGGCAAGAGATGCATTTCCTTCTACAGACATATCAAATTGTCGCGAAGTTCTAAAATCTATACTTCCACTCACGGCAAAGGTTCTGTTACCATCTACTTCTTTTGAAGACGTATTTAAACGTGTCTTAGAAGTTTCGGTTTCGCTTACAAATACCTTTGTTTTTTCTTTGTCAAGTTCGGCAGAGGCAACACCATCTACCGTGACATCAAGCTCTTCTGACTCACTATTATATACAGTATAGTTTACCATAGATTCTTCGTGTAGCAAGTAGCTTAGCTCTCCTACTTTTTCGTGATGGAATCCAGCAATAAGACTTTTGCTAGAGAGTTTAGAACTCTCATCTACAGCAGCCTCTTTAATAACAACTTCTTCACCTCCATAGGTAAATTTGATAATAGCAGGAGGAGCAACAGCTGAGGTGTCTTCTAGAACAATAAATTTATTTGCATCTGTAGAAGCTACATTAGGTGTTGCTTGAGCAGCATTGATTTCCCCGCCTTCAAAGAAAATATAGTCATTATCTGAGATAACCTCTATAGACACATATCTAAGATTTTCATCTCTTGCGGTAGCCCCATTTGCTAATTTTTCACCTTCATAGAGTGCGCTTTTAATTCTATCTTTAAGCGTTGGGTCATTACTTATTTTTCCAAAGAAATGACGTGTGATAGCATCTACTCTTCGTTTACTAAGATCTTTATTATAATCAGCATCACCGCTTCCATCAGTATATCCTATGATATTGATTTTTGAATCTGTATCTTCTCTTAATACCTGTCCTAATACGTCTAAGTATAAAGATAATTCTGGAGTTGCATTTGAAACAGCTCCTTCTTGATAGGTTGGGTCAAACTCGTCTTTATCCCATCCAAAATAGATTTTAGGTTTTTCAAATGTAGTTCCATCTGTCGTAAAACCATCTTCTGTTAGACCGTATACGGTACCTGTGTTTTCTGTTTTTGCTCTGTTAAATGTCGTATTGAACGTTCCATATTTTTTGAAACTTTTACTAGTGTTTAGATTAATATCTATTCCACTAGCACTTGTTGTTGGATAGACACTATCTAATTTTAAAAGTCCATATGAACTTGTAGGTGTTTCAGGAATATACAGGGTAATATAAGGCCCTGCTTTTCTTATAATTACTCCAGAAGAAGATTGATTTACAACTTCTTTTGCCTCTTCAATTTCTTTGCTTACACGATACTCCTGATTATTGGTGCGTACATTTTCTCCGAAGTCTTCCACTCTAGAAATTGTTCCGTCTTCCTGATGCATGTTATAAGAATCAGCATTAAGGGTGATGTTACTTTCTATTTTCGCTTTAAGCGAAATATCTTTTACAGATTTAAATTCTTTTCGGGTTTTCTTCTTCTTTTTATCTTCTAAACTCTTGAAGAAATCTTTGTCAAAGTCGGCATTGCTTTTATAGTCTGCACTCAGTTTTAAACTAAACTCATCTGATTTTTTTAGAGCCATACGTAGGCTGATAGAAGCGCTCACATCTGCATAATCAAAAGAATAAAAAGCAGGTGTGAATCCTAATTCTAATAAAGATTTATCGCCTACTTCGGTTTCAGAAAGCTTGGTCAATTGTTTGATCGAATTATCATCTAACTTTTCTTGTGCTGCTGCAATTCCTAGAGCAAGTGACGTAATAATGTCAGTAACATCTACTTGTTGTAAGATGCTTGCGCCGTTAGTAATATCTTCTGTGTAACTCATGTGTTTTGGTTTTTTTAATTATGAAATAATTGCTGGGAGTTCAAAGGCAATTTTTGGGTTGACAACATCTGCTCTTACGATAAAGTATTGATGCTTCTTTTGTAAGGCAGCGATTTGTTGTTTGGTAATCATAAAACCACGTTGCAACCAGTTTACTAATTGATCTGTAATAGGTTGTTTGCCATTACCTACATGACTTTGAGCCTCTTTAAGTAGTTCTAATGAGATATCTTTCTCATCTTTATATAAGTACTGTATGGCTTTCTTTTCCAACACAGTAGCGTAATGTTTTTTTATAAGTGCACTATCATCACTTTTCTGATCCAGAAAATCTATATAGCGTTCACAAAAACTAATCACCTCATCATGAGCGCCAGATAGTTCTAAAGCTTCCATCACACACTGACTATAATGCTGAAAGAAGATTTCGCTATCTTTAGACTGTTGCATCATTTTGATAGCTTCTTTATAATGACGTAAGGCTTCTTTGTAGTTTCCTTCCAGACTATACATCTTTCCTTTTTCAGCAATACGTATATGTAATGTTTCGTTTTTAGTATGTGTTTCCATTAGGCAGTGATTTCTAAAGATGTTTGTATTTCGATTAATTTTGATTCGATATAACGAGCGATCAATTTTTTGATGAATGGAGAACTCCAAGACTGACCTTCTTTTGAAGGAAGTTGGTCTTCTGCAATAAATTGATTTAGTAAATTTTGTGTAGCTTCTAGATCGATTATTGAATCTATATGTATTTGCGTATCTGAGTTTGCCAAAGCTCTACATGCACAGTGTAATCCAGTTGTTTTATACTTTTCTATTTGTGTAATAGCTTCCTGTATTGTGATTCCTTCTTCTAGCTGTACAGGAAGATTTGTTAGTACAGTATCTATAATTTCTTCTGGCATTCCAATGGTTGTCATAAGAGTTTCTTTATGACGAGGATTGGATGTAGTTACTTTTTCCAGAAGAAGTTCATAACGAAGATGACTCTCATTGCAAATCGTCAGTTTATTACTAGTGCCATATTTACGCCATATACGCTGACTATCGCTGTATGAAATAGTAATAAACGGGTATTCTTTTGTGTTTAATTCTTTAGAAATCTGTTCTTGTAATAGCTTTTCTCCAGGTAGTACCGTAATTGTATAGGTGTCGTTTGTTATTTGAGAAGCTACCACTCTAGCATCTACTCTTTTTGAAAACGCATCTACTGTTGCTTTTGAGACCCCACCAAGTACAATCCCAGAGGGTTCAGCTAGGAGATGAAACGCCTCTTTAAGACTACATCCTAAAAATTCGCTTACTTGACGCGTAACGGTAGGTAATGCTTCTATATCTTCTATATATACACTTATTTCATAGCTTGTATTACTAACGGGTATAGATACAGAGGCATCTTGAACGCTTACTTCTAGACCTAATTGTGATAAGGTATCAGTAGCTTTTTGAGCAAGCGCATCATCTACTTTGTGAAGTAAAACAGAAGGGGCTCCATAAATAAGTTTTGTAATAAGTTCTTGAGGGATCTCAAAGGCATCTGAGAGTATTTTTGAAGCGATAGGTTTTGCAGTACCTATAGAATCAATAATCACGGAACTATTTGTCATAATGGATTTTTATTAATTAAGAACCCCAAAATTGATATAATTATAAACGATTTATGAGGGGCGATAACAGTTATTGCCTAAGGCAAATGCCCCTTTTTTAATTGGGTAAAATACTTGTACTTTTTTATATTTTTATTTGTACAGGTTTCCGCTTTCGCGAAAGCGTACTCACAAAATATCCTTGTTGTTCTTATTTTGATAAGACATTTGATCCTTGTAAAACTCGTATATTTGTTGATATGATAAAATCAATGACTGGCTTTGGGAAGAGTGTGATACAGCTTCCTGGAAAGAAGATTACCATTGAGGTGAAGTCTCTAAATAGTAAGAGTCTTGATCTTAATGCACGTATTCCTTCTACGTATAGAGAGAAAGAATTGGCCATGCGTAACCGTGTTGCAAAATCATTAGTACGTGGTAAGGTTGACTTTGCTTTGTATGTAGAAAGCACAGGTGAAAACACAAACACCAAAGTGAATGAAGGTGTTGTAAAGGAATACATGCGACAGCTAGGTAATGTGGCAGATAGTGAACCTGTAGAACTTTTAAAAATGGCTGTACGTCTTCCTGATGCATTAAAAATAGAGCGTGAGGAGATGGATGAAAATGAATATAAAAGTATCCTAACAACCCTAGATAAAGCATTAGAAGAGATTAATACCTATAGATCTGATGAAGGGAAGTCTCTAAAAGGAGAATTTGAATTACGGATCAATAATTTACAAGAGTTACTAGAAAAAGTAGTGGTGATGGATGTAGATCGTTTGGATAGTGTCAAAACACGTCTTGAAAAAGCAGTGTCAGATCTTAAAGTAGAGTTGGATGAAAATCGTTTTGAACAAGAATTGATTTATTACTTAGAAAAGTATGACATTACCGAAGAAAAGGTGCGTCTTAAAAATCATTTGGATTATTTTACAGAAGCATTAGACTCTGATGATTCTAATGGTAAGAAACTAGGCTTTATAAGCCAAGAAATAGGTCGTGAGATCAATACCATTGGTTCAAAGTCGAATCATGCTCAAATGCAACAACTGGTGGTGCAAATGAAAGACGAATTAGAAAAAGTAAAAGAACAAATGCTTAACGTACTTTAAAATCTTTACATAAGGCGTGACAAAAGAAAAACAACACTCAGGGAAACTTATCGTTTTTTCAGCTCCTTCAGGAAGTGGTAAAACAACCATCGTTCGCCATCTATTAGCACAAGAGGCGTTAAATTTAGAATTTAGTATTTCGGCGACGAGTCGAGAGGCGAGAGGTGAAGAACAAGACGGAAAAGATTATTATTTTATCTCTCTTAAGGAGTTTAAGCAACACATTAAAAATGAAGATTTCCTTGAATGGGAAGAGGTGTATCGAGATAATTTTTATGGTACACTTAAAAAAGAAGTTCAACGTATTTGGGCAATGGGCAAGCATGTGATTTTTGATATTGATGTGGTAGGAGGATTACGAATTAAAAAGAAGTTCCCAGATCAAACACTGGCCGTTTTTGTAAAACCACCTAGCGTAGATGAACTTAAGATACGCCTTAAAAAACGTAAAACAGAGAGTGAAGATAAGATCAATATGCGTATTGCAAAGGCATCTGTAGAGTTAGCAACAGCACCTCAATTTGATCACATCATTCTTAACGATGATTTAAATAAAGCATTGAGAGAAGCTGAAGCGCTTGTTTCAAATTTTATTAAAACTCCGTTGCCAAAAAGCAAAGAAGCATAAGCTTGAGATTTGAAAAATATATAAGATACAAAACAAGTATTATAACACCCATCATCATTGAAAGTAGGACTCTATTTCGGAACATTTAATCCTATACATGTAGGACATCTTGTCATTGCAAATCACATGGCAGAGTATAGTGATTTAGATAAAATATGGATGGTGATTACGCCTCATAATCCTTTTAAGAAGAAAAGTAGTTTGCTAGATAATCATCACAGATACCAGATGGTGCAACGGGCCCTAGAGGAGTACCCTAAGATTGACGTAAGTACTATAGAATTTAACTTGCCACAACCTAATTATACTGTCAATACACTCACCTATCTGCAAGAAAAATATCCTGATTACCAGTTTTGTTTGATTATGGGAGAAGATAATTTAAAGAGCTTCCATAAATGGAAAAATTACGAGGTGATTCTTCAAAATCATGAGATTTATGTGTATCCACGTATTTCTGAAGGCACTATAGAAACGCAATTTGATAACCATGCTAAAATACATAAAGTAGCAGCACCTATTATGGAGATATCTTCCACTGCGATACGCAATGGAATCAAAGAAAAAAAGAATGTAAGACCCTTACTTCCTGCTGAGGTTTTTGAATATTTGGATGAGATGCATTTTTATAAGTCTTAAAAAAGTAAGATGCCCAAGCTAGATATAGAAAATCCATATTCAAGACGGGGGTATTATTTTGGGGTTCTTGCTTTGATCTCATTTCTTGTGATTAGTCTACTACAAGGAGTAAAAAGAATTACCGATACGAAAGTCCCTTTAACATTATTTATAACCATTTTAGCGATCTGTGTTTTTTGTGCTCTTATATGTATTTATAATGCTATAAAGGGAAGAAAAGAAAGGAATTCTATTAAAAAGATATTGGCAATAGTACTTGCAATGGCCTCGTTTATATTTATTGTATTGTTACTAAAAGAGATTCTCTTTCTGTCATGGTCTGATTATTACACATAAGTATATACCAAAAAGAAACCGCTCACAGTGTTTAGTAACACTAGTGAGCGGCTTCAAACTAAATAACCAACCAAAATTTTAGAGCGCTGTAAGCTTTTGTAGCTTTTTTGTTTTAAGCGCTTGTATGTCTTTTTTAATATCCTCCGTTTTCTTTCTGTATTTCGGAGTCTTCTTATTTTTATCTTCTTCTGAAGTTCTGAACTGTATATATCCTTTTCCTCTGAATTGGTATGTCGTTCCTGAACTTACTTGAAACAACTCTATGGTTTCATCATCTATAACGATGAGTTCAAAAAATTCATTGTCTGGAAAATTATAATCTAATGTTAAAGTTTTTAAGTACAGATTCCCAGGCACATTAGCTACATCATAAATACCATCATAATCCCAAAATATATGATCAATAGCCGTGCCATTTGCATCTTCAGAACTTCTAAAGTTTCCGCTTTGTCCAGCTGGAAGAAACTGTAGGAAGTTTTCGTTGTCAAATGGATTTACATTTCCTTCGTCACTAGTGTATATTTTTTCCCAAGCTTCAAACTCTTGTAAGAAATAATGGATGTTTTCATAAAACACAAGATCATAATCAAAAGTGCTTCTTTGGTATCCTTCTAATACATATCTACTTCCTGTACTTGGCTCATAAAATTCTATCTCATTTACCGATAATTGACGCACATCAAAGCTATATCCTCCGTCAAGGTCATGTTGTACATCCAATTCAAAGTTAAACGTGTTATAGAAACCAATATCAATTCCAAATCCACCACCATTACTTCCAATTCCAGAAAGATTGTTATTTGCAAAGACGTTTCCGTTTCTAAACGAAACTGTAAATGCCTTTTGTAAAAAAGGAATCGCTACAGGTCCTGAAGAGCGATTAATATCAACATACCAGATTTCATAATCTGTAAGTACTTCATTTAAGGTTATTACAGGTGTTGTGTCTACAATAATGTCGTCTTCAACAATAACTTCTGTATAACAAGAAGCACATAAAATGCTTACTAGCGCAAGTGCCGAAAGGAGTTTGATCGTCTTCATAATCTTTCTGTTTTTGATTCACGTTACTAAAACCAAATGGCGTGCCAAAAATATAAATACCTAATATTCAGTTTTTTAATATATATTTATGCGCTTTCGCGAAAGCGTACCAAAACCAAAACCCTACAGATATACTGATAAAAATGTCTTATTTTTACACATACAGTATAATGATAAGCACATGAAGGAAAAACCTAAATTTGGAGTTATTGGAGGAGGAAGTTGGGCAACTGCTATTGTAAAAATGCTTTGCGAGAATCTTGAACATGTAGGCTGGTATATGCGAAGTGTATATGCGGTAGAGCATATAAAGAGAGAGCAGCATAACCCTAGTTATTTAAGTGCGGTAGAGTTTAATCCTGAGCAGTTGATTTTGAGTAATGATATTAATGAGATTATTAACTACGCAGATATTATTGTATTTGCAGTTCCATCTGCTTTTTTAGGAGGCGAACTTAAAAATATGACAGCCTCATTAGAAGGTAAAATCATATTTTCGGCTATTAAAGGGATTATGCCAGAAAGCGGCAAACTTGTAGGGGCTCATTTTCATGATATTTACAATATCCCATTTGAAAATATTGGTGTTATTTCAGGACCTTGTCATGCAGAAGAAGTAGCATTAGAACGATTGTCTTATCTCACTATTGCTTGTGCTGATGATGAGATTGCTCAGACTGTTGCAGACCATCTTTCTTGTGATTATATAAAATGCACGACGAGTGATGATATTATAGGAATTGAATATGCGGCAACGCTTAAGAATATTTACGCGATTGCAGCGGGAATAGCTCACGGATTAGGGTATGGAGACAACTTTCAGAGTGTGCTAATGAGCAACGCAATACGTGAGATTAAACGCTATGTAAAGCGAGCTCATAAGATGAAACGTGATATTAATGGCTCTGCCTATCTTGGAGACTTATTAGTGACTGGCTACTCTGTTTTTAGCCGAAATCGAATGTTCGGTAATATGATTGGAAAAGGATATACGGTGAAGAGTGCACAAATGGAGATGTCTATGGTTGCTGAAGGGTATTATGCCGCAAAAAGCGCTTTAGATCTCAATAATACACGAGAAAAAAAAGCACGGATTCCTATTATAGAAGCCGTGCATAGTATTTTATATAAAGGCAAAGACCCTAAGAAAGTTTTTAAGAAACTTACGGAGCGATTGGATTAAATGGCCAAAACCCCTTTTTTAGGCATTACAGGGATTGATTTTAAACTTCTTTCTTTGATACTAAAAGCTGGAAATTCCCAGCGTTTTTCATACATCTTATTGTTTAAAAAGTAAGTGACCGTGTAGAAGTTGTCTACTTTAAAAATACTTTCCTCCATAAATTCAATTTTGGCAAAACCTTTTGCAGGGAGTATTGCGATTTTGTGTCGCGTATGAGAGGTCATTTGCGTGTTACTATATCCTTGTACAGTGATTAAAACAATTTCTAAAGGCTCCTTACCATCGTTTATGATATAGGCATTCCAATCTTGGGTCTTATATTCTTCATGAAGTTCTTTTACCGCAGCGATATATACATCTTTTACTTCTGGAATTTCTATGTCTTTACGCATGTTCTGTAGTATTACGATAAAGCATTACTGCTTCTGTGTCGTTAGAGAGAGTAATCATTTTAATAAACCTGAGTCCTAGTTTTTCTAGTAATCGTTGTGATGCTGTATTTTCTTTTACGGTGATACCACTTACGGTTGCAATACCATGCACTTCTTTACCATACTGTATGACTTTGGAGGCGCTTTCAAAGGCATATCCTTTGCCTTCGTATGATGGTAAAAAAGCAAAGCCAATATCAACACCTTCTATCCCTTCCCTATCGTACAAGCCACAACAACCTATTAATTTATGATCTTCTTTTCTGATGACCATATAATTTCCAAATTGCTTTTCTTCAAACTGAGGTAGCATTTTTGAAGTAATGTATTGTACGGCATCTTCTTCTGTGCGTACATTACGATCTCCTATATATGATATCCATTTAGGTGTATTAAGTAATTCCAAGACAAAAGGCGCATCTTTTATATGGGCAGGACGCATATAAAGACGTTCGGTTTCAAGGGTGTATTCTTCCATAATATTGCATTTCAGAGAAGATAATAGTATTGCTATCGTATAGGCAACTTATTCCGCTTTCCTGTCTGCCGACAGGCAGGCGCGAAAGCAAAAAAACTATTTTATAAAGCACTTTTAAACTGCTCTAAGAAACGAATATCATTTTCACTCAGCATTCGGATATCGGAAATTTGATGTAGTAATAGCGCAATACGATCTATTCCCATACCAAAAGCAAAACCACTATATTCTTTACTATCAATACCACAGTTTTCAAGGACATTTGGATCAACCATCCCACAACCCATGATTTCTAACCAACCTGTTCCTTTGGTCATTTTATAATCGGTTTCTGTTTCTAGTCCCCAATACACATCTACTTCAGCACTAGGTTCTGTAAATGGGAAATAAGAAGGGCGGAGTCTAATCCTACTTTTACCAAACATTTCGGTTGTAAAGTATTGTAATGTTTGTTTGAGATCTGCAAAAGAAACATCTTTATCTATGTATAATCCTTCTACTTGATGGAAAAAGCAATGAGAACGACCGCTTATAGCCTCGTTACGATACACACGTCCTGGGGAGATGGTACGTATAGGAGGTTTATTGTTTTCCATATAACGCACTTGTACCGATGAAGTATGAGTGCGTAATAACACATCTGGATCTGTTTGGATAAAGAACGTGTCCTGCATATCACGCGCAGGATGGTACTCGGGTAAATTTAAAGCGGTAAAATTATGCCAATCATCTTCAATTTCTGGACCTTCAGACACATTAAACCCTATGCGGGAAAAGATATCTATAATCTGATTTTTTACAATAGAGATAGGATGGCGTGCGCCAATTTCTATAGCTTCTCCTGGACGCGAAAGGTCATTTATACCACTTATAGAAGTTTCATCTGCATTTTCTAGGGCATCTTTAAGCGTATTTACCTTTTCTAAGGCGACCGTCTTGAGTTTATTAATCACTTGTCCGTACTCTTTTTTAAGCTCATTAGGAACATTACGAAACTCTGCCATAAATTCATTTACGACTCCTTTTTTTCCTGAATATTTAATACGGAATGCTTCTACATCTTCTAGCGTAGCTGCAGAAAATGCCTCTACTTTTTCTATATGTTCTTTGATCTTGTCTAGCATGGCTATTGTTTTATCCCTTAAAAAATAGGGAGGTGCAAATTTAGTAAAAAACGGGTATTAGTGATGTAAATCTAAAGAATAATGATTTTTTGTATCTGTGTAAAAATATGATGACTTATTAAGTCCAAATACATCTTTTATATCTGATATATAATTACTTATAAATAAAATTACCAATATTGTATGTCTTTATTTTGTATCTTGATAAAGAATCAAAAAAGTAAATTATGTTAAAAAAAATGTTAGAATGCAAGGGAACTAAGGAACTTAGTTCAAAAGATCAAAAAAGTGTGAGTGGTGGTTATGTAGCGTATCCTTGTAGTGGACCGAATGGTTCAACTTGTTACAGAGGCGGTAAACACTGCCCAGGGACCTGTATGTCCGGAGAGTGTATTCCTTGGTAAATTTTAGGAATAAATTTTATGTATACTAAAATACACCATTGTTTCTAGTGCTTATGAACTCTTATCTCTCTATAAAACAAAGATATATATCTTGAAAAGCCCTGTCAAGCAGAAAATAAATTCGATAAATAAACGTGTATTTTAGTGTATTCAGACCTATAGTCTTATGCTATACTTGTGTGTACTATGATGTCAATTTTAATCCCTTTTAAGAATATTCTCTTTAATCTTCACAAGATCAACACGGTTAAAATAATTTTCTAAAGGTTCCATACCTTTCATAGACATTGTAATAAGGGCTTCATTTACATCTCCATCGCTAAGCATATATTCTTTACAGATGACGCTTTTATCAACTCCTAAAATGAGTAAAACCGCTGCGACGACAATCCCTGTTCTGTCTTTTCCAGAAAGGCAATGTATCAACACAGGATAGGATAGTTTTGGATTTTCAAAAAGACGTATGATAGCGTTGAGCCAAATACGCACCTCTTTTTGTTTGGCATCGTATTTTTCAATCTTATTAGACATAGGAAAGTGAAAATAAGCACTATCAAAATCATCTGGATCACCTCCATTTCTTAGGTTAACGATTGATTTTGCATATTCAATTTCTTTATGATCTTTCAGATAATCAATACTTCCGCCTCTATAAATACGACCTTCAGGGAGCACTGTTTTTTCAGATATCAAATTGACAAATGCACCCACATCCCTAAAATTTACACAACCCTTGGTATAATCTAAGCCCATGTATATTAGGAAATAAGTTCCTTATCTATAAAATACTGCACAATAGCATCCTTCATTAAAACTTGTTGCTCTCCTGCTTTTAGAACGGGTAAAGGCTCCAGAATTTTATAATGTGGCCAGCCATCAGGATCCTCATAATCAAACTGATAATACCCAAAAGGCTCTAATAATCTACATATCGCAATATGCATTAAATTGACTTTATCGTCTTTTTTAAATGTCTTGTCCAGCTGCCCCAATTCTTGTACACCAATAAGATATATAATGCTTTCAAGATCTAAGGTATCTCCCTCAGCAAAGCGTTTTGAAAGTAGCTGTACGACTGTTTCCCATCGCTCTTTTAATTGTGTGTCTCTTGCCATAAATAACAGCAAAGATAACCTTACATAGGTTAAATTACTATATTTAGGGCATGAATACGATCGATATTGTTTTTGGAATTATTCTCATTTTAGGAGCCATACAAGGTTTCAAGAAAGGCCTATTTGTAGAGCTAGCATCTCTGGTAGGGCTTATTGCAGGAATCTTTGGAGCTATTTATTTTTCTCATTTTGTGGGAGATTGGCTTGCTGAAAAAACAGCTTGGAGTGAGCAAGCTATTAACCTTACTTCCTTTGCGATTACCTTCATTATTATTGTTCTCGCCATTTCTATGGCAGGAAAACTTCTCACCAAAATAGCCGATTTTGCCATGCTTGGGATTGTAAATAAAATAGCAGGCGCTGCTTTTGCAGTGCTTAAATATGCTTTTTTATTAAGTGTTGTTGTTATGTTTGTAAACGCTGCCAATGACCGTATTGGTTTTGTAAGTGAAGAAGCTATGGAAGAATCCGTTCTTTTTACTCCAGTAAAATCATTTGCACCAATGATTTTGCCTTCTATCTTGGCAAAAGCCAAAGAAGAGAATATTTATAACCCAGACAAGAAAGAGGAGGAAGCAGAATAATTATTCTCTTCTAGAGACCGCTTTCGCGAAAGCGTACACAGCCTTAGTTATTGCTTTTAAATATTTTAAGCTGCTTTTTAAATCAAAAAAGAGGAAAACTGATATGTCTTTCCTCTTTTTTAAGGTTATATTTATGTAAGAATTGCTTACTCCATGAACGTTACATTTCCATCATTAATGTCATACATAGCACCAATAATTTGAATCTCACCATTTTGCTCCATTTGTTTAAGAACAACACTTCGCGATTTTATATTTTCAATGGCAATTTGTACATTTTCTATGGCAACTTCATTTACAAAATCTAAATTTTCAGAAGTAAGAGATGGTTCGTTTTTACGCTGAACAACAGCAGCAACTGCAGGCTCTATTTTATTAATCAATGCCGTTAGATTCCCTAAACGCACGTGATCACAGGCCCCTTTTATAGCGCCACAACTAGTGTGACCTAATACAACAAGAAGTTTAGTTCCTGCCACTTTACAGGCAAATTCCATGCTTCCTAAAATATCTTCGTTTATAAAATTTCCAGCAATACGAATACTAAATATATCCCCTAGTCCTTGGTCAAAGACCAACTCTGCAGAAACCCTAGAATCTATACAGCTTAGTATAGTAGCAAATGGAAATTGACCTTCTGAGGTGTCATTTACTTGTTCAAGTAAATTTCGATTTGCCTTTAGGTTATTCTGAAAGCGTAAGTTTCCTTCTTTTAGAAAATCTAGTGCTTTTTGAGGGGTCATTGTTGATTGTGATTCGGCAGTATGTGCTTTCATAATTATATATTTTATGCTGATTTAGATCTTAAGTTAAAAAATTCTATAAAACTTTCAGGATTTTCTATGACACCTCTTTGGGAAATAAGTTTGATATCTATATGTCGATTTTTTGCTTTCTCAACAAAATCCTCTAATATTTCTACAATATCATTATCTAGGTATCTAGTGTTTCTTACATCTAATTCAAGATATGTATTTTCTGGCAGTCGATCTAATTCTTTTAATATGGCTCCCTTATTGAAGAAAGTCACTTCCTCTGCAAGTGTCATTTTCATTTTCTGTTTCCCGTTACTAACATCCACATCTTCTTTGTGTAAAAAATGTGAATTTTGATAGCTTTTATACAATACCACAACAATCCCTACAGCAAGGCCTATACTAATACCCCATAACAAATCTTTGAATACAATGACTAATACGGTAACAATAAAAGGTAAAAATTGTTTCCATCCAGCGTTCCACATAGCTTTAAATGTAGAAGGCTTTGCAAGTTTAAACCCAACTATAAATAGGATAGCTGCTAATACTGATAACGGAATGTAGTTAAGTATTTTAGGAATAGCTATGACAGAGATAAGTAATAAAAATCCATGTACAATAGCACTCATTTTTGTTTTCCCTCCTGATTGTATGTTAGCAGAACTACGCACAATTACCTGAGTAATAGGTAAGCCTCCTATAAACCCAGAAATAATATTTCCGGTACCTTGAGCAAGAAGTTCTCTGTTAGTAGGAGTGACTCTCTTTTCTGGATCTAATTTATCTGTAGCCTCAACACAAAGTAACGTCTCTAAACTCGCAACTAAGGCAATCGTAAATCCTGTAACCCATATTTCAGGTTTTGTGATAACCCCAAAATTTGGAAAAGAAAATTGCCCCATAAAGCTATCAATACTATCTGGAATAGGAACGGAAACTAAGTGCTCTTGAGAGATGGAAAATAGATCTGAGCCTTGTGTGACTAAAAAGTATATAATCCCTGCCGCTACGGCAACAAGTGGACCTTGAATAATACTAAAAATCTTCCCTTTTTTAGAAAGAACGTTACTCCATAAAAGCAAGATGCCAAGACCAATAATAGCAATAAGTGTAGCTCCTGGACTTATGAAGTTGACTGTATTTATAATTTCTGAAAAGGTGTTCTCTCCATCTATTTGGAAAAAAGCAAAATCACCTTCTGGATCTGCATCGTAACCAAAGAAATGAGGAATCTGTTTAAGGATGATAATAATTCCAATACCGGTAAGCATTCCTTTAATTACAGAAGAAGGAAAATAATAGCCTATAATTCCTAATCGTAGAAATCCAAAAGCTAACTGGATAACCCCGCCTAAGACAACAGCAACAAGAAAGTTTTCATACCCCCCTAAGGCTGTAATAGCTGTAAGGACAATAGCTGCAAGTCCTGCAGCAGGACCACTCACACCTATTTGAGAGCCACTCAAAGCGCCTACAACAATACCTCCTACAATTCCTGCAATAAGTCCTGAAAAAAGAGGGGCGCCACTGGCAAGAGCAATCCCAAGACATAAAGGGAGTGCTACAAAAAATACAACGATACTAGCAGGTAGATCGTTCTTTAAATATTTGAACATGATAATATAATATAGTGTTATGGCACAAGGCGCATAACTGTTTAGTTTAGAAAGATAATGGGTACGTATAGTTTTTCACAGGAATTAATTTGGTACTTCGTTTCCTGCAAAGGTGTACAATTAAGCACTAGGCTCTGTGTTCTGGAGGAGGAGATTGTACATCTAATATATGACTTCCGTAAAAATGTACTATATGATTATTCTGGAAGTTTAAATACGATTTTTTTGCTATCGCCGGTGTTGAGTATAGTTCAAAAAAAGTGTCTTTTTCATCGAGTTCTTTCTTTGATTCTTTTTTGTTTTCATCCTCGCCAAGTTCCAGTGCAACTTCGATATCTGCTTGTTTATTTATAAGCACCATAAAGGAAGGCCCCAATATAGATAAGGACAACATGAACGCTAGTGATATGGTGAAAATACTTCGCAAGACACTAAAATAGCTAATTTTAATGTATTATCTAGTAAAAGCGTCTTTAAAAATTATTTAGTAATTTAATATCATCTTTTGGGATCCAACCTGTTTTACCGTCTATAAGCTTGATTCTATTCCATTGTTTTACTTCTTCGAGGACAAATACTTTTGTCCCTTCATGCAATGTGAAAGCAAGGGTACTGGAGAGGTTAGGTTCGCTCTTTACTTCTACTTCTGGTGTAAATACAATAGCTGGATGGTCTTTTTCCGCTTTCGCGAAAGCGGTATATGCAAAACTCACACTTAGAACACCCAATATTAGTACAACGATAGATGTGATAAAAAATAAGCGTTTTCTGAGGGTGCTATACGCAAAATAATATCCTAAAAAACTAAGGACAAAAAGAAACATACATATCACAGAAGCTTTTGCCCATCCATCTACCGTAAAAATTCCTACTACGGTATTTATCCATTCCTGAATAGTGTTTTTTGGAAGCGGTTCTATAGCATCTATCTTCATGTTTTCGGCAAAGGCAGCATTATTGCGTATATCTGGATCTGAAGGAGCTAGTTGCAATGCTTTTTCATAGTAGTATACCGTAGGGGCTACATTATTGAGTTTATAGTGCGCATTAGCAAGATTAAAATACAGAGAAGCAGATTCTACTTTTTGATCTAATATTCTTTTATAAGCATCTATAGCTTCTTGAAATCTTCCTTGTGCATAATGCTCATTGCCTGCTTTAAATAAAAGCTCTGTCTGTTGGGCGTAGGTTGTACAACTTAAAAGAAAAGTAACGACAACAAGGAGTAATTTTGAAATTTTTGTCATCTTATAACTGTTTATCCATGGTTGATATTACACGAACGGCCTTGTCGTAGTCTTGTTGCATAGCTACGTTGCTAGAAGGCGTATATCTAGCAAACTCACAACTTTCCAATAGACTTATAAATTCAATAGTGTTAGCACCATCTACGTCCCGCTCTTTAAGCAGTCTCGTAATACGATCTTTGCTCATTTCACTAGTCTGAATATTGAGTTTTGCTTTGAGATAATTGTGAAGTGCACGCTCCATAGCCACATAAAACGCTTTTTGATTTCCTAGATTTTTCTTGGCTTCGCTTAAAAATTTACGCGCTAGCTTATCTGCTTTACGTATCCGATTGCCTTGTACATCGCTCGTATAGGCTTGTCGTTTTTTGCGAATAATCATTGCGACAGGAATCAATAAAAACGGACCTAGCAATAATGCCCAAAATAACTCAGACTTAAAGAATTTCTTTTTGGCAATAGACTGGAGGTTAGACGTTGTTTT
Source organism: Dokdonia ponticola (assembly GCF_042653865.1). Taxonomy (NCBI): domain Bacteria; kingdom Pseudomonadati; phylum Bacteroidota; class Flavobacteriia; order Flavobacteriales; family Flavobacteriaceae; genus Dokdonia; species Dokdonia ponticola. The sequence continues at coordinate 33,816 of NZ_JBHSFV010000019.1, read as the reverse complement.
TATGTAGGCAAATTGTTTGTCTGCAGCGACCACTTGCTGTTTGTTGATGCCGTTAGTCGTTGTTGTTGTCTTTTCTGGTTCTGAATCTACAGGTCCATTGTTGACTTCTATAACAATTTCATCAGAGGTTTTACGCTCATACCGTTCTGTTTTTGGGTTAAAGTAACTAAAGGATAAAGGAGGGATAGGGTACTTGCCTTTGTAAGAAGGAACTACCGTATAGGTACTCTTTTTAAGACCGCTCATTCCGCTTAGATTTGTACGCACTCTATCTGCATTTTCAGGTTCATAGACTTCTAACTTACTTGGCAAATTAGGTTTTGGAAGTTCAAAAAGTTTTAAGTTTCCATTTCCATTGGCTTCTACACTTATCTGAAATGCTTCAGAGGCATCGAGTGATCTTTTATCAGTTTTTACCGTAAAGTCAAATTCTCCGACAGCCCCTGTGAAGTCATCAGGTTTTCCATCTAATGGCAGCGGTTTTACATTTACGGTTCTGTTTTTTGCAGAAACGGTTATATTGGCGTTTTGAGTTAAGAATCGGCCAAAAATATCACGTCTGTTTGTAGGTACCGATACAGAGACGTTAAGACTTAGGGGTTCAATGTTAAGTTTTCCAGTTTTTTGTGGATATAAGACCGTACGTCGTAAGATCACATATCGATAAGGTTCCCCCTCGTATTCACTATCGTATACTTTGAATTGCTTCTCGTCAATGTTCTGACTCCAGAAGTCGGCGAATTTTGGAGAATCTATTTCTCTCCAATTACTCACACTTGTTTCTGGAGATACATACAGTTTATAAACAACAGTAAACGCCTCATTAAGGTATGGACTGCTTTTTGAAACTTCTGCGACAAGGTGAATTTTTTCGGAAGCTATATAGGCTGCATCGTTACCGTCTTTTGGTTTGTCAACAGCAGCGGTAACGGTTACTTCTATCGGGGGAGATTTATAGACCTCTCCATTGATGGTAATTTCTGCTTGGTCAATCGTAAATGTCCCTCTTTTGGTGGGGGCAAGTATATAACTAAATGTTTTAGAATAGGTGCTTTTTCCGTTTACCCAACTTCTGCTTACCGCTTGATTAGGTCCTGAGTAAATGGTAAATCCTTCAAAATCGGGTCTTTTAAAATTATCCCCATCTTGATTTAATTCAAAATCGATGCGTAATCGTTCATTGACCCCTAGTTTTTTCTTGTTTACTTTGGCATTAAAGGACACATCCTGTGCAGATACCGTTGCTATAGAAAGCAAGATGAGAACGTATATGTACAGTTTTAGTTTCATAGTGATATTAGTAGGTTTACCAATCTTTTTCGGTTTTTACTTTTGCGCCTTTTTGCTTCTTGGCATTGATCTTTTCTTGCGTTTTTTGCTCTTCATTACGCATGGCTTCTAGAAGGCTACGTACTTGTTGAGGCGATAACTGTCCAGGTTGAGGAGCTTGTTGTTTTGGTTGTTCTTTCTTCTCATCTCCTTTATCGCTAGACTGCTCTTTTTCTTTATCCTCAGGCTTTCCATTTTCATCTTCTTTCTGTTCTCCTTTGTCTTCTTTTTCTTTTCCTTCATCATCTGTCTCTTTCTTTTCGCCGTCGTCGCTCTCTTTTTCGTCTCCTTCTCCGTTTTTGTCTTTTTCGTTTTTATCTTTATCTTGATTCTGATCTTTATCTTGATTTTCGTTTTCATCGTCGCCACCGCCACCGCCGCCACCGTTTTTGTCTTTTTCTTTTTTGGCTAGCATGAGATTATAACGTGTCTCTTCATCAGTTGGATCGTTGCGTAGCGCATTTTTATACGCCGCTACAGCGCCTTCCCAGTTTTGTTGTTGATACAGTGAATTCCCTAAGTTATGGTAGGCTTTATGTTTTTCTTTTTTAGTTTGTGCTACATCGGCTGCTTTTACAAGAGAAGCGGTGCTTTCCTCATACTTTTTATTGATATAGTAGTTATTTCCTGCATTGTATTTTGCGGGAACACTAGATGGATCTAGGGAAATAGCTTCTCTGTAGGCTACTTCCGCTTTCGCGAAAGCGTTCTCAGAAAGATGCTCATTACCATCTAAAACAAGTTCTCTAGCCGTGTCTGCATACGGATTTATAGGCACCTGCTTTTTTTGCTGTGATAGTGCCATCGTAGAAAAACAAAGCAGGTATGTATAAAGAAGGTATTTCATAACAATCTTTTTAGTTTTCATTGAATAAGTTTAATTTTTTCAGCCAACCTGTTTTGCGGTCTAATAAAAAGATATCTAGAAAAAGAAGCAATAGCCCTGCACCTAAAAACCACTGAAATTGATCTTTGAAGTCGGCAAATTGTTTGGCTTCAAACTCTTTTTTATTCATTCCATTTAAGACTTCTTTTACTTTTTCGGTGACCTCATCGGTATTTTTTCCATAGATGTATTCACCATTCGCTTCAGAAGCAATGTCTTTTAAGGTCTGCTCATCTAATTTTGTGATCACAGTTTCTCCGTTTTGATCTTTTTTATAAGACTGTACAATACCATTTCGTTTTAAAGGGATTGGTCCTCCAGTAGTTTCGCCAACACCAATAGTAAAAATACGAATGCCCTCTTGGTTAGCTTGCTCCGCAATATTGGATGATTCTCCTACATGATCTTCTCCATCTGAAATGATAAAAAGAACCCTGTTGGTTTGTTCTTCGTCGTTGTAATAGGTCTTCGCAAGCTCGATGGCTTCTCTAATAGCAGTTCCCTGACTTGAAAGCATATCCGTATTCATCTGACTCAAAAACAGCTTTGCGCTGCTATAATCAGTGGTAATGGGCAGTTGTGGATAGGCACTGCCTGCATAGGCAATAATTCCTATACGGTCACTTCCTAAATTATTGATAATTTGAGTAACAAGCTGCTTAGATTTCTCCATGCGATTGGGCGCAATATCTTCTGCCAACATACTTTTTGAAACATCGATCGCAAAAACAAGATCAACCCCTTCTCGTTTTACAGTTTCTAATTTTGTTCCCATTTTAGGATTGACCAGAGCAATCACTAAGAAAAAAATAGCAAGGCTAATGACAAAAATTTTAAGAGCTGGTTTAAACAAAGAGCGTTCTGGGCTTAATTTTTTAAGCAGTGTACTGTCTGCAAAGCGTTTTTGCGCAGCACGTTGCCAGAAGAGAACTCCCAAAAATAATAGGATAATTACTGGGATTGCCAGTAATAACCAAAACCATATTTTTTCTTCTAATAGATACATTGTTGTATATGCTTTCGTACTTCGGCAAGCTCAGTATAAACTTCGGCTATACCGAAAGCGGACTTATTTTAATTAAACAAAACTTCTAAACACGGTAAACTTAAGGAGTAATTCAAGTAACAATAAAATACCTGCTAGTAAGATAAGCGGACGGTATTTTTCTTCATAATTAGTGTACTTAAACTCTTCTACTTCTGTTTTTTCTAGTTTATCTATCTCGTCATAAATATCTTTTAATTTTTCATTATTTGTCGCTCTGAAGTATTTTCCTCCAGTAACTTCTGCAATTTCTTTTAATAAATCTTCATCTATTTCTACAGGGACATTATCATATACAAAAGAGCCATTATTATTTAATGCTACGGGAGAAAGTGCCGTTCCATTAGTTCCTACGCCTATGGTGTAGGTTTTTATACCAAACTCTAAGGCGAGCTCACTCGCTATTTTTGGATCTATAAATCCTGCATTATTCACTCCATCTGTCATTAAAATAATCACTTTACTTACAGCTTTACTGTCTTTAAGTCTGTTTACTGACGTAGATAGCCCCATCCCAATGGCAGTACCTCCTTCAATAATATTGTTATAGCGAATGCTATTAAGGGAGTTCAATACAATGTTTTTATCACTCGTGATTGGTGTTTTTGTATAGCTTTCTCCTGCATACTCGACAAGACCAATACGATCGTTGGGTCTGCCTTTTATAAAATCGGCAGCGACGAGTTTTAAGGCCTCCAAACGATTAGGGCGTAAGTCCTTTGCAAGCATACTTGCAGAAACGTCAATAGCAATTACAATATCAATTCCTCTAGTGCTTTTTGACTTTGTTGTCACTTCTGTCGTTTGAGGACGCGCCATCGCTGTGATAAGTGCTGCCAATGCAACTAAGCGTAACAAAAACAAAATCGGACGTAGCTTAGGCAGTATACTGCTGGTTGTTTTAAAGCCTTTTACACTCGATATTTTTACAGAAGGCGTTTGTTTTTTACGTTTCCAGACATACCATGCTATAGCGATTGGTAGTGTCAAGAACAACCAGAAAAACTGCGGATTAGAAAATTCAATACCATCAAACATCATTCGGTCTCGGCTTTTTGTAGTTCAACACTCTTGATAATACGCTCTGCAATTTCTCCAGTGTAGGGATCTTCTTCGTTCCAAGTAATTAATACTTGTTGAATGATATTTTCTGCGGTAAAGCTAAGTAGCGCATATTCCCCGTTGATGATGATATTTTTCTCTTTGTCAATTACAAATTTTCCTGTACCAAAGGTTTTAACACCCTCAGCTCCATTAGGTGTTTTGTACTCTTCTTGTTTTACGATATCAGGGGTAAACCCTCTCTTTTCTAATTTGGCAATTTGAGAAGTAATGATTTCTTCTATATTAATTTCTGTTCCTTGAGGCATGGAGATTTGTGTAACCGCAACAGCTATGGCAGGAGGAGTAGTTTCCCAACTAAATATAGTTGCTTCTACTTTCCCTTTCATTCTATCAGGAAGAGGAACCTCTTTTCGCTCCAGTGCTTTTGGGGTACTAATCACCATACTCGGAAAGCCATATTCACTCGTGATCCAATTTCCTTCGGCGAGTTCACGTGTCTGATTTCCTAGTACAAAATCTTTTACTTCATCATAGCCTTTTATAGCAATACCAGCGATGAGTGCAATGAGCAGAATTCCAATAACACCTGCAATTCCTGTGAGCCATAATTTTCGGGTACGCTTACGTTCTAAGGCTTCTCGGTAATCTTGATCCTTCATGAGTTCTTCTACCGTAGGTTCAGGAAGGACTTCTTTGGTTTCTTTTACAATTTGCTCAATAGCAAATCTATCTGCTTCCGCTTTTCCAACAGGAGGATTGATACGTGCAAATTTCACAAGATCAGCACGTTTGAAAATATCTTTCAGTTGTTGTATGGTCTCTGGGTTGAAGTCAATATGACCACTATCTTTTTCTAGTTCTAGGCGCTCTATAAGCTCGTCTGTGGTGCTTTCTAATGCTCTATCATATACTTTCTGATCATAATAACGACGTACGGTATCGGTCAGTGTAGAGTAATATTCTTTGTATTTCGCGGAAGCGATAAAATCTGTTTTATCCAGCGCCTCAAGAGATGCAAGTGCTTGCTCAAAAGGAGGGATGTATTTTTCTGCTTCTACTCGTTTTTTATGTCTACGTAGCAACCAATATAAAAATAAGGCAATAGCGAGTAAGATAGGAACGATCCATAGTAAATATTTCCAGAATTTACTGTAATCTGTAGGAAGTTCTATGGCAGGTTTAATGTCATACAATCCTTGATTAACGGTATCTAAGACCACATTGGCAACCTCTACTTGAAAAGAATCGGTTTGTATGGTGCGATCTCCTATAAGGATACGTTGTCTCGGGATTTTATAAGAACCACTATCAAACTGTGTAAGCCCATACTTCTTGATCAATGTCATTTTCGCTTCCGCGAAAGAAGTATCCACTTTGTAACTTTCGATCATTTCTAAGGGAGAAAATGTCTGTCCTTTTGGGAAAATCACCGTTGCTAGCTGATCTGCTTCTACAGTTACTGTGTATTTAATCTCTTCTCCTAAACGAATTTTTGTCGTATCTATCTTTGCCTTTACAGTGGGCTCTATTTGAGCGTTTACTGACAAAAAAGAGAAAAGAATACATACGAAAGACACACCTAGGGTGTGTTTTATGTTTTTTATTCTTTTTATAGTATTACGGGGATGCATCATCTCTTTTTGTTATCCTCTTCGTTTAAAATAGCCTAATAATTTTTTTACGTAACTCTCATCTGTGCGAACGTTGATCACACCAGCTCCACTTTTTTTGAAGCATTCTTCGTAGTAAGCAACACATTCTCTGTAAAAGATTTCATAGTTTTTACGTACTTTTTTGGAGGAGGTATTGACAAGCATTAATTCGCCTGTTTCTTCATCTTCCATTTGTACCATTCCTACATTTGGGATTACCTCTTCTCTTTGATCGTAGATTCTAATCCCGGTGATGTCATGTTTATTACTCGCAATTTTGAGCGTTTGCTCATACCCGTCTGCAATAAAATCAGAAAGAATAAAAGTGATGGCTTTTTTCTTCATCACACTACTTAAAAATTTAATTGCCTGCGCGATATCTGTTTTTTTAGAGGAGGGTTTAAACTCTAAAAGCTCTCGTATAATGCGTAATACGTGTGATTTTCCTTTTTTAGGAGGAATATACAGTTCGATCTCATCGGTAAATAAGATCAATCCTATTTTATCATTATTCTGCAAAGCACTAAATGCTAGGGTAGCAGCGATCTCTGTTACAATTTCATTTTTAAATTGCTTATCGGTACCAAAAAACTCAGACCCACTTACATCTGCGATGAGCATGAGGGTGAGTTCGCGTTCTTCTTCAAATACTTTGACAAAAGGTTCGTTATATCGAGCAGTTACATTCCAGTCAATATTACGCACATCATCTCCAAATTGATATTGTCGTACCTCACTAAAAGTCATACCACGTCCTTTGAAAGTAGAGTGATACTCTCCTCCAAAAATATGATCAGACAATCGTCGTGTCTTGATCTCAATCTTACGTACCTTTTTGAGTAATTCCTTTGTATCCATAGGCCCCCTAGCCCCCAAAGGGGGAACTAGCAACTTGTATGTTTTATTTATTTTTCAAAATCAAAGATTTTTTATCCATTGTATCCGTTCTAGTAAGAATTCCCCTTTTGGGGGCTAGGGGGCTTATGGTACTTCGATTTGATTTATAATCTTGTTAATGATATCTACAGATGTAACGTTTTCTGCTTCTGCTTCATAGGTAATTCCAATACGGTGACGTAGGATATCGTGTACAACGGCTCTTACATCTTCAGGGATCACATACCCACGACGTTTTATAAACGCATAACATTTTGCAGCAATAGCAAGGTTGATACTTCCACGAGGGGATGCTCCAAAGCTTATCAATGGTTTTAAATCTGCCAGTTTATAATTTTCTGGGTATCGTGTTGCAAAAATGATATCAAGAATATATTTTTCTATTTTCTCATCCATATACACATCTTTCACCGCGTTTTGCGCACGGAGAATCTGCTCTACGGAGACCACAGGATTTACTTTTTCAAAACCACCCTTTAGGTTTTGACGAATAATCAGCTGTTCGTCTTGAATTTTTGGATAATCGATGACCGTTTTTAGCATAAAACGATCTACTTGTGCTTCAGGTAATGGGTACGTTCCTTCTTGCTCTACTGGGTTTTGAGTTGCCATAACAAGGAATGGTTTGTCTAGTATAAATGTCTCATCACCTATAGTTACTTGCTTTTCTTGCATGGCCTCCAGAAGTGCAGATTGTACCTTTGCTGGCGCACGGTTAATCTCATCGGCGAGCACAAAATTGGCAAAAATGGGTCCTTTTTTAATACTAAAGTCATTGACTTTCATATTGTAGATCATAGTACCTACTACATCGGCGGGAAGTAAATCGGGTGTAAATTGTATACGGCTGAAAGATCCGTGCACGGCTTGAGCAAGCGTATTAATCGCAAGTGTTTTTGCAAGACCAGGCACTCCTTCAAGTAAAATGTGACCTTGGCCTAAAAGTCCGATAAGTAATCGTTCTATCATATGCTTTTGACCCACAATCACTTTGTTCATCTCCATCGTCAAGATATCTATAAAAGCGCTCTCCCTTTCTATCTTTTCATTGATAGCGCTTATATCTATCGTTGTCATATTTTCTTCCATACTTTAAAATTATGTTTAGTGGTATTTTAAAACACTGCAAAGTGCGGTTTTATTCCCAAACTTCTTGTTAACAATTGGTTAAAAAATCTATCAAATAAAGGGCTTCGCACGTATTTTCCTATCTTGGTAAACCCTATTTTTAGGGATAACACAAAATTAAAAATGAAGACGAAATTTTCAAAAATTATCCAGGGGTGTATGACGTGGGGTGCTTGGGGAAAACAACTTGATAGCAATCAAATGGTTGATTTGATGCATCACTGCCTCTCACAGGGGATTACCACATTTGACCATGCAGATATTTATGGTGACTACACGACAGAAGGGGATTTTGGAACCGCTTTCGCGAAAGCGAACATCGACCGATCCACCATTCAATTGATTTCGAAATGCGGTATTCAATATACGGGAAAATCAAGACCAGAAAACCATGTAAAACACTATGAGTATACTGCAAAATATATTATTTGGAGTGCCGAAAGGTCTTTACAATTACTACAAACGGAGTATTTAGACCTATTATTATTGCACAGACCGAGTCCTCTCATGCAAGCAGATGAGGTTCAAAAAGCGATTGAGCAGTTAAAAGCGCAAGGTAAAATTCTAGATTTTGGCGTTTCAAATTTTACGCCTTCTCAATCGGATCTGATCGCTACAAAATTACCGATTTTGGTGAATCAAATAGAGTTTAGCCTTACGCAACATAGTGCGATGCATGATGGAAGTTTAGATCACATGCAAACAAATGGTATTACGCCTATGAGTTGGAGTCCGTTGGGAAGTGTTTTTAGAGAAGATACGGCTCAAACCCAGCGAATCAAGGCATTGCTACGTACATTGACAGAAAAATACAATGTGACTGAAGATCAGTTGTTACTTGCGTGGATTATGCAACACCCAGCAGGTGTGCATCCCGTGATTGGAACGACGAGTAAAGACCGTATTACCAATGCAGTAAAAGCAGCAAGTATTACACTTGAGTTACAAGATTGGTTTGCTTTATTAATAGAAAGCCAAGGGCATAAGGTACCGTAGGCCCCTAAATCCCTAAAGGGGACTTTTTTAAAAGAGATTTGTATAATAGATAAAAAGATACCCGCCTTCGCGGGCATACACAATGAAAGAGAATAGTACAGAAAAACAAGATGTTCCCCCTTTGGAGGCTAAGAGGCTCGCATTAATAACAGGAGCCACTAGTGGTATAGGAAAAGCAACAGCAGAACGCTTTGCAAAAGAAGGGATCAATTTAATTCTTTGTGGGAGGCGGCAAGAACGTTTGGACGAATTACAACAAACGCTTCAAAAGCATGTAAAGGTACACACGCTTACCTTTGATGTGCGTGATAAAGAAAAAGTAGCAGTAGCAATTGACAGCTTACCTCAGGAGTTTAAGCGCATAGATATTTTGATTAATAATGCAGGAAATGCACACGGGTTAGATCCTATCCAAACGGGAAGTACCGATGATTGGGATGCTATGCTCGATATTAATGTAAAAGGACTACTCTATGTGAGTAAAGCAATTATTCCACAAATGGTAGATCGTAAGAAAGGGCATATTATTAATATAGGATCTACTGCAGGGAAAGAGGTATACCCTAACGGAAATGTGTATTGTGCAAGTAAACATGCGGTAGATGCCATTAACCAAGGAATGCGCATCGATCTTAATAAGCATAATATTAGAGTAGGAGCTGTGAATCCAGGGATGGTGGCAACGGAGTTTAGCGAAGTCCGCTTTAAGGGAGACACCGAGCGTGCTGATAAAGTATATCAAGGATTTGATGTGTTACAACCGCAAGACATTGCCGATATTATTTATTTTGTGGTATCAAGACCGTATCATATCAATATCGCCGACCTCGTTGTGATGTCTACTGCACAGGCGAGTAGTACGATTATAAATAAAAAGTAAGCCCCCTAGCCCCCAAAGGGGGGATTAAAAAATAGCGTAATACGCTATTTTAGAACAGTACTCTATTTTGTGTGATTTGATAAAAACCTAAAATGATATAATTCTCTCCTTTTGGGAGAGATGCCCAAAAGGGCAGTGAGGGATTAGAGAGGGATAAAAAGATTCCCGCCTACGCGGGAAATGAATATGATTAATAAACGACTTCTTATCAAAAATTTACTAGCTCATAATGATGAGAACAGTTTTTATGATAAAAAGCGTAAGATTGATATAAGTAACAAAGAAGGGAAGGCAAAATTTTTAAAGCATATTTGTGCGTTGTCAAACTCCAATCCTAAGAATAATTCTTTTATCGTTATTGGGGTAGAAGACGGGGATAATGCTATTTCTGGGGTTCCTTTTTTTGATGATAGTAAACTGCAAAATCTCATCAATGCCTATTTGGAAAATCCGCCAATTATCTCTTATGAGAATATTCCTTTTCCTCACTTGCCAGAAGACAAGGTTGTAGGTCTTGTGACGATTCGGTCACAAAATAAATTGACGGCATTAAAAAAGAATATCTGGAAATATTGGGGAGGGACTGTTTTTTTTAGAGATGGTAGTATCTCAATGCCCAAAGTCTTTAAATCGGATGTAGAGGATGTAAACAGTGCCATTGTTGCAAGTATAGAGAATCATGCAAAAAATAATATTGAGTTAACGTTAGATGGGGTGATGGATTTTATAAACCATCGCCATAGTAATATGGAAAGCCAATATAAGGTGTTTAAAGAACAGTTTGTACTTTGCTGGGCAGGAAACAAAAAAGTAGTCAAAGGCGAGACGTATTACTCAAGAGTCGATATTGAGCTTATCAATGAGCAAGTTCGCTTGTTTTATTCGGCATTAGATGAGGTAACAATTTCCTATGATGAAGATTCGTTTTCTATTTTAGAATATGTACATCTTGGCGTTCAGGAACGGTTTAAATATTACCCTTTGGAGGAGGTGGTTATACGCTTTCGCGAAAGCGGAACCTACACCATTGATACCCAGTTGATTTTTGATCCACCAGAGGTTGACAAACGTACCTTGTATCATATTTATAATAACAACAACGTTATTTTTTATAAACTAAAACGTAAAATTGAACTCAATCAAGGCGAGTACAATGATTTATATGAATTGCCTAATACATACTTAATTTGTTATTTGAATGGTTTTGAAGGTGCTATTCATAAGTTGGAAGAAGTGAAATCATTTCTTAAAAAATACCAAGGAGATATATACAATCGATATAAAGAAACCATGCGCATTTTGCGTAAAGTAAGATATAATTAATATGAGGAGAACACTCGCTATAGGAGATATTCATGGAGGATTGCTTGCACTTCAACAGGCGTTAAAAAGAGCCGATGTCACGTTTGATGATCATTTAATTTTTTTAGGCGATTATGTAGACGGATGGAGTGATAGTGTGGGGGTAATTGATTATTTAACCGAGTTGTCAGCTAGACAGCAAGTCACTTTAATACGCGGTAATCATGATGATCTTGTACATCAATGGTTAACGGGGAAAGAGATGAGTCCAAAATGGATACAACATGGGGGGCAGAGTACAAAGAATGCTTATGCACTATTGTCCCAAACCGAGAAAGAGGCGCATCTTCCTTTTTATGAAAGGCTTAAAGATTATTATATAGATGATCAAAACCGTATGTTTTGTCATGCAGGATTTCAAAATCTTAATGGGCCAAGTCATGAATGGCATAGTACTGCTTTTTATTGGGATCGAACATTGTGGGAGATGGTTTGTGCGATGAGAGAAGATTTGGAACCTTTGGATGATTTATATCCAAGACGTTTGCAGCTTTTTAAAGAGATTTATATTGGACATACACCTGTGACTAGAGTAGGAGCTGTTGTTCCATTACAAAAAGCAAATGTTTGGAATATAGATACAGGGGCTGCTTTTATGGGGAGTATCTCTATATTGGATGTAAATACCAAAGAGTTTTGGCAAAGTGATCCTGTATGGGAGTTATATCCAGAAGAGAAAGGACGCAATAATCGATCTTTTTTAGGGGTAAAAGCACTTATATAGAAAAATAGCGGTAAAAAAAGGGGTATTTGCCCCTTGCCGCAATAAGAAAGCTAAGGGATATTTGTAAAAGATTAACCATTCAAAATAATAGGTGTATAATCCTATTCACGAGTTATATACATTCAATGCATGTTGTTTGTCAAAAATCATTTAGGAATTGAATACTATTCAGTACCAATTTAATTTTAATAAAGGGGAATAGCTTTACGTGAATTTGATAGATATGCTTATTCAGACTTGATGCACCACAGATAGTCATTTGAATATTAAAAACGTCCGATACTTGGGGGAGTAGAGGACGTTTTTTTGTGATATATTTTGTAGATTTAGAACACCAATAAAAAACTAATCAATTATGGGAATTTTCGATAAGATCAAAGAGAAGCTAACCAATGAGTTTATTGATATCATTGAGTGGCTTGACTATACAGATGATACTATTGCGTATCGTTTTGAACGGTATCAAAACGAAATAAAAAACGGGGCAAAACTTATTGTACGTGAAGGACAAACCGCTGTTTTTATAAATGAAGGACAACTTGCTGATGTGTTTACACCAGGAACGTATGACCTAACTACACAAAACTTACCTATCCTCACCACACTAAAAGGATGGAAATATGGCTTTAATTCGCCTTTCAAAGCAGAGGTGTATTTTGTTAATACGCATCTTTTTACGGATGAAAAGTGGGGAACCAAAAATCCTATCACTTTAAGTGACGAGCGTTTTGGTCTTGTAGAAATCCGTGCTTTTGGAACGTATGCCTTTAAGGTATCTGATCCAGGAAAGTTTATTGTAGATATTGTTGGTACCGATAGTAATTTTACCAACTTTGAAATTAATGAACATCTAAAAAGTCTCATTGCTACTCGTTTTACAGACACGGTAGGAGAAGCCAATCTTCCTATAGAACTTTATGCAGCCAACACTTCAGAGCTTTCTGAAACCTGTCAAGAGGTTATGCAACCAGAATTTCTCTCTGTTGGGATTTCCTTAGAGCGTTTTTACATTGAAAATGTCTCTATGCCAGAAGAGCTCAAAAAAGAGATTTTTGAATATAGCCGTATTGACAAATTAGATCTAGATAAGTTAACCAAATTTAAAACAGCCAAAGCCATTGAAGCAGCTGCTGCCAATGAAGGCGGTACTGCAGGCGCAGGCATGGGTATGGGTATGGGATTTGTGCTCGCACAGCAAATGGGTGGAATGATGGCACCACAGATGGGTGGACAGCAAATGCAACCACAAGCACCGATGTCACCTCCTCCATTATCGGTTCAAGTTCAGTATTTCTATGCAGCCAATGGAGCACAACAAGGTCCCGTATCTTTTGATCAGTTGAAAGCACTTTTTGCAAGTAGAACGATTAATCGCGATAGCCTCGTTTGGAAACAAGGAATGGGAAATTGGACAGCACTTAAAGAAGTAGAAGAATTGAAGTCCTTCTTGGGAGGAAATACACCACCTCCTTTACCGCAACAATAACGTATTTAAATAAAAAAGATATTTGTAAACTTATATAGATTGCGCTTTTTTAAAAAAAGCGCAATTCTTCTCTTTTATGGCAACATCAGAATCGGCTGTACAACAACAAGCAGAACTCAAAAAATCATGTGTTAATTGTGGCGCAGAGCTTACATATAAGCCTGGCACATCCTCTATTACATGTGCCTATTGTGGTCATAAAGAAGAGATCACCGTAGATCCAAATGGCTTTGAAGAACTAGAATTATCTCCCTATCTACAAGAAATGGGCGCACAGTCACATAGTGAGAAAATCTCTATGTTGCACTGTAAAAACTGTGGCGCCAATCAGCATATAGAAGAAAATTATAAATCACTGCATTGTGTATATTGTAGCATGCCTTTGATTGTAGAAGATATGTATACAGAAGATTGGATCTTGCCAGGGGCTGTATTACCATTTCAAATAGATCAAAAACAATCTTTCCAAACGTTTAAAAAATGGGTGAATGGACTTTGGTGGGCACCCAATAACCTTAAAAAAGCATCTTTAGACCCCCAGTTTACAAAAGGCTTGTACTTGCCCTTTTGGACGTTTGACGCACAGTTAAAAGCAGATTATACAGGGCAAAGAGGCACGTATTATTACGAGAATCAATCGTATAGAGACAATAAAGGGAATTATCGTACACGCCGTGTGCGTAAAACACGATGGCAGTATGTATCTGGGAAGGTCTCTGGTTTTATAGATGATACGCTTATCAAAGCTTCACAACAAAAAGCAGGACGTATTCCTAAGAGTATCGCACGTTGGAATTTAAAAAAATTACAGCCTTTTAACAGTAATTATTTAAGAGGATTCATTACAGAGAAATATACGATTCCTTTAAAACAAGGGCATCTTGAATCCAAAGAAGAGGCGCGTCGTATCGCAGATCGCTGGTGTAGGCAAGACATAGGTGGTGATACACAACGTGTGAGTAGTATTGATATGAAACTTTCTGAAGAGACCTTTAAGCATATTTTACTTCCCGTATATGTAAGTGCCTATAGGTATAATGGTAAAGAGTATAACTTTTTTGTAAATGGAGAGACAGGTGCTGTTTCTGGAAGTAGACCTTACTCTTTTTGGAAAATCTTTTTTGCAGTACTAGCAGCTATTGCCATCATTATAGCTATTGTGATGGTTGCACAAGCTTCTGAAGGAGGTTCTTATTAATGATGACACCTTTTTGAGGTCGATAATCAAAAGAAAACATAAATGCTCTTTTACAATTGAGGGATAAATCCCTCAAAAATCACATTATCAGCGATTGTAGCGTACGTATTCATTTGGATTTGATTTTTTACCGTCCAAAGTAGTACTGGTATTCCTTTTTCTTTAAAATAAGACACTCTTTTATTCGGCAAATCATCGATATCATACGCGATAAAATCAGGATGCATATATGTATTCAGCTGAAAATAATCAAAAATATAATTTAGCGGTTTGACAGCGAGAGAAGGTTCTGCTAATTGCCCTACAGGATAAGGGTGGTTTTGTTTTTGAAGCCATTTTACGGTAGCACTATTAAAAGATTGTAAGGCAATGGCTCCTTGATAGTTTTTAAGTAATGCAAGTGTGTTTCTCTCGAGTTGTTTAGAAAGACTATTTGTTTTGAACTCGATGAGTAAAGGGACTTGCCCTTTGACAAGATCAAGGACTTCTTGAAGTGTAGGGATGGTTTGTGTTGTTTTAAATAAGGCACATGCTGAAAGTTCTTCTTTTTGTAACGATTTGGTCTTTTTCGGGTGATCGCAGGCTCGTTTTAGGTCGGTGTCGTGAAAAACAATCACCGTACCGTCCTTTATGATTTGCACATCCAGTTCTATGGGGTATGCTTCTTTTATTGCTTTCGCGAAAGCGGATAAAGAATTTTCAGGAATTATATGAGTATCGTCGTGCAAACCACGATGAGCGATGGGGGTGGAGGTAAGCCATTTAAATGTCTTTTTCATCTCCAATCATTTTACAATCCTTCTTCTCCTAGTTCTTTTTCTGTAAATACTCTAAATGCAAATTTATACCCTTCGTATGCAGCAATTGCATAAAAGAATAAATCCATTCCACTGAATGTTTCGGACATTATAGGGATAATTAGAGAAGACTCATTAATGATATTGAATGTTTCAATATACCCAAGATTTTCATAATCTGCTGTGGAGGCTATAACACTAAAAAAGTTTCCTAAAAGACAACTTAAAATAGCGATAATAGCTCCTGAGATTCCAAAAATCTGATCTATTCCTTTACCAAATATTCGCATAGAGATTCCAACCCCAGCACCTATAGCTATTGCCATGTATCCAATCTGATATCCTGTGGCCACAGTAATAGCAGCCCATAATGCAGCCCCTATTAAACCTACTGCAACTCCAACGCCTATTGCCGCGGGAAGATTCTGTTCTGTTCTATATTTTTCTAGCGCTTTTTCTGATACTTTAGCAAGTAATACTTGTCGGTCAAGAGATTCTGAGTCATCCATTTGTTCTAGTACAGTCTCGTCATGCGTATAATTTGGACACTCTCCAGAAAAGTCAGCTTGTCTTTTGGTCAGACTACAAACAAGTCCTAGCTCTATATCTAATTCTCTTTTGGTGCATTTTTTACAAAACTGAAGATGTTCTTCTCTTGTCATAATTAAATTATTAATTAGTTTATAGTGATTTAGATAGGAGGGTTTGCAGAGCAATATACGCTAATTTATTTTTGAGAAACAAAAAGTTCCTTTTCATTTTTCTTGAAAAGGAACTTTGTATTACAATAGGGTGTATTTAGTCTTTCCCATATTCATGTTCATCTTGCCATTTTTTGAGTTCGTACCATTTTCCTTCGGTAGCGAGTTGTGCTTGTAAAGGCCAGTTTTTTGGGTGGTGTATTTGAAATCGTTTTCCGCCACTGTCTAGCACTTCTTGACAGGTTTCTACAGAAGTATCTGCTAGGGAAGCCCATGTCTTTATCTCAAAATTATGGAAGAGTTCTTTTATTTTAGGACCAATACCTTCTATAATTGTAAGGTCATTTTCTTTGATAGCTTTCCCAAAAGCAGCTTTTGCGGCAGCAGCATCAAATGGAATTAGCGAAGCTTTGGGCGATGTGTCTGAGGCATCAGAAGAAAATGATGATGTGATACTAGCCGTGGTACTTGCTGCTGCAGTGGCACTTGATACGATACTAAGCTCAGAGCGACACGCATCTAAATCTGCTTTTAAGGAGGCATTTTTACGTTTCCATAGATCAAGATCATTACTTGGATCGTTTTTTTGACCGGCAAGACGCCCTAATAGGTATCCAAAAATGGTACATATAAGGCCTACGATTAAAGGGATGACCCAACATGGAATCGAATTTGTTACGTCTATGATTACTATATTCATTTTTTAGTTTTTTAGTTCGTTTATTCTGACGACAGAACGTCTATTTTTTGCTTTACCTTCTTCATTTGTATTAGTAGCTAGAGGTTCATCAGGTCCTTTTGATGTTGTGATGATCTTTTCTTCAGGAATACCATTAATAATAAAATCTTGTTTGATAGCATTGGCTCTTTTCAGACCCAAACTTATGTTTGCAGTACGTCCTCCCGTATTGTCTGTGTGTCCCTCTATGGTTATAGAAGAACCCTCTACTTTGTCCAAATAACGACTGATGTCAGCTATTTTTTGACGTTGCTCGTCCGTTGGGTTAATAGATGCTTGCCCATTTTGAAAGTACAGAATCAAAGGGTTGTCATTAAAACGCTTTTTAAGTGCTTCTAATTCTTGTTCTTCTTGGCTATTCCCTTCAGATATGGCATATCTAACTGGATCCATATATAAAGAATCTGTTATCACAAGGTCATTATTTTCTTTTCCAAAGATGTTTATTTGTCTTGAAGGGATCCCTTGAGTACTTAGGTAATTTTTAATGGAGTTTGCTCTTGCAATACCTAGGTTTGGAAATGCAGACGTATTGACTTCACTTCCTGTATAAAAAGCGGTAATATCTATAGACTTTTTGGTGTTATTACCAAGGTGTGTTTTTACGTGTTGTATTCCATCAGTAACTCCTTTTGGTATAGTTTGATGAAGATTAAAATCAGAGGGTTTAAAGCTAAAATTAGCAGTACTTGTATATGCAAAGGTTGCATTTGGGCTAAGATCTTTGATCGTAAAGCCTGTATTGATCGGTTCGGGTTTTACAGTAACTACTTTCTCTGGAATTTCTTCACTTGTAGTGCAGCAGTAAGACCTCATTAAAATCGTTCCGACACCAATAGTAAGCAAAATACCAAATAGGTATCTCGTCTTTTTGCTCATTCTAGTTAGGTTTGGTTAATAGTGTTTAAAGTTACTAAAAAACAACAACAAAAAATGTAGGCTTCTTATCTCACGAATAAGCATTAGAAAAATGATATTACGGCTAAATACCGATTAGAATTACGTTGATTTACATATAGAAATTATACCAAATATAGGGCCTATGGCTAGGATCAGTAATAGGTATTTGACATCCAGATAGGATTGTAATAGCAATAGGATTTGAATACTTATAATAGTGATGGCAAAACCAATACAGTTGACAATTGTCAATGCTGTTCCTTTATAGATAGGAGGGGCGTTTTGTGCTACAAGAGTTGAAAACATGGGTGAATCTGCAATAACTACCATGCCCCAAAGAGAGAGTATTGTTAGAAATAAAGCTTGTGAAGGGATCATAAATAATAAAGGGGATATCACACAAAATAATCCTGAAAGGGTAAGCGACACCAAAGCTGTTTTTTTAACTCCTTTGTATAAAGAGATATAACCGCCTATAACGCAGGCAAAGGCGCCTATTGCGATGACGACAAAAGAAGAAATAGCGATATTTAATGAGTTATTTGGGTGTATAATAGTGTATGCCGTTATGATAAATGGAACAAATGCCCAGAACGCGTACAGTTCCCACATGTGTCCAAAATAGCCAAAGGCAGCTGCTTTAAAGGATTTGTCCTTAAAAATTTTTGGAATCACAGAAAGATTCAAAGCAGGGCTCTTTGTTCTGTAGGGTCCATCTGGAACTAAAAAATATAAAAGGAACCCTCCTGAAACAGCAATAATTGAGGTAATGATCAGGATGGTTTTCCATGGGAGTTGTTCTGTGAATCCGTGTAATAGATGTGGAAATGCAGTCCCTAACACAAGTGCACCTACAAGAAATCCTAAAGATTTTCCGAGTCCTTTATCATAATAATCGGCAGCTATTTTCATACCTACAGGATAAATACCTGCTAAGAAAAATCCAGTAAGAAATCGTAGTATGAGAATACTCGTAAGTGTGTGATGATTCCAAATAATAACCCCATTGAAAACAGCAGCGATCAAAGCGCTTATGGCAAATACTTTTGAAGGAGAAAATCGATCGGCGATACTTAAAATGGCAAATACAAGAGTTCCTGTGATAAATCCAAATTGAACAGCAGATGTGATATGTGCAAGTGCGTTTTCTGGTAGTGAGAAGTGATTACTAAGATCCTGCAATACGGCATTACTAGAAAACCAAAGCGAAGTTCCGCAAAATTGTGATAGGACAATCACAGGTAAAATCCATTTAGGAATATGTGTCTTATTGATCAAAATTGCTGCTATATTATAAATTGCAATATAGGCCTGTAAAATAGAGAATTACTATCATTTCAAGCCGCTTGTTTTATTTTTTTAAAATAAAAATAAAAATAAAGGTAGGAGTTATTGCCTTTCTGTTGTTTAATAAGCAAACGTATTAATCCTACTGATTAGAATTAAGCTTTTGACTGGAAAACCTAAGAACAACTAGTGCTATTCCTACATATACTATCTCTTGAGAAAGTACGGTTATAGAAAGACTTAATTAAAACTACAAAACTACACAAAAGAAAACCCTCACTACGGAAACGTATGAGGGTTTTTAGTTTTAAAGTTGTTAGGTACTACAAATCAAATTTGATTCCTTGTGCCAGTGGTAACTCAGTTGTGTAGTTAATCGTATTTGTTTGACGACGCATGTACACTTTCCAAGCATCAGAGCCTGACTCGCGTCCTCCCCCTGTATCTTTTTCTCCTCCAAAAGCACCACCTATCTCAGCGCCTGAAGTTCCAATATTTACATTTGCAATCCCGCAATCAGATCCTGCAACACTTAAGAAACGCTCTGCCTCACGAAGGTTGTTTGTCATAATCGCACTAGATAATCCTTGTGCAACCCCGTTTTGAACATCGATGGCATTTTCTACATCTCCTGAGTATTTTAGAAGATATAATACAGGTGCAAATGTTTCATGTTGTACAATAGGGAAGCTGTTATCTGCTTCGGCGATGGCAGGTTTTACATAACATCCGCTTTCATACCCTTCTCCAGAAAGTACGCCACCTTCTACGATAATTTTTCCTCCTTGTGCAACTACTTGCGCTAAGGCATTGTTATAATTAGCAACAGCATCAGTATCAATTAATGGTCCTACATGGTTATTTTCATCTAGGGGATTTCCGATACGTAATTGTCCATAAGCAGCAACAATCGCATCTTTTACTTTATCATAAATACTTTCGTGAATGATGATACGTCTTGTTGAGGTACAACGTTGCCCACAAGTTCCTACAGCGCCAAAAACACCGCCTATCACGGTCATTTTGATATCTGCATCTGGCGTTACGATAATCGCGTTATTACCACCTAACTCTAATAATGATTTTCCAAGACGCTCACCAACAGTACGAGATACAATTTTACCCATACGTGTACTTCCAGTCGCAGAAACTAGAGGGATACGGGTATCTGTGGTCATAAACTCACCTACTTTATAATCACCGTTAATAAGGCATGAAATTCCTTCTGGCAGCTCATTTTCTTTTAATACTGCGGCTATGATATTTTGACAAGCAACCCCACACAATGGTGTTTTTTCTGAGGGTTTCCAAACACATACATCCCCACAAATCCACGCTAAAGCGGTATTCCAAGCCCAAACAGCCACAGGGAAATTAAACGCAGAGATGATTCCTACCACACCTAATGGATGGTATTGCTCATACATACGATGTCCAGGGCGCTCAGAATGCATGGTAAGACCATGTAACTGACGAGAAAGACCTACAGCAAAATCACAGATGTCTATCATTTCTTGTACTTCACCAAGTCCTTCTTGATATGATTTACCCATCTCATAAGACACCAATTTACCTAAAGGTTCTTTAAGCTCACGTAGTTTTTGACCAAACTGGCGGACCACTTCACCACGAAGCGGTGCTGGTTTTATTCTCCAAGTTTTGAAAGCAGTGGTCGCCGCTTCCATCACCTTGTCGTAATCTGCACGGGTGGTCGTAGTCACTTTTCCTATAAGTTGACCATCCACTGGAGAGTGTGACTCAATGGTGTCTCCATTAGAAAACCATTGGTTTCCTGTAGAAGTTCCATCATTTATATCTTTGATACCAAGCTGTTTTAAGGCTTCGTCTATACCAAAATCTGTAGCAATTGTGCTCATTTTGTTTTGTTTTTTATATTAAAGAAATCGTTTGCGAAGATACAGATAATCTTAGGCTTGAAAAAGAATACGGTAGCTTTATTACGGTTGTAATTGTGTGATGTTTCATTCCTCTCAAGAATGGGTGTACAATGCGTTGTTGTGAAATCGAGAGGCATTGAATTTCTTGGATTAAATGCAGTAGGACTTGATCTTCCGTCCACTCCAATAAGCTGGTTTCTCAATGGGGTGCTGGTTTTTTACGCTTTCGCGAAAGCGGACCCTTGAATATTTGTGCAGTATAGAATAGTATCCTACAAATGTATGGAAGGAAGTATCATTACTCCTTTGCTAAAAAACGTTGATCAGTAGGCATCACCTCGCCACAATTGGAGCAGGTGCGTTTTGCTACATCGCCATAAAAATCCTTAAAGTGTGTCAAAAAATCACTTTCTATATCGTGAAGTGGGAAGTACACCTCGTGTAGTTTGGTGTTGCAGTTGTCACAAAACCATAATAGCCCATCTTTACCTTCAAGGTTATCTCTTTTGCGCTCTATTACGAGTCCAATAGAACCTTCATGACGTACTGGAGAATGAGGAACACCCGCGGGATGTAAGTACATATCTCCAGGGCCTAAAGCCATTGTTTTTTTCTGTCCGTCTTCTTGGATGTGAACTTCAATATTTCCTTCTAGTTGGAAAAATAGCTCCTCAGTCTCGTTGTAATGATAGTCTTTACGGGCATTGGGACCTGCTACAATCATGACAATATAGTCACCCGCATCTTTGTATAAGTTTTTGTTACCTACAGGTGGTTTAAGAAGATCTCTGTTTTCTTCTATCCATTGATTAAGATTAAAAGGTTTTGCTATAGCCATGATCTAAAAAGAATTTGTATAAAAATACAATATTCTTGGAATACAATGCTTGGTATGATCGTATACACCCAAAAAAAAACAACCCCGCTAGTACTAAACCAACGGAGTTGTAAACCAATTATGGTTTGGGGATCTTTAATTCACAAATATGTGGGTAAAAAAGTTAACACCACTTTCTGTTTGGGCAACACTAATACCCGAATGGGTATAATCACCTTCTATAGCTTGTTTATGGTCAGGGCTATTTAACCACCCGTCTACTACTGCTTGTGCCGTGCGATATCCAAAAGCAACATTTTCACTTACTGAAGAAGCGCCATTGGCTTTTAAGTAATCAGACCGTTCAAAGAAATTGTCGTGACTTACTCTATTGTTTATAATCATGTAAGTAGTATGCTCCATCGCTTCCTCTTTTGCTAATGCGTGTGATGAAAAAGGCGGAAGATTGAGAGAAGCTCTGTGCTCATTGATAATAACTAAAATTTCATTTGACATGGTGTCGTCATTCTCTATATTTAATTCGCTTTCAAAATTTGCAGTCGATGTTATATCTTCTGTTTCTTCTGGGCTACATGATAAAAGTAGGCAAGCCAATCCCATGACAAATAGGGAATTTGTTAGTAACTTCATGATTTGGGGTATTATGATTTGGGATTGCTAAAATAGAATAAAAATGCACATAAACGTCATAAACGTGTATTTAATCGATGAAATACACACTTTCTTACAAATTTTACGGAAAAACCGTTGAGTTTCTTACGCTGTAAAATCGACTTTATGAAATCACTGATATTATTTTATTACTTTTAGTGTGAAAATTTTAGGTTGTGCGCATCGTCTAGTAAAATGAATTCATCTTCATCTACTTATGGATGCATGATGACCAAAAAGAGTATATGGAAAAAAAATGTCTAGAATGTGGAACACGTATCCTAGGAAGAGCAGATAAGAAATTCTGCAATGATGCTTGTCGGAACAGTTACAACAATAAGTTTAATAAAGATTCTAAAAATCTTGTACGCACCATTAATAATAGACTACGTAAGAACTATCGTATTCTAGAAGCATTCAACCCAGGAGACAAAACTAAAACGACAAAAGCAAAACTGATTGCTGCCGATTTTGACTTTAATTACTTCACGAGTACATATAAGACAAAAGCAGGTGCTATTTATTATTTTGTATACGACCAAGGATATTTACCGATAGATGGCGGCGAATATTATGCACTTGTCAAACGTACAGTTAAATAATTTTTAAGAAAATATAAAGTAAATAGAATCTTTATGGCTTGGTTATTGTCATATGTTTAACGGTTGTTTAGTAGTAAAATTTCAAATTTATTTTTAAATTTGAAGCTCAAAATAATTACAAAAATAAAGGTCAAGAATCTGTGAAATGTATACGAATACTTGATTTTTATACGTTATCATAAACACCTCAATAAAAAACAGTTGATATCTCAAAAAGATATCTGTTCGCTTTTAAGCACCACTTTAAAAGAGCGTTTTGTTTTTATAGATAAAACAGAGTATAATTTTAATTTTTTAAAGCAATGAAAAAGCAACACAATTCCTTTTTATGTTTTTACATGCAAGGCATGTTTTAAAAACACAATCACACTATTCTATCCCTTTTTAGAATAGTTGTTTTCCTTTTTAATCTGCACCACACACCAAGGAAAATAGATGTACTTGCTCTTTTAAAGGAGAGCATTAAAATCGATATTAGTAAATAACAGGTTGTCGGGGGACAATACCTTTGTTTAAGAATCGTAAGTTGTATTATATGAGTCATATATAACATAACTTGACATTTTGATGTCTTCAGAAATGAATCCATCAATGCTATGACTTTTTTATGCACCACATCAAAAAAAGCATATTGAGCCTTCCCTAAAAGCTATTTTAAAGTATTAATTTAAAAAAGAAATTCAGATGAAGAACCATTCTTCAAAGGCGGGTGTGGCCTTAATTCGATCAGTGTCAGATGCCAAGAGCAACAATCAGCATCTTATATATCCTCCAGCAAACAGAACCAGTCATTTTGTTAAAATTACACGCTTAAAAAGCAAAGAAAAAAGAAATGCTGCTATGCAAAAAGCGGCTAGGTTGTATAATGTTTTTGAGACGTGTGCAGAGGTGCGTAGTGCGTTACCCTCATTATATGATTTTTCATGTTGGCTTACAAAGCATAAAAATGAGCTTTCCTATACTTTGATCAAAAGAAATATAAAAGGAACTGCCTTATTGACAGAAGCACAAGAAATTTTTATTTGGGAAAATGTAATTTATCAAATTGTAGAAAATAAATCCTTACCCGTAAAAGAGGCTCTTATAGGACTCCTAGTCGCTAATGAGTTTTTAAGAGCGATTACTGAGTTTGGTCAGAAAAACGAAGGGTATTATGAAGACATTGTATTTACAGAAGAGCAACAACATTATTTTGAAGCGATCACCTACGCAACTGTCGTTGTGACCAAAGAGCTGCTTTATAAGGATACGACAACAGCGGTCGCAACACAAAAAAGTCAACATCAACAAAGATGTATAGCACAGTGTATTCTGATACAGAATAAAATAGATTCATACGAAAAAGTACTTGCTGAACTTAAAAAAATCAACACGGTATACGATAGAGATTTTGACCAAAGTTTTCAAAAGACGTTACAGCAGCAAACAGACATTGTAACAACGCTCGCTGATGAGGTATCACAAACAACATCACCTATGATAGATGTGATTTCGGGGGAAGAGGTTGACAAACAGATAAAGATACCTACTTTTCTTGTTGAAATTAAAAAACCAATTCAATTACAATCGATTGTACATAAGGTGAAAACAGCAACAAAAGAAGTAATAGAAAAAGATTTGATTCCAGCATGTAAAACCTTACTAGAAGCAGTCACCTTATTAAGGCAGTCTATTGTCTATTACCAAAAGTGCATAGAAATACTGTCATCTAGGTGTATGTAATATGATATGCCACTCAACGTTTAAAAAGCTTAAGCAAATTAAAGCCCTGATTATTTGTATAATCAGGGCTTTTTAATGCTTGAATATCAGAAATTAATTTTCATTAATCACAACAAACGGTTTGTACAGATGCTGTAGCGACTTCACATGCAGGGCCACAACTTTTGTATCCACAAAATGATTGCGCAGTGTCACATCCATTTCCTGGTGTAGTTCTAATACCACCTCCTTGGATATGCATACGATTAAAACTAGAGATAATGTCTTTGTTAAGGCTCAGGCCTTTAATGCTCTTTTTTTTCATACTAATAAAGTTTTAAAGATTAAAATAATACTTGAAATTATAGCTATTACTAATAAACTACAATAGAATATGTATAAGCGTAGGCAGCTATCATAAAACTGTAAGGAAATACTTCAAAAAAGCCTTTTAGATACGAATAGGTAGGATAAGAAAAAAGAAAAGCGAACCGAAGTTCGCTAAGTCTATAAATAACATAAAAGGTGTCTAGTACGAATATAACACGCTGCGTATTCCCACAAATTTCCATAACCAAACATCCTGCTTGTAAAAGATTTGTTCTTTTCCTCCTGTACCACCACATACCACAGGTATAGGGTTAATAAATGATGAAATACAATTAAAACACTTGGGAGTCAGTTAATTACTATTTTATCATACGTTGTAAAATTCATATAGTGTAGACGGTGTATGCTCTTGCCTGTGAGTCCGCTTTCGCGAAAGCGTTAAAACCGAATCACCCCAACACGATCTTTCATCATTTCAGTAAACCACAAATTACCATCGTGATCCATTTTGATACGATGCATCATCGTTCCTGTGCTAGGCACTACATGAATACTAAAAGGAATTTCTGAAATAGAAGCGCCTGTCACCTCTCTAATAGACGCATCAAACTTAAGTAGATAATCAGGACCACTCGTCGGCTGACGTTTATGATCGACATAGACTTGTACCCATAAATTCTTATCCCGGTCAAAGACTAAGGAAGCGAGGATATCATTTTTTTGAAGCGCAGGAACAGGGTATTCTGTGATGGTACCGTTCATATCGATCTTTCCAATTTTTACACCGGTCTCTTCCGTAAACCACATACACGATTCGGAAGGATCAGGAATGACAGCAATGGGCCTGCTATTGGCGGTTGGGATGGTAAATTCTTTTACAGTTCCGTCGGGGGTTACGTGTAAGATTGCACTGCTAAATAACTCTGTTCCCCACATGGCCCTGTTCGATCCTGCCGAAAGAAAAATAGGCAAAGAGGAGAGATTGTCTAACTGAAAATGCTCCACGGTTTCAGTAGCAATATTAAATTTTCCTACCGTACTCGTGCGCTTTCCTGTAAACCAAATATGCTTCCCATCGGCATCGAGGCCGATTCCGTGGGGCGCCACATTGATAGGCGTTTTGGCGTCTTTGGCATACAACTTTACATCAATTTCTTTAACAATACACCCATCGGAATCTAGTTGCGCCACGGTACCTTTAAACTCCAACGACACCCAAAGATTCTCTTCTGTATCTAATAACAATCCATGTGGCCCACTCCCTTTAGGCATATTAAAATAGGTGATAATGGTACCTTGATAATCGAGTTTTGCGACGAGATCCATGTTTTGCCCTGTGACATAAATAAAGTTTTTATCAATGACCAGTTCATGCGTAGAGCTTTTTTGGTCACTCGGCCAGAGGAGAGGATATTCTGTGATATTTCCGTTGGTCTTTATAGAAGTATCGGTGTGATGTTCGTGCATCATAGCTGTTTTTCAGTGAGTTGTGTGACCTTAAATGTAAGGATAAATTAGGGCTTTCTCGGTTTTTAAACGCTGGTTTTTTTCAGTATGCCTTCCGGTAGGCAGGTTCGCGAACTAACTGCCTGAGCGTATAAAGTCTATTTCTTTTTTTAAATCCAAAAGAAAGAGTCAGAAGTGTGGTTTGAGAAATACTAAAATAAAGAGACAAAAGAAAAGCGAACCTTGGTTCGCTTTATCGTATTTTTTTTAAGTGGATTAATCTTCTGCCTCACATTCAAGATGCTCTGCACAATACACAATTTCTCCACCAAGTTCACTACATTCTACTAAATCACTATACGTATAGATAAAACAGTAATACGCACCCCCATGAATAGATCGTTGCTGCGTTTTATTTAAAACGGTTCCTAAATTTGAAATGTTCTTTAACATAGTACTGATTTTTATGGTTACTAGTACCTCTAAGTTACTAAAAATAATTAATAATCAAAAAGTTACGGTAAATCCGTACCGATAAAACAAACTCACGATTACCCTAGTTGAGAAGCGATCACGGTAGGATACAGAGAAAAGGAAAGCGAACCGAAGTCCGCTTTTTAATTTAGCAAAGCTCTTGTCTACACTCATTGAAACAAGCACTAAATTCTTCTTTGGTTTGAAAATTTTGTGATCGACAATAATCTAAACATACTGAGCAGAATACAGGAGAACCTCCTTGAATTAGCTTTTGTTCTTGTGTACTTAATGATGAACCAAGATTAGAAATGTTTTTTAACATAATCATAATTTTTAAGATGAATACTACATCTAAACTAATTAAAATAATTAATAATCAAATAGTTACGGTAAATCCGTACCAATAAAACAAACTCATAATTATGCTAGTGGAGAAGAAATAACAATCCTTTGCCCCATAAAAAAACTCCTGTTTTTGCAGGAGTTTTCAATGTTATAATAGTGTGCAGGTCTCTATTAACAGCCTGTTGAGCACGCGGTTCTAGTTGCCATTCCTTGGCACCCTTCAACGCCTGAGCCTTCTTCGGCAAATCCTACACCTCCTAGCACTCTTGTCGCTGTAAGGTTGGAAATAGTGTTTTTGTTTAACTCTAAGGATTTTAAATGTCTCTTTTTCATAATATATATTTGTTAGTTAATATGCTAATCAAGATAGAGAAAATTATTGACAATCAAATATGTACGGTTTTGCCGTATTTTCCTTTTAGGAATGGCTGGCAAAATTAAACCACAAAAAAAACTCCTGTTTTTGCAGGAGTTTTCAATAACACATTACCACGTTCGTCTATCAACAGCCACTTATCGGGCAAATGGTTATGGTAAGGTTGCCCTGACATGCTGTATCATTGGTGCCTTCTTCCGCAAAAGGAGGGCCAAACCCACCTTGTACTCGTGTAGCCGTAAGTTGTGAAATTGTTTTTTTGTGTAACGTCAAAGATGTTAGATGCTTTTTTTTCATGATGGGTATGTTTATAAGATGAATAACACATTAAATATACTAAAAATACTTGATCATCAAATAATTACGGGTTTGCCGTAAGCATCTAAAAATGTTGAAAGCAAATCATAAAAAAAACCCCAATCTCAGAAAGATTAGGGTTTCAGTACCCCAAACAGGTCAATTATCGAACTTTTTGATAGAAGATATAAGTTTAATTATAGCTAACATTTAGATATTAATGTCTATATTGTCTAATAGATACCAAATAAAAAATACCTAAAAGCTATGACTGACTATGAAATAAAATTTATCAAATTCTATGAAAAATTTTCATTAGATGGCGGTAGTGCTAAAGAAAAACTATCAACTTGGGCTAATGAACTTGAACACGCTTACACCCTATCTTTATCTGAAAATGGTACAGATTCTTATTTTGAAGATGAATGGGAAAAGATTCAAAAAAACTTACTGAGAAATACTTCTTCCACAGATCATTATCATTTCCAAAATATGATAAGAGAATCTTTACACGGAAAACATAAAACAACAATTGAAAAAAAGTATCTATCATTCTTTTTCATAGAGTATAATAGGATTAAAAAAAATAGACTTTGATTTTCAAAATAAAGTACTCTATTATTACAGAATAATACATGACGTAATCCTCATTGTAAATATACATCAAAACGAAAGCATAAAAATCAAAGTATTTAATGCTTTTTTTCTACTGAATATCTGGCTATCACAATTGTCTATTCTATACTTTTTTATTATTCATTATTGTATATTATAGTTTCTTCCTAATAAGTAGTTTAATGATAATACCTATTTGCCCTAAGTGATATAGAATATGATGTATAACACCTTCTAATAAAAACTCAAAAGGGTTACTGCCTATAAATCTATCTTCTTGGTATGTACTTTCAAGAAAAGAATCATCTTTATTTTCAAGTAGTACAATAAATGATAAAATACTTTGTTTGTAATCTTCTTTTAATTGTTTACAACCAATAGCCTTGAGTTCTTCATTAGAAGGCTTTTATCGAGTTTCTGATAGTTTCTGTTCTTATCAAATTTGTAGTTTTAGTCATCAAAGTATTGCTCTTTAGTAATCACTTTACCATGTCTATAATAACATTTAACTTCAGTTAATAAATTACAATTTTCATCTCTGGGGTATTTCATAAATATACCGTGAATTTTACCATCTTCATCATAAGAGAACTTACCTGTAATTATACTATCGTCTGGATGAAACCAAGTTCCTGTTCCTGATAATTTTTTTTTATTGTTATAAGTACGTATAAATCGAATTTTTTTTAAGGTATAATACCTTTCGTGGCTTCCAATTAGTCTCCCGTTGAAATAAGTATATTTTTCTTGAACACTACCACTAGGGAAGTAATAAACACCTGATCCATGTGGTTTATCATTCTTTATTTTAAATCTCTCCTTCAATACTCCATTTTCATAATAAGATTCTTGAAGTACCTTTTGACCATCGATAAATTTTTGTGCAATCCAGAGTTCACCATTTTTATGAAAAATAGTTTGGTAATTTATTGACGGACTTGAATCTTGAGCCTGACTCTCTAAACAGAAAATAGTAATTAATAAAAATAATATATGTTTCATGATTGGTAATGGTTCAATAAAAATGTTGATGTAATTTAGTTATTTTCTAATAAGAAGTTTTATAATAATACCTATTTGTCCTAAGTGATATAGGATATGATGTATAACACCTTCTAATAAAAACTCAAAAGGGTTACTACCATTAAATTTATCTTCTTGGTATGTTTTTTCAAGAAAAGAGTCATCTTTATCTTTAAGGAGGATAATTAATGACAAAATACTTTGTTCGTAATCTTCTTTTAGTTGTTTCCAACCAATAGTTTTAAGTTCCTCATTAGAGCGCCAATAATCAGGTTGATAAACTTGCTGAATAGATAAATATGCCTTTATCTTATTAATTACATTTATATTTAAAGCTGTTAAATGTCCTATAATCTCAGCAACACTATGAAGTTCAGGTATAGGACGTGTAAACGCTGTAAGATCTGTGATACCGTCTATTTTCTCCATCATATTAGCCCCTAGCCATAAAGACTTATAATTTATAGCTTCTAATTGCTGTGCATACGCTTGTACTGTTGTATTCATAATTTTATTAAATAATAGAACTATACCCAAAAGACTCTTTTAAAATGTGGTGCAATGACTAAAGATCAGATGGGTAAATAGTTCTATTTTTTTGGATTAAAAGTTTAGTAAGAAAACTATATTACCTATTAATGAAACCAATAGGCTTAGATTAGATCACTAGGTAATTAACCCTCCAACATGATATTGAAGGGTTAATTTTAATGTGGTGTTTAAATAAACACTTATTGCTTGATAAGTGTAATATCTGTCGGTAGAGAAAAATTCTCACTGCCAACATAATCAATTTTAAAACCTTCGCTCGCCCTTAGAGATAGAGTTGCAGTATTATCGTCCAATAAAGTAAATTCACCAACTTTATAAGCTCCAGTTGATACATCTACCATAATCACATTATAGCTAGTAGGTGATAAATAGTTTACGTAAAGAACAGCGTCAGGGGTTACATTAATTTCACTAACAAAAGCTATTTGAACTCCATTTTCTATGTATGTGTATTTCCCAAATATTTCATCTCTAAATTGCTGTAAATTTGGAGGGTAATTAAACATCTCAAACTCTTGTAAAGTGATTTCAAAAGAGTTATCTCCGTCTTCCCATTTCCAAACACCTACAATAGCATCGTGATGGTTATCAATATCTTTTATATAAAAATTTCTATTTTCTATTGATTCATAAGAAGTGCCTAATGGCACTATTTGTTGCGCTTTACACGCTACTGTTATAAATAAAATTCCTAAAATTATTATTATATTTTTCATTTTCTATATTTTTAGTTACAATTACTTTCTGAGAAATCATTATTATTTTTTCTTCTCACTCTCGTCCAATCATTTAAATCATTAACGTTACCTCTGAACAAAGTTAGACCTAAATTATTATCTTTAAAAATCTGCGTCATTTGCCTTTCTGCTATTTCAGGATCAACGTTTGCTAAAAGGCCAGATTTTCTAAAAATGTTTTCAGTAATATCAAGATTACTCAACAAAAATGAGCCAGTTTCTGCAAAGTCATTTTCACTTGAAAATGTAATCGCATATAAAGTATCATCATCGGGACTATTACTTATACCAGGCGAAGTCATTACCATAACAAAATCACTAGTATTGGCTATTCTTCCTTGGCTGTAAAGAGTATAAAGGGCATAAAAATCTCCCGGAGAAAAAATAGAAAGTGTACCGTTACCATCATTAAAGTGGTTATGAATATAAGAATCAACGGGGTCTTGTGGCGTTGGAGCATTTATTTCTTTTTTACCTTCTTGACTTTCAAACCTATCCATATCAGAATAATTCATATTATCATTATCATCATTTCTACCATAATAGGCTATTTCAGTATTACCAGAATTATTAGCGATAAGTTCTTGCATACGTTGTTGAAAGCTAGGACTATTTCCTAAATTTTCTAATTTTCTACAATCTCTATTTAATCCTAAATCAAATATAACACCTACTGTTTCATTAGTCTCTGTGTCTTCAGGTTCTTCTTCTGGCTCTTCTTCCATACAAGTTACTCCATCGGGAGCACAATCACAAGGATCGCCATTGCCGTCATTGCACATCTCAGGAAGTTCAGGTAGATCATCAGGGCATCGTACGGTATCTTCTACACTTTTATCTCCATAGGTAATCACAATAACCCATGAACCTCCCATACTAGGGTTATTACATTCACTAGGTTCATTGTGTAAAAACTGCCTCCAAACACAAAGCCATTTAAGATCAGCTGATACATCAGGGTCTGGTGGGGGATTATCTCCATTCCCACCTCCATCACCATCACCTGGGCCACTTTCTCCGGGACTAGGATTTCCTTCATTACCACCACCGCCACTTGGTTCACCATCATCAGAACATGGACTTCTCGTTTCCCCATTGATAGCAATACCATTCATCAAACTTAATTTTGCAATATACCTACCTGTAATACTGTAATGTATAATCTCTCCACTAAAGGTTGAAAAATCTTGCGAATCTCTATAATTAGGAATCCAATCTTCATCTGGTCGATACTCCGTGATATATGAGAATAAACCACTTGAAGATTCTTGTACCACAAGATTAAATGTCGACTTCACGGTGGTATTAGTATTCTCAATAGAAGTAAGTAAAAATGTGTGATTCTTTTGATTATATTGATCTGTTACTTGGATAATCTCGCTAGTTTGTAGCGTACCTATCACTAAATCGGGTTCACTTGATCTATTGCTTCCCCCAACAGATTTTTCGATAGTAAAATGCCCTCTATGATCTCCTAGTGTTGAAAGATACTCTGCTACTTTGGGAATCTCATCTAAAGAAACAGTAGTAGTTGTTTGTAATTGTTCATGTAGATGTCTCCCTAGATGTGTGGAAGGTTCATCATCTTTTTGACAACATATAAAAAGTGTCATTGCTGTGAGAACTAGAAATATTCTAGCCCTTAATAACTTTACATTCTTAATCATTTTTCATTTGTGGTTTTAAATTAATATTCAAATTAAAAGGGGGGCTTAAAATTTTATAGAAGTTCAAATATAGATCCGAAATAAGCATAACGTATTATAAATGAGTGAAGTGACTGATCTAGTTAGGGAACGTTCAAAAACATTAATGTTTCCTTATTAGCATAAAGGAGATGGGTAATTAAGTATGGTTTAATACTTAATTACAGGTTATTTGTTATCCTAATAATTACACTTGAAGTTATTTCCTAATAAGTAGTTTAATGACAATACCTATTTGCCCTAAGTGATATAGAATATGATGTATAACACCTTCTAATAAAAACTCAAAAGGGTTACTGCCTATAAATCTATCTTCTTGGTATGTTTTTTCAAGAAAAGAATCGTCTTTATCTTTAAGGAGGATAATTAATGACAAAATACTTTGTTCATAATCTTCTTTTAGTTGTTTCCAACCAATAGTTTTAAGTTCTTCATTAGAGCGCCAATAGTCAGATTGATAAACTTGTTGAATAGATAAATATGCCTTTATCTTATTTATCACATTTATATTTAAAGCTGTTAAATGCCCTATTATCTCAGCAACACTATGAAGTTCAGGTATAGGACGTGTAAATGCTGTATGATCTGATATACCATCTATTTTTTGCATAACATTAGAACCTATCCATAAAGACTTATAATTTATAGCCTCTAATTGCTGTGCATACGCTTGTATTGTTATATTCATAATTTTATTATAGTCATAGAACTAAACCCAAAAGAC
Source organism: Dokdonia ponticola (assembly GCF_042653865.1). Classification (NCBI taxonomy): domain Bacteria; kingdom Pseudomonadati; phylum Bacteroidota; class Flavobacteriia; order Flavobacteriales; family Flavobacteriaceae; genus Dokdonia; species Dokdonia ponticola. Next base: position 426 of record NZ_JBHSFV010000019.1, on the reverse strand, counting down.
CTTTTAAAATGTGGTGCAATGACTATAGATCAAATGGGTAAATAGTTCTATTTTATTGGATTTAAAAATTGGTTTATAGCCTATAGTACATACCTAATCACCTATCTCTAAAGCCAATAAGCATATATTATACGGTATAGTATCCCACTTCAACAAGATGTCGAAGGGTTAATTATAACTAACTTTATTATATAAATTGAATGAAACTTAAACGAATATTTTAAATCAGTTTTTAGTGAGTTGAAGCTGTGTAATAAGCTTAAAAGTTATTTCACTTCTATTATTTTTATGCCTTAAAAGTGCCTTTATTTCATAACCTTCTTTTTCCCAAACAATCCATAACGGTTTTTCCTCGAAAGTGCCCTCTCTTAAATCAAAAGTATTCTTTGCTAAGTGTTGAATGACTTTACCGTTTTCACCTCTGAT
>NZ_JBHSFV010000018.1:0-67407 GCF_042653865.1 Dokdonia ponticola | reverse complement strand
GCTTTTTTTTTGCCATTTTAAGGACAAAGAAAAAGTTATATGAAACGTGTTTCATATAACTTCTCAAATCATCAGTAAAATATAAGGCTCAGAGAGTTTTTACCAACTATTTATGACCATTATGCCTCAAGAATCAAGACTAGAAACTTCACAATTCTCAACCCGGGGCTTCGGTACAATTTTCTGCAAAAATCACTCAGCCGCCTGGCTTTTTTACTATTTATAAAACTAATCTACAATAGAATATTGTTCTATTTTTATTTACAAGCAGGAATTTCCCCTCTAGGAAGAGGGGACTAAGGGGTGTGTTTTTATTCCCTCATCCTAACCTTCTCCTAAAGGGAAAAGGAATTACTATTCTAATTCCCCCTTTGGGGGCTAGGGGGCTTTACAACCCGGTGCTTCGGTACCATTTTCTGCAAAAATCACTCAGTCGCCTGGCTTTAGTACTTCTATAAAACCAAAACACAAAAATTCCTATTTGGTCTTTTAAGATTGAGTAAGAGTTCCCCCTTCGGGGGCTAGGGGGCTCTTCCCCCTTTGGAGGCTAGGGGGCTACTTTCACAAAATAATACGTCTCGTTTTGCACCGCTGAAAAGCCTATAACTTCATCATTCTCATTTCTGACAAATGTGATTTCTAAGTTAGCGCCTTTACTTTTAAACTGATCTGTTGTGATTGCTTGTAAAGTCGTAGCAGTCCCGGGAGCATCTATAGGAACAAGGATAAGCTGCGTGTCAAATAGTTGTATTTCGAAACGTTTATTTTCCTCTCCTTTAAGATAATACTCACCGATATATTCTTTATAAGCGTCACGTTCAATCTCTGATTTCTTTTGAATCACAATTGGATTATTGAGCATCACACTCCCAATATAATCAGCAATGTCAGGGGTTCTATCAAATTTGGTATTGGACAATACACATACAAATACATCTTCTTCTGGCAGGTACAATCCGTTACTGGTAAAGCCGAATAAATTTCCCCCATGTTGCACCGTCGGACTTCCTTGTAACTCCTTAATAAAGAAGCCATAGCCATAACCAGTCCCCTCACCTGTATTGGTTTTCTTTTCGGTGGTGAGTTGGCTGACCACAAAGTCAGATAGTACCGTTTTGTCATGCAATGCACGATGCCATAGATACAAATCATACACATTCGTACGGACCCCTCCTACGGTATTTGACATTACTGGACCTTCCTTAAAAATGCCGACTTCATCTTCGGCATATCCCGTGACGATCTTTTTCTTCATTCCCTTGAAGGCGGGAATCTCATGATCCGGATCTCCGATCGCACTAGATTTCATCCCCAGCGGTTCAAAAATAAATTGCTGCATATATGCTCGTTTTTTCATGCCAGAAACTTTCTCTATCACGGCATTTAACAACGGATAATTCCCGTTACTGTATTCCCATTGAGAACCTGGTTCAAACCGCAGGGGTTCCTCTTTATAATACGCTATCAAATCTTTAGGTTCATAGTCTTTGGCAAGCAAATAAAACTCATCTTCATCCACATCAAAATAGTCAGGAACGCCAGAGGTTTGGGATAATAGATGATGAATGGTGATCGGATATTTTTTCACAGGATAATACGGTACATATTGTTGAATCGTATCTGTCAGGGAGACCTTTCCTGCTTCGACTAATTGCAACACCGCCGCCGATGTAAACTGCTTGGTCATCGATGCGATTCTAAAAATCATATCGGTTTTCAGTTTTCGCTTGGGTTGTAACGAAGCCAGTCCGTAGGCTTTTTGAAATACAATTTCATCCCCTTTTGAAATCAATACCACCGCTCCTGGTTCGTTTTTGGGGTATTCTTCTGAGAGGAATTGATCGATGGTTTCGAGTTGGTTGTCGAATTGCTGTGCAAAACTGAAGAGTGTAAAAAGGAATAAGGATATTCTGAGGATGTGTTTCATGTATGAATGTTTCAATGTTTGTTTTCGTTAAGATCATGAGATTCCCGCCTTCACGGGAATTTTAGTACAAAAGAAACGCATATCTCTTATTCAGTCTACTCAAATCTAGAATTGAGAGTAGGTTTATATTAATTATTTGAAATATTGCTTCTTTTACTTTGTTGAATAGCCAAAAAAAGAAACAAAACTCCCCTCCGTCTGTATCTCGTCACCTCGATACAGCCACCTCCCCTCTTCAAGGGGAGGAGCCTTTTGCTTTCCGTTAGATTTTTAAAATGGTACTTAAAATTAAAATTTAGGACTTTACTACTAGGGACTTCAGTGCAATTTTCTACGAAAATCACTCAGCCGCCTATGATTATTTGTAAACTACAACTTTTATTAGAAAATAGAGTACTACTCTATTTTTCATACACACTCAATCACCCAAGAGTAAAAGAACCCGAGTAAGAATCCCCCTTCGGGGGTTAGGGGGCTCTCCCCCCTTTGGGGGCTAGGGGGCTGCTAGGGGGCTTTACCCTTTCCGATATTCTTTCGGAGATTGGCCTGTAAGTGATTTGAAAACGCGTTGAAAGGTGGCCTGGGAGTTAAAACCGCATTCAAAGGCAATGCCTGTAATGGTCAAATGGGCATGGCTTGGGTCGAGGAGACGTTTTTTGAATTCGTTGATGCGGTAGGTATTGACATATTCATTAAAGCTTTTACCGAGATGCTGATTCAATACCGCCGAAATGGTTTTTTGCGAAATCCCTGTATGGGTGACGACTTCTTGTAATTTGAGGGTCGGTTTTAAAAACCACTGCGCTTCTTCCATGAGCATATTGAGTGTGGTGACGGTATGTTCAATATCGGTGGTGGATAAAGACGTCGTTGCCGATTTAGACACGGTTTTATACCCAATGATATAGCCATTAATGCCTAGCCAATACACCAAAATCACCAGTGGAATATACACGGGATACCATCCCACTGTGCCTAATAGGTACTGAGAAAGACTCGGAAGGGTATACGGAATCAAATGCAGCAACCAAATCCCTGAAAACACGGTAAAACCGAGGAGGAACCGTTTTGCCCATTTCGCGGAAGCGGTCTCCTTCTCCATAACAGGAGTGCGTTTCCAAAGGGTGTAGGACATCCAAAGATAGATCACCAGCGAGAGCCATCTCGGAATATCAATATAGGTGGTATAGGTATCAATGGCATTGCTTACGGTTTCGAGAGGTAACGAACCTAACAACCCCAAAAATCCACCAATCATCAAAACGATCATCACGATATGTGGGAGCAGATCCAAGATCACGGTATAGAAGTGGCGTTTATCTTTTTTGGAGAGTGCCTGCGGCGAACGCAGTAACGCTCGGATATAGAAATAGACCAGCGGACCCACGGGCATGATCACCACCAACGGCACCACTGACTGCACCACATCCCAAAATAGATTTTGGCTGGGAGCTGCTTCGAGAATATAGAGATTGAGACAGGCCAATGAGATTAATAATAGGATCCACGCGAGGCGTCTATTGGCTTTTTGGTTGACTTTGAGCCTGTACAACACCCCCACGGTGATGAGCCCTTGTACCGTCCCAAGGAGCAACAGCATCGATAAAAATGTACCGCCGTTTTGCATGTGGGCAAAGGTATCTTTTTTTTAAAAGAATTAGGACTCAAGACTCACGAATCAGGACTGAAAAAGAGTCTAGATTCTAGACTGAAAGACTTATCCCCTTTAACCTTTTAAACCCATAAACTTTTAAACTCGCTAATACGGTGACTTCGGTACAATTTTAAATCATCACGCTGTGCTGATCTAAAATTACTCAGCCTCCTTGCTTTAGTGCTATCTAAAAATAAATGTTAGGTGATTGAGTGCTTTCGCTTTTCGCGAAAGTGTACCGAAATTACCGACTCATACACTCGCAATGTGGGTTTCCGTAATGATCCTAATAACACTTAGAGTATATTTGATTTTATTTTTTTGAAAATCAAATTTTTAAATAAAACACAGTACATCAAGCTATGAACAATATAAATGTAGAGCATACTGAACATTTACTTAAGGATGTCAAAGATATCATTGTAAATCACGAAGCATTAGCACGAGAACGTGGAGAAGATTTTAACCTCTTTTCTATTATGAATATGGAAAGTAATGAAACCTATACCCACTCAGCCGTATTAGTAGCTTTACTTGATCCGAAAGGAAATCATTATAAGGACGAGCTGTTTCTAAAATTATTTCTTGACGAAATTAGCTATGAGTATTCTGATGAGGATTTACAGAAAGTAAAAGTCGTTGCCGAATATCATACAGGCAAGATTGATGAAGAGTATACAAAAGGAGGATTTATAGATATCTTACTTACTTTTAATTCAGGTAAAACACTCGCTATTGAAAATAAAATATATGCCAAGGATCAACGTAGACAGTTGTTTAGGTATAGTAAATACAATAAAGAACGATCACGCATTTATTACTTAAATCTTTTTGGCACTTCCCCAGAAGAACAAAGTTATCACCCTTTAGAATTAGGAAAAGATTTTGAAATCATCTCTTACAAAACCCATATTACCAATTGGTTAGAAAATTGCTTAGAAAACTCTCAAAACGAATTCCTAGTTCAAAGCTCACTTAAACAATACCTTATTCTTATTCAAAAAATGACAGATACCATGGATAAAACCCGCGAAGATGAATTAAAAAAAGTAATCCTTCACAACATTGATGCAGCAAAGCATATCGCTCATAATTATAACGACATCATTTACAACATTCGTGAAGGTTTCAGATTAGCTATTTCAAACAAACTAAAATCGTCCGTATCTTCTGAGTATGTTGTAACAGAAGGGTATTCTGCAAGCTATCATTTTTCTCAAATTTTTATAAAATTAGTAGATGATAAAAATGCAAAAATTGAATTTGGTATAGAATCCTTTAGTGGCAAGGGAAATGATGGTGGCAAACTTTATATAGGAATTTTAGATCGATTGCATATACCTTTAGAAATCGAATACATAAACCAAAACGAAGATAAACGTTTATCACAATGGTGGCCCGTGCGGAGAGTCCTCAAGACTAGAGACGGAAACAGCTTTCATTTAAACAGTGAAAATTTATTGAAAAAACTTGGAGATGCTGACACTACCTTTTTCACAGATGCAGTTCAATATGTTACAGAACAAGCCGTAACCTTCATTAAGGAATATACACCTACCTTAAAAGAAATTCATAAAGCGTCTTTGATTGAAAAACCTAATCTTGAGACTGATTTTCAGAATTGAGTTGTAAGAATATTTATAGTGTCACTATTATTTTTATAAAAAATGATAGTATTTTATACCTAAACAAAAGAAAACGAAGGATCATCAGGAGTCAGGGAACTTTACTCAATCACTATGTTTTAATACTTTATAAGTCCCCTCTTTAGGGGCTTCGGGAGTTAAAGGATTTCAACTACGGGTTTCCGTAAACATAGTCAAAACCCTTAAAGTATCTTTGATTATACTTTCGTGAACACCACAACATCAAAAAAATACCTTTTTGAATATGTGATTTTATGCGTATAAATTCAGTAATTTTAAAAAGATTAATTTCTTAATATCATAAATGACAATATACCAAGCATCTGTCTTATATATAAAGTGCTTTTTTTAACTCTACCATTCAAGTTAAGAGAACATCCATAACTCAAAAGAAAAGTTATTTCAAGCTATGTTTCTTACCGAGTTATTTATACATAAATTGAAATATATTTTAAATAATAAAATCAAACCTATTACAACAGCTTAAAAAAGTCACTATTGTATGAGCAACCATTTTCATCTACAATAAAGTATATTAAAACAAAAATCACACAAGATTTAATGGAATATAAAAAGGCAGTAAGAGTAATCATGAGCAATAGGAATAATAATCTTCCTAAAAAAATTGAACAAATAAAACACAATGTAAATTCTGGAAAATTTAAAGAAGCTTTATCCATAAATCCTTTAATAAAAAAAATTTTAAATAAACAACCGTACTTTCATAGCCTCAATAGTATTTATATAAAAGAACCATTTGGGTTTTCAGAAGATTTAAAAATAGAATTTAGATGGCTTGCTGCTTCAATCGAAGCTTATTTTGAGGATATAAATATTTTTCTTGGTTGGAAAAATGATTTTGAAGTATTTGTAATCAAGGATCAATTTAAAGAAGCAAAAAATATACTCAAAAAGATTGAAGGTAAATTTGGAATAAGCCTTTGGAGTATAGAGGCTAATTTTATTATTGAAGACAGAGTTAATGGCACAAAATCTAATTGGAATAAATTAAGTTATTCCATAAGTCAAATTAAAAATTCCCTTTATGAATTTATAATTAATTCAAGTAGCAAAAGAATTGAATCTAAAATGAGTTTTGAAAGTTTTTTGAATCAATTTCAAAATGATATTGATACAATAAACACAAATGGAATGATGGAAGATTTCTTTGTTTTTAAGAATTTTAATTATCCTGACTATGATTATAGGTACAAAAACCTTGAAAGCATATTTTATATCGCAAATGTTTTTTCAGTTATAGACAAATATTTAATATTAATCGATGCTATTAGTTATAACATCAATGAAACACGGGAAAACGATAGATTATATGAGGTTTTCTTAAGAAATGCAAAAAAGATAATAACGAACGATCCTCGCATCTACAATATTTATAATCTTATAAATCAAAAGGAAGATTTTGATAATTCCACTGAAAATGAAGTTTTTCTGAATTGCATGGATGAATATTATAGAGGAAATTTTGAACAATCTTTAGAATTATCAAAAAAAGGATTAATAGAGAATCCTCTCGAGTTTCAATATTATGAGATTTATTGTAAATCTTTAATTAACATTGATAAGGGTTTTGAGGCATTAGAATTGAGCGTAACTTCAGATAAAATTCTTTCCAGTGTATTTCATTTATTTTCTTTTGATATAAATGAAAAGGAAAATTTCACTACTCTACTTAATATCTCATTGCATTTAATGAATACTAATTTAGGTGTGCAAATTTTTAGTTTATTATCTGAAATTGAAGGAACAAATGACAGAAATTATATTAGAGGCTTATTAGCTTCAAATTATTGTACTTTCAAGTTTCTATACTTTTCAAAATATCGCTCAAGTAATCTAAAAAATTTAAATGCATTAAGTAATTCACATTGTTTTAAAGTTAATAGATTCAAGCTTGGGTTTGATGTAGATTTTGAAGGTTTAATTTCTAATTCTAAAGAACAGCAAAAAAGTTATAGTGCTATTAGAAAATTTAAAAAAGGTGATTATAAATCTGTAATTGAAGATTTAAAGAACGATAAGCTATTAAATAGAATTAATTATTATTACGATAGAAAGGTTAGTCTATTATTTAATTCTTACTTGAATTTAGATTTATTTAAAGAAGCTCTTTTGTTATTTGGAGAGATATTTTTTAATAAAACATTTAAAACCAGAAAGGTTCAAGATTATAAATTATACAATTATTTATCAGATATTGATACTAAAGAAGACTTATATGACTTGATTGAATTTCCTATTTTGGTATCAATGCATGTAAAGGAATATGATTTATATGAAGTATATGATGAGTTTTTAGTTTCTCAAGAAATTGATGAATTATCTTCTATGGATATAAATAGATTAATTGAAAAATTCAACTTTGAAAGAACAATTTATTTTCTTGAAAATGTTGTGACAATAGATACAATAAAGTATTCTACTGAATACGGTTCAATTAGTGAGGTGGAAGAAGATAGAGTAAGTATTTTAAATGAATTAATTAGGCATAACCCTGATAATAAACTTAAATATGAGAAAGAAATAAATGAAATTTATAGAATTAATTCTGTTAGAAAAGTTTTAAAAGAAGTGGATGCTGGAAGGTTATATATTGATGTTGATAACCTAAAAAAAAACCAAGTAAAAAAGTTCCAAGATGATTTTAAAAGATTCAAGGAAATTGAACAATCTACATCAGTTCAAGCCTTATTTGGATTTAATGCTTCTAATCATCAAAACTGGGAAGGATTACTCTCAGGAAGTCGTTATGTTATTGATTCTTATAATTCAGCTGATTATTTAGCTTTTAAAAATATTTATCTAGAATCAAGAGAAAACTTGTTATTTAGTAAAGAATATGGATTAGATAGTAGTCTGAGTACAAGGATTAGACATGGAGCATTAAAAAACCATATTCGGAGTGTTTTTGAAAAATTTGAGTTAGTAACTTCAAAACTTAATGATGTTTATCGAGATAATGAAGTTTGGAAAGAGCAGTTAAAAGGTCACTTTTATTTGAATATTAGAACACAAAAAATTTTAAAGTCATTTTCTAAAGATATAGATGAGTATTCTTCTTTCATAGTAGAAAAATTAATTCAAATACAAACAGAAAAAACAAGAGATAAAGAATATGGCATATTTAAGTTTTTTACTAATGATAATATCTTATACGAATATTACTTATTAAATAGAGGTGATTTTGATTCTATAGAACGAATAATCGATACTCTTCTAACAAATTTAGTTAATCATATGTTAGTTGATGTTCAGATTGCTGTAAGAAAACAATTTACACAAGAAATATGGCGAAATTTCCAAAGAATAATTGATGGTACTATATCTGAATTAAGAAAATTAGACCTACCTAATGATTGCCAACTCATTCCAAATTTAACTAAATCTAATACTGAAATTCAAAATGAATTGGAAGTTATTTCAGAGTGGTTTTACTTGAACACTACAAATTCAACTAAACCACTCAGTATCATTCATGTAATTAACGCAAGTGTTGAACTTACAAACAAAATAAAACCAAATTATCAAATTAGTCCTACAGTTAATCTAAATTGTCGGGATTTTAATGTGTACAGTAGTTTAATATTTGTCTTTAATATTTTATTTAATAATGTCATTGAACACTCAAAACTACCATCCGAGGAAAACAAGATAAGCTTAGATATTGACCTAGTTGAGAATAAGTTCATTTGTATGGCATTCTGTAATAATTTAAAACCAAATACAGATTATAAAATGAATATTAATAGATTGAATAAGGTCAAGGAAAACTGGAATGATCATAAGAATATTGATAGATCAAATAAAGAAGGGGAAAGTGGGTTTGATAAAATCAAAAGAATTTTGTTATATGAAACATACTCAAAAACGGATAGGTTTGATTTCTCTTTTGCAAATAATACAATAGAAATAAAGCTGTACTTCCCTCTTCCTAGTTAAAGAAATGAATATTGTAAAATTAAGCAACAAATGAAAAAGGTTTTAATCATTGAAGATGATAAAAAAAAGATTGAAAAATTGTCTCTCTATTTTTCAAATGATATAATTAAAATTGAGGAATCTTTTCAATCTGGACTAAGCGAGTTGAAAGCTAAAATTAAAAACTATGATTTATTGATTTTGGATATGACAATTCCTCTTTGGGAGAAAGGGAAAAATGATATTGGAGGAAACTATGAACAGTTTGGAGGTGAAAAAATTCTTAGAGAAATGAAGAGAAGGAAATTGACAATACCAACCATTTTGTTTACAATGTTTGATGTGTTTCCTACAAAATCTGGCACTATCACTTTCGACGAATTGAATTTAAAATATATAGAAAATTTTAAAAGTTTTTATAAAGGAGCAGTGTTTTATAAATCTGGTGATGAAAGTTGGCAAGAAAAATTAACATTATTAATTAATAAATAAATGGGTAATATAAGTATTTTAATTGTGGATGATGATATAAATAAAATCACTGCAATAATTTCTACCATTAAATCAAATGTTAATGATGTTTTATCTATCAATCAGGCATCTAATGTACAAGAGGCTATTGAGTATTTGCAAAAAAAAGAATTTCATTTGTTGATTACAGATTTAAAAATGCCATTGCGACATGATGATTTACCTAATGATTCAGGAGGTCAATCTCTTGTTAAAAACCTATACAGACGAAAAAACAAAACTAACGTCCCTATGTTTATTATAGGTTTGACACAATTTCCAGAACTTGAAAAAGATTTAAAAAATGTTTGGAAAGTTTGGCATTTTGAAGCAAGTGAAGAATATTGGAAAGTAGCACTAAGGGATCTAATATTCCATATTAGTTTGGTAAAATCTCGAATAAATGTTGAAAAAATTGAAACCATTTTTGTTGAAGGTATAACTGATAAACAAATAATTGAAACTGTTATGTTATTGTATTATCCTAATAAGTTAGACAGTGTCTATATAGATGCTATAAAATATGGAGGCGGTGCTTCATGGGTAGAAAGACAATTGTTTATATGGGCTAAATCATTAACAACAAAAATTAATGATAAATTATATGTAAAATCCATTGGTTTGTTCGATGACGACGAATCAGGAATTACTTCAATTAATAAATTAAGAAAAAGTATAGATGTTAATTCAGCGGAAGGTAAAACTTTTCATATTAAAAAATCTTGCTATAAATATTCTCCAATAATAAAGTCGATTAAGAATAAAGGAATTACTTTTCCTACCGTAATTGAAGATTTAATTTCCGAAGGTTTATGGGACTATTCGCACAAACAAGGATGGCTAACTCCTAGAAATTTAGATAGTTTAGTTATTGATAAGGATAAAATTGAAAAAATAAATAAAGAGTTTAATATAAATAATTTAAAAGAATTAGGATTTACTAATTCAGAATCTTTACTTATTTTGTTTAAAATCAAAGATGATTATAAAAAAAAATTTTCAATGCATATTAAAAAAACAAAGAGAGAGTATTTATATCCTATAAAATATATGGTTGAAGACTTTTTTGACACATTAAATATAAAATACACTAAAGTTGAAAAATAAATTTAATTAATATATAAGAAGTAACAAGAAATGATCAAGTCGATTTAGATTTTCTTTTTAGATTTATCTAATTTACAATTCAGTTCATTCTTAATAAAAACAAACCTTTCCACCCTATTTCGACAGTTTCAATATACCCTTTCGCGAAATCGAAAAAAACAAAAACGCTTAAAGCACCCCTACATTCAGGCATACTCAAAGCGTTTTTATAAATTTATTAAAAAAAAAATCCTCTACCCATTCTTCAACACCACTCTAAACCGCGCCTTTCCATCTTTCAGATGCTGCACCGCTTCATTAATATCATCCATAGGAAATTCTTCTACCGTAGGATAAATATTGTGACGCACACAAAAGTCGAGCATCGTTTTGGTCAGTGCAGGGCTTCCAATGGGACTCCCTCCTACTGATTTTTCACCGCCTATCAAACTAAAGGCAGGGATTTCCAACGGTTCCATCGCAGCACCTACCGTATGAAATTTTCCTTTGGGTGCGAGTGTGGTGAGGTAGGAATTCCAATCTAAGGTGACGTTGGTGGTATTTAATATAAAATCAAGCGTACCCGCGATACTTTCGAGGGCTTCGGGTGAGGTAGAATCGATGACTTTGGTCGCACCCATGTCGAGAATTTGGGCTTCCTTTTCTGGGCTAGAGCTAAAAGCAACCACCTCACAGCCCCAATGTTTTAAAAACTTCAGCGCCATGTGACCGAGTCCGCCAATACCAATGACCCCCACTTTATGCGTAGGCAATACCCCTGATAAAATAATCGGGTTAAATACCGTAATGCCGCCACATAACAAGGGGCCGGCTTTACTTTTGTCAATCCCTTCAGGTAACGCAATCGCCCACGACCAATGTCCGCGTACATAATCGGCAAAGCCTCCGTGTCTTCCGACAATGGTTCCTTCACTCGTGCTACACAGATGATGATCGCCACTCATACATTGCTGGCAACCCATACAGGAGGCAGATGTCCACCCCAAACCTACAGTATCCCCTACGTTGATATTTTTAACCGCATCCCCTGCCGCAATGACTTCACCGATAATCTCATGGCCGGGAACTAATGGATATTGGGTCATGCCCCAATCATTTTGCATCATACTCAGATCGGAATGACATATCCCACAATACTGCACTTTAATATCGACTTGTTCGCTGCCTAATTCGCCTAATTCGTAGCTAAAGGGGGTTAATTTTTCTTCGGGTGCCGAAACGGCATATGCTTGTACTTTCATGGTCTGTTTTTTTGAGTGTTAGTTGAGTTCTAATAGAAGCACTAAGGTACTGATTTTAGATAAGAAAGCCCCCTAACCCCCAAAGAGGGAATTCATACTCTTCGCTGTTTTTCTTAGCTGATACGCTTGATTTTTAAAATAGAACTTAAAATTAGAAACTCAGGACTTTACAACCCGGGGCTTCGGTACAATTTTCTCCGAAAATCACTCAGCCGCCTGACTTTTGTACTTTTATAAAACTAAAACAAAAATAGAGTAGTACTCTAATTTAGAGTACTACTCTATTTTTGTTTTAAATGAAGAATGAGTAAGAAGTTCTCCCTTTGGGGGTTAGGGTCTCTTATCACGTTTAAGAAATGAACTTTTATTTTTATTCTTTTCTTTTTTTCATTGCCAAAAAAAGAAACAAAAAAGGCTAGGCTGGCGAAACCTTGTCTAAATTTATCGTTCTATCCCTAAATTCCTGAAACTCGCTAAGCTCAAACAGTCAGAAATTTTACGGGATTTTCACTTCAAATTTTACGACAAACTTTCGAGTCCGTTTAAAACAAATAGACTCAAGACTCAAGACTCACCACTCACAGACTTCAAAACCCGGTGACTTCGGTACAATTTTAAATCATCACCCTGTGCTGATCTAAAATCACGCAGCCTCCTACTTTAGTGCTATCTAAAAACGATACGTTAGGTGATTGAGTGCTTTCGCTTTTTTTGCGAAAGTGTATCGAAATTACCGACTCCTCAACTCCTCAACTTACGATTTCGGTTTCGGTTTCAATTTCAACTTCTCCCTCCTATTCTCCCCTTCTCATCTTCCAAACTGCCATCGCGTTTGCGGGCATTTTTGACGTCGTTATTGCCAAAGGTGTATTGGATATAAAAATTCACGTTACGCGTATCGCCACCGCCACGGCCATCGATAAACAAATCGCCAAATTGGGTAATCCCTTCCCATGGGATGGTGTATAACACATCATTTACCGTGATTTTGCCCGTCCACTGCTTCCATGTTTTTTGTAGGGCTAGGTTGAGCGAACCTAAGCTCTTAATCTCATACGTTCCACCCCATATCGACGGACTGCTATACCAGCCGCTAACTTCTAGTTTGTAGTCCTTGGGGAGTGTAAAGGTGCTTTGCGCATAGAAACCAAACGTTTCTTGAGAGGTAGAGATAAAAGCAGGGTTGGTCGCGGTGTACTTACTGTACGAACCATAGACATTGGTGTAGGTATTCCACCAGCTATTGACTTTATACGGATAGGAAATACTGAAGTTATAGACTTCCTGATCGGCGACGTTACGGGTGCTTAGAAAGTTTCGGGTCTCGCCTACAGCTTCGGTGACTTGGGCAAAAAAGTCACTGACATAGGAATAGCTCACACTCGTGGTGAGCGTATATTTATAGGTGTGTGATAGTTTTACATTATTGGTGTATTGGGGTTGTAAAAAGGGATTTCCGCGTCTGAAACTAAGTTCGTCTAACTGATACTCAAAAGGGTTGAGGTCTTGATAATTCGGGCGCTGAATCCGTCGGCTGTAGTTGAGGGCAAAGGAATTGGTTCGGTTGAGGGCATAGGTCACGCCTGCCGAAGGAAACAGATCGGTGTACGTTCGACTCACGGACTGATTATTCGTGTCACTATCGGCAGTCAGGTCGCCTTGGGAATCGGTACGCTCCACGCGGAGACCGCCTTGAAATTTCCAGTTGCCTGTGCCTGCGTTATATTTCGCGTAAGCGGCATAAATTTTTTCATCATATAAAAATTCGTTGCTCCGATTGAGATTGAGCACATCCATCCCATTGATAACATCAAAGAAATCAAACGTATTATCAGTACGGACTTTAGAGGCTTTAAGGCCTGTTTCAAAAGTGCCGTTGCCCAATTTTTGTTCATAATCGACTTTGGCGGCATAAATATCAATGTTGATGGGCGTATCTTGATTGGTGATACTTTCATTTAGCACCTCGCCCGAGGGCGTGACATAAAAATTAGGCTGGTTATTGAGTCGATCGCGGGTATAGCGTCCATAATCAACATCGGCGCTAAAAACGGTGCCTGTGGTATCCTGATAGCGATAGTTAAAGTTCATGCCTAGATTCACCGAATTACTTTCAGAGCGATTGGGCGCGCGTAAAATACTATCAATGGTACCTGTGGTGCGGTTGATGATGGGCGTACGGCTGTTGGATCGGCTTTCGGAATCGTTGAGGTTGGCAGTCAACACAGCCCCTAGCGTACTGCGTTTGGATACGTAATGATCGGTACCAAAACGGATATTATTTGAAAAACCATCATATTCTGAATCGGTTTGTGCATCAAAAATGGTGTTTCCTTGAATCCGGAATAGATCAATAAACCCCGTAGAACGCCCGATATAATTAGAATAGGTCCCATACAGATTCCATTTTTTAAGACGGCTGGTGAGGGACAACGAATTGTTCGTTCGCATATAATCCCCCACGGTCACGGTACTAGACACACTCCCGCGGGTACCGAGTCCTTTTTCCCTTTTGAGACGGATGTTGATGATCCCTGCATTTCCTGCGGCATCAAAACGTGCAGAGGGTTGTGTGATGATTTCGATGCTGTCTATGGTATCAGCTTGCAAAGACTGCAAATACGCGGTAAGGTCGTCACCTTGCAGGAAACTCTGTCGCCCATCGATGTAGATGAGCACCCCTGTTTTTCCTTCGACAATCACATTATTATTATTATCTAAACGCACGCCTGGCGCTTTCCGTAGGAGTTCGATGCCATTATTGCCCGCACTACTTACTGTTCCTGCAACATTAAAAATGGTTTTATCAGGTTCGACTTGAATGATGGGGCGTTCAGCTACCACGGTGACTTCTTCTAGCGTTTCGGTGGCGAGTTGGAGTTGGATGGGTGCTAGCGCTAGGGTTTCGGTGGTGATGGTAATAGAGGTTTCGACCGTAGTATATCCCACAAAAGAAAGCATTAGCGTATAGGTGCTGGGTGCTAGATCTGTGATGGTAAATGCACCTTGTTCATTGGTGATGGCCGCTTTTACAAGTGTGCCTTCGGTGGTATTGATGATGACATTGACATAAGGTAATGGGGTTTGTGTTTCGGATATGACGGTGCCTTTTAAAGTTTGCGCTTTCGCGAAAGCGGATACAACCAGCAGCAATGTAAAAAATAGCATTCGAGTGTTCATAGTAGTATTTGTTTGCTGCAAATATGCGCGATGCATGTATCCTACTAAATAAAGAACCGACGAACCGTACCATAGCCTGATGAATGGACAAAGGACCATTGGGCGATCTATAGGGCGACTCATCGAAAGGTGTATGGATACTCGGTGAAATCGCCCTAGTTTTGATCTGAATCAAAAAAATAATTAGTTATGAAAAAGAATATCGCATGGTTAATAGGACTTTTATTGATAACCTTTACGGCCGTCGCCACAGAAACGAGTTATCTAAAAATTCAATTGGATGACCAAAAAGAAATCAGTTATCCACCAGGGATTGGTTTTGTAGCGCAAGATGCCGATGGGAATACGGTGTTAAGTCCTTCAGAATTAGAAACCATCAAAGTGTATAAAGTGCAAATGCCTATCACCTTATTTGTATTTACCACCTGGAATGACGAACCTGATGTGTACGAAATCTCTAGCGGTACGCTTTCTTTAGGAGAGACTGACGTCGATTACAATCCAGCTACCAAATACACCTATGGGAGATCTAGGAAAGGAGAAATGTATGGTCGTGCGAAAGAAGGGGAAACCTACGGAGCATCAACGATGACGAGTAATGGTGTGTCTATGACCCGAGCTCGGTATTTTGCAAACAACGACAAAACGGGGTACAATGCCAGTATAGAATTTTCTAATGATGTGGTGGTGTATTATCGTGATGGTGAACTTTCTGCTTGGCAAGATGGAAAGGATCTTGAAATAACAGGCAAGTATCTTATTAAAACTAAGGAAGGAATTATTAAATTGAGCTATCGTCCATCTAACAAAGAATTGTGGTGGGTATTTGATAAAAACTAATCTATGAAAAAAGGCATTTTCAACATACGAATTAAAGAGGTTTTTGCCGTCATAAGTGTATATCTTGTACTTTCTTTCTGTTATCATGTGACGCTTTATTTTAATCGAGGGGGACAGAATGATCCTAATGATACGATATGGGATTTGGAAGAGTGGTACTTTACAGAAGGCATGCAATACACCTTTATGTTTGTTGCCACCACTATTGTTTGGTTCTTTATATTTCGGATATTTAGGAATAGACCTCTTAAATATAGACTCCTCCTCCACTTTTTAGGTCTTCCCTTTTTTATCTTATTTGCTTGGAAATTATTTTATCTAACATGTGATTTTATAGGAGAATGGCACATGGAGGGCAACGGGCAGGTATGGGATATTTATATTCCTGCACTGTTTTACCTGATTCAGTTTGCTATTTTTCATGCGTATGAGCATTATGTGATTAATCAGCGACGGTTACAGTATGAGATTGAACTCAAAAACTCAGCACTCAAGAGTGAATTAAGTGCTATCAAAGCACAGTTGAATCCGCATTTTCTTTATAATGTATTTAATACGATTAATGCGAGTGTCCCAAAAGAAATGGAAGAAACTCGGGAGATGATTGCGGAGCTTTCAGATCTGTTTCGGTATCAGCTTAAAGCGAGTCGGGAGGATGTTGTCACGCTTGCCGAAGAATTGGAATTTGTCAACAAGTACTTAAAGCTAGAGCAAAAACGATTTGAAGATCGCCTTTCCATTATGATTACGGTGGATGATGGATTGCTTTCGCGAAAAATTCCACCAATGATCCTACAGCCGTTGGTTGAAAACTCCGTAAAACACGGAATCTCTCCGCTGGTAAAAGGCGGCCGAATTGATATTGTCATTCAAGAAAAGGACGATAAACTCCTTTTTGAAATCAGTGATACGGGCGTAGGTGTAGATGATAAAGACGCTATTTTTACTTTGGGCGTAGGTTTGAGTAACACCCAAAAACGTCTTCAAAAAATGTATCAATCTACCTTATACGTGAGTGATAATCTTCCTAGCGGACTCAAAGTGCAATTTGAATTATGAAAAAAGTAGTCATAGTCGATGATGAAAAATCAGGGCGTGCGTTGATCAAAGAATATTTAGAAAATCACCCAGCGCTTATCCTTGTTGGCGAAGCCAATAATGGTGTAGATGCGATTAAAATTATTAATGAGTTTCGTCCGGACTTAGTCTTTATGGATATCCAAATGCCTGGCTTAACCGGTTTTGATGTCCTCGAACATTTGGAAGAATTACCCACCATCATTTTTAGTACCGCTTATGATAAATATGCCTTACAAGCCTTTGAAGTCCACGCGGTAGACTATCTTCTAAAGCCCTATACCAGAGAGCGTTTTGATAAGGCGATTTCAAAGTTAAAGGACAATTCGCCCAAACAAATCCTTCCCCTTGCCGATCAGCATATCATGTCCAAAACCACCTATCCTGACCGCATTATTGTCGAAAAAGGCAACAAATACGTCACGCTCGCCACTGAGGATATTTATCGCATAGAGGCTTATGGCGATTATTCTAAAATCTATGATGCCAAAGACACCTTCATCAGCAATCGGGGCATTAGTCAGCTAGAAGAAAAGTTGAATCCAACCCAGTTTTTACGCATACACCGCAGTAGCATCGTCAGCCTCCCGGCTGTCAAAGAAGTCGCTAAGTATGGTAAAAGTTATTTATTGATTCTCAAAAATGACGAAAAAGTAAAAGTCAGTCGCAGTTATGCCGATAAGATTAAGGAATTGATGTTGTGATGGGTAAATTGTAGTATTGCTTTATATGCTTTTGCGAACCGGCCTCGCCGGCAGGCAGGAGCGGACTCAGGACTCAGGATTAAAAAGAGTCTAGAATCTAGACCGCTGCGCTTATAGAATATAGAGAATAGACTAAAAAGAAACAGGCTCCCCTCCGTCTGTATCTCGTACCTCGACACAGCCACCTCCTACTTCGACAGGCTCAGCACATACCTTGTAGAGAGGAGGAGCTTTGTTTATCGTTTTTATTTTTAGAATAGAACTCAAGATTAAACCCGCATTATGCATTAGAACTTCGTAATGAGGTTTAAAGAAGCAATAAAATATGGCGTTTTCTGAGTTTTAGCATAGCATCGCTATGGTTAAACTTAAAAAGGTAGTGTAACGGTATATTTTGAAGCTTATTTAAGTTGTAATAGATTTTCTAATGCATAATGCGGGTTAAAAGACTAAAAAGAATCTAGACTAAAAAACGCTCATAAACAATTAAACTTCTCAACTCATCGACTCACCACTCAAAGACTCACACACTCAACCATAAATTAATGTTAATACGTCAAAATTACCCCTACCGTGAGCCTAGACAATTTATAGCAATGTTATACATTTACAGTTTCTAAGCCTATTATAAAATAAGCGCTACATTAGAGAATAGTAAACTACCTCGGGGCGAGTCCACGGGGCATTTTAAGAAAAAACAACATTTAATTTCGGGGCAAGCCTCGGAGCATTTAAACCTGGATGATCGAATAAAATTCCTATTAGAACCCCCTGTGAAAGAAGTCAACAAAGACAACATAAAAAAGAAAAAACGTTTTAAAATACTTCGTTTTATAGGCAAATCACTTCTTGTGCTACTCCTAGTTTTCATTGCCTTAATTCTTTTTGTGCGAAGTCCATGGGGACAGAATATCATTGTCGATAAGATCACTTCCTATATCTCAGACAAAACCAAAACCCGTGTTGATATTGACCGTTTTTTCCTGACTTTTGAAGGCAATTTGATGTTGGAAGGGCTTTATGTAGAAGAGCCCAAAGGCGATACCCTTGTCTACTCAAAATCACTAGAAGCAGGTGTTGCCCTCTGGCCCCTAATTAACGGGGAAGGTGTTGAGATTTCTTCATTAGATTGGGAAGGTCTTAGAGCTACGGTTATCAGAAAGGATACAATTAACGGATTTAATTTTCAATTTTTAATCGATGCCTTTGCTGCGCCTTCTGAAGCATCAGTTTCAGAGCCACCAACCCCTACGCCAACGATTACGCTCGGAGATCTTTCGTTTACAGACTTTGACATTGATTATGTAGATGATGTCACAGGAATCGATAGCAAGTTTGTCATCGGATCGATGCTGTTGGAAGTTGATGATATCAATCTGGAAGAAATGGCATTTCACGTATCAAAAACCGTCCTAAAAGACGCTCGAATCAAATACCATCAAAGCCCTATCCCTCCTTCTGATGAAGAAACTCCTTTACCGATACTCACTTTTAATGAAATAACGGTACAGAATGTCGTGACCGACTATGCCGATGTAGGGAGTGGTCTAGAAGCAACTCTAAACATCAATTCTCTCTTTACAGAAATCCCGCTGATGGATCTCCAAACCAATACGATTGATGTTACCAGGGTACAGTTGGCAGATTCTAAGATCGATATTCAGATGAAATCTAGTGCACAAGCAACCACAATAGATAGTACACAGAAATTTGAATGGCCATTATTGGATATTGAGGTTGGGAGGATTTCGCTTTCGCGAAATACCATAGCGTACCAGGTTGATACTGCCGTTCCTGAAAAGGGTGTTTTTAATCCAAATGCACTTTTTCTTGAAGATCTTTCGTTCGAAGGAACAGATATGTTTGTAAAAGAAGGAGCTGCGGGTATGAATATGGAAACATTGAGTTTTAATGAGGCGTCTGGGATTCACCTCCAAAACGTTGCCACTCGTTTTAACATAACAGATCGTACGCTTACGGCAGAAGCTATTGATATTGCCGTTAATAATAACCGCCTACAGGGGCGGTTTCAGCTAGAATATACTTCCTTGTCTAGTTTTATCAATGCCCCTGAATCTGGTACGGTAGCATTGGATTTCCCAACCTTTCAATTGGATCCCAAAGAGATCTTTACCTTTCAACCATCGCTTAAAGAAAATGAATACGCAAGGACCCTCAGTACAAAACGGATTACGGGCGTATTAAAAGCGCAAGGCACGCTAGCGTCTATACAGATTCCAAATGCAACCATTCAATGGGGAAATGCCACAGAAATTGTAGTGACCGATGGTCTCCTAAAAAATGTCACAGATCCAGATGCTTTAGGGTTTGATTTCACGAAAGTGAACGCATCAACCACCAGAACTGATCTTATCCGCTTTGTAAAAGAAAAAGACCTGAGTGTACAACTTCCCGAAACGATCAAAGTAACTGGGCGTATCAGTGGAAGTATGGATGTGATTGACACCAACTTAAAAGGAACCACCTCCCAAGGAATTGCTTCTGTAAAAGGAACCTTTGAGAATAAAAAAGAGGTCGCTTTTAATGCCACTATCAACCTACAGGAATACCGACTAGACCAATTACTTCAAAATGAAAAACTAGGGCCTATCAGTTTGACCGTTACTAGTAAAGGAAGAGGTACCACCATCAACTCTTTAGATGCAGATCTTAGCGCGACCATTTCAAACTTTGCACTCAATGAATATGCTATCAAAGACCTTACACTTAATGGCGCGATCAAAAATGGAAAAGGAACAGTTACCTCCAACTATAAAGATGAGAATCTTAACATGAATCTAGAAGCATTGGTGGTGGCAGATTCAATCGCTCCTGAAGCCAATATCAACATGAATATTATTGGCGCCGACCTACAGGCCTTAGGACTGATGGATCGTGATGTGCGAACAGGCTTACAACTGAGAGCCAATTTTAAAGGCAATGCCAAAAACTATGAAGTCGACGGAAGTATCATCGATGGTGTGGTGGTATATGATAATCAAACCTATTTATTAGGAAGTTTTGATGCCGCGGCTTATGTACGGACAGATACAACTGCGATCTCCATAAAAAACAAAATCCTAGATCTTGAATTAGCTTCAAACACAGATCCTCAAACATTTGGAAATGCTGTACAACGTCATATATCTAGCTATTTTTACCGAGATACCGAAGTTCCTGACACTATTACAGATCCAGTGCGTATCAAAATGAAAGGAACTATCAGTCAGGCGCCTTTATTGAATGAAGTATTTCTCGTGAATATAAAAGATATAGACACCATCAACATTGCGGTAGATTTTGACGAAAAATCAAGACAACTTAATGCCAATGTAGTTGCACCCCACATCAACTACGCTGGAAATGAAATAGACAGTCTTGCCTTCTCTATAGCAACAGACCATAGTGATTTTAATTTTGATCTTGGGTTTAATGAAATCAGTGCAGGTCCCTTTTCGATTAAAAAAACGAGCCTAACAGGCATCCAAGTGAATAACGAACTAGATCTTGAATTCCTCTCCTATGATGATGATGAAAAGTTAGTACACATACAATCCCGTATTACTGGAAATAGAGAACGCTTACGCTTTGCTGTGGTACCTGAAGATTTAATTCTCAACAAAAATCCTTGGGTGATTCCTGCTTCTAATGAGATCATCTACACAGAAAATAAGCTGGAATTTAATGACTTTAACATCACTAAAAATGGTCAGTCCATTGCCGTGACAGACAAATTCCCTTCCATAGAAAAAGAGCATATTGCTATTGTTCATACAAACTTCAAACTTAGAGAGGTACTCGATTATTTGAATCCCGATGAACGTTTTGCAGACGGAAACCTCAATGGCGATTTTATTATAGAAAACCCCTTTACTGATCTAGGCGTGGTCGCAGACCTTACCATAAACAAACTACAGGTACTCGATGTTCCGCTGGGAACACTAACGATGGATGCTAAAGCATTGGGGGATGCTAAATATGATTTTAATTTGGGAGTTAAAGGAGGTGAGGTTCAATTGGATGTGACAGGAGGTTATCTAGCCAATGAAGAAGGGCCTACACTTAATTTAGATCTTGATATCACTCGATTTACTATGAAAGCGCTGGAAGGCTTTACGTTAGGTGAAGTGAGCAATGCAAGTGGTTTTTTTACAGGCTCCTTTGATATAGATGGCCCTATCGATACACCTAACTATACAGGCGAACTTAATTTTAAAGAGGCTCAATTTGAAGTAACGAAGTTCAATACACCTTTTACACTTCCCAATGAAAAGCTGAATATTAACAATCAGGGGCTCTCTTTAAATGATTTTACCATACTTGATGCCAATAAAAATAAACTCGTGCTCTCAGGGTCTATTGGGACTAAAAACATCATAAATCCTTCGTTTAACCTTTCGGTGAAAGCTACTAATTTCCAAATCCTTAATGCGACCGAAAAAGACAATAATTTCCTTTATGGAACTGCAGCATTTAACGCCGATGCCAAAGTAACAGGCGATTTGCAAATTCCCAAAATAGATCTTAAACTCACAGTATCACCTACCACAAATGTTACGTACATTATGCCTTCGGCTGCTGTGAATATAGAAGAAAAAGAGGGGGTAGTTGTTTTTGTAAACAGAGAGAATCCGGATGCGATTCTTACGAATACAGAAGCGCAAACAGCCGCTACCGTTACTGGGTTTGATATTTCGGCACTGATCAATGTTGGAAAGGGCGCTAAAGTAAAAATCATCATCGATGAAGAAACAGAAGACAACTTCCAAGTGTCTGGAGAAGGTGATTTTAATTTTACCATGCGACCCAATGGACGTATGAATCTTGTGGGTGTCTACAATGTGGTAAATGGTCACTATGAAATGAATCTCTACAATTTGGTCAACAGAAGATTTGAGATCGTAGAAGGAAGCCGTATTTCTTGGTCTGGCGATCCTTTTGATGCAGAACTTGATGTAAAAGCCCTGTATAATGTAGATACCTCAGCGGCTTCGTTAATGGCAGCACAAACCTCTGGTGCGGATCCATCGGTGCGAGGAAAATTTAGACAAGTTCTCCCCTTTTATGTGTATCTAAATATTGATGGTGAATTATTACAACCCAAAATATCCTTTAATTTGGACATGCCTAAAGACGAACAAGGAGCCATCGGCGGACAGGTATATGGGAGACTCCAACAACTCAATCAGCAAGAAGCAGAACTGAATAAGCAAGTATTTTCGCTCTTAGTATTGAATCGTTTTTATCCTGAACCAGGGAGTGACGGAAGTCGTGGTGGTGCCGTGACCGTAGCTAGAGATAACCTGAATGACGCACTTTCTGATCAGCTGAATGTGTTTTCAGATAAAATTCTTGGAGATACAGGTGTAGAGCTCGACTTTGGAGTAGACAGTTACACCGACTATCAAGGCGAAAGCCCTACAGAACGAACACAGCTGGATATTGCAGCACAAAAGAAACTATTTGACGATCGGCTTATTGTACGCGTAGGCAGTGAAGTCGACTTACAAGGAAGTAGCGCAACAGGAGAAGCTACGCCACTTATTGGAAATGTGAGTTTAGAGTATATTCTCACAGAAGATGGGAGATACCGTCTCAAAGGGTTTAGACGAAACGAATTTGAAAATGTCATAGATGGACAAACCATTACGAGCGGTATTGCGCTTATTTTTACACAAGAATTCAACCGATTCAGTGAATTGAAAGAGGCGCTGTTCTTCAAAAAAGCAACTAAGAAAAAGGAGAAAGAGGAAGAAGAAGAAGAAAAAAAGGAAAATGACGATGAGAAGGATAAAGAAAATGACCCGCCAAAAACAGAAGGGATCAAAGATGAGGAAAACTAATTTATATACCATATCGTGAGTACACACCGTGTTTATATTGCTTTACTAAGTATGATCAGTGCGACACTGATGGTATCCTGTAGTATTCAAAAATTTATTCCTGAAGGTGAATTATTATACACAGGCGCGTCTTTAGAAATCGAGAGCGATACGCTTATAAAAAACGAAGAAGAATTAAAAACAGTTCTGGAAGAAGTACTCCGTCCTACCCCCAATAAGAAGTTTTTAGGGATGTACCCAAAACTGTACTTCTATTATAAAAACCAACAAGAAAAGCCAGGTTTTATAAATAAACTACTATTTAAGAACGCAGGAGAAAAACCCGTCTATCTAAGTGATGTAAAAACATTTCAAATAGAAGAATTACTACGAAACCGACTAGAAAACAGAGGTTTTTATTACAACAAAGCAGCTTCTTACACCACAGAAGACGACAAAAAGAAACGGGCAAGCGCCACCTACACACTAAAGATATCAAGTCCTTATGTCTTAGAAACTTATCAATTAGACACTGTAGCATCCCCTATTTATGAAGATCTTAAAGAGTTGGTTACAGATTCAAAATTCAAGAAAGGAATGCGTTATGACTTAAACGCATTACAACTAGAAAGAGAACGTATTGATAGTAAACTCAAACAAAAAGGATATTATAATTTCAATCCTAATTTTTTGTTATTTGAAGCAGATACCAATCAATATAAAAACAAACGATTTGATCTTTTTCTAACCATAAAGAAAGATGTTCCGCAAAAAGCCATAGTCCCATATACTGTCTCCAAAGTGAACGTATATTCAAATTACGATTTACAAAATGATTCCTTACAAAAAGAAAGCGTTCGCTATGAAAATAAAAACTTTGTAAATGATAATGACTTTTTTAAACCAAAATACCTAGATCCGTTTATTACCCTAGAAGAAGGTGATCTTTACAATCCTATTACATCTAAGAATACAGCACGTAGACTCTCTACTATTGGCGCCTATAAGTTTGTAAATATTCAATATGAAGAAGTCGATTCTATGTCGACAGACAGTACTCGGAATCTGGAGGCTTCTATCTATTTATCCCCTTTAAACAAACGATCTATTCGAGCCGAATTACAGGCGGTTACAAAATCTAATAATTTTGCAGGCCCCGCATTAGGGTTTACATTTAATAACCGAAATTTATATAAAGGAGGGGAATCACTCAATATCAGTGCAAATATAGGGTACGAAGTGCAAATTGCAAGCGGTACTAATGCAGGATTGAGTAGTTTAGAACTAAGCCTAAAATCAAGTTTAATACTTCCACGTCTCATCGCTCCTATCAAGATAGATAGTGATGTATTTGAATATACCATCCCTAAAACCAAAATAGGTGTAGGAGCAGAATTCTTGAACAGAAGTCAACTATATACCCTGCTGTCTGGTACAGGTCAATTTGGATATATCTGGACGGCTAACAAATATGTAACGCACGAGGTATATCCTATATCCATTAACTACACAGAGCTTTCAAATACCACGACTGAATTTGATGATATTCTAGCTGAAAATCCTTTTTTACAGCGAAGCTTTGAACAGCAGTTCATTTCTGGACTTACCTATTCCTTTATTTACAACGGATTGGTCTCTAAGAAAAAAAATAAGTTTTATATCAACTCCACGGTGGACATCGCTGGAAACAGTATTAGTCTCTTAGGGCAAACGCAAGAAGGTAGCACTAGAAAAACCTTCCTAGGTGCAGAATATGCGCAGTATGCCAAAGTAGATGCCGATATCCGTTATCATTTTAATCTTGGAAATGAACAGAAAATAGCCACTCGATTATTTGCTGGATACGGCTTTGCATACGGAAACTCAGACGTATTACCATTTATAAAACAATACTTTTCTGGAGGTCCTTATAGTGTTCGTTCGTTTAGAATTCGTTCTTTGGGACCCGGAACTTTTTCGGGCGGAAGCACCAACAATGGAACTTTCTTTGATCAAACAGGAAATATCCGTTTAGAGGCCAATGTTGAATATCGTTTCCCCATTTTTAGATATGTAAAAGGTGCCGTCTTTGCAGATGCTGGTAATATCTGGTTATCCAAAGAAAACGAAGCCTTACCAGGGGGAAAGTTTACAAGCAACTTTATCAACGAATTGGGAATAGGTGCTGGTATTGGGCTACGGGTAGATATACAAGGTTTTGTGATTCGATTTGATCTTGCGGCTCCTTTCCAAGACCCGACTGCTCCTGAAGGAGAACGCTTTGAATTTAAAGTCGACGAACCAGTATTGAATTTTGCCATCGGCTATCCTTTTTAATATGATGAATGTATGGAAGAGCAAACTACAGACAAACCATTAGAACGCCATTTTAAAATCAAGCATTTGCCAGAGTTGCTAGTGACCACAGCAAAATCTTGGTTTGCAAGTAACCCTTTTGAAAAAAGTGCGATTGTTGCCTATTATGCCATTCTCTCCTTACCCGCCCTGATTATCATCATTCTAAACCTTGTAGGCGCTATTTGGGGTCGTGATATCGTACAAGGAGAACTCATCGATGAAATCTCTAAGGCATTGGGAAAAGAAACAGCAACATCCATACGAACAATGATGTTAGATAGAGGTGATGCACCTACCTCTATGTTTTCAAATGTCATTGGAATTGCAACATTACTCTATGGATCGACAGGAGTATTTTTTCAAATTCAGAATGTACTTGATAAAATCTGGGATGCTCCCCCTCCTTCTAAAAATGGGATTATTGCAACCCTCATTGGACGCTTTAAAAGTTTTGGGTTTATCCTCATTATTGGTTTTCTCCTACTCATCAGTTTTATACTCACTTCTTTACTGAGTACGTTTGGCAAAAATCTATCTAAATTTATTCCTGAAAACAGGATCGATCTGATTTATATATTTGACATTCTGGTGTCGTTAGGGTTTATTTATGTGTTATTTGCTATGATGTTTAAATGGTTACCTAATGCTACTATTAAGTGGAGAGCCGTACGTATAGGAGCAGGATTAACGTCCCTTCTTTTTGTAGGAGGTAAATACCTACTTGCTGTTTATTTTAGTGAAATGGAACCCGGTTCCACCTACGGAGCCGCTGGATCTATTATTCTAATTATGTTATGGGTTTCTTATTCTAGTTTGATTCTGTTCTTTGGTGCTCATTTTACGAGGGCCTATTCACAGAAATATTTAAAAGTATAACCAGAGTAGTCGTTAAATGAGGTGGTCGTTTTTCTTTACACGCTCTTGCCTGCGGGAGGCAAGTTCGCGAAAGCGTATATCAACTTACACCTACTCCAAAATATCTTTTATAAATCTTGGCGTATAATTCTCCATCATTTCCAGCAACACAATTTCTGAATCCGATAGGTATTCTTTCTCATCATTAAGTAGGTCTAACTTTTTAAAATCTTCGGCAATAGCATCATTTGTATATCGGTGTATGACCATAGGATGTACGTAGTATTTTCTACAAACATTCCGCGTATTACCAAGCTCTTTTGCCGTGGCATCAAAAGCGGTTAGTAGGTTTTCCTTTTTTTCTTTTTCTGAAGATGCAATTCCTAATTCCAACAAAGACTCAAAGAAAATACTAGTACCTGCCCACGTTCTAAAATCTTTTGCAGTAAACAACTCCCCACAGATATCATGTATATACTCGTTAATCATACCACTATCTATACTGTGCTTTGTGCCACTATCATCATAGTACTGAAATAGTTCCCATCCTGGAATTTCTTCACAGCGATTGACTAGCCTAGCGAGTTTCTTATTTCGAATACTAATGCTATGTTCCTTCCCTTTTTTACCAACAAAGTGAAATTTTAACTTGTCTTTTGCAACAGATACGTGCCGTGTTCGCATGGTGGCTAGCCCGTAGGTTTTATTTCGTTTTGCATATTGCCTGCTCCCGATCCGGATATGGGTTTCTTCCATAAGACGAATCACAAGTGCCAATACTTTTTTTTTGGGCCAACCTGATTTTTCAAGATCGGTGTCTACACGGGCACGGATTTTTGGAAGTTGATGACCAAAGTTTGTCATTTTTAAAAACTTTGTTTGATTTCGCACCTGATTCCATAATGGATGATATCGGTACTGTTTTCTATTTTTCACATCTCTTCCTACCGCTTGTAAATGACCATTGTAGGGGTATGAGATTTTTACCTGTTGCCATGCTGGTGGGATGACGAGTCCCTGAATACGCGCTAATTGATCTTTATCTTTCAGCGGTTTTCCTTCATGTAGATAATCAAAGTCTTTTTCCTTTTTTATACGCTCAATACTCAAAGAATCATCATATACATAGATCAAATCCAGCTTATCAATCACTTGATCAGGAGTGTTTAATAAGGAATTAATAAAATCTAGGTTCTTATAATCGTCAAGATTCATCATATATGTTGGGCTACTAGCAAACTACTTTAAGGCAATTCTCGCAATAGTTAGCTCTCGATTATCGAGTACATTAATTTAGGGTTAAAAATAGACTAAAAATTAGGTATCTTATAGCTTTGAATAGTGACTTTTATTGCTTTCGCGAAAGCAAACCATTCAAATTACGCTAATAATATTATAGTTCAGATAACTATGCCTATAAAAAATGATACGTATCTTTCCTTTTTAAAAATAGAAAACCTAAGGTGTGAGAAAAATACTTAAGACGTTAAAAGCGAGTTATAAACGTACATTACGGAGTATAGCGTTATACCCTGTAGTGATTAGTATTCTTTTCTTACTATTCTCTATAGGTATCCCACAGCTAGAAACCACTTCACTTGTCACCTATCTTAAAGACAAAATCCCTTATTTATTAATAGATAATATAGATACGGCTCGTACCACGTTGTCTACACTAATTGGAGGGATTCTTTCCTTAACGGTATTCAGTTTTTCGATGGTAATGGTGGTCCTTAATCAAGCGAGCTCTAATTACTCACCGCGATTATTACCAGGTCTTATTTCTGATAAAAAGCATCAAATGATTTTAGGTGTCTATATCGGAACGTTGTTATATGCGCTTGTTGCCCTTATAACCATGGACGCAGCTGATAGTGATAGCTCCAAAGAAATTATTGGGCTGACAACAATGTTTGCTGCTATTTTCGGAATTATATGTGTAGGTCTCTTTGTGTACTTTATCCATACCATTTCCAATGCGATACAGATTCACGAGATTACCGATAGGATTGCCAAAGAAAGTGAACGCTATGTAAACGAAAAATGCGAAGAGCCAGAAGCTGAAATAAGTGTAGCAGATCTAAGAAAAACAATCATAAGTCATCGCACAGGATATTACCGAGGTTTTGATATGGGTATTTTTAATAATAGCTTACAACATTTTGAAAACGATTTACAGATCATCCCTTATCAGGATCAGCATGTTTGGAGAGGACACCCATTATTAAAAACAAAAAAAGATATTTCTGATGATGACTTAGAAAAAATACAAGATTGCCTTATTTTTTCTAAAGACCGTCATGAAGACAATACGTATATTGGTGGTATGATTAAACTCATGGAAGTAGCTGTAAAAGCGATGTCTCCAGGAATTAATGATCCAGGAACTGCTATTGAAATCATCACAAGACTAGGACCTTTATTGTATAAAACCATCAAGATTTCTAGCTATACACAAACCAAGAGTAGCTCAGAAAAATGTACGGTCATTCAATCAAATATTACGACAGCCGAGGTACTACGATTAATCGTTCAGCCACTCAGGCAGTATGCAAAACATGATAGTCTGGTGATGCACGAACTTATCCTAATGCTACAATATATCTTACAAACAGATATTGCGCTTCATGAAAAAATACCTGTAAAAACTGAACTTGATGCTATAAGAGAAGACGTTACTTCTCATATTACAAACGCTGCCGATCAGAAACAAATTTTTAAATTATTAGATTGATGCTGTTTCCGCTTTCGCGAAACTACCTATGATAGGCAGAAGCCTGCTATGTGTGATCTGTTAACGGTTAACAGATAACTGCTATTTAATGTCAGTTTACTTTTTTAGTATCCCAAATTTAAAGGTAGAAAAAAGGGAGATCGCCTAAGAGTTTCCATTTTGGGGTTAGGGAGCTCCCTCTACGTTTAACCTCATAAACATTAAACCCGAATTATGCATTAGAAAATCTATTACAACTTAAATAAGCTTCAAAATATACCGTTACACTACCTTTTTAAGTTTAACCATAGCGATGCTATGCTAAAACTCAGAAAACGCCATATTTTATTGCTTCTTTAAACCTCATTACGAAGTTCTAATGCATAATGCGGGTTAAACTCACAGACTCACTACTCACAAACATCTCGCTTTGATTTGGGAATATGTGCTTTAATACCTACCTTAGTTTTATTGCTTTTTTTAAGCTTATTTTTCCATAACCTCTATACAGTATATTGTGTAGTAAACCAACACTCATGTTTATACAAAAGCTTGTTCTTAAAAATTTTAGATCCTTTAGTGACTTAGAGATTGATTTTAGAGAAGTCGTTGATGAGGTGACGCTACAAGAGCAATCCTCTTCTCCTGATACGATGCCAAGAAATAGAGCACGCACCCTCATTCTTGGAGAAAACGGAACAGGGAAAAGTAATATTCTAAAAGCAATCGCATTAGTCACTGCAGGAAGTAATGCGCTTGGAGAACTGTTAGGTCGTGCTGATGATTGGATTCGGTACGGAACGGATGAGTGTCGTATTGATCTAGAAATGACCATAGAAGATGGTTCCTCACGTCATATATGGCTTGAAATACATAGAGGTGATCATTTGAGCGATATTATGAAACGCTCTGGAGAATCCCTTCAAGAGATTGACGCTGCCTTACGACATACGGATCGGAATTATTTTATAGTCGGCTACGGATCTTCTAGAAACGCTGGCTCCGGAGGATCAAATTTTAGGTCCAAACGATCATCTTCACAACGAGCACAATGCGTCGCCTCCTTATTAGATAAAACCGCAGAGCTTAACTCTATAGAAGAATGGGCATTGGATCTTGATTACCGAAGTGATAGCGGGATGGATATTATTAAAAAAGTATTTGACGAATTTTTACCAGATACACGATTTCATAGTATCGACAAGAAAGACCGTCGATTACTTTTAGAAACCAAAGACGGAATTATCCCTTTTAGTGCTCTCAGTGATGGCTATCAGAATATGGCTGCCTGGATTGGTGATATTCTCTATAGAATCAATGATATTTTTTCTGACAGGAAGGAACCGCTCAATACAAAAGGAGTGTTACTGATTGATGAGATTGCGCTTCACTTACATCCCGTGTGGCAAAGAGAATTACTCGGTTTTATACAGAAAACCCTGCCAAATATGCAGCTCATTGCGACCACACATTCGCCTTTTATCGCACAGCAAGCAGGAAAATCAGAGCTCTATACGATTGAAAGAGTAAATGACATCATTCGCCTAGATGTCTTTAGCGGAGACCCAAGTAGTCTTCTCTTACATCAAATAATCATGAGTGATGTATTTGGAATGCCTACAGATGAATCGGTTGAGGTCGTGAACTTAAAGAAAAAAAGATCAACACTCTCCCAACGTAAAAATCAATCCTCAAAAGAAAAACAAGAACTAGAAGGTATAAATGAAAAACTAAAAGATATGCCTATCAAGTCCTATTCAAACAGTATCATTAATCAAGATGAACATGCGACCTTAAAAGAAATTCTAAAATCGTATAAAAAATAGACATGCGTAAGTTATCTAGAATCCGCGATATGGGCATTCCTCCTACGTTTGTAGGAGATCTTCGAAAAAAGCAATTACTAAAATTGGTAAAAACGGAGCGAGATATAAAAAACGGAATTCTAGAAAAGCATAAATTCCCCTCTACTTGGTCGCCGTGTAAAGAGCAATTACACAAAGAAAGCTATTCAAAATGTGCGTATTGTGAATCCCCTACGACAGTGGTTTCCTATGGAGATGTGGAGCATTACCGTCCTAAAAGTAAATATTGGTGGTTGGCCTATTGCTATGATAATTACTTAGCATCCTGTACTTTATGTAACCAAAAGTATAAAAAAGCAAAGTTCAAGACTTTACACACTCCTATAAAACCACCCCTTATTAAGAAAAATAGTACAGATACCTATTTAGAAAAAATCGTAGACCGTATCACGCCAGATCCCATTCAGGAAACCGATGGGGTTCCTTGGGATACTTACTGTCAAGAACATATCGCAGAACGTCCCTTATTACTAAATCCTTACATAGATGACCCAAAAGCCTATTTTGGATGGGAAGTTTCTCCTGAAAATGAATCAGTGCGTTTAGTCCCGCTAGATGCTCAAAATAAGCTTCATAAAAAAATAGTAAAAGCTTCAGAAGAAGACTATGGAATCAATCGGCCTGAGCTTTGTTTCCATCGCTTCGAAGCCTATCTGGTGTACTGTGCTGCTCGTCTTATTAGTGAAGATGTGAATATTCCTGATAACTATAGAACTATGCAACGAAGAATTCGAGAGCGGCTCCTTCGAGATGAGAGTGCCTATTCAGGAATGCTTCAGTATTTTGAACAAAAACCAACAACAGCGATCATCATCCCTTAAATAGGAAGTTAAATGGACAAGAAAATTTGCGGACTAATTTTGCTTTCGCGAACCTGCCTGCAGTAGGCAGGAGAGATCATAGAAAGAATAAATACTTATTAAATGTAATTAGTTCAAACAGTTTTACTATAAACTACTTAAAGTACTCATCTGAATTATGGAAATCTGCATTGATAGATTTATAAAATAAGCAGAAACCTGTAACACTGGCTACAAGGAAAAAAACAGACATGACTATAAGTATAAATCCTAATACCCCTCTAATGGGGCCAAATATGACTAATGCTACAAGAACTGCTGATACAAGAAATCGAGAAACGCGATCCATTGTATTCATGTTTTTTTTGCTTTTAAGCATAGATAATGAATTAGTTACCTCACAAAGGTAATGTTTTTACGCATATAAAAAAGAGAAATATCCTACAAATAAGATATTTAACATTTTTAAAGAGATTACATCGGAAATAAATGAATAAACTATATTTTAAGTGAAATTACAATAAACTATCCATATTGGGGTAAGTTTTGTGTCATCAATCAATTAATCATAAAAAAACGTATGCTTTTTAACTTTGGACCTAAAAGTTCTATTTTATTGATTTTCTTTTTTCATGGTATTGTCTTTTCTTTTTTACTCTTTAAAAAAGGAAAACAAACAGACAACAGTGCTAGTAAATGGTTGAGTCTATTTGTTTTATTATGCACCTTATACATCACCCCTTTTATGCTAGGGTATGCCAGTTGGTATTCTCGAAAAATATATCGTGAAATTTTATTTTTCACTCCCTTCCAGCAAGTCTTGTTGATTGGACCTGTACTCTTTTTTTACACTCAAAGTTTATTAAACATCTCATTTAAACTCTCCAAAAAGCAGTATATCCATTTTGTTCCAGCTTTTTTATATCTGATATACAGTCTCATCATTTTTATCACAGATAAATGGGTGCTATCAGAATTTTATTTTTATGCAGATGGTAGAGACAAAGATTTTGACTTGTGGTATCAAATAGCGGGACTGCTCTCTATGGTATTCTATTTGGTTCTAAGTCTTCGGGTATATGCAAACTATAGAAAGATCGTTTTTGAAACCGTTAGTTTTGCCGATTCTATTTTATTTAAATGGCTCAAGCATTTCTTTATTGTTTTCTTATGTATTTTGCTCTTACGGGTTTTATTTTTCATTCTAAATCCTGAATGGGGTGAGTTTGGAAGGAAATTTTGGTATTACCTCTCCTTTTCAATGCTCTACTACTACATAGCTTTGAGTGGCTATTCTAATACCATCAAAGCTTCTATTTCCATAGGTGATATTCCTACCGATACACAAGAGCCCGAGACCATAATAGTTCCTTTAGAAGATAAAGTTACCGAAACAATACTCCCCGACGCCGATCTTTGGAAACAAAAACTCTTGGATTTGATGCTTCTAGAAAAACTATATAAAAACCCTTCTTTAACCGTATCAGATGTAGCAACACACTTGGATACAACACCTAAGTTGATCTCCTCCATCGTAAATAGTGGTTTTAAAATGAACTTTAATGATTTTATAAATTATTATCGGGTAGAAGCTGTAAAAGAACAATTAAAAAAAGGGGTACAAGAAAACAAAACCTTATTAGGCATCGCCTTAGAATGCGGTTTTAACTCTAAAGCCACATTTAATAGAGCTTTTAAAAAGCACACCGCTCTTTCTCCTAAAGAGTTTCTTGTGGCATTGCATAAATCGTAAGAAACACTAAATTACAAATTGACTAAGATCCAGCTCACCATGAGATCCAGTCCTTACAATGTTGAATGCGTCCTTCGGACTTTTTAGTGCGGAGTTTCACAAAATACGTCTCAAATCCCGATTTGAAGCGTGTAATCCCTCTAAACAAAGGATATTTGTGTATCAATTTAAAACACGTCATGAAAAAAGTAATTACACCTATTCTTATTTTATTATCTTTTATAAGCTTCTCCCAAAACATTCCTACTGATAAAATAGATGCAGTGGTTTCTTCTCTGATTGAGGAAAAAGACCCTAGTTTATTTATAGGCATTGTAAAAGATGGAACTATTGTCTATGAACATTATAGTGGCCTTTCAGATTTACAGCATCAAGTAAAAGCTACCAAGGATTCACGATCTAATATCGCATCGGTGGCAAAACAGTTTACAGCGCTGTGTATCTTAAAATTGAGCTTAGAAGGCAAACTTTCTTTAGAGGAGGATATCCGTACCTACTTCCCTACTTTCTATCCAAACATTAAAGAAGCCATTAAAATAAGACATCTTCTCAATCATACCAGTGGTATCAGAGATTATCCCGATTTAATGGGTGTACAAATGGAGCCTTGGTGGAGACGTGTGGGCATGGATAATGATGATGTCATAGAATTATTGGAAAAACAAGAAGACCTCAATTTTACACCAGGATCGGGTTATACGTATAGTAATTCTAATTATACTTTATTAGCGAAAATTGTAGAGAAGGTTTCAGAAAAGTCTTTTCATGAGTATTCAAAACTAGTATTTGAAGAATTAGGAATGAAAAACACCGTATTTTTAAAAAATTATATGGCTGTTATTCCTAACCAAGTACTTCCCTACTCAGATTGGGGAGATGGAGTATGGCAACAATTCCCTATGCTTACCAATTTATATGGGGATGGTTTTCTATTTACCACACTAAAAGATCAATTGATTTTTGAACAAGCCATCCAAAATGCTCAAAAAACAAATAATCAATTATTACTACAAAGTCAGCTTCCTATTCCTAATAGTGAAATTACCACCTATGGTTTTGGGTTAGAACTCACCGACAGAATGAACTACAAGGCTGTACACCATTCAGGAGGTACAGGCTCATATCATGCACAAACGGCACGCTATCCAGAAGAAGGGCTTTCTATTTTTGTGATGAGTTCTAATAGTAGACTTTGGAGCGGTAGTATTGCAGATCAAATAGCAAATCTTATACTGCCTACTAAAGAATCATCAATGGCTAAAGTAGACTTTGAACGTCTTTCATTAGGGGATGTGATTCCATCCGATTCTCTTTCAGGAAAGTATATCACTGCTGATGAAGATATCATCATCAATATTTTGGAGAAAGATGGGAAAATACAATATCAAAGAGGAAACAATAATCCCTTTACGTTGATAAAAGAAAGAGCAAACCTATATGCTTTTGAAGGCTCTACAACTGATAAAATTGGATTTAGCCAACCTGCTGGAGAACCTATAAACGTCACATTGTATCTTGAAAATCGAGAACCTAGATTTCACACAAAACTTCCTACTACACGATTAAACAGCTATGAATTAGACGCATATACAGGAATATATGAAAATAAGGAATTAGATATTTCTTTTGAAGTTCTCAAAAAAGAAAATACACTATTCATCAAGAAAAAGGGTAGAAAGAAAACACAAGAAATCAATATATTAACACCCTCATTTTTGCTCACCTCTGGGTATAAACTAAAAGTACAAAAAGATGCTTTTAACCGAATTCGTACTATATTACTTACAACAAATCGTGTCGCAAATATCAAGTTTATCAAAAAAACGTCACTAGAATTTCAGCGTGTCATACCAACAGAGAACGGTTCTATACAAGTCACCACCATAGGATCTACAGGAAAAGATAGTGAAATTTTACTCACAAAAAATGATGCCATTGGCAACGAAATTTGGTTTAAAAAATACGGAGGCACAAGCTATGACAAAGCCTTTTCTATTATCAGTACAAAAGATAACGGCTATTTACTCATAGGCGCAACAAGCTCTTTTGGTAACGGAAATTATGATGTTTATGTCATCAAAGTAGATCAAAAAGGCAAGGAACAATGGAGCGCAACCTATGGTGATTTTTATAACGAATATGGGTACACAGGTCAAGAAACAGCTACGGGCTACATCATAAAGGGAACGAAGCAATTTTGCAAATCCAATAGTATGGAGTTAGAAAATAATTGCACGACCAATGTGTGGGAAATTGTAATTGACAAGAAAGGCACTAAGATTTCTGACACACTCCAAGAAGAAATAAAAAACCGTAAAGACGATCAAGAAACGTGGAATAAATAAGGGTCCGCTTTCGCGAAAGCGTACTCATACATAAAGCATTCAGCACGAAAACTAGAAGACGTAATACGTCCAAATCTGATGACTTGAGTACTATTTTTTTACAAAACCAATTAGCCTCCTATAGCTGTGAACCGTTATCTGTTATTTGGTGTCAGTTTCTTTTTTTGTTACCTCAAATGTAAAGGGTGCAAGAAAAAAAGAATATGTTCGCCCTCTAAAGACGGGGAAAAGACATATTCGTTGTAAAAAAATACGATTCGGACATACATGACCAAAGTAGTACGTTTTTTTGCACAAGAGTTTAAAGTTCGGCCTTGGGGGGCTCACTCGACTTATAGACTCCTCAACTCATCAACTCATCAACTCATCAACTCATCAACTCCTCAACTCATCAACTCATCAACTCATCAACTCATCAACTCATCAACTCATCAACTCCTCAACTCCTCAACTCCTCAACTCTCAGGACTTATAAAATAATAAAATTTTAAAATCAGCCCTGTATAATTGTAGTATTCTCACATAAGTGTCACTTTTTTTAAAAATAAGCTAGAATTAAACTATTTTATTGTCTAACTTTGATTGCAAATAGATAAACAATAGTTGCAAGAAAGCAACTCCTAACTAACATCTAGTAAGACACTATGAAAAAAATACTACTCCTTTTCGCTTTTATGATTTCTATAAGCATGGTAAATGCTCAAAATTATTTAGACGTTCTAAAAACTACCTACCATAGTACCACACTCGGAAATACAGAGAATGACAGTGAAACCGATGTAAGCAACGCCAATATTGAAATGTACTTCCCTGTGCCACTTACAGGAGACATCACCATGATTACGGGCTTTACGTATGAGAACACAAGACTAGGTTTAAACAACCTTATCGAATCAACGGGACAAGGGGTTGAAGACAGATCAAGTTTAATTATGACACGCCTTAACTTAGGAGTTAAACTAGATCATGGAAACAAATGGAGTGGTACCTACGTGGCGCTTCCTAAATTTGCTTCAGATTTTGATGATTTAGGTAACAAAGACTTTCAAATGGGAGGACTCGCCCTACTAGAAAAAAGATACTCAAGTAAATACAGCTTAAAATTTGGTACGTATATTTCTTCAGAAAATTTTGGTACTACCTTGACACCACTCATCGGACTTTGGTACAGATCAAAAAACAAAAAGTTTTATATCAATGCCACTTTACCTATCCGTGCAGATGCTAACTACTCCGTGTCAGATCACTTTAGTGTAGGAGCCAACCTGATTACGTCTATTAAGTCATATAACTTAACAGAATTTAATTCTGATTTTTATGTACAAGAAGAGTCTATTCGTTTCTCAGCCTTTGCTGCCTACGGATTTTTGGATGATTCATTAATCCTTCGTGGTCGTGTAGGACTAGATACTACCGATTACGGTGTATACAACCAAGGAGATACGATAGGATTGCAAGTACTTACTTTTCAAGTAGGCGGTGATGATCGTACCCGATTGAATAACGAATTTTCAGCAGCTCCTTTTGTAGGATTTGATCTGATTTATAGAACAGGTCTGTAATTTAGAGACTGTAACATACACAAAGCCCTGTTATCAAATAGATAACAGGGCTTTTATTATTTTATATTTCTATTTTTTAAAAATACATGAAGCTTTATGGAGTTTATATGGTTTAGCTTTCGCGAAAGCGATCTCAGCTTCAATACCACTAACAATACAACCCAATGCGCTAATACCGAATTATAAAAGATACGTATCTTACCTACATGAATAACAGCATATCAATGAATCCCTATAGTACCTGATAAGAATACGTTACCTCATGAAAACACCTTTACTCATATTTAATAAAAATGGAATTTACTGCGAAGCGGCAGATGTCTATTTAGACCCATGGTTTCCCGTAGACAAAGCGATTATCACCCACGGTCATGCAGACCATAGCCGCTACGGTCATAAAAAATACATTACTCACCACACCAATATTCCTATTATTAAGCACAGACTAGGAGATATTACGGTATCTGGTGTTTCATACAACGAGTCTTTTACGATCAATAATGTGAAATTCTCACTACATCCTGCAGGTCATATTATCGGAAGTTCGCAGGTACGTGTAGAACATAAAGGGGAAGTTTGGGTCTTTACAGGGGATTACAAACTCTCGCACGATGGTGTATCTGTCCCCTATGAATGCGTACGTTGTGATACCTTTATCACTGAATGCACTTTTGGACTGCCTGCCTTTGCTTGGAAACCACAAGAAGACGTGTTTACAGAAATTAATACGTGGTGGTCTGAAAATCAAGCAGAAGGCAAAACTTCTATACTATTTGGATATTCATTAGGCAAAGCACAACGCTTACTCAAACATCTTGATCCATCTATAGGGAAAATATATACACATGCTGCTATTGAAAATATGACCGAAGTGATTCGTCCAATGGTGTCTTTTCCAGAAACCACACGTATTACAAAAGAAACGACAAAAGAAGAACTAAAAGGTACGATGGTCATTGCGCCACCTAGTACACATGGAAGTCCGTGGATTCGGAAAATGGTACCCTATGTAACAGCATCTGCAAGCGGGTGGATGACTTTTCGAGGTGCAAGAAGAAGACGCGCTATTGATAAAGGTTTTGTCCTCTCTGATCATTGTGACTGGCAAGAATTACTTACTGCAATTGAAGGGACAGGTGCTCAAAAGATCATTACCACCCACGGCTATACAGATATCTTTTCTAAATATCTTCGAGAAAAAGGGTATGACGCGCGTACAGAGAAAACACAATATGAAGGCGAAGCTAATGAGATGCAAACCTCTAACAAGGAAGTAGAAGAAGTATGAAAGATTTTGCACATCTCATAAAACTATTAGACAGCACCAATAAAACCAATGCAAAAGTAGCCGCACTCACCGATTACTTTACAAAAGCAACCGATGCAGATAAGGTGTGGACAATTGCAATACTCTCACACCGTAGACCACCACGGCCTGTGAATACGACGCTTCTAAGAACATGGGCATCTGAGTTATCTAACATTCCGTTGTGGTTATTTGAAGAATCCTATCACATTGTTGGTGATCTTGCAGAAACAATCGCTCTTATTATTCCAGCCTCTACAGAAACTTCCGAAAAAAGCCTGACCCAATTTGTTCAGGAAATTAGTGCATTAAAAAAGAAAACTGACGAAGCCAAAAAGGAATACCTTTTTGATAATTGGAGTTCGCTGAATTACTATGAACGTTTTGTATTCAATAAACTGATTACAGGAAGTTTTAGAATTGGTGTGAGTCAGAAATTAATGACGAGAGCACTCTCAAAAGCGGTTGCTATAGATGAAGATATCCTTGCTTATAAACTTATGGGGAATTGGGATCCCAATACTATTAGTTTCACCGACTTAGTCCTAGAAGAAAAAGAAGCTGACTATTTATCAAAACCCTATCCTTTTTATCTCGCGTATGCGGTAGAAGATAAGGTTTCCGATTTAGGAGATGTAGCAGATTGGAGTGCAGAACATAAATGGGATGGAATCCGCTCGCAAGTGATTCTTCGTAAAGGCGAATTGTATGTATGGAGCCGAGGGGAAGAATTAGTCACCGATAAGTACCCTGAATTTTCAGCTTTTGTAGATGCACTCCCCGATGGTGTAGTATTGGATGGCGAAATCTTACCATTCATCAACGGACAGATTGGTACATTTAATGACTTACAAACGCGCATCGGACGTAAAAATGTGTCTAAAGCACTGCTCGCAAAAGTTCCTGTGATTTTAAAAGCCTATGATTTGTTGGAATGGGAAGGAAAAGACATTCGGCCCCTACCTTTTAAAGACCGGAGAGTTCTTTTAGAAACCCTCGTAGATACAGTCAATAAGGACGAAATTCCGTTACATATCTCAGAAACCCTTTCTTTTTCTAATTGGGAAGAAATGGCCGTGGAGCGGTCAAAATCTCGAGAAATGCACAGCGAGGGATTAATGATTAAACGTTGGGATGCCAGCTATAAAGTCGGACGTAAAAAAGGCGATTGGTGGAAATGGAAAGTAGATCCGCTGACTATCGACGCCGTACTTACCTATGCTATGCGCGGTCACGGGAGACGTACCAATCTCTTTACAGATTATACCTTTGGATTATGGAATGAGGAGAAGGAATTGGTCACTTTCGCGAAAGCGTACTCAGGACTTACCGACACAGAGTTTAGAAAAGTAGATGCATGGATTAAAAAAAACACCTTAGAACGTTTTGGTCCCGTGCGAAGCGTCACGCCAGAATTAGTATTTGAAATTGCGTTTGAAGGCATTGCGCTTTCATCACGTCACAAAAGTGGAGTCGCTACACGCTTCCCAAGAATACTGCGATGGCGACAAGACAAAAAAATAGAAGATGCCAATACGATAGAAGAACTTAAAATGATGATTCCTAAAACCGATCCCCTATGAATCGACCGGCATTACTACATATCGCCGAAGCTTGGTTTGAGGAACAAGGTTGGAAACCGTTTCCGTTTCAGAAAAAAACCTGGCAAGCCTTTTTGCAAGGAAAACACGGACTTCTAAATGCTCCTACAGGAAGCGGAAAAACATATGCGCTTTGGATTCCTATTGTATTGGATATCATCAAACAAAACCCAGACTATAAAACCAAACCCAAAAAAGGAGTAAAAGCCATATGGATTACACCTTTACGTGCCTTATCTGTAGAAATTCAACAAGCCGCCGAACGCTTTGCAGCAGGAATTGATGCGCCTTTCACGGTAGGTATTCGTACAGGTGATACCCCACAAAAAGTACGTGCTGCTCAAAAGCGGAAAATGCCAGATTTACTAATCACCACTCCTGAGAGTCTACAACTGCTGTTAGCCTCCAAAGGGTATGCTAAAACTTTTGAAAACCTACACGCTATCGTCATTGACGAGTGGCATGAACTTTTAGGAAGTAAGCGTGGCGTACAAATGGAATTAGCGCTTTCTAGACTCAAAGTAGTAGCCCCTCGATTACGAATTTGGGGAATTTCGGCGACGATTGGAAATCTGGAACAAGCCAGAGATGTCTTATTAGGCACCGATCCAAAAACACTAGACAATTCTGTACTGATTAAAGCATCTATTAAAAAGAAAATTACCGTAAAATCTATCATTCCCAATAACATAGAAACCTTTCCATGGCGCGGTCATCTGGGAATTCATCTACTCAATGAGGTGCTCCCCATTATTGATAAAAGTAAAAGTACCCTACTCTTTACCAACACACGATCGCAGTGTGAAATTTGGTTTCAAAAAATCCTCGCAGTACAACCAGAACTGGCAGGTTCACTGGCGATGCACCACGGGAGTATTAGTAAAGAAACCCGTTTGTGGGTAGAAAATGCGATTCGATCGGGTGATCTGAAAGCAGTGGTCTGTACCTCAAGTTTGGATCTTGGCGTTGACTTCGCTCCCGTAGAAACCATCATCCAAATAGGAAGCCCAAAAGGCGTGGCACGTTTTTTACAAAGAGCAGGACGGAGCGGACATCAACCTGGAAAAGAAAGTGTGATCCATTTTTTACCAACACACGCTTTAGAACTTATAGAAGCCTCTGCACTTCAGAAGGCAGTCAAACAAAAAATCGTAGAAGATCGTATTCCCTACCTCAATAGCTATGATGTACTCGTTCAATATCTGGTCACGCTCGCCGTATCTGACGGATTTTATCCAGATGTTATTTTTAAAGAAATCCAGACCACTAGTTGCTTTCAGGCAATAACGCAAGATCAATACCAATGGATTCTTAATTTTTTAGTACTAGGAAGTCAAAGTTTACAGGCGTATGATGAGTATCGCAAGGTAGAAGTTGCAGAAGAT
The DNA here is from genome assembly GCF_042653865.1 of Dokdonia ponticola. Taxonomy (NCBI): domain Bacteria; kingdom Pseudomonadati; phylum Bacteroidota; class Flavobacteriia; order Flavobacteriales; family Flavobacteriaceae; genus Dokdonia; species Dokdonia ponticola. The sequence continues at coordinate 25,241 of NZ_JBHSFV010000018.1, read as the reverse complement.
GGGAAATTTAAAGTGAATAGTCGTTTGGTAGCCATGCGCCATAGACTACAAATAGGCACGATTGTAAGCGATGCCAATCTAATGGTAAAATATCTAAAAGGGGGCTATATAGGAATGATCGAAGAGTGGTTTGTTTCCAAACTAAAACGGGGAGATGTCTTTACGTTTGCGGGTAGAAACCTAGAGTTGTTTAAAATTAAAAATATGCAAGTCCTCGTAAGAAAATCCAATAAAAAAACAGCTAAAGTACCTAGCTGGATGGGAGGACGTATGAGTTTTTCATCAGAAATGAGCGATATGCTTCGTGAGGAATTGTACAACGTTAATCGTACTGATCTTCCACTCTCTAAGGAATTAAAAGCATTAGCGCCAATTTTTACAAGACAACAAAAAGAAAGTATCATTCCATCCAAAGATGAATTTTTGATAGAAACCTTTAAAACCCGCGAAGGCTATCATGCTGTCTTCTACCCTTTTGAAGGACGTTTTGTACACGAAGCTATGGCAAGTCTCATCGCCTATCGGATTAGTTTATTATCCCCTATTACCTTTACCATTGCTTATAATGATTATGGGTTTGAACTTTTATCAGATCAGTTTTTTGATGTTCAAGAAATCATTGATAACAATCTCTTTACACCAGAATACCTCAAAAGCGATTTACAGAAAAGCTTGAATGCCACAGAAATGGCTCGGCGTAAATTCAGAGATATTGCAGTCATTTCTGGGCTTGTATTTACAGGCTACCCGAACAAGCAAGTAAAAAATAAACACCTACAATCAAGCTCACAATTACTCTTTGATGTATTTGGAGATTATGAGTCTGATCATTTATTATACCAACAAGCATTTACAGAAACATTTGACCATCAGCTAGAAGAAGGCAGATTACAACTCGCTATGGAGCGTATTGAAAAACAAAAAATCATTTGGAAACATTGTGAAAAACCAACACCCTTTTCATTTCCTATTATTACAGACCGCTTACGCGAAAAATTATCATCAGAAAAACTAGCTGACCGTATCAAACGAATGGTAGCGTTACTTACTAAATAAGTTAATTATCAGTGATGAGTCGTGAGTCTTTGAGTCATGGGATTGTTAGTTTAAAAAGTTTATGGGTTTGCTTGAATCTGATGTATGCCCTTGATTAGACTTAACCGTCTACATTTTTCACTTTTCACTTTTAACTGTTCCTAAAGTTATAATCGCCGATGGATACCAAGAAAAAACATGCAAACCTATACCCATTCTACAGGCTTATATGTCCTAGAATGTATATCTTAGTCTTGCATGGAAACGACAGAAATCACCGTCCAAAATCAAACATTGATACTACACCCCTCTGGAGCAATTTTCTGGAAACAAAAAAGCTATTTGCTTATTGCAGATGTACATTTTGGGAAAATCACCCATTTTAGAAAACACGGCAGCGGAGTACCTCAAAAGGCTATTCAGGAAAATATTGAAAAACTAGAAAATGTATGTTCCTATTTTAATCCAAATACCATTATCTTCATGGGGGATCTTTTTCATAGTCACTTAAATACAGAATGGATACTATTTAAAAAATGGGTAGAAAGCAATGTATTTAAAATACAATTAGTCACGGGAAACCATGATATTATTGCTCCCCTACTTTATGAAGAATTAGGAGTTCAAATTTTTGAAGAACGCTGTATCGATACAATTCTTTTAACTCATCATCCAGAAATCAGAAATGGTTTTTTTAATATAGCAGGCCATATTCATCCAGGAGTTCAATTAGTAGGTACAGGAAAACAATCATTAAAAGTCCCTTGCTTTTTCATGAAACCTAATCAGCTGATACAACCCGCTTTTGGAACCTTTACTGGCAACTATATTCTTATGCCAACACCAAAAGATCGTGTTTTTGCGGTAGCAGATGATCAAGTTATAGAAATAGTATTGGGCCTTTCATAATCGTCACATATCCCACTAAGAAGATGGTATAAACGTATTGCTTTCAGGAGATATGCTATGAATCATCTGTATCATCTCTTGAGGAGACTAATACTGACTTTTAAGATACAGTTTCTGAGGAACTGAACGTCTTGATTTTTCTAAAACAACGTATTTTGTTTTTAGTATAAACCACACCAAGTATAAAACATAAATAACGCAAAATCATATACTTCAATTCCTACGTATATAATAATAAAAGTCCTTTCTCATACATAGTTAAGAGCTCTAAATGGTTAAAAACTCAGAGAAGCCTTTAAATTTGGTTTTTTTTAATTAATTTTAAGAGGAATACATCAAACGGAAAAAACAGATCACTATGGCTTTATATAACTTAAAAGTAAACGGAAAAAAACAACAAATAGAAGTAGATGAAACGACTCCTATGTTGTGGGTATTGCGAGACCATTTGGATCTAGTAGGTACCAAATTTGGTTGTGGTGCCGCACAGTGTGGCGCCTGTACCATTCATTTGGACGGTGACGCCGTACGTTCATGCGTCACACCCGTCTCCGTCGCTGCCGAGTATGACATCACCACCATTGAAGGGCTTTCAGAAAATGGTGATCATCCCGTACAAAAAGCATGGCTCGCACACGATGTGCCACAATGTGGCTACTGTCAAGCGGGTCAAATCATGAATGCTAGTGCCCTCTTAAAAAAGAATCCATCACCTACAGATGATGAAATCGATGCCGCTATGGATGGTAATATTTGTAGATGCGGTACGTACACACGGATCAAAGCAGCCATCAAAACAGCCGCTAATCAAAATGCAACAAGCTAATTAAAAGGACTTCTAATAAAGAAAAAAGAAATCATGAGTAAAGCAAAAACAAACGTAGGAAGAAGGTCTTTTATTAAAAGTGTGGGCTTAGCAGGTGGAGGAATGATGATCGGCTTTAGCTGGTTATATTCGTGCAAAGAAACTCCAAAAGGAGAAGCCATCGCAGCACTAGAAATGCCCGAAAATTGGTATGAACTCAATGGGTTCCTAAAAATAGGAGAAAATGGAGTCGTGACCATCATGTCTCCCAATCCTGAAATAGGTCAAAACGTAAAAACCTCTATGCCCATGCTTGTGGCAGAAGAGCTAGACGTAGACTGGAAAAATGTCATCGTAGAACAAGCACCGCTCAATACAGATATATTCACACGCCAGCTGGCGGGAGGAAGTCAATCCATCCGTCAGGGATGGGAATCGCTTAGAATGGCAGGTGCAACTGCCAAACACATGCTCAAACAAGCTGCCGCAGATGCTTGGGGTGTGCCTTTCGGCGAAATAGAAGTCAGCGAGGGAATCCTCTCACACGCAGCGACCAACCAATCCGCAGGATTTGGAGACATGGCAGCCGCAGCCGCCAGTGTTGAAGTACCCGAAGAAGTAGAACTCAAAGAAAAAACAGATTTTAAAATTATAGGTACCTCCCGTAAAAATGTAGATGCCCAAAAAATTGTGACGGGTCAACCCCTATTTGGACTTGACTATAAAGAAAACGGAATGCTCATTGCCATGCTGGTGCAACCACCAGCCTTTGGAATGCAATTCAAATCCATGAATGCAGATGCCGTATTAAAAATGCCAGGGATCAAAGAGGTGTTTGTCATGGACACTTATAAAGACGTAAAAGGCATTAGTGCCTTTGACACAACAGCCTTTACCAAACTACCTGTGGTGGTTGGAGAAACTACTTGGCAAGTACTTCAAGCCAAAAAACAACTAGACGTTGCTTGGGAAAATGCACCTGATGTGACTGTAGAAATGAATTTCTTTGGACGCAATACCACCAAAAACTATCCCGCAGGTCTTGAAAATTCAGACACTCATTTTAAAATCATGGCACAAGAGGGTGCCAAAAACGCTACAGTTGCCCGAAAAGATGGAGACCCAGAAACCCAATTTAAAAATGCAGCTCGAATCATAGAGCGTAGCTATTCGTGCCCATTCCTTGCCCACAACACCATGGAACCCATGAATTTCTTTGCCCATGTCACTGCCGATGAAGCAAAACTCGTAGGACCCATCCAAACACCAGAAATTATGGAGATGAGCGTTTCTGAGCGACTCGGTCTCCCTAAAGAAAAGGTAGATATCATGATGACACGCCAAGGTGGTGGTTTTGGACGCCGACTCTATGGACATTTCCTCGTAGAAGCGGCTGTCATTTCTCAGAAAACAAATACACCTATTAAACTGATATACACCCGCGAAGATGATATGACCAATGGTGTCTATCGCCCTGCCTATTACGCTACCTACAGGGCCGCTATCGATGAGAATAATAATGTAACCGCTTTTCACGTCAATGCGGGAGGAATTCCAGAAAGTCCACTAGCAGCCAATCGTTTCCCTGCTGGGGCGTTTGAGCATTATCTAGCGGAGCAATGGGAAGTAGAAAGCAATATCACCACAGGGGCCTTTAGAGCTCCTCGTTCTAATTTTATCGCAGGAGCGGAGCAATCCTTCTTGGATGAATTAGCAGAAGAAGTCGGCAAAGATCCTATTCAATTCCGATTGGACTTACTTGCCAAAGCAGAGAGCAATCCTATCGGTGAAAACAATGATTATGACGCAGCGCGCTATGCAGGCGTACTCAAAAAAGTGCGCGAAACGTCTGATTGGGATACCCCAAAAACGGGCGTAAGCCGAGGCGTTTCTGCATATTTCTGTCATAACTCCTATGTCGCACAAGTATTGGATCTCGAAATGAAAAATAACGAGCCCAACGTAAAAGAGGTTTTCTGTGCTGTCGATTGTGGAATTGTAGTCAATCCTGATGCCGCCGAAAACCTTGTACAAGGAGGTACCGTCGATGGGATTGGACACGCGATGTATAGTGCCATTACCTTTAAAGATGGTCAACCTGAACAACGTAATTTTGATACCTATCGTTTGATCAGGCACAGCGAAGCCCCTTCTAAAGTGAAGGTCGATTTTGTGAAGAGTGATATCAACCCAACAGGACTAGGCGAACCTCCGTTCCCTCCTATCATGGGTGCGGTGGCTAATGCTTTATACAAAGCCACTGGAAAACGTCATTATCACCAACCCTTTATGGGCAATCAAGAATTAAAAGGATAAGCTAGCGAGTTTTATAGAAATATCAGTTTTTCATACTTAAAACCATTTCTCACAGAAATCGCTACGCACGTACCCACTATGACGCACGAATTTAAGGAACTCATCGTACAAGGCATTCAATGGCAAGAACAAGACATTCCCATGGTGCTTGCGACAGTTGTTGCCCTAGACGGCTCTTCCTATCGTAGACCTGGCGTTCGCATGCTGATGAATGCACACGGAGAATGGAAAGGCGCTGTGAGTGGTGGCTGTGTAGAAAAAGAAGTCTATCACCAAGCACAACAGGTTTTCAAAACGGGTCAGGCACGCCTTATGAGTTATGACGGGCGTTTTCGACTTGGTTGTGAAGGAACGATCTATATTGTATTAGAGCCGTTTTCTGTTGGGTCCGCTTTCGCGAAAGCGTTTACAACCCTACTTAAAGACAGAGCAACTTTTTCCTGTACGACTTATTATGATCGTACCACCTGCAACGAAAAACCAACTAAAAAAATAGGAACGCTCGTCCATCTAGGCAAAGAAACGTATGGATTTGATGCTTCATTTGAAGAAATCGACAAAGACCAAGCGCATTTTTTTCAGGAGTTTCCCCCTCTTTTGCAACTCTATATTTTTGGCGCCGAACATGATGCGGTTGCCTTATCAAACATGGCGAGCAACGTAGGCTGGGAGGTGCATATTATCGCACCACCTGATGAGCAAAAAACTAGTGCCTATTTTTCAGGTGCTAGTAGTTTACAAACCCCTACGTTTGAAACTCTAGACACTTCGGGCATTGACAACACCACTGCCGTGGTTTTAATGACGCATAGTTTTCATAAAGACATTCAGTATCTGATGGCATTACGCGATACCCAACCCCTCTATTTTGGATTATTGGGACCACTACATCGACGAGAACGTGTGTTTTCTGAATTTTTAGAACGCTTCCCCGATACCGAACCTGAGTTTTTAGAAAAAATACACGGGCCTGCAGGCATTAATATTGGCGCAGAAAATGCCTCTGAAATTGCGATATCCATCATCGCGGAAATCCTTACGGTTCTACGAAAACAACAACCCATGTCATTGCGAGAAAAACAAGGAGCAATTCATGAGTAATATCCAAATCCTCTTATTAGCTGCAGGTGCTTCCCGGCGTATGAAGCGATCAAAACCTTTATTGCCTTGGAAAAACAAACCGCTCATTGTTCATCAAATTCAACAGCTGCTCGCCACCTCCTACCCACTTACGGTGGTATTAGGCGCCAAAGCCAAAGACATTCTCCCAGAAATAAAAGACTTAAAAATAACAACGGTTGTCAATAATCATTGGGAAGACGGTATGGGGAATTCATTAGCCTATGGCATACAAGCAATCCTCAAAGCATCACCCAACGTGCAAGGTATCTTAATTGCACTTGTGGATCAGCCGTTACTCACTACTATACATTATGAGCGTATTCTCAAGGCTTTTACCTCTAATACAAAACAAATTATCGTTTCTGCCTCTAAGCAAGGCGTGACAGGTCCTCCTGTATTATTTGATGCTTTTTATTTCAACGAATTAACACAACTCACAGCTGACGAAGGGGCTAAAGCTGTCACAAAAAAGCATAAAGAGCAAGCCGTGCATATTGCTATGGATTCGGCTATTCAAGATATAGATACGCCAGAGGAGTTTGAGAGGTTGAGAAGTGATAGAGAATAGTACCATTCCTTATCATCGTTTTAGATCTTAACTTATAGAACTAATTTAAACCCACAACTAAAATATGATATGTAATAAAATGTTCTGTTTTATACTATCCTTTTAATTTCTTAATAGTAGCGCTATTCAATAAAGATTTCATTTGGGTAATTGCCATTTTGTTCAATTCAACAAGTCTTTCTGGTTGCGTCATCCCTTGACCAATAAAAACGGCGTTAATACTTTCCATGTTACTCAATACCACCAGTTGCTCAATAGTGGCTTCGTCTCTTATATTGCCTTTTGTATAAGAGTTTTCATCACGCCATTGTTTTGCTGTTTTGCCAAACAAGGCCATATTGAGCATATCTGCCTCATTAGCATATACTAAGCTAACTTGTGATTTACTGAGCTCTTGAGGTATTAAATTAGCTTTTATAGCATCTGTGTGTATGGTGTAATTTACTTTGGCAAGCGTACGTTGTAAATTCCAATTTAATTTAAGACGATCATTTTCATCTTCTTTAAGGCGTTGGAACTCTTTTATTAAGTACACCTTAAATTCGGCAGAAATCCACATTCCAAACTCAAAAGCAATATCAGAGTGGGCAAAAGAGCCACCATACCTTCCAGCTTTTGCTTTTAGTCCAATCGCATTGGTTTTTTCAACCCACTCTTTTACACTTAACTTATAGCTATTGAGACCTGCTTGACTTTTAATTATGGCGAATTCGCCATAATTAAAATTTGGGTTATATACACTTTCCCATATTCCTAAAAACTCTACGGTGTTTCTATTTCTTAACCAATCTGAAATAAAGAAATCACCATCCTTAGCCTTTATCATATCAGTCAAGGATATATGCGTTTGACCAGATTATTCTTTGATAGTTATCTCCGTCCCTTTTACTTGTATTGTCTTATTTTTTCCCATTTTAAAATTTCATCTATCATTCCGTATCACAGATCATTACAATATCATAAAAAAACTAAAGACAACTAATTGCCAGCGTGTATTTTATAAACCTAGTTATCAACACAAAACGTAATACCCTACCCCCCAATCCGAATCATACTTCGATTATCTGTATGCGCTTTGGGATCATTAAATTGTTCGGGGGTGTTGAGACCGCCGCGCATGGCAAACTTGCCTAATACCGCTTTTTGAATAATAGGTTTGATATCACCCCCAGCGCGATATACTGTGAGTAAATCACTTTCGGTGTTGGAAAACAGACAGTTTTTAAGTTGGCCGTTGGCGGTGAGTCGGAGCCGATTACAGGTATCACAAAAAGGATTGGTCACCGTGCTGATGATCGCAAACTCGCCTTGATAGCCAGCGATTTTGTAGTTTTTTGCCGTATCATTGGGCGCATCTTGGAGGCGGACTATTTTCGGTCCTACCTCTCCAGTAGGAAATTTCGCGAACCTGCCTGACCGGTAGGCAGAAGCGGACTCTACCGTATCCATAATTTCTTGATAGGAAATGGTTTTTTCTCGATTCCACTGATTGCCATCAAAAGGCATAAACTCTATAAATCGGACACTTACAGGATGGTCTTTGGTAAACTGAATAAAATCAAGCAACTCGTCATCATTGATGCCTTTCATTAATACGACATTGATCTTGACGTTAAAACCGGCATCGATGAGTGTAAACGTATTAGCGTAGACCTTATCAAAATAGTTGCGAAAGGTAATTTTCTTGAATTTAACGGGATCCAACGTATCGAGACTCAGATTGATATTTTTAACCCCATGTGCCTTCAAAAGATCCAAATGCCTATCGATACTCACCCCATTGGACGTAATGGAAATGGAGATGGGAAGACTCGCTAATTTTGTCAAAATCTCTGGAAAATCTTTCCGTACTAAAGGTTCACCCCCTGTGAGTCGTACTTTGGTCACGCCATAATCGACAAATAGTTTTGTGATTTCATACACCTCTTCGGCGTTCATAAGATGTGCTTTGGGGGTCAACGGAACGCCTTCGGAAGGCATACAATACGAACATCGCAAGTTACAGCGCTCCGTAAGAGAAATACGCAGATAGTTGTGTAGTCTGCCGTGGGTATCTGTGAGTATGTTTGTGGTTGTATCCATTAGTGGTTAGCGCCTTTGATGATATCAAAAAGATGTAATACTGCGGGAAATATGGCTTGCATAGATTCCCTTGCCCCTGCGGTAGATCCAGGAAGTGCGAGTACGAGACTATCCCCTATCATGCCTGCAATACTTCGGGAGAGCATGGCGTAGGTAGTGCGTTGTTGCCCATACGACCGAATGGCTTCTTCTATCCCTGGTATTTTCCGATCTAAAAGCGGTTCTAATGCCTCTGGGGTTTGATCTCTCGGAGATAGTCCTGTTCCCCCTGTAAAAATAATAAGCGATCTGCCTAGCTCTTGTTGCGTCTTCACCACTTTTTGAATCGTCTCGATCTCATCAGGAATAATGCTATACTCCTGAATGGCTACCTGATGCTGCTCTAATTGGTCAATAATCGCTTTTCCAGCTTTGTCTTCGTTCTTTCCTTGTGAAATTGAGTCTGAACAAACAATCACTGCCGCAGTGAGCGTACTGGTCGGTTTCTTATGATCTGACTTCCCTCCTTTTTTATGTAACAATTTGATATGGTGAATCTCAATGCCTTTATCAATGGGTTTGAGCATGTCGTACAAGTTAAGTGCCACCACACTCGCACCGTGCATGGCTTCGACTTCCACTCCGGTTTTGTAAATGGTTTTAATGGTACATTCTATATGAATTGCCAAGGCTTCGATACGATAGGTAATGCCTGTGTATTCAATAGGTAACGGATGACAATCGGGAAGGATATCGGGTGTTTTTTTGACAGCCAATAAGCCTGCAGCCCTACTCATTTCAAAGACATTGCCTTTGGGTACCGTTCCGTTTTGGATGGCTTCGATGGTTTCTTGTTTACTCACCATCACCGTCGCTTGGGCAGTAGCGATTCGGAGAGTGTTATTTTTATGTGTGATATCGACCATGGAGTGTCTGTATACTGTTTGCCTTTGGGGGCGTTATTATTTTACTTTCTAAAAACTACTGTTAGCATGTCAAACTGAGCACTTCAACAAGTTCTGTGTGCACTTGTCGAAGTTTTTAATCTTTAGTTAATCTATCATTCCTTCGACAGAGCTTGTCTTGAGCTTGTCGAAAGGCTCAGGATGACAATCGATCTATATATAAACTATTTAGACTGTCTTTTCACTTTTTCACTTTTAACTTTTAACTTTTAACTTTTAACTTTAATCACGTATTTACTTTCCATTGAAAGCTTTCGTCTTCAAAAATTTCTTTTCCAAAAATGGGTACGTTGGCTTTGATTTCATTCACTAGATACGGTAAGGACTCAAAAACACCTTCCCGATGTGCCGAAGACACAAAGACAAAAAAGCAAATCTCACCTGCTTTTACTGTGCCTATACTATGATAGATATGCATACAATGCACAGGATATTTTTCAAAAACGTGTTCTCGTATATCGTGACATACCGCATTTGCCATTTCTTGTTGTGCCGAAAAATCAATGGCAGCAACGGTTTTTCCTGCTATTTCATCCGCACGGACCTGACCTAAAAAAATATCATGGGCGCCGATGCCAGTTTTGGATTGGTGATTAGCAATAGACGTCGCGATCCGTTCGGGAGAAATCGCCCCTTCTACAAAAATGTTCTTTATTTTCTGTGTTTTCATACGCTTGTTTTTATCCATGTATGGAGTGCTTCAGCGCCTTCTTGGAGGCTGTAGCATTGAATGATTCCTTGATGTATTAATGCTTGTGTCGCTTTTTGAGCTCTTTGTCCTGATTGGCAAAAAAGAATGATTTTTTTATGGTGTTTAAGTTCGTTTGTATGTGTTGTTACTTCTTCCCACGGAATACATTGTAGGTTTGAAAGTGCTATGCGTGGGAGTTCGTCGGTGTTGCGAACATCAATCCAAAGGGTTTCTTCTTCGGTCTCGAGATCATCGAGTGAAACTTTGGGAGCGAACTGACAATCCTGAATCGCTACTTCGGTAAGGGGTGTGTTTTTAATGTGCGCAATACCTTCGTCATTACGCGTAATTTCAAGGAGTTGCTGGTGATGAGTACGCACATCGAGATACAGTACTTTTCCGCTTAAGACTTCGCCGATGTTGAGGATGATTTTCAATACTTCGGTGGCTTGTAGGATGCCTATTTGACCCGGTAACACGCCTAAAACTCCTATTTCACTACAATTTGGAACTTCTCCTTCATTAGGCGGAGTCGGAAAGAGACAGCGATAGGTAGGCCCGTTTTGGTGATTAAAGACTGCTACTTGTCCTTCAAATTTGTATAAAGACCCGTAGACCATGGGGATATCTAATTTCACACAGGTGTCATTGATCAAATAGCGTGTCGCAAAATTATCAGAGGCATCGACTACAATATCGTACTGACGTATAATGTCTAAACTATTTTGTACAGTCAGCGCCACAGGAAATGCAGTCATCTCAATGCTGGAATTTAACGCTTCCAAATGCTTTTTGGCGATGAGGGCTTTATTCTTTCCGAGATCTTTTTCTCGATACAATACTTGTCGCTGCAGGTTAGACAGTGATACGGTGTCAAAATCCACAATTCCTATACTTCCGATGCCTGCCGCAGTCAAATATTGCAATGCTGGACACCCAAGTCCACCCGCACCTACCACGAGCACTTTTGCTTGTGTGAGACGCTCTTGACCTTCATGGCCAATTTCGGGTAACTGTGTATGTCTGCTATATCGATTCATTAGCCTCCTGAAAAGGGTGGGAAAACGTCCATGCGACCTTCGGTGATCTCCGTATTTCCGTTGATTATTTTATTGTTTTGAGCCAATTGGTATGTGCTTTCGCGAAAGCGTACATCAAACACTTCCAGTTCTTTTTTTAAGCCAGCTACGGTCCGAGAAGCAACGTCAAGAGGTTCTTCCGTTTTGCCGAAAAGGGTCGTCAACTGACCGTGATAATGTAACGTTATCTTCATGATCAAAACATTAGTAATTTGATGGAAGCAGTGATTAACACAGTGGCTAAGCAATACTCCAAGATGCGATGAGTCCATTTTTTACTTCCTAAATAACTCCCTGCAAGGCCACCAATCACCGCTATGACGACCATCACCCCTGCGATGGGATATAATTGAATCCCGCTACTAAATTGCCCGAGCAATCCTGCGGCAGAATTCACCCAGATGAACAAGGCAGAAACGGCCGCAGCTTCTTTCATGGTGCCCCAATGAAGCAGCAGAATGATAGGCGTAAGGATAATTCCGCCCCCAATACCAATCAGTCCCGAGAAAAAGCCTATGACAGCTCCTAAAACGAGTGCTGGAAGAAAGTTGTTTTTTTTAATAGCCTCTTTGTTGTGATTTCGTTTCCACAACATTCTTGCGACAGCAAATACCAACAGCACGCCTAATATTTTTTTATAGATCAACGGATCTACTTCGATCATACCGCCTATAAATGCAGCTGGAATCGAACCGATGGCAAAGGGAATAAAAATAGATTTTTTAAAATACCCTGCTTTTTGATATTGATAAAATGCAATGCCAGCGACAAAAAGATTGAGTAATAGCGCTGTTTGCTTCATGGTTGTATTAGGAATGCTGAATAAGGCCATGAGTGCTAGGTAGCCACTCGCACCGCCGTGTCCGACACTTGCGTAGAGGAAGGACAGGATAGGCAAAATAGCCAAAAATGCGATAAGCATAGTGGTCTCTAATCCCATAAATCGTTCGCTTTTTTTAATTCATTATCTAGATGCACTGTCGTGGTGTCCATCAAGTTCTCAAAAAATGAGAGAAGTTTTTCGCCATAAGATGTCACCATCGCTCCACCACCGCCAGCCCCCCCTTTTTGGAGCTGTACCAACTCATGTACCGCCATAGTATTGACTTGATGGATCAAACGCCAAGACTTTCGATAGGAAATTCCTGTTTCTTTAGCGGCTTTATTTAACGAACCTGTTTTTTGGATAGCACGTAATAACTGTACATGTCCCTTGCCCATAAATTTAGCGCCGTCTATTTCTAACCAGATTCTATGTTTACTGTGTACTTCCATAGGGCAATAAAATAGTTTCTACTATGGTTCCTTGCGCAACTTCTGTGGTCGTTTCGGGAATATAAACAAGCGCATTGGCTTCGGCAAAGGTGATCATGGTCGCACTATTCTGAAAATCTAAAATAGTGACTCCTTCCCTATTTACCCGTGCTTTTAAAAACAACGCTCGCCCAAAGGTATTGGTAAAAGCCGCACTGATCGGGAGATGTATGCGCAATAATCCTTGATACTGAGCACCACTTAGAATATCAAATGCCAGCTGCACATAGATATAGTAACAGGTCAATGTAGATGCTGGATTACCCGGTAACGCAAATATATAGGTGTCGTTTTGTTTTCCAAAAAACAAGGGTTTTCCTGGTTTTTGAAGTACTTTATAGAAGATGGTACGTACGTCTAAATTTTGTAACGCAACGCCCACAAAATCATAATCACCGACAGAGATTCCGCCAGAAATTAAGACAAGTTCTGAAGTGGCTATGGCATTTTGAAGTATTTTTTGTGTTTTCTCAAGATTATCTTCTACATACACAATTTGCACCTCGTGAATGCCTCTTTGATGAAGCACAGCTTCTAGAACGGCACTATTACTCTCATAGACTTGCCCATCTGCTAGTGGGTTTCCTTCTTTTACCAACTCGTTACCTGTAACAAGAATGGTTACTTTAGGGTTTCTCGTCACTGAAACCGTATCAATCCCCAAACTTTTAAGGAGCCCAAGGGAGGATGGCTGTAAGGTATGTCCTTTTTTGAGTGGACAACTCCCCGCTTGTATCTGCCCTCCTATGGCTCTTATATTTTGACCTACAACAGGTACTTTCTCTATATGAATATGATCATCTTTTCGTTGTACTAATTCTTGGATCACTACAGCATCAGCCGTATCAGGAACGCGGGCTCCTGTAAAAATACGCACAGCAGTACCAGATGTCAAGGATGGATTTTGGGCATCACCTGCTTTAACTTCACCTATGAGGGTGAAGGTGTTGTTTTTGTTGTTGTTTCCGCTTTCGCGAAAGCGTACCGCATATCCATCCATAGCCGATTGGCGAAAGGAAGGAAGTGATACTGGTGCGACAACATCCTGCGCAAGGGTACGTCCTATTGCGTTTGAAACAGGAATATGCTCAGTGGCATCAAATGATTGGACATTTTTGTGGACAGATTGTATGGCTTGAGAAACAGTAATCATCATTTTTCGTTATGCATACGTGAATATAACGAAAAATATACGGACGTCCATTATTCTTTTTCATCATTTGAGAATAGTGAATTATTTGAGGCTATTTCTTGGATTTCATGCCGGTAATTACCCAGACATGTGGAAACGTAATAGTCGCTAAAAAAGCAAAAAAGATCGCATTAAATAGGTATAGATCATCCTGTAGGTAAAAATATAAGGAGAAAACGCCTGCGATGGATAGTAGCCAATACAGAAAAGAGGATTTCAAGTATTTAACCACAGAAGTCATGGACGTATTTCCATACAAAAAACGAATTTGACCAGACAGTGATGGAATCGCATGCCAAATCACAAAATAGATCGCAAACGACCAGAGTAGGTTCGCCATTTTAAATAATACGATAAAAACCAAGATATACACAAACTCTTCGAGATAAGAGACCTCTTTCTTTTTATGTTTGAATAAGAGTAAAGAGAATATTAGAGTAGAAACTCCTGTGATCCCTACCCCTACTAGAAAAAAAGTATTTGTTAAGGTGTAAGAAGTAATATCATAAATGATGGAAGAAGTAGCTGCTGTATTGAAATAAAAAATCAAGAATAAGATGAGCATCCCGTACGAAGTATAACAATAAGGTAACAGAGCGGATTCTTTTTTATAGGTATCATGTAAGTGCTCTTCTCCAAAATGAAAACCGCTTATCACCACAAATACCGTTAAGGCGAGTACAGGAAGTATATAAAAAAGAACGCCTACACAAAGGACAAATGCCACATAGCCTGCTAAAATTTTATACGAACTTGTTTTTTGAGTAGTTTCCTTTTGTGTGAGTAATTTGATGTCATTGGCTCCATGAAGGAGCCCTAAGGTGAGTATAGAAACGTACGCAAACACGTTTTCTGCCTCACTATCAAACTGAATGGTGAGCCATAAGAGGAAAAAAGTAAGTACGATTTTATAGTTTTTCACAGGCAAAGTATAAATATATCATAAATATAAGATCTTTTTGTTTAATTTTTATTACTTTTAGTTAAACAAAAAAAAACAATTTAAATATGAATCTTTTAACACTACCCACAATTCTGGACAAAATCGCATCTGACGATTATGTTGCATTTACATTTTTTGTAGGCGCTATGGCTATGATGGCCGCGGCTGCTTTTTTCTTTTTATCAATGAGTAGCTTTGATAGAAAATGGAAAACTTCGATCCTTGTATCAGGATTAATTACATTTATTGCAGCGGTACATTATTGGTACATGCGTGATTACTGGCAAATGAATGCCGAGTCTCCTACCTTCTTCCGTTATGTAGACTGGATACTGACCGTGCCATTGATGTGCGTTGAGTTCTATCTGATTTTAAAGGTAGCGGGCGCCAAAAAATCACTCATGTGGAAACTGATTTTTCTCTCTGTCGTGATGCTTGTGACCGGATACCTGGGAGAGACGGTGTACCGTGATGCTGCTTGGTTTTGGGGACTTGTATCTGGTATTGCTTACTTTGTGATCGTTTACGAGATCTGGTTAGGAAGTGCCAAGAAAATTGCTGTACAAGCAGGCGGTGCTGTACTAAGTGCGCACAAAACTTTATGTTGGTTTGTCCTTGTAGGATGGGCTATTTATCCTATTGGATACATGGCTGGAACACCAGGATGGTATGAAGGCGTCTTTGGAGGTCTTTCTCTTGATGTAGTATATAACATCGGAGATGCTATCAACAAAATTGGATTCGGTCTTGTTGTCTATAACCTAGCGGTTATTGCGACTGAGAAAAAGCAAGTCGAAGCTTAATAACAAAATTAACCATCAAAACTAAAAAGACCGTCGGAAAAGACGGTCTTTTTTTGTTTGCAAGTATGAACTTTGCACACTTAGAATCACATTAATTACTGAAAATCGTTTTCTCCTTTTTATTTACTTGTACGCTTGACATGCACATCCAACTGAGGAAAGGCTATAATTATATTATTTTCAATAAATCTTTTATTGATGATTTTTCGAATATCGCTTTTGATTCTCTCTACTCTAAACACATTGGCACTAAAAAATAAAAGTTGAAAATCTAATGATGAAGTACCAAAACTTAATAATCGAGCTTCAACCAAATTCCTGTCTTGTATGCTGGAATGCTCAAACGCGCTTTCTTCTAAAATTTTAATAACAAGATCAACATCGCTTCCATAAGCGACACCAACATCAATTTTAAAACGTGTTTGTTGTGATTGATGACTCCAGTTAATGACTTTACTCGTAGTAATCAAAGAATTTGGAATAATAATAGAAATATCATCTCTATTCATGGCTTTAGAAGTTCTTAAGCCTATACTTTCAATTTTAACAACATCATCGTCAATTTCTAGTACATCGCCTACTTTTATAGATCTTTCTGAAAGCAAAATGATTCCTGATATGACATCGTTAAATGTTTGCTGTAATCCTAGACCAACTCCTACCAATAATGCTGCCGATCCTGCTAATAATAAAGTGACTTTAACACCAATAGATTCTAATAGCAATGCAATAGCCATGACCCAAACTACATATTTAATAATTTGGAATATAGCGTACTTACTTCCTCTATCTATCTTGCTAAATTTATAATTACGAAAAAGCGCTTTTTTAATAATCCACAGTAGGATTTTAGTTCCTATGATGATTAATAAAATACTAACTACTTGGAAAACCTTTAGCGTATGATTCCCAAAAGTTAGTAATTCATAATCTAAAATTTGATTGACTACTTGCATTGTATTAGGTGATTTTAGTTGAAAGGTATCTCTTTTTCGTCAGTAATGGAGCGAAGTCTTTAAACAAAATAGCATCAAAAGAGAAGAAACTTTATGGGTGTAAGACACCTATTTCATTCATAAAAATGATACGTTTTCCATTTCTTGGGTATTTTTTCGCTTAAAGCGAAAAACTGCGATGCGTTTTCTTCATCATTTCTTCTCAACAAAACTATCAATTTTCGTTCCTTAGCTTTCAAAAAATATAACGGAAACAAACATCGTTACATCTCGGCCAGAACGTACGTTCTGTCATATACTCGATAGAAAAAATCATAATTTTGCTGTATGTTACATATATAACCAAAAAGAGCGTCTAAAAATATTTTTAGACGCTCTTTAATTAGTAGTGTACAAATAGTATATACTATCCTTTTATTTTCGCTTGTTGTATAGCGTTTGCTTTCATGGTTTCATCAGGTACGATGGCTAGGGTAACACGTCTGTTTTTTGCTCTTCCCGCAGCTGTTTCATTGGTGGTTGCAGGTTGTAATTCTCCGTACCATACTGTTGTAAAGTGGCTAGAAGGAATACCATTAGACGCCAAGTATGCACTCACTGCTTTGGCTCTACGTTCTGATAATAATAAATTTGAAGACTCCGAGCCTACATTATCAGTATGACCAGCAACAATAATTTTTGTGTTTGGATATTCTTTCATCACATTGGCTAACTTTGTAAGTAGTTCTTGCGACTCACTATTTACGTTGTATTTTGCCGTATCAAAGTACACGCCAGAGTTCTCATCAAAGGTCACGACTATACCATTATCAATACGCTCTACAACAGCGCCAGGAATTTCTTCTTCTATTTTTTGAGCCTGCTTATCCATTTCGTTTCCAATAATGATTCCAGCAGTACCTCCTACGACACCTCCTATGACAGCACCTAGCTCTGAATTTTCCCCATCACCCGTATTATTTCCGATGATGGCGCCTAGTATGGCTCCTGTAGTAGCGCCAATCACGACTCCTTTTTGTTTGTTATTCGCATTTTTTGTGGCTTCACATCCTACAGATAGCACTGTACAAATGGCCACGATAGATATATTTTTTATAATTGATTTCATAATTTCTTATTGAGTTAGGTTTTTAGAAAAATTCATGCTAATTGTAAAAGGACTGCCTTCTAATTGCACTTTTTGGTTAATTTGCAACTGATTGTCAGACAGGTAAGAGATAGAGAGTTTAAATCCTTTATTATCCATCGTAGACTTCATTTTTTCGTCCGTTGGTTTTAGAATAATATCGTAAGCAGTTTCGTTTTCTCCTGTACCTGGTAATGACCAGACAAAATACCGTTTCCCTGTAGGACAATTGGCATCTGTTATTTCGTAGTTACCAAAATTATTATTGGGTATAAACCGCCATGTAGAGCCCTCTAGACATTCTGCTGAGGTGTCTCCAAAAATAGTGACGTTAAATATTCCTGTTCTGTCATAGGAGATTTCATTAAGTGTCCAAGTTCCTTTCAAGGTTTTTTTAGATTCTTTGATTGTTTTGGATGGTCCGCAGCTCAGTAATACTAAAGAACACATCGCAATAAGCCATTGTTTTTTCATAAATAGTGTTTTAAATGGTTGGGTTATTACTAATTTTTGATGGTTACATCATGTCATTATTTCATACATACGAAGATGCAATAGTATCTGGACTTTTGTGTTACATGATTCCTATCATTGTTTATATAATTTTGGATGGGTTGTTGATTCAAGCTAACATGTACATAGTAAATACCTATCTAGTAAAAGCAACCTTCCCAATTCACATTTAGTCGCCAAACTCCCCATCAATTAATGGGAATTGCATGATCTAACTCTTATCTTTGTAACACGCTTTTTAGGTGATCTATATCATGTTCATCTAGAGAGGTAGCTCCTTTTATCCAATAGATGTAGTGTGATCAACACACCAAGTCAAAAAGTTTCAATGCATTCATGAATAAAGCTATATATATTGCTACTACAGAGTCCAATAGTGGTAAATCCATTGTTTCCCTTGGACTCATGCAATTACTCCTTCAGAAGGTCGTAAAAGTGGGGTATTTCAGACCCATTATTGATGATTTTGAACCTGGAGAAACCGATAATCATATTCACACCGTTACCTCATATTTCAATTTGGATTTGAAGTTTGAAGATGCGTATGCTTTTAAAAGAAGTGAAGTCATTCGAAATATCAATGAGGATAAGGATGACCAAATCATTAGCACGATTATCAAAAAATACAAGGCGATAGAAAAACGCTTTGATTTTGTGATTGTAGAAGGTACTAGTTTTTCGGGACAGGGATCTATGATCGAATTTGATATCAATGTATTAATCGTACGGAATTTAGGGATCCCCGCCATTATTTTAACGAGTGGCGTAGGGAGAACCTTAGAAGAACTCGTTGGCGATTTACAAATTACCTACGACTCCTTCAAGGATAAAGAAGTTGAGGTCGTCTCTATTATTGCCAATAAAGTACTTCCTGAAAATCAAAAGAGCGTCGTTGATGCCTTAGAAAAAAAGCTTCCTTCAAAAGTATTGGTCAATGCCATTCCGCTCAATCCTATTTTAGCAAATCCGTCGATTAGTGAAATTGTAGAAGCCTTTGATGCCAAGGTGCTGTTTGGAGAAGAATTTTTGAATAATCAAGCAGGATACTTTAGTGTGGGCGCGATGCAATTACGCAACTATCTCACCTATTTAAAATCCAATAGTTTGGTCATTACGCCAGGAGATCGTGCTGATATTATCTTAGGCGCACTTCAGGCAAATGTATCGGCCAATTATCCGTCTATATCTGGCATTGTTCTCACCGGAGGGCTCATTCCTGAAGAATCGATTAATCAGCTTATAGAAGGGCTGTCAGAGATTGTACCTATTATTTCGGTAGAAGGTGGTACGTTTTCTGTGACCAACAAAATTGGAAGTATTAAATCTCAGATTTATGCAAAAAACACCCAAAAAATAACGACCGCCATTCGTGATTTTGAGAATTATGTAGATACAGAGGCGTTGATAGAACGTCTCATTACGTTTAAGCCCAGTGGGATTACACCTCGAATGTTTCAGTACAACCTACTGCAAAAGGCACGCGTGCATAAAAAACATATCGTATTGCCCGAAGGCACAGACGAGCGTATTCTGAGAGCCACTAAGCAGTTAATCGATCAGGATATTGTGACCATCACTTTACTTGGAGATCGCGGAGAAATAGAAACGAAATTAGGCCTATTAGACCTAGATCTCAATCTTGATAAAATTACCATTATCAATCCTAGTGAATCTGTTGATTTTGACGCTTTCGCGAAAGCGTTATACGAACTACGCAAACATAAGAATGTAAATCTTGCGATGGCACGTGATCTGATGGAAGATGTCTCCTATTTTGGAACGATGATGGTACACATGGGAAAGGCAGACGGCATGGTGTCTGGAGCAGTGCACACCACACAACATACCATTCTTCCGGCACTTCAGTTTATTAAAACCAAACCAGACGTAGCTTTGGTGTCTTCGGTATTTTTTATGTGCCTAGAAGATCGCGTGAGTATTTATGGCGATTGTGCCATTAATCCGAATCCGACTGCAGAACAATTGGCTGAAATCGCTATTTCGTCTGCAGCAACGAGTCTCGCTTTTGGAATCGAACCTAAAATCGCCATGCTCTCCTACTCTTCCGGTACGTCTGGTGTGGGTGAAGATGTAGAGCGTGTACGAAAAGCCACCACCATTGTTAAGCAAAAACGTCCTGATCTAAAAGTCGAAGGCCCTATTCAATACGATGCCGCCGTCGATATGCAAGTGGGGCAAACCAAAATGCCAAATTCTGAAGTGGCAGGACAAGCGAATGTGTTTATATTTCCTGATCTCAACACAGGGAATAATACCTATAAAGCGGTACAAAGAGAGACCAAAGCGCTGGCGATTGGTCCTATCATACAAGGACTGAATAAACCGGTAAATGATCTCAGCCGTGGATGTACCGTGGATGATATTTTTAATACCGTTGTTGTGACCGCTATTCAGGCACAGGATATTTAAAAGAAAAGCTACATGAATATACTCGTCATCAACTCAGGGAGTTCGTCTATCAAATTTCAACTGATCGAAATGCCATCAGAAAACGTAATCTGTAAGGGAATTGTCGAACAAATAGGAGCTGAAAACGCCCGACTGAGTTACAAATCAGCTCACAGTGAGGTTAAAAAAACAGACGGATTTGCCACTCATAAAGAAGGATTACAAAGTGTTGTTGACGTATTGCTTGACCGAGAAAAAGGAGTGATTCAACAGGTAAGTGATATTCATATCGTGGGACATCGAGTGGTGCATGGTGGAAATTCTTTTTCAAGCACTACAGAAATCAATGCGGACGTAAAGGCAAAAATAGCCCAGTATGCTTCGTTGGCGCCTTTGCATAATCCGCACAATCTTCAAGGGATTTTGCTTGCCGAACACTTATTTCCCGATGCCACACAAGTGGCAGTATTTGATACGGCGTTTCATCAAACCATTCCATTAGTCGCTCAAAAATATGCGATTCCAAATACGCTTTTTAGCGAACATGAAATTCAGGTATATGGGTTTCACGGCACGAGCCATAAATATGTCTCTGAAAAGGCGATGGAGTACTTACACCTAGATACCTCGAAAATTATTTCTATCCATTTAGGAAATGGATGCAGTATGACAGCGATTGTAAATGGAAAAAGCATCGATCATAGTTTGGGCTTCACCCCTTCTACTGGACTGATTATGGGTTCGCGAAGCGGTGATATCGATCATTCTATCATATTTTATATGGTGAACACACTAGGCTATAGCTTAGCTGACGTTGAGAATCTATTGAACAAAGAAAGTGGCATGTTAGGTCTTACTGGCTTTAGTGACCTTAGAGATATTCAAGCCGGTGTTGAAAAAGGAAATACTGACTGTATCCTTGCCATGGAAATGAATGCGTATCGTATTAAAAAGTACATTGGTTCGTATATCGCCGCCATGAACGGATTGGATGCTATTGTTTTTACCGCAGGAATTGGCGAAAATTCTAGTCTACTGCGAAAAATGGTCTGCACAAATCTGGAGACTTTCGGTATCATCATAGACCCTTCTAAAAACGTGGAATCCTCTCAAGAACTCAGAGCCATTCATGCGGACGCTTCTCAGGTAAAAATACTAGTGATTCCTACCAATGAAGAATTGGAAATCGCTAAGCAGGCGTATCAATTACTACAATAAGGTATTGTTTGTATGCTCGTTTTGGAGGCTTGTTGTGTATGATTTCGCTTAAAGCGAAATAAATAACCCGTATTTTTTACAACAAATAGGAAATAATCCAATTTACAGTATCTTTGTGATATGAAGTTTATGAATGCGAAGTACACGATTATAGATGTTGAAACTACTGGGGGCGTTCGCTACGGACGGATGACAGAAATCTGTATCATTACCGTCATTCATGGAAAAGTAGTGGATATTTATTCTTCACTTATCAATCCTGAAGAATCTATCCCGAGAACTATCACGGCGCTTACGGGCATCACCAACGAAATGGTCGCCCATGCGCCTCGATTTTATGAAATCGCAGATATCATCGAAGAAAAAACAAAAGATGCTCTATTTGTGGCTCATAACGTCAATTTTGACTTTGGGTTCTTAAAAAAGGAATTTGAAATGATAGGGCGTACGTTTCAACGTAAAAAATTATGTACGGTTCGCTTATCGCGAAAACTCATTCCAGGATTATACTCGTATAGTTTGGGAAACCTATGCACCTCTATCGGGATCTCACTCAAAGGCGCACACAGAGCCGAAGCCGATACCAGAGCTACCACCGAGCTTTTTCTGAGATTAATGAATATCGATAAAGATGCTGATTTTTCGACCTTTACCACATTCCTCCATAAATCATCACGGCAAGCGACCTTACCGCCCCATATTCCTACCGAAGATTTTGAGAAATTACCTGAGTCGGCGGGGGTGTATATTTTTAGAGATAAAGCGGGAAAAGAGATTTATGTGGGGAAGGCGATTAATATTAAAAAAAGGGTGTTGTCGCACATCTATTCCAAAACGCAAAAGTCTATCAATCTGTGTACCGAAACCTATCATTTGGATTATGAAGAGACCGGTAACGAACTCACGGCGTTGTTATTAGAAGCAGATTACATACGACGGTTTTATCCGAAGTATAACCGTGCTCAAAAACGACCGACCACCACCTATCAGATCATCTCGTATGAGAATCAAATGGGCGTGATCCAACTAGCATTGGGAACGACAAAAAGCACCATCAACTCAGTTTTGACACTCTACAACAAAGAAATAGCCCTAGAGACGTTAATGAAGCTTTGCGAAGACTATGAACTGTGTCCAAAATATTGTTCGCTGCAAAGCACACCGGCAGGGTGTTCCCATTACAAAATTAAAAACTGCAAAGGCATCTGCATGGGTAGCGAAAATGCAGCGGACTATAACACGAGAGTACATCGTGCGTTGGATGCATTAGTATCTGAACAAGAAACCTATATCATTAAAGAAAAAGGTCGAACACCCTCAGAAAACTGTCTCATCCTTGTAGAACAAGGCGAATACAAAGGATATGGTTTTATAGACCATGACGTCGCTATTACAGATTTTGATGGCTTCAAAACGCATATTACGCCTTTTAAAAATACATACCATACCACGAAGATTATGAGTGGGTATATGCGTAAAAACAGTAAGAGGAATATTATGAGGGCTGAGGTTTATGTTGAGGGGATTGCTTCGTTCCGCTCGCAATGACGGTACAGAGGCTCCGCTCGCAATGAAGGGTATGTGGACAACGTCATTGCGAGCGAAACGCAGTGAAGCGAAGTAATCTCAATAATGAGAGTACGGGTTTCTAAAAGAGCTACTATTCCTTTAGAAAGTACTTTTTGAAGTCTTTTTAACCCATCCCTACAAAAATTATTTTTTACTTTGCAGTCATGGCACTATCGGCACTTGCAAAAAGAAATCTGGCTAAAATCCTCCCCTTTGGAGTCATTTGGTTGATTTTTGGTGCCTTATTTCTTTGGGTCGAAGCTGCGGTGCTTGGAGGTCAAGAAAATGCTGCTGCAACAGCAGTAAAACTAGATGCACAGATTGTCACTTTTGCACTATCGGTGATTTTCTTGATTGGCTGTATTGTCGGTTTTATAGAAGTGAAGTACCTAAGCCGATGGTTTGAGAAGAACTCTTTTTTAGTAAAAATTGGCTCTAAGTTTTTCATTTATCTCCTCTTCTTTTTACTCATCATTGTGATTAATTTCCCAATAGCTGCGAGTCTTGAACTAGACACTACCATTGTTGACCAACGGGTGTGGGATAAATTTTATAATTTCTTTTTTAGTATTACCCACCTCAGTGCAATCATTCAATTGTCATTTTCATTAATGATTTCCCTGTTATACGCAGAGGTGAGTGACCATTTAGGACAACAGGTAATGCTCAATTTTTTTACAGGTAAATACCATAATCCCATTGAAGAAGAACGCATATTCATGTTTGTAGACATGAAAGATTCTACCACCATTGCAGAGAAGATAGGCAACCAACACTACTTTGAACTCCTACGCTCCTACTATTTTACATTTTCAAATGCGATCATTAAAAATCAGGGAGAAGTCTATCAATATGTGGGGGATGAAATTGTGATCACTTGGAAATTAAAGCGAGGCATTACTAACAATCAGTGTATCCAGTGTTTTTTTGATATGAAGAAGGATCTCCAAAAAAAACAGAAGCTCTATCACAAAAAGTACGGAGTGGAGCTTGATTTTAAGGCAGCCCTTCATTACGGTCACGTCATTACAGGCGAGATCGGTGCTTTAAAAAAAGACATATTCTTTACAGGAGATGTGCTGAATACCACAGCGCGTATTCTTGGATTAGCTTCGGTTTACAGAGAGGATTTATTGCTGTCTGAACCGCTTTCGCGAAAGCTGAACCTGCCCGAAACATATACGGTAAAAAAGTTAGGAGCCCCCTCATTAAAAGGAAAAGCCGACAGTGTGGAGATTGTGGCGGTTTATAAAAATTAGACATAGTGAGATTTTACAAAGTGTAACAATACGGTATTGTAAATTTACTTTGATTTTGTTTTCTATATATCGACACAAACACTTATCTCAGATAGGAATCCTTGGCAAGCTTGAAACCCACAACGAGCCATGCTCGTTTGGTTTTTTGTTTTCGTACGCAAGCTGAAACGAGTTTTTCAAAGGGATTACCTGCGGTGATCCCATAAGAGAATCCTGGGCAAGCATGAAACCCACAACGAGCTGTGCTCGTTTGGTTTTTTGGGCTCAACACAAAAAGTTGTGGGGTAATTAAAATTGAGACAACTTTGCTTTAAAAAATTCTATGTCCTCAGATGCTCTATTTGCTGCCGCCAACTTATTACTTCCAGAAGTTCTTGTAACTTATTTT
>NZ_JBHSFV010000017.1:0-75956 GCF_042653865.1 Dokdonia ponticola | reverse complement strand
ATAATCTGGATTTCCACCCGTGATCTCGATGTCTTTTGAGGTTAAATCAAAAATACCAAAATCAGCATCATCACTACATTCTATAAAATCAGAAACATCTGTATTTAATACTGGATTAGGAAGTACCCTGAGTTGTACATGAATTCCTAGACCCACACAATCGTTGGCCGTATCACCATCTACACGAACATAAATTCCTTGAAGACCATTAACATCAGTAAAGGCTAAATTATTAGCATAATTTGAGATATCTGTAATCGCATTTACCTCTGTTAATGCTTCTTGTAATGTTTCATAATACGTCACCGTGAGTAATTGTCCGGGAGGGAACAAAGCCAAGATCTGAGGGGTGGCCGTGGTAAAATCAAAAATAGCAACTCCATCACTGTCGGTGTCACATTCAGAAAAATCAACAGAAAAATTAGCAGGGATTTGAGAAGTATCTACCTCTAATAATAACTGTGCAGGACGTGAACATCCGTTTACGGTGGTGACAAGAACATCTAGCGTTTCATTATTTACAGTGCTATTGGTATAGGCAATAGGGTCAGTAATAGGATTGCCGAGAGAATCAAAATATTGGAATGTTTCGTTAGCAGCATCGGAAGAGATCAATGACTCTGCTTCGGTTAGGTTGAAAACTGAAAACCCATCGGTATCATCATCACACTGAGTTAATAGCGGAGCAGGATCGATAATCACTGGCAAAGGCGCTACTTCCAAAACAATGGGAATGGCAGTAAAACAATCAGCAAAGGCATCATTCTCTAGTCGTGCAAAAATCGTTTGTCCTCCTACATCCGTATTTTCAAAATTAAGAGGAAGTGGGTTTTGGTCTAAAAGCGCATCATTCGCATCTATGTGGTATGTTAATGTAAAAAGCGTTGGATCTTGCGCTCCAAATATAGTCCCGTTGAGAGAAGCTAAATTAAAGAAAGTAAACCCATTAGTATCACTACCATCAGTTGCATTATCACAGACAATAAATGGCCCTGGGTCAATAGGCGCAGGACGATCAACGACATCCAAATCAAATTGAACCGTCGCAAAACAATCTGTAAGACCGTCGTTTTCAACTCTTACAAAGATCGTATCATCTGCTGAGTTATAAGGATTGGTTCCAGTAATGGCTGCTGTATTTGTATCAGCATCTGCTTGAGACAGGTGAAAAGTAACAGAAAACATCATTGGATCAGCTCCATTAAGGATGGTTGGCTCTAAAATTTCTAAATTAAAATCTTCAACACCATCGTTGGATGCATCATCACAGATTTGCTGTGTTGGAGGAGCTACTGGAACAGGTATTTCAAAAAAGGTTACTATAATATCATCTGTTCCCATATCTCCATCAAACGTGGTAATGGTTACTTCATAGACACCCGATTGAGTAACATCAATCATAGGCATACCATCTGTACCTGGAATTGGAACAGGACCTGTACCGTCATCAAATGTCCACGTATAATTTGCCGCTGTAGGATCTGTTGCATCTAATGTGACCACTGTACCTTCACAGACATCAATATCTGGCCCTAATGCTGGATCTACAATAGAACAATCTGTTGCGCCAGTGTCATTATCTGCCTGATCTATAAAAATTTCTCCTTGCTGTTGCGCAAAATTTGTAATTAAAAACACATATATTTCTCCAACTTGTGCATTAGGGATATTCGCAGTTTCAACAGCAGCTCCAGAAAAGCTACAATCTACCGTATTGGCTGCTGTAAGATTACCACATACATTGGTATCACTAAATGGCCCCCAAAGTGTAAAATCAACATCAAGTGGGGTACCATTTAAAGTACCATCATCTGCAATATCTGTGTTTTGAAAAATCGTAAAGTTTAAATCTCCTGCTGTTTCAATCTGCAAGAAATACCATGTTGGAAAGGGAGTAGAACCTAAACAGGTATAGTCAGGACCTGTCTCTCCAGATGAGGCACAGTCTGGATTCGGATTTCCATTAAAACAGTTATCAAAAGGCTGATTAAGCTCTGCTGTACAAAAAGGAACTGCATCTGCGCAGGTTGGACCTCCTAAATTTTGTCCATAACTAGTAAAACCAAGAATAAAACAAATTAAAATAAGGGCTTTGCGTAGGATTTTCATCATAAATAGGTTTGTGTGGGCGAAAAATAGGGATTTTTTGTCAAAATTCTGTTAAAATATCACCGCTTTGTACTCCCTAACGTTTAAAAAAGAGAATTGGTATACATCCTTTAAAATACTTAAAGCAAATGGAGACACAATTAAAGAAGCGCTTTATGTAATTGAACGCACTCTACGGCTTCTTTTACATCATGCACCCTTAAAATGTTAGCACCATTCCTTAAAGCAATCATATTCAACGCTGTAGTGCCATTTAAAGCTGTAGTCGCAGTACCATTTAGGGTTTTATAAATCATTGATTTACGAGATAACCCTGCGAGTATAGGCACGTCCAAGTGTTTAAAAAAATCAAGTTCTCTAAGCAGCGTGTAATTTTGTACTATCGTCTTTGCAAATCCAAAACCTGGATCCATAATAAGATCATTAATCTTATGAGTTCTAGCAAGCGCTAATCGTTCACTAAAATAAAAACAAATCTCTTTTAACAGATCTTCATACGTAGTCAAATGCTTCATGGTTTGTGGTGTCCCCTTCATATGCATCATCAAATAAGGAACTTGCAACTCCCCCACTACTTTCATCATGTCCTTATCCAATTGCCCTGCACTTATATCATTGACCATACATGCACCAGCCTGTATCGCTTTTTGAGCAACCGCTGACCTAAACGTATCTACAGAAATGAGGATTTCAGGAAATTGTTTTACGATCTCTTCAATAATAGGAATCAAACGACGCTCTTCTTCTTGTGTTGAAATATCTGTAGCGTCAGGACGAGAGCTATACGCCCCCATATCTATAAATGTAGCCCCTTCTTCTAACATCATCCCCACTTGCGAAACCACAGCTGCTAGCTCTTTATATTTCCCACCATCATAAAAAGAATCTGGTGTGAGATTGACAATCCCCATCACTTTGGGTGTTGACAAATCAATAAGGGTTCCTTTACAATTTATATACATATATCGCACACAATACGTACTTTTACTAAAAGCTACCACAAGATAAAAAGTACTGGTTTTAAACAAACTTACAACCCCATTTTTTATATTACGAATTTTAAGCGAAATTTACGCAAATTCTAGATCCGTTTATGAGTACGACTTCCACACAATACGACAACGTCATTACAAAATGTCGAAACCTTTACATCAATAAAATGAAAGATTACGGAAGTGCGTGGCGAATCTTACGACTTCCGTCTCTTACCGATCAAATATTTATTAAAGCACAACGCATCCGTGGATTACAGCAAAACGAGGTTCAAAAAGTAGATGAAGGACAAGTCTCTGAGTTTATTGGTATTATCAATTATTCGGTAATGGCATTGATACAATTAGAATTAGGCGTTGTGGAGCAACCTGACCTCAACCTAGAAGAAGCGATCAAAGCCTATGACCAAAAAGTAGCCCTTACAAAATCCCTCATGGAAGACAAAAACCATGACTATGGAGAAGCGTGGAGAGATATGAGGGTGAGTTCGCTTACAGACCTTATTCTTCAAAAACTATTACGGGTCAAACAAATAGAAGACAATAAAGGGAAGACCTTAGTTTCAGAAGGAATTGATGCCAACTATCAAGACATGATCAATTATGCCGTATTTGCATTGATCCATTTAGAAGCATAAAAATAATAGTAAGCAATAGTTCGCTTTCGCGAAAGCGTATAACAACAGACTAAAAAATGAAAACACTTGTACACATTGCACGCTTTTTAGTTGGCGCCCTCTTTATTTTTAGTGGATTTATAAAACTGAATGATCCGCTTGGTTTTTCATACAAACTTCAGGAATATTTTGCCCCTGAGGTATTAAACCTAGAATTCTTGTCTCCCTATGCGTTACTGATTTCTATCATCTTAGTGATTGTAGAAGTATTATTAGGAATCGCCTTACTTATTGGATATCGTAAAAAAGTGACACTATGGTTGCTGTTGGCTATGATTTTGTTTTTTACATTTCTCACCTTTTACTCGGCTTACTTCAACAAAGTCACTGACTGTGGTTGTTTTGGTGATGCTATTCCATTAGTTCCTTGGGAATCATTTATAAAAGACCTCATACTTTTAGTACTCATTTTATTCTTGTTTGCATTTCAAAAACACATCCAACCTATTGTTAAAAATACTATTGTGCAAAACAGTGTCATGTTTCTATCTTTTACTGCTTGCATGTGTTTTGGGTATTATGTCTTGATGCATTTACCATGGCTCGACTTTAGAGCGTATAAAGTGGGATCTAATATTGCCGAGAACATGAAAATTCCAGAAGGAGCTCCCGAAGCTATTTTTGAGTATCACTGGAAATTTAATGTAAATGGAGAAGAGAAAGTCATTACAACTTCTGGCGGATACCCTCAAGTAGAAGGCGAATATATAAGTTATGAAACAGAACAAATACAAGAAGGATATATCCCGCCTGTGCATGATTTTACCATAGAAAAAGGAGACGATAATTTTACCACGACATTTATGGAAAAAGAAAACCTTATTATTATTGTAGCCTACAACATTGACAAAACAGAGCGAGAAGGATATACTAACATAAAAAAAATCGCCGAAGAAGCTATTCGTAAGGGATATACCGTAATTGGTCTTACCTCCTCAAGTCCTTCGGTGCACGAAAAGTTTGTAAGAGATTATAAATTACCTTTTGAGTTTTATTACACAGATGAGACTACGTTAAAAACCATTGTACGTGCTAGTCCTGGGATCGTGAGTTTAGATAAGGGAACAATTCTTCAAAAATTACATTACAATGATGCAGATGATCTTATTTTAAACACATTACCTAGCGCACAACCTTATTTGGATTTTAGTTTGAAATTTCAATTAGACAGTATTGCCGTATTAGATCAGAAGTATCGTAAACTGATGCAAGTACCCGAAGGCCCCGACCGAAAAGCCTTAGGTGAATCTATGGGACTTGGGGTTGAAGATTACTCAGGAAATTTATGGGAACGCCAGATAGCACTAGACACCAGTAATCTGAGAAAAATAGAATCTATTTTAAATACAAGAGGGTATCCTGGTAAAACTTTGGTAGGTACGCCCACCAACACGGCTGCTTGGTATGTGATCCAACATTCTAATAAAATCCCAGAATATCTTGATTTGATGAAAAAAGCAGGAAAAGCTGGTGAACTTCCTTTTAGACTCGTCGCCATGATGGAAGATAGATACCTGATGGGAGAAGGAAAACCTCAAATTTATGGCACTCAAGGAATGACCTATAACAATGGGACTCCTTTTATATGGCCCATAGAAAATCCTGAAGAAGTGAATAAACGTAGAAAAGAGGCTGGTTTTGATACGACCATTGAAGCGTACGCGAAAGATCTATTTGGAGAAGATTTTAAATTTAAAAACCTCAGCCTAGAAGAAGCCGAAGCCTTACGAATTGCATCTATTCAACAAACTCCATGATTTCATACATCATAAAAAAGATAGGGTATGCTATAGGAACACTTATTGGAGTAGTGACCGTGATCTTTTTCTTGTTTAATGTATTACCTGGTGATCCTGCCCGTATGATGCTCGATCAAAATGAAGATCCAGAACAGTTAGCAATTGTACGAGCCAAATATGGTTTTGATCAACCCATTTTTAAGCAATACCTATATTACCTCAACGACCTCTCTCCTATTTCTTTTCACGCAAGTGAACCCAACAATTACACCTACTTAACCCCTGGAAAGTACCATGCTACTGCTTTAGTCACTATCGCCAAAACAACAGTTGCCATAAAATCTCCGTATTTAAGAGAGAGTTTTCAAAAAACAGGAAAACGGGTTACAGATGTGATTGGCGAAACCTTACCCAATACCTTTGTGCTCGCTGTAAGTGCGATTACTATTGCTATTATTTTAGGAATCTTTTTCGGGATTATCTCTGCACAAATGCGAGATACTTGGGTGGACAAAACCATCCAAATTATAAGTACGTTAGGCATGAGCGTTCCGAGTTTTTTTAGTGCTATTCTTTTTGCATGGCTCTTTGGATTTGTATTACATGAGTACACAAACTTGAACATGACCGGAAGCCTGTATGCCATGGATGATTTTGGAGAAAACATCACTATCCAATGGAAAAACCTGATCCTCCCGGCGCTTGTTTTAGGAATACGACCGCTCGCTGTCGTCATCCAATTAATGCGTAACTCCTTACTAGAAGTATACAATCAAGAGTACATACGCACCGCTAAAGCAAAAGGCTTACCCCCCTATCAAATCATCAAAAAACATGCGTTGAAAAATGCACTCAACCCCGTAGTAACAGCTGTATCAGGTTGGTTTGCGTCTATGCTAGCAGGAGCGGTGTTTGTAGAGTACATTTTTGGGTGGAACGGATTAGGTAAAGAAATTGTAGATGCACTTAATACCTTAGATCTCCCGATCATTATGGGTGCGGTACTTGTGATTGCTACATTATTTGTAGTGATCAACATCTTTGTAGATCTTATCTATGGATGGTTAGACCCAAAAATACGTTTGTCATAATCTCTTAATCTAGCGAGTACCATTGCATTTTATGCAATGAGAAAAGCAAAAGCGCTTTTTTATTCACATATCAATAAAGGGATGTTTGTCTGATTGAAACATTCACAATTATAATTCATATTACAACGTTCTTATGGCATTTTATAGGTAAGGTATCAATCTTATTGATATTTTTGTGATTCATTAAAAAAAAATCTATGTCTAGAAAACACATTGTCGCAGGAAACTGGAAAATGAATAAAACCCTTCCTGAAACGCAAGCTTTATTGGCTTCTTTGAAAGATAAAAAAAACACAGGAGATGCGCACGTAATCGTAGCGCCTACAGCCATCAACCTTCAAGCCTCAGTCACCATGCTACAAGATAGCCCTATCCAAGTAGCTGCACAAAACATGCACCAAGCAGAAAGCGGTGCGTACACAGGTGAGATTTCGGCGGGTATGATTCAAAGCATCGGTATTGATACTGTGATTTTAGGACATAGTGAGCGCAGAGCCTACTTTCACGAAAGTGATGAACTTCTCGCTCAAAAAGTAAATACCGCACTTGCTCATGGAATGACGGTTATTTTTTGCTTTGGAGAAGAGCTAGAAGATCGCAAAAATGGAAAGCATTTTGAGGTCGTAGAAAGCCAACTGAAAAATGCTATTTTTCATCTTACTGCTGCACAGTGGTCGAATGTCGTTCTTGCCTATGAGCCTGTATGGGCAATAGGAACTGGAGAAACAGCTTCACCTGAGCAAGCACAAGAAATGCATGCCTTTATACGTAAAACGGTAAGCGCTTCTTATGATGAAGCCACCGCAGACCAAGTATCTATTTTATATGGCGGTTCTGTAAAACCAGGCAATGCCAAAGAAATCTTCTCAAAACCTGATGTAGACGGTGGTCTTATTGGAGGTGCCGCACTTAACGCAGATGACTTTTTTGCTATCGTAAACGCTTTCTAAAAAAGAGCATTTTGAATTAGATAGAAGAAAGAAATTTAAGTATTAATCAAAGGGTAAAATATCAAATCTAGATCCCGCTGAAAAAGCGGGATTAGTTCAACTTACACTATTGAGCATGTCTTGCAGACTTCTCAAAATGGAGTTTCTCTAACAACTTTCATAGTATTTTTATACCTTAGTTGTATAACAACATACTATGAAAGTTCTTTATTTATTCCTTTTCCTATTCGCCACTACGGCTCTTTCCTGCCAAGCGCAGCAAGTGACGACTACAAATGTTGATGGTTCTGTCACCCTTCTTAAAAATCAAGATATTACCAGCAATGTTTTCATTGCTCCAAACGGTAATGTAGGAATTGGCAAAAAAAATCCAACAGACAAGCTGGAAGTCAATGGACAGATTCATGCAAGATCTGTAAAAATAGATCTTAAAAAATGGGCCGATTATGTCTTTGTAGAGGGGTATGATTTGGTACGCTTACGCGAAATAGAAAACTACATCAACACCCATGGACATTTACCAGAGGTTCCGTCGACAGCCGAGGTTTTAGAAAATGGAATCGATGTAGGACAGATAAACACCCTCCTTCTCAAAAAAATAGAAGAACTCACCTTACATCTTATTGAAAAAGACCACCAGGTTGAAAAATTGCAAGAGCAATACCATGCGCTTCAGTTGCAACTCGCACAGATTCAAGAATCATTAAAAGGATAGTCTGTTGAAAAGATATATATACTATCTCCTTTTTTACTTTTTAGGATGTACCGCTTTATGGGCACAAGAAGACCGTTTTTATATTCGATCTGTAGATGAAATAGACATTCCTGTTACCACTAAAGATTCTATAGTCTCCTACACAGGAAATCATCAAAAATTGGCATCCCTTTTTGAAAAACACCATGTTAAAGTATTTAGAAAAGGGTTTAAATATGCTGACCGTGATAAATTAAAACGCACCTATTTTGTGATTGCAGACACTCCTAACTTCCAAAAATCCTTATTGGAAGAGGTGTCTGACATTTTTGAATTTGGCGAAAGCCTACTCCCAGAAACCCTTAAAATATATGAGCCTAACGATTATGGAATTACAAGTACCCTAGGAGAAAACAAAGGATTACAAGTAAACTTAGATTATCTCGATTTTTTAGGAGTTCCAGAAGCTTGGTATTATACCCAAGGAAGTAAAGAGGTGATTATTGGCATTTCAGATGGATGGGTTGATCCAGAAGATCCTGACTTTAAAGGTCGGGTGACTATGTTTAAAAAAAGCTCGTATTCAAAAGGACACGGCATAAGTGTTGCGACTACCGCTGCCGCTCGTGGCAACAACGGGTATGGTGTTGTAGGGGTGTGCCCTGAATGTAGTATTTATACAACTACCTACGGAGATTTTAAATACTTGAACCAATTACTAGAATTATCAAGAGCGGGTGCCAAAGTAATTAATTGTAGTTGGGGTAGTACACGCTACTATGAAACTGCCCAAGAAGCCATAAATGAAATGAGAGATAATGGAACTGTTATTGTCTCGGTACCTCATAATGCCTCCTTTAAGGTCACTCAAGGAAAAATACCTCGCTATCCAGGAGCCTATGAACATGTGATTTCGGTAAGTAGCGTGCAACATAGATTTGACGAACCTTCACAAACCATGCACATCAATAATAAAGGGAACCCCTATGCGATTGGCTTAAAAAACTATGTAGGACGTGCTGTGGGATTTAAAGGAAATGATATTAAGGGCGAACAGTATATCTTTCAAGCTTCTACAAATAATTTAGATCCTTATGTAGATATTCTTGCGCCTGGAACTTTTATTTTTAGGTATGGAGCTTTTAAAGAAACGGGAGATATTTTATACAATAGTGTCGAAAAAACCTCTCCTGCTGCGCCTCTTGTTACGGGAACTATAGGACTGATGTTTTCTATAAACCCATGTCTTTCTGTAGATGAGATCAATAGCATGATTAAATTAAGTGCGACCAATATAGATGCTATAAAAGCGAATACCCCTTTTAAAGGAATGTATGGGGCAGGTAGTTTGCATACAGGTCGTGCTGTTAAAATGAGTTATGACATGCTACAACCTGAAGCATATACACTCATCGAAAACCAACATTTTAGTCGGTGGAAATTTAGATTGGAGGCCCCTTATAAACTAAAAATCAGAAACCAAAAATTCACAGATAATGCAGCTGTCAATTTTACTGCAAAAAATGAAATTCTAATTGAAAATGAAACTGTATTTTTGCCTAACGAAAATGGTGAGATCTTATTAAAAATTGATCCAGAAGCTTCGTATAACTGCAAAGACATTAAAGAATGACACCCATATATTTAGGCTATACGTTTACCGTAGAACCAGTTGCCCCTGCCACCGAAATTTTGATCGCTGAGCTAGGCTATGCTGGTTTTGAAAGTTTTACAGAAACAGAAACAGGGGTGATCGCATACATCCAAAAAGAAGAGGCTTTTCCAAATAATACGCCTATAGATTTTGGCAGTCTGCTCAATGATATTCAGATTTTACAATCTGACGAGTTTGAAATCTCCTACACCGCTGAAGAAATTGAGCAAGTGAACTGGAATGAGGAATGGGAGAAAAACTTTGATCCGATTGAAGTAGACGGGCGTTGCGCGGTAAGAGCTCCTTTTCATAAAAAAACAGCTGTTGAATATGATATTGTGATTGAGCCTAAAATGTCATTTGGAACAGGACATCACGAGACCACACATATGATGATCAAGCATCTCCTTAAACTAGATGTTACTGGTAAGAAAACATTGGATATGGGCTGTGGCACGGGAGTCCTAGCCATTCTTGCAGAGATGAAAGGCGCATACCCCATAGATGCGATTGATATTGATAATTGGTGCTACCTGAACTCTCTAGAAAATGTAGAGCGAAATAACTGTAAACATATAACAGTTCTTGAGAGCGATGCTTCAGTACTTGCAGATAAAAAATACGATCTGATTATCGCTAATATTAATAGAAATATTTTACTACAGGATATCCCAATCTATGCCAACTGTCTTCCTGTTGATGGCATTTTATTATTAAGCGGTTTTTATACAGAAGACATCTCACTAATTACTGAAAAATGCAATGAAAATGGGCTTTACTTCGTTGGTAATTATGAGCGTAATAATTGGGTTGCTTGTAAGTTTGAAAAACGAGTGTCCTAAATTTTATGTTATAATTTGCTACCATTTTTAAGTAGTAATCGATAAATTTTGTAAATTTCTATTTAAAATGTACACTCCTATGAGTACAAAAGAAAAATATCAAGAAGACCTAGACGTTCTCACGGAAGAACAAAAGCAACACGAGATTGTGCTTTACAATGATGAAGTAAACACATTTGACCATGTTATTAATTGCCTGATAGGCGCCTGTGACCATACAGAAGAACAAGCGCATCAATGTTCGTTAATCGTGCATTATAACGGAAAATGCACCGTGAAAACAGGTGATTATGATGACCTTAAACCTAGATGTTCTAAACTTTTACAAGCAGGTTTAAGTGCAGAAATTGTATAATCTATACCCTTTCTACAAATAGGTAAAGATAACTTCAATTTTAATTCAAAAACTATTGCGCTCCCGTAGCGCTTTTGTTATTTTTGCATAGCAAAATAAAGCACCATATAAAAAGGTATTATGAATCTACACGAGTATCAAGGAAAAGAAATGTTAGCAAGTTTTGGCGTACGTATCCAGAGAGGTATCGTTGCCACGACTCCTGCAGAGGCTGTTGCAGCTGCAAAAAAACTTACTGAAGACACTGGAACTGGCTGGCACGTCATAAAAGCACAAGTTCACGCCGGTGGTCGTGGTAAAGGTGGAGGTGTAAAACTCGCCAAAAACCTTGAGCAAGTAGAAGAAATCGCAGGTCAAATCATAGGGATGAACCTTGTGACACCACAAACAAGTGCAGAAGGTAAAAAAGTACACCAAGTGCTTATAGCAGAAGATGTATACTACCCTGGAGATAACGAGCCAGAAGAATACTATATGTCTGTTCTTCTAAACAGAGCTACAGGTCGTAATATGATTATGTACTCTACAGAAGGAGGTATGGATATAGAAACGGTTGCTGAAGAAACACCACATCTTATCTTTACAGAAGAAATAAATCCTTCTACAGGACTTTTACCATTCCAAGCACGTAAGATCGCTTTTAATCTTGGATTGAGCGGGACTGCGTTTAAAGAAATGACAAAATTTGTCGCTTCTTTGTACAAAGCGTATGTAGAGACTGACAGCTCATTATTTGAGATTAACCCAGTACTTAAAACAAGTGATGATAAAATCATGGCAGTAGATTCTAAAGTAACTTTAGATGAAAATGCATTATACCGTCATAAAGACTTAGCGGCGTTACGTGATGAGCGTGAAGAAAATGCCGTAGAGGTAGAAGCAAAAGCTGTAGGACTCAACTATGTTGACCTAGACGGTAACGTAGGCTGTATGGTAAATGGAGCTGGACTTGCTATGGCAACAATGGATCTTATCAAACAAGCAGGTGGTGAGCCAGCAAACTTCCTAGATGTTGGAGGTACTGCAGATGCAGAACGCGTAGAAATTGCTTTTAAACTTATCCTTAAGGATCCTAATGTAAAAGCCATCCTTGTGAATATATTTGGAGGGATTGTACGTTGTGATCGTGTAGCACAGGGAATTATAGATGCCTATAAAAATATGGGAGATATAACTGTTCCAATTATTGTGCGTTTACAAGGAACAAATGCAGATATTGCAAAAGAATTAATAGATAACAGCGGTCTTGATGTACAAAGTGCTATCGAGTTTCAAGAAGCTGCAGATAAAGTTCAGGCGGTTTTAGCATAAACCCTGATACTTATAGAACAAAAGCTCTTTTAGCGTTATACGTTAAAAGAGCTTTTTTATTTTTTATTTTTAATCCTCTTACCTCCTACTACTTACTCCTCTTTTCATTCTTTTTTTATATGCTTTCGCGAAAGCGAACCCTTAAACAGCACCAATCGTTAACCAACGTTAATGATCGTTAAACATAGGTTAAAGACAGCTTGATCTTGTAACAATGCTTGACAAAGGGTCGTCTATTAAGCAAATCAATCTTTAATCTTTAAAAACGAATAGTATGAAAAATCTAAAAATGTACGTAGTCGCCATTTTAATTGCAGTAGGAACAACCGTGTCTGCAAACACCACAACTCCAGAAAAAGGGAGTGAGACAAAAGGCGCTGTCACCACTCAAATTGCTGAGCTTCTTAAAAATCCAGAAATGGTGATTAAAAAAGATATTGAAGCTACAGTAACTTTTACAGTAAATGACAAAAAGGAACTTGTGGTTATTAATGTAGAAAGTGAAAATGAGAATGTAGACGCATTCATCAAAAGTAGACTTAACTACAAGAAATTAAGCACTACAAAAACGGGAGAAGAATGGGTAGTACCTGTACGTATTGTCCCATCTGCCTAATCAACATTTGAGACGTATCACAAACCGAGTCATGATTTATGATTCGGTTTTTTTATGGTAAAATCTATGTATAATTTTCACTTATCTTTTTGAATTCCTCTATTGCTTTTTTCATTATGCTTAGTATCTTTAGTGTCCTTATGAAGCACTTATTTAAAAATTACTTTTTCTTAGCTTTCTTTTGTATCTCGTTACACACGGCTCAAGCTCAAAATAGCACCGTCCAGCTTTCAAGCGATGCTCAAATAAGCCTCATTACCATAGGCTCTGGACCAGAATTATATGATTCTTTTGGTCATACAGCCATACGGGTAAAAGATCCCAGACGAAACATAGATTGGGTATTTAATTACGGCAGGTTTAACTTCAATACGCCTAACTTCTATCTAAAGTTTGCAAGAGGCAAACTTTTATACACCCTTTGGGTTTCACCCTTCGATGATTTTATCGAAGATTATAAATACCAACGTAGATGGGTAAAAGAGCAGATTCTCTCCTTAGATACTCAAGAGAAAAAACGATACTTTGATTTTTTAAAAAATAATGCCAAAGAAGAAAATAGAGAGTATCGCTATGATTTCTTTTTTGATAATTGTGCGACACGCCCTGTAGATGCCCTGACCGAAGTTATGAATGGGCAATTAAACATAAATTATAGTAGCTTCCCTGAGGGTTTTACACATAGAGATCTTATTCGTAATAACGTACATTGGAATACATGGGGCATGGTAGGTATGGATGTAGCCATAGGCTCTGTCACAGACAGGCTTGCTACAAAAAAAGAATATGCTTTTTTACCTGATTATACGATGGAGGCTTTTGCAAATTCAATGATCGTAAATGAGAATACCAAAAAACCATTAGTCTCTAAAACAGAAAGTCTCTATATACCAAAGAAAGAAAATACGTATAAGGAATTATTTATCGTAAGCCCTATCATAATTATAGGTCTTTTGTCATTCTTATTACTTTATAAGACGTATAAAGATCGTAAAAATGACCGTCCGCTAGGCTTTGTAGATTCCTTAATTTTATTTTGTACAGGATGTATCGGAATACTTTTGGCTTTTTTATGGTTTGGCACAGAACATGGCACAACAAAATGGAACTATAACTTATTGTGGGCTTTCCCTTTCCATATTATTGCGAGTTTTGTGATTAAAAAAGCTACGCCCCCTCAATGGATCTATCCGTACATGAAGCTTTCAGTTATTATGCTAGCTTTATTAGGGTTTCATTGGATAGTGGGTGTTCAACAATTTGCATATGCACTTATTCCATTATTTATAGCACTAGCCGTTAGATATATGTATATGCTTAAAGTGATAAAACAAACTAGAATTACCGGTTAAAAGCTACTGCCCTCTATAAAAAAGAACCGTACTAATGGTTTTAAGCACAATACTTAAATCCATAAATAAGTTACGATGTTTTATATAGTACAAATCGTACTGTAGTTTTTCCAACGCATCATCTGTAGAGCTACCGTAACTTCCCATCACTTGTGCCCAACCTGTTAATCCTGGTTTTACAACATGTCGTGTTTCATAAAATGGAATTTGCTCTGAGAGCTCTCTTACAAAAACGGGACGTTCAGGTCTAGGACCTATCACACTCATCTCACCAAAAAGCACATTAAAAAACTGCGGAATTTCATCTAGCCTTGAACGCCTTAGGAATTTACCAAAACGAGTAATGCGCGTATCATTCTTTTGCGCCCATACAGCACCATCTTTTTCAGCATCTGTAATCATCGTACGCAGTTTTATAATTTTAAAGGCAAATCCGTTACGCCCTATACGCGTTTGGGTGTAAAAAATAGGACCTCTATTTCCTAGTAGATTACCGATCAAAATTAATGGGAAAATCGCTAAAAAGAATGTAATTCCTAAGATCGCCGTGAAAATATCAAATAATCTATGAAATAGCTTATAAAATTTATTTTGGTTACTTCTACTAAAAGGAAAATAGCGATAAAAATCTTTATCTACGTGTTGTACAGGAATACGCTGTGTAATTTCTTCATATACCTGCATATATTCTCGTATCGGGAAGCCTGATTCTAATAAATTAATAAGCTGTAGATACAAAGGCTTAGAAACCCCATCACTATAATCACTAGCGACGACAATTTCTGAAATCCCATTTCTAGATACTGTAAGTGTTAAGTTTTCAATAGGATACTCCAAAACTGATTCTGAAACATCTCCTATTATCTTGGAACTGTCGGTATTTATATAGCCCGCAATTTTATAATTAGGGTCGGCGCCTTCAAGATTATTAATGATCGTTTTTATATCAAATGAATCTCCAACAATCAACACTTTTTTATAAAAACGAGGCGAAGATATCAGTGAGATATACAACCATCTCCATGCTAATATCCCGAAGGTCATTGCTAAGAAAAAATAGATAATTTGAAGTCTATTTTCAGGAAGTACGGGTGTATAAAAAGGGGTTAATATATAAAACAGCACGGTTACAGAAACCGTAAGAAGGGTATTTTTAAGAATGGTTTGAAACTTGGAAGCCTGTTGTAAATTATACAATTCAAAAACAGTCCCAAAAACACTTAAATATCCTGCAAGAACAATAATCCAAACCCAGTTTTCTTGGCTTATTTTGAAATAATCAAAATCAAAAAAACTACCCACAAGCTGCAGGCATGTGAGCACAAATAATATATCCAATATACGTAAAAGGACTTTTCGTTCAGAAATTTCAAAATGAATATCTGGTAGTAGTGCCATAGGGGAGTTAGTTGCTGTAAATATATTACATTTTTAATCAAGCACATCCTTCCAAAGAATTTTGACTTGATCCCAATCAAAACTTTCGGCTTTTTCCCTTCCGTTTTTACTCAGTTTATTTACTAAAGAAGGTGTTTCCAGCAGATCAGCTATCCTATTTGCAAAAGGAATAACCTCCTTTGTAGGTGTTAATAGCCCATCAACAGTATCATCAATTAGAAAAGGGATTCCACCTACATTTGTAGAAACGACTGGTAAGCCTAATGCCATTCCTTCAATTACACTAATAGGTGTGTTATCAAAATCTGTGGTATTGATAAACACATCGTGCTCTTTACCTAGAGCTACCCATTCCATCTTTGATAATTTTCCAGTAAATGTTACA
Organism: Dokdonia ponticola; assembly: GCF_042653865.1. Lineage (NCBI taxonomy): Bacteria > Pseudomonadati > Bacteroidota > Flavobacteriia > Flavobacteriales > Flavobacteriaceae > Dokdonia > Dokdonia ponticola. Next base: position 59,791 of record NZ_JBHSFV010000017.1, on the reverse strand, counting down.
GGGAGTGTGTGCGCTTTCGCGAAAGCGATACAGCTATCAAAACTGTCATCTTTTTTAGGACCAACCATTGTAAGAGTAGCTTCAGGATATTTTTTCTGTAATTCTTGTAATACCTGAAGCGCCATCAAAGGATTATAAATACTCGCAAAAGAACGTACCCAAAGAAGATTGGGTTTAATTGTAGTGCGTTCTATAAATGGATATTGAGTAAGATCTATGGTGTTAGGGATATGGCGTATATTCTTAAATCCTTGCTTTTGAAACGCATTCAAGAGATATGTAGACGGAGCGATATTTAAGTATGCTTTACCAAAAAGTTTTCTGGCACTTGAAGTGCTTTTTTTAATGCGTTCTGGCAAATTACCTCCGTGAAGAATTGGAATGTAAGATATACTATAAAAACGGCAGAGTTTTGCCACCCACACGGCATACCAATAATTTGTAGTACTATAGGTATCTATAAGAACCATATCCACTTGTTTCTTGTATAGAATTACAGCACGCAGCATATCCCATAAACGCCCTATTTTATTTTTTATACGAGAGACCACCTGTACGTCATAGCCTTCATCTCTTAGTGAAGCACTAAGGGTATCTATGGTTGTTACAGTAACGTTCTTATGCGTTAATGCGTTTCCTATGTACAGGATTCTTTTTCTTTTCATTGACCACATTTAAAAGACATAAAGCGTATATAAAACCTGGAGCAGCAATTCGCATAGAAGAGTGGTTAATTGTCAAAAACCAGAATGCAAAGACAGAGTAAAACAAATAATTCCCTCTATGTTTAAACCGAAATAATAATGGGTATATCAATAATATTAATAACGCAAAAATACCAGCAATTCCATGTTCTGAGAGCAATCTACTCATCTCATTATGAGATGCTGCCGAAATCCCTGTTTGCTCTTTCCTATATTCTTTAATTTTACCAACTCCTACCCCTGCTACTGGGTGTGCATAAAACGCTTCTAATTCTGAATTAATTAAAACACTTCTTCCTGTAGAAACATCTTCTTTAATTCTTCCTGCAGCATCTTTATTAGCATATCGTTTATCGATGAGTCCTCCTGTACGTGTTGAACTTAAAACCCAAGTAACGCTTGCTATAATTACAATAACAAAACTAATAATAGTAAGCCTACTTTTTGTTTTGGTACTCACCCCTCTAAAGTAAATAAATATAAACACAGCACTTATAATAATTGCCGTAATAACCCCTCCTCTAGAAAAAGTAACAATAGCTCTGTAGCCTAATAAAGACAGTAGCCCTAAGTTTAACAAATTGATAGTTACGCTTTTTGTTTGAGTAACTATCTGAACAATGACGAAAAAAATACCTAGCCCTAATGCTGTTGACACTTGATTAGGTCCAAATCCTCCGGAGGTAGCAAAATTAGAACCTGTCCCAGAAATCACTTCTCTTGTATCTGGTGTATAGAAGTATAAATACACTCCCATAGCTACAATAGGCATGAGAATAGACCAACATAAATCTTGCAATTGTTTATAGGTTATCTTACGATCTATACAATACAATGCAGTGATTCCTAAACAAAACGGACCACTCAAATTAAAAATTACTGCTTTTCTAAAATCAGTGTCATAATCTAACGTAATTGAAGATATCACTATGGCAGGAATTAGGAACAGCAAGTACAACCAATAGGGGCCTGACTTTCGGGATGTTCCACTTAAAAAAAGACCGAGCAATATAAAAAATATAACACCGTATTTTCCAGCTTCATACGCAAAGGATGCACCCGTCATTCTAAAGAATACTTCTCCTCCTGTAATATACCCCGCAGCAAGCAACGCCATATTATTTTTATTCCCTTTTTTTAAAATAAGGTATAGAAACAATCCGCATGAACCTAAAAAGTAAAATTTAGCAAATGGCCTATACGTAAATACTATCAGCCCCAAAAGGGCATGAAGTAGTAATAAACTAGTGTATATTTTTTGCCTCCTACTCAATGGTATCTTTATATAAATCTATAATACTATTAATGACCTGAGATTCGCTAAAATTCTCTTCTATATGTTTTTTAAAGCGTACGCTATCCTGTTTGGCTTTCTTTGCATTGACACAATACACCTGTAATGCTTTTGACATAGCATCTGTATCTCCATAGGAGACAAAGGTACCATAATCTTGTACTACCTCTGGGCAATATCCTACATTAGTGACAACCACGGCAAGTTTTGCTTTTCCGTATTCTAACAATGCCATAGGAAGTCCTTCTGATGATGAGGCTAGTACACCAATATCACATTGTTCTACTATAGACTCAGGAACGGATAACAAACCATAAATAAACACATTAGTATGCAAATCATTGTTAGTTATGAACCGTTTTATTTTATCGCTATAAACATCTTTAAAATCTCTTCCTATCAAATGTAATGTTGCTTCAGGCACTTCTCTTTGAAGAATCAAAAAGCTTTCCATCAAAAAATGATGCCCTTTGGGGTTTTTTAAATTTGCAAGGCAAACAATGCGTTTTCCTTTTTCTCCACTTACTTCAGGCAATTTGCCTTTGTACTGTTGTTCGAAATTAACAAAATTAGGCAAATACACTACTTTCTTACATTTCAGCTTTGTATTTGCCCAATACACAAGTTCCTTATTAACATTGATAATCACATCAAAATAACTAGAACAATAGCGTAACACCTTCAATTTAATCCCTGCTAGTGCAGTACTAGCGCCTAAATGATTATGCCATATTACTACTACGGAAGGACGTCTCATTTTTATGAGTGTGGCTAAAAAATAGGAAGAGCCATGTGCGTGAATACAATCAATTTTTTCATTTAAAACATACGCGTATAATCGCTTGAATGCCCCGTAATCTAACGTACGCGTTCTTTTCAAGAATAGATACTTTACTTCTGGCTGCATGGTCGTTAATAGCGCTCCTTCTGCGCGTGTAGTACACAGATAAGAACCTGCAATATGTTTAGAAAGTAGGTTTGCATACTCTACAGCAACGCGTTCCGCCCCGCCAGGTTCTAAGCTATCTATTAACTGTAGGACTTTCATAATAATTTCTTGATTGCTTCTTCAAAATCGTCTAATGTGTACTGATGTGACCATTGTTGTCCTAATCTAGCCATTTTTTCAAGATTGGATGTATCTTTTACCGCTTTCGCGAAAGCGGAAACATCTTTTTCAACATCCAGCGTCAAGAGAATACCTCGTTTACCGTGGTCTAACATCCAGGGTACGCATGAAATAGGAGTCACTAAAGGAATTACTCCCCAAAACATGGCTTCAGCAACAACCTTTGGCCACCCCTCTGACTTAGAGGGTAATATCATAAAATGTGTGTTTTTATAAGCTTTTTCAATAGTTCCAGCATCTTGATTCCCATGTAAGATGACATTATCTTGCAATTGATGTGTTTTAATATATAATTCTAGCCCTTCCCTTTCCTGACCATCTCCATAAAAATCTAATGTTACCTGCATCCCTTTTTCTTTACATTTTTGCATCCATTGTAAAGCATAGAGCGGTCTTTTTCCAATGGATAGGCTCCCTACAAAAATCACTTTTAATGGGGTTGTGTACGCTTTGGTATTCAGCTCAGGTATCTTACTTTTAGGATACGTTGCTGTGAAGAAAGGGGTTATATTGTTACTTTGATTTTCCCATTTGCCATACACAAGTACTTGCGTATTCTTTGTGAGTATCGTATTACTAACTATATATTTTTGAAGGCGGTAACTCCAAGGTTGTATCGCTTTTGGATCCCAATTTCCCGCATATTTAACTGTTTTCTTTTTTGCAGGAAAAAACACTTGTGCAATAACACCTATTAACCCTATGTTTCCTGGGCATCGCAGATGGATATGATCTGCTCTGCGCATAGCAGGTAGTAGTTTAAAAAAAATAATAGGTATTCTAAAAATACTTAGTAGTATCTCTTTGTAAGAGGTAAGTGACGTTTCTGGAATTTCTGTAAATCTCACCTGATTCTTATAGGGTAAATCAATAGGAGTTATAGGATCATCTACTTTATGGCCTACTACCTCAATATTTTTAACGTGTGAATTCCAGATATTCATTTCCTTAACATAAGGGCCATACCCATAGCAAGTATCCTCTTTCATTTTATGTCTTACGTGTGTAATAATAAGGAAGTTCATCTAGCTGTATGAATTGGGTTATAAACGTTCTACGATGATAAGGGCTTCTTTGACTGAGGTATTTACTTCAAAGGTATCTAAAAAACGCTGATAGCAATTTTGACTAAATACCGTTACTTTATCTGGATGTTCGAACAAATATTTTATTTTTTTTGCGAGATCATCCGCGTTTGAGGGCTCAAATAACAGACCATCTTTTCCATCTCTTATAATTTCTGCTATACCTGATGTATTAGATCCTATCACGGGTGTTTTTACAGAAAAACTTTCAATTACAACAAATCCAAACGCTTCTAATACTGAGGGCACTACAACAAACTGCGTGCTAGCAAATAACTCTAAAAGCTTCTCCTTGGATTGGTTTCCTAAAAAGCGTACCTGCTTTTCTATTTGCAAGTCTTCTGTTTGTTTTTGATACTTCTTGATCACATTTCCTTGCAAACTGCCCCCTAGCACGAGTAACTCTATCTCCTCTATATCTGTTTTTAAAATTTGTATAGCCTCTAGTAGTGTGTCAATCCCTTTGGAAGGGTGTAAACGCCCTGCATATACTAAACGATAGGGTTCTCTTTTACGAGCGGCTATTTTATGGTCTTTTACGGCATTGTAAATTACCGTTATTTTATCTTCAGGAACTTTGAAGTAGGTAATAGTATCTTCTTTGGTCGCATTAGAATTTACAAAAATGGTTGTTGCTAACTTGTATATAAGACCTTTTCTTCTAATTGATTTTTTTGAAGGATTCAATTGTCCTGTGAGTGTTCTTCTCCAAGCAATACGTTTAGGAACTCTATATACATATCCACCAATTAAAAACATGTTTACAGCTCCAAACACAGAGATCATCAAGGTTGGATGATGTGCTTTAATCTTGCTCCTTAAAAATAAAAAGTCCTTTATACCCGTGGGTCTAAGAGAAGGCCATATATATGTGGAGATATTCTTACGTTCAATACGCTCTTGGGTGTCGGTAAAGATAACTACGTTGTATTTTTCTGACATTTCAATAGCAAGCGTAGTAAAATAATCAGAGACTGATGACTTTGAAATAGAAAAAGCTAGAAAAACACAAGGTTTCATATCCATTATTATTTGTACACAGAGAATTTACTCGTCTTTAATTTTTGGTTTATTAACTAATAAGCTGAACCAACCCGCTACTCTTCCTGATGCTTCTGTAAAAGCTTCTGTTCTTATTTTTTTATTTTTTGTAAGCACATTTGTAAAGCGTATTAATGTAAGCAATGCAGCAGTAGCATTCCATTTTATTCGTGCTATCCATTTTGGGTTTGGATATCGTACGCGCCATATATACCATCCATTACGGATGACCATTTTCCCATAACTGAATTTATTAGGTCGCCCATCTGGATCGTGGTAATGGTGTAATTGCGCATTTGTATTTACGTACAAAGCTCCTTTTTTTGATAATCGCAATGTAAAATCGGCATCTTCATATAGACCATACCCTTCAAAATATTCTGAAAAACGCTGCGATCTAAGAGCACTTAAGCGATAAGATGCTACCCCTCCCATAAATTGTTCTACTTGATACGTCTTACCAGAGGGCGGTAGAAAACTGACAGATCTTCCATGAGAGAATGTAGGTAAGAAGCCTGGCTGACGATCGGCATCTAAGCCTAATTTCTTTCTAAGCACAAATCTACTACCATCTGAACGAACGTATCCGTCGTATAAAAACTGATGAATCGTGGGTTTAAATGACGTATCTACTTTTTTCCAATTAATTTCATTTATAATGTATCCTCCTACACCTAAGGCTTCTGGATGCACTTTATATGTATCTATTAAAGCTTCAAAATACATGGGTTCCAACACCGTATCATCATCCAAAAAACAAACAATATCTATCGCATCGTTTACTTTATCTATTCCATAATTACGTTGTTTTGTGAGTCCGCGTTGCTCAGCGTTTACTCTGTAATAAGATACATCTTGAAAGTTTTCCTTTTGCAATGTTAGTTCAGAAGCATTATCTAAGGAACCATCAACAATGATGATACGATCTGGTTGTCGCGTTTGTTTCTTTACCGAATGTAGCAACGTAACAATAGGGATAGGTCGTTGGTATGTACATATGATGAGCGCTACTTTCACAAGGTATTATTTTTAAGTATGGCTGCCCAATGCAGGCTTTGTTTCCATGCATCTCTAAAATAAGAACGATACCTCAGCGGGTTTTTAATAGATTGTCTCTTGTAAAACTTTAAGGCTAATACAAGACGGTATCCCTTTAATTGCTTAGTTGTCGTATTTTTAAGTTTATGATACATGACCGTAGGGGAGGGTTTGGGTTTTATGGTTTCATCCTTCCAAGGAAAAACAACTGGTTTTCTGAATCCTCCAACGGGTGCTTTTAAATGTAATAAAGATATTTCTGGTTGATATAAAATCTCCGCTCCTTTTTGTCGTAGTTGCATTCCGTAATCCGTATCTTCTCCATACCCAAATTCTAAAGCCATATCAAAAGACGTACTTCTCGCTAAGGTTCCTTTTACAAAACTATTCCCTGCACCAAATGCTTGCCATTGTTTTATAGTGGTCTCTGTTTGCTTTTCGTGAGCTTGGAGATAACTTGTAGTGAGGGCCTCTACTCCATACTTCTCAAGACTATCAAAAACACGCTGGACAACATCAGCTTCAAAGCGATTATCATCATCTGCAAAAAATACCCAAGGAGCTTTTGTTTTTTCAATAGCCATGTTACGGGCATTACAGGCTCCGGTCTGATGGATAAAATAATGCGCTATAGGGAAAGGCCACGTATAACTCTCTATATAATCTAATGCTGAAACACTATCTTTTATTGCATTTTGTTCTACAATAATAACATTATTAGGCAGTAGTGTTTGCTTAGAGAAATCTTGAAGTACATCAAAAAGATATTTTTCACGTCCCATGGTTGGGATAATCACATCATATTCTTTTTGAATGTTTATAAGTCTATCTGATTGTATCATTTCAGCATCTAATGAGATAGACATCGTATTCCTTTTATAGAATAGGGATTTAAAAAGAGAAAGTAAGGTGGTTTTATTTTCATATCTGTACAAGCAGACACCTAAGAAAAAGACCCATTGCAATCTATAATGAGCTCTTGTAAACCTATATAGTTCGGTTATAGTAGCTTTTTGAGATTGTATAGTAGGATGGTTTTCCTTTAATAAAGGCACTTGGTAACAAAAAACACCTTGTGGCATTCCTGCTTTAGAAATGGTATTAAGTACATATCCAAAGCTATCATTTTGTAGTAGTAGCTCTTTAAAGTGTAAAAGCAAGACTCCATAAGCGCCTCCAATATCTGTACTCATTAACCAAGTAGGATATCGTACTTTCTTATTAATCTTATGAAATGGGTTGTCTTCTATATATTCTATAGCAGACGGTATAAAGTGAGCTTCGCCGGTCGTATAGCTTGCCAAAACGCCTTTATGGTGAAATACTTCTTTTATTTTTTTTTCATCTATATATGGGAATAGTTGTTCTTCACACCAAATGATACATTCTTTTGGATAGGTTTTAGAAAGCTCAAGTAATGCTTTAGCACAAGATGTAGCTATAACTTCAATAGTTTCTCCTGACGTACGTACGACCTCTTTTACTTTTTTTCCTTGCTGATGTATTAATACAATCATAACTAGGCTATCACCTCTTTATAAAATTTAATATTTTTCTTTACAATCTCCTCACTATCAAATGTATTCTCTATCTTTTTTCTTGCTTCACTTCCTAATAAAATACATCTAGGAATATCATTAAAAAGTTCTTCTATCGTTTGTACATAGGCATCTATAGCATTGGGATCAATCAAAAATCCATTTTCTTCATGATCTATAAGTTCTTGTGCCCAACCATAATTTGTATTGACTACCACTTTTTGTAATGCCATAGATTCAATAGTGACCATTCCTAACGTTTCTGCTAGTGAAGGGAATACACACACATGGGCTTCTTTAAGGTGTTTTTGCACATCTTCATAGTTTACTTTTCCTAAGTATGTTGTGCGCTTTTTTGCTTCTGGAGTTAAGGTTGCTTCTACTATTTCCCAAGTGGAAGCACTTCCTGTTTTTATATCTCCCGAATCACTTCCTATAAAATAGAGTGTTGCTTTGGGTTGTAATGCAACTAATTTATTGAATGCTTCAGCGAGTTGAAATACTCCTTTTTTACGTATGACAGTACCTACATTCACGAGCCTATACGATTCGAATTTTTCTGGCGTCGTATTAATAAATTTAGAAAGGTCTAATCCGTAGTGAATCGTTTTAACTCGTTTTGAGTGTATCCCAAACAATTTTGCAGTTTCTGTTCCTGCATAGGTTGTAGGAGCGATGTAGTGATCTGCTATTTTTAATGCTTGTTTCTCAAGAAATTTGTTTTTGGCTTTCTGAGCTCTACCCTCTAGGTTACAAAAGTAGGTGTCACTTCCGTGAAAACGGATAACCAAAGGTATTTTAAAGTTCATAAATGCAGTAATTCCTGTCCAGTCAGGAGCTTCTATCGCTTGAATTTCATCACTATCAATATAGGTATTTACATAGCGATTAATATATTTTCTATGCAAGTACCACCCTCCAAAAGGATAGGTTTTATTCTTTATTAAATGGATTTTCGCACCATCTGCTTCTATGATAGCATCTTCATCTTGACCATAAATAAATAAGGAAACCGTTATGTTTTTTCGCGTAAGCGTAACGACTAAATTCTTAATACTTGTCCCCATTCCTGCCGCCGTTTTTACACGAGGATGTGGGTATTCTGGAGTTATAAATCCTAGATGCATGTGTCTATTGTTTTTTCTAAAGCGAACCAGATACGCTCGGATGCTTTTTCTGGTGGCATTGTATTAATTACAGAAAACCACTCATGTGCCTCTCTACAGGTTTCTTTAGGGTCTGTTAGAGCCTGTTCAATTTTAGTTTCTATATCTTCTTTTGAGTTAATCCAAAATACAGCTTTAGCATTTGGCATTGATCTGAAATGCACATAATCATATACCTTAAACACATCCTTCTGAAGGGGTATGTCTTTAGGATTATATTTTATATATAGACATGGTTTTTTTTGACTGATGTAATCAAAAACCATAGAGGATCCTAAGTTAATAGCAAACATAGAGTGTCTTACTGTATTTGCTAATAAGGTCATGTCTTCTTGTGATGGTAATATAGTGTTCCAAGCACCACCAATTTTATCCCATTTTGGTGCTATAGGATATACAATATCTTTGTGCATTTCTAAAACCTGATCAAATCTATCTGAGAAATCTACGGGACATCGTCTAAAAATGATACCGAGATTTCTGCCTTTTGCATTCAGCTTTTTAACTGCTGTAGCGATATCATGTAAGTAGATGGGATCATGTGGAGATGTTGTCACATCATCTCCTGAAAAGCAAATATAATCAAGTGTTTGGGGTATGGAATAGGTCTCACAAAACTCTTTTTTGGACTTTTTTATTTCAACCTCATAATGAGGTTCAAATTGTGGCGTTCCTGTCACCACAATCTGATCTTCTGTTATATGCGGATAATACCCCATGAGTTGTTCTTTCATAAATGTACTCCAGACATAATAAAAATCTGTCTCCACGACTAGCATTGCTTTAGGCACGTTATCCCATGAAAAAATAAATGTTGCCGTTGGGATTCCTAAGTATTGTGCTGCCAATATAGGTGCTATTGCATGCACAGGACGCTGATTTGTACAAAATACAATATGCGGTTTTGTTTTTTTTAGTTGAGCGACACAGTCTTTGTAATATGAAGTAGAACGTTCTTTATCCTTTATTTTCTCTCGTAATTTGTGTAGCCCATCACCTGCATACTTTTTTTCAAAAAAACGAACAATACCGTTTTTGACTTTATTTTTTATACTCCCTCCTTTAGCTTTAAAACGATAGCTATTATAAATACTATCTTGATATTGCTTTTCAAAATTAGTAAGCTCTATCTCCTTACGGGCTCTTTTATAAAGATCTGTAAGTGCTGATGCTCTTCCTTCTAGCTTTTGTTCTTGAAGTCCAAGTTCTGTGAGGTTAAAAGGGGTATGATTCCAATAGACTATATTCCACCCTTTTTCTTTACCAATACTAGCAAAAGAGGTATAGGCAAAATTTCTGAGTCCAATACCATCAGGTAATAATATGTATATTTTCTTTTGTTCTGGCATTAATTAGGGGGCGTTTGTAAATATGCTTTGACAAATAAATTTGTGAATTCTTGAGCTCCCTTATGGTTAAGGTGACTACAATTGTAAAAATAATCATCTCGATCTACAAATACTCTTGAATAGTCAATAAGTGTAGGAAATCGCTCTTTTAATTGATCTATATATTCAAAATTTTGTGTTGCTCCACAAAATGGAGCTGTAAAGAAAATCAGATTTATTTGATGATCATTTGCTAATTTTTCTATTTTTTGAATGACAGAATTAGTGGCGGCCATTTTGGTAGGCAACGAATACTTTAAGGTAGCGCCTTGTGAATTGTATTTTGGACTATATCCATTAGAAAGATTTGTTTTTGGAAGTTTCCCTATACTGGAACTAAAAAACTCTCTAAATCCAATTTTATAATCAAACTTCATATAGCGTACAAAAGGGACATACCGAAGCGTTTTATAACTTAGGTCTCTTTCTTTTACATATGCATCAATAATTGGATTCTCGATATAGGGCATTAATTCACTTTTCAAGATTTCAGACGTTCCATCTATATTGTACACATAGTCTAGTTGTATAAAAACAGTCTCTGTTTGGATTTTCTTATCTACAAGCAGTTGTAGCATTAAATAATAGTCATCCAATTTACCCCCTTGTACACCTAGATTAATAGCTGTCTTTTCTGTTTTTCTTTCTATGAGTGCGGCATCTATGGTATTATCTACTCTAGAAGACCCTATAAATACATAATCTATGGCATCTCCCTTATACGCCATTAAATTGGCTACTTTATTTCTAGGAACGCTTTCTCTATAGACCTTTGTGTATAGCGCATCTAATACAAAGAGAAGCACTAAAAGAACCCCTATTAAAAAAAGAATATGTTTTATAAATCGTTTCATTAGAATTGAAAATAAATAAAACTTTGATGTTCTGAAAATACACCTAACACGATTATTAATAGTATTGTGGTGATTACTTTTATCATATCAAATTTTCCCGAGAGTGGTGTTTCTTTTTCTCTCCATAGCCATTCTACAAAAAGAAATCCTGCAATAAGCAATACCATTTCTATACTATGTCGCTCAATATTTAAATATTGTTTTTTAAACTCAAGATTTGTAAACATGCGCTCTAAATAATAGAAACTATCTTTAATACTTGCAGATCTAAAAAATATCCAAGCGATACAAGTAAGGGCAAAAGTGATGATGATTTGAATCATTTCTTTGCCTGTAGACACTAAAGTACCCTTACCCGCTACATCTAGATTTTTTCTATTCTGTTTTAAGAGTAAAACGGGTAAAAAATAAAAAGCATTAAGAGCTCCCCAAACGACAAATGTCCAATTAGCGCCATGCCAAAAGCCACTTACAATAAATATAATAAACACGTTGCGTATTTGTTGTCGTTTAGAACCTCTAGAGCCTCCTAGTGGTATGTATAAGTAATCTCTGAACCACGTGGATAATGAGATATGCCAACGTCTCCAAAACTCTGCTATATCCCGAGAGAAATAAGGGTAATTAAAGTTGCGCATGAGATCAAAACCTAGCAACCTAGCAACCCCTATAGCAATATTGGAGTACCCTGCAAAATCACCATAAATCTGGAGTGCAAAATATACAGCTCCAAGAAGTAGGCTTAAGGAATTCATTCCTTCATAATTATTAAAAATAGCATTGACATAGGTAGCGCAACTATCTGCAATCACTATTTTTTGGAATAAACCCCAAATAATTAAATGCAATCCGCTTTTTGCAGTTTCAAAATCAAAGACGCGTGGTTTCTTAAACTGAGGTAATAAATGCGAAGCACGCTCGATAGGGCCCGCTACTAATTGTGGAAAGAATGCTACATACGTAGCAAATTGAATAAAGCTAGAGGTAGGCTCCATTTTTTTACGGTACACATCTATGGTATAACTTAAGGTTTGGAATGTATAAAATGAAATCCCCACAGGTAATATAATTTGTAATGTACTTGTATGCATTTGAACACCTAAAATCGACCAAGCATCAACCCAGCTTTCTATAAAAAAATTGGCATATTTAAAAAATCCAAGAACTCCTAAATTAAACAGCAAACTAGTTGCAAGTAACCATTTTCGTTTTTTTGAGCTTTCTTCCTTTTTGAGAGCTGACCCTATATAAAAATCAATAAGGGTGCTCAGTAAAATCAAACTTAAAAATCGGTAATCCCACCAACCATAGAAAACATAACTAACAATAAGTAAAAATATATTTTGTGCTTTTAGATGGCGTTTAAAGACAAACCAGTATAAGATAAATACGATCGGTAAAAAAACAGCAAAGGTGAGTGAGTTAAAAAACATATTTATTGGTTTACTACTATCTTTTTAATTTCTGTACTAAGCAATGAAGAAAAAGCATCTGCTCCTTTTGATGTTAAATGAAAACTATCATAATAATTTTCTTGGTCATAACTTATGGAAGTGTCAGAAAGATCTAAAAAGTAAATATTAGGATCTAAAGAGGCGATACTGTCTATTTTTTTTGAAAAATAGGTTCTCAATGTTTTATCTGCTTTTAACCGTTTTTCATACTCAGGAGCCCACACAAAAATTGTTTTTATAGATGAGTCAGACAATTGTGAAGCAAAATTTACAGTGTGCTCATATCCTAACTCAAACTTTTTATGTCCCTGATAGGATGTATCTAATCTTTCGAATCGTTGTAAATTAAGAGAATCAAGCCTAAACTTTTTGTTTTTAGGGCAAAAGCCATCTATAAGTTCAGGTTCATTGTATACTTTACCTAAAATCAACGTACGAAGACTACGCTTTAAATATTCTTTATTTGTATTATATTTTATAAGAGGTATTGTATTATAAAACGCATACTTATCATCTATTTCAATAAATGTTTTCTTAATAATATCTTTTGAGTAATACGACAGGTATTGATATTCTTCAAAGATTTTTTCTGAAGCCATAAAATGGGATAAATCTATATTTTGCACAACAAACTGAGGTGCTTTATTTGCATTTGAATAAAGATCAAACTTCATTTTTTGAATATTATATCCTCCCCCATTTACACTTAAATTATATGCTTTTTTATTTAACATTCCAGAGATTATTGTTGGATTATACCCAGTATATGCTCTTGAAGATCCAACAATGAGTATATCTGCATTTACAGAGCCTTCATGAATTGCTACCCATTCATTTAAAATACCTTTTTTAAATTTCCTTAAACCCATATCCGCGGCATATTCTATGGTATAAGCAATTCCAAATGTCAGGAAAAATAATACTAGAATATAAATTAAAAATCGCCGCATACCTCAGTTATTTATGATCACGAAAATCAAACCTTCTGTTGTTTATTTTCTTTGATAATAGATTCTGCTTTCTCCCAATCATCCATCGTATCAATATTTACATAGCGTGTTTTATCTGAATGAACATAGGATACAGAGTCTCCAAAAAAGGACTGTTTTTCTATGAGCACTGAAGTCTTTGTGATATAAATCCCTCCATCTCTTATGTAGGCAGGTGGTAATTCCTGTCTTCTCTTAATGATTTCTTTTTCTCCAGTTGCTATCTTTAGATGATCCGTATCTGTTGTTTCAAAAACCCAATGAGGATTGTATTGATGTGGTACTTCTTGTACCGAGATTAGAGCGTCGGTTTTTGCTTCTCTAAATCTTCGTATAGCTATATCGATTTCTTCTGATGTTCTAAATGGGGTTGTTACTTGCAATAGACATACTGCGTCATACACTTCACCTAGCTTTTCCATTTCTTTTATGGCATGCTGAACAACTTCAAGAGAACCAGAACTGTCGGTAGCTAGATGATCAGGTCTGACAAAAGGAACGCTAACCCCTAATTCTTTTGCAAGCGTTCGTAATTGCTGGTCTTCTGATGAAAAAATGACAGCGCTTATTTCTTTTGAAGCTAAAGCCGCTTCAATAGTATATTGCATTAAAGGTCGTCCTCCTAGGAGCTTTCTATTTTTATGGGGAATTCCTTTACTTCCTCCTCGCGCAGGTATGACGCCTAAGATCTTCATTAATAGGTGATCGTTTTATGAAACCTCAACGTTATTTCAGATAAAATTTCTGCAATTTTGACGCCGCTATCTCCATTTCCATAGATCGAACTCTGCTTATTTTTAGGGTTCGTTAATTGCTCTGAGATAGCCTCTTTTATGGCTTCTACTTCGTAGGGTACATCTATAATATTGTCTCCTCTTAGTCTTTTATTTTGTCTTGTCCCTATATTTACTACGGGTACTCCTAGAAAAGAGCATTCCCGGATTCCTACACTACTATTCCCTACCAAGCATTTACTATTTATTAAAAGCCTCAAGAAATCAAAAGGCTCCATATTTTTAAAGAAACGTATGTTTTTAGGTTGGTGTTTTTCCCTGTACGATCGTATCCCGTTTGAAGTCCCATCTGCTCCTGCATCTACATTAGGCCAAAACCAAAATGTAGGGATTCCCAATGCGTCAACAACTTCTAGCGTTTTTAAAACATCCTTTTTTGCTTCATTATATTCTGTAGTAACTGGATGCTGCATCACAACAATATAGTCCTTACTCGGGTCTACATCTGCGCCTACACCTCCGTATTTTTGTATGGGATCGTAATCAAGCGTAGGGTTTTTTAAAATAGTAGCCGCAAGATCAATAGAGGGACATCCTGTATTAAAGACATAATTTTCATCTTCTCCCATTTTAAGAACACGCTCTTTTGCATCTTCTGAGGTCACAAAATGAATATCAGCTAGTTTGGTATTGGCATGACGTACTTTTTCATCTATATTTCCGGTCACCTCACCTCCTTGCAAGTGAATTAAAGGGATATTTTGGTAGGCCGCGGCAATAGAGGTGGCGATCGTTTCAAACCGATCTGCAATGGTAAGAACAGCATCTGGCTCTAGATTATAAAAGACGTTTGAAAGCTCCATAACACCGAGCCCTGTCGTTTTTGCCATGGCCGTTTTGTTCTCTCCTTCCAAAACCATGAAGACCTTCTCGTTTATTATAAATCCATCTTTTTTTATAAAGTCAACAGCACTTCCATAACGGTCTAACAATGCAGATCCTGCAACGACCAGTTGTAATTCTAGTAATGGGTGTTCTTTAATGGCTTGTAACAGGGTCTTTACTCTACTATAACTTGGTCTTGCTGTAATGACAGCGCATATTTTTCGTTTTTTATCCATTGTTATTCAATAGTTTCATCTGTTAAAAACTCCCACGCTACCATATCTTTAGACACCTTTTTTCCAATCACATTTTTATACTCAGAAGCGAGAATTCCATATCCTTTTGGTTTTTTTGCCTCCAAGTCTTCAAATGTAATGATATGCCCTTTGGGTAGTTTTTTATTTACTGCTAATGATTTTTCAAATATTTTTTTCACTTTCGCGAAAGCGGAATTATTACTTTTATCCACTGGATGCTTCAATGCATGATGAATCGCCGTAACTCCTTTTACGAGTTCTTTGATTTCAGGAATGGTAAGTGACGAAGAAACATCGGGTCCAAACATAGCCTTATCAAATACTGCATGAAATTCTAAAATTTCTGCGCCCAGAGCTGTTGCAGCGATTCCTGTTGCTATTTGAGCAGAATGGTCTGAGAATCCAACAGGAACCTGATATCTTTGCTTGAGTTCTGCAATCACATTTAATCCATATTGTTCTGGTTCTGTAGGGTAACTTGTGGTGCATTGTAAAACAGAGAACGGTACACCACTATTTTTTAAAATCGCAACTGTTTCATCTAGTTCTTCGTAAGAACTCATCCCGCTAGAGATAATAATAGGTTTTCCTGTCGCTATGATTTTTTCTAGAAGCAAGTGATTATTTACTTCGCCACTTCCAACTTTATAGGAAACAACACCTGCTTTTTCAAGTACATCTACAGCCGCATTACTGAAAGGGCTGCTTATAAAGTCCAATCCTACCGCTGCACAATGTTCTGCAATATCGATCCACTGCTCTTGGGAAAATTCCATACGTTTCCAATAATCGTATCGAGTGATATCTTGTTTGGAAAATTGTATCCTAAAAGGTTCGTGAATACTACTTTCTGCTTGTGCTATATGAGTCTGAAATTTGATAGCGTTTACACCTGTTGTAGCTACAGCATCTATATAAGCGTGTAACATGCCTAAACTCCCATCATGTGCTTGTCCTATCTCTACAATAGTATACATCTTTTGTTATTTACTCGTTAGTTAGTAAGAGCGTCAATTTCTTTTTTTTCTTAAGTAAAATAATGATTGGCTTCTCCATAGTGTTTGTTCCATTACTTCATAATGGCAACTCTCAAATATTTCTTTTAACGCTACCTCTGTATAATCACTTAACCACCCGTTCTTAAGACGGTTATCTTTTGCAATATCAGCACAGCAATAAGAAACACATATATTTTTAATGTTCGGGTATAAAAATAACAATACAGCTTCAATATCATATATGTATTCTAACACACCACTCAAAACTGCCGTGTCATAAGGTGTTAAGTCTATTTTTCTGGATAGATCATTAAGGTCAAAAACAATAGTTTCTGGATATCGCTGTACAATATCTGAAGCGGTATAGGTAATTGTATCGT
Source organism: Dokdonia ponticola (assembly GCF_042653865.1). Classification (NCBI taxonomy): domain Bacteria; kingdom Pseudomonadati; phylum Bacteroidota; class Flavobacteriia; order Flavobacteriales; family Flavobacteriaceae; genus Dokdonia; species Dokdonia ponticola. The sequence goes on along the minus strand of NZ_JBHSFV010000017.1, from coordinate 42,857 downwards.
TTAAATAATCCTTTAGAAACATGGCACCTGCCCCAAACTCTATCACTTTGGATCCGTTAGGGACAAAATCTCCTAACATTTTTGTTCTTATGTTCCAGTCTTCTTTTAGAGATTGATTTTTACTCCATCGTTCTACATCTGAAGAAGCTTCTGCCCGAAGTTCTTTTGTCTTAGCTACTTGATCTGAACGCTCACTATTCTGGGGCTTTTGAAAAAGTTTGTTTTTTATTTTTTTTAATAATGACATGAGGAATAGGCTACTAATTGGGGTAATATAAACAAATCTTAGGTGATGCCAAATTTACTGTTAAACAAAATACTATAGTACACGAATACTATTTTTTGTTTATTGTCAAAATGTGTCTTTAGCTTTGGTAATAATCGTGTTAAGTTCCGCACACCATGTACTGAGGTTGTAAAGATTTTCAGGTACTTTAAATACATCTTGCAACTTATTTTCTGCAAACAATTCTACCGTTTTATTCATAGCATCTTCCCATTCCTGTCTATAATTAGGATTTGAGATTAATACCGCTAATTTTCCGTGTTGCACTACTTCTGGAATGCCCCCATTAGCCGAAGCAATACAATAACAACCCGACTTCATCGCTTCTGTTAATGTTAATCCAAAACCTTCTTTACACAGTGTAGGATAGAGATATACATCGGCTGCTTGATAGTATTGAGATAATTCTTGGTTAGGTATTTTACCATAAAAAGTAACGCCAGACAGATTTTCTGCTCGATCTGCGCCAATAACCCATAGTTTGCACTGTGGATTATTTTTATAAAATGAATTCCATATTTTCAAGATAAAGTCAAGCCCCTTTTTGGGTCTATCTTGAGACAGCCATAAAAATACTTGTTCTTTTGGAGTAATCCCCAAAGACAATCTTAAGGCTGCTCTGGGAGCATGATCAAGCTTAAAAAATAAGTTCCCATCAATCCCATTATGTAACACAGAAAATGCGCAAGGTAAGTCTGTATAATATGCTAGATGATCTTTATAAGAGGCATGTGTAAGTAGGATCGTCTCGTCTAGTGCTGCAAAAAACAAGCGTCCTTTGGGGTTGCCAAAAAAGGGTGGGAATCCGTGATAGTAGAACTGTAGATAGCAATGCTTTGTTTGATAGTTATCGTTTAGATATGCCTTTAGTGGTAAAACGACCCCCGCATTATCAATGATTTTTATAATAACAGCATCTTCTTTTTCTAGCACCTCATCAAGTGCCTTAAAAATACGCTCATAACTTTTACTAGTTCCTAACTTATTCTTTATTTTTTGAACTGTAGACGTCCTTGTACAGGAATATGTAATGTCTTTATATCGTTTTTTAGGCTCCGGACAAATGATATAGTCTATCTGATGCGTATCTGTAGTAAGGTAATAATCATATAGCGTAGTCCAACTCCCAATACCATCATAGGGTAATGGAAGGTGAGAAATTACAATAACTTTTGGAGTATTTATAGCCATATAGTATAACGTATGGTTTTACAGTCTGCACTTATTGTATAAAGATACCTCTTATACCTAAAATGATTAATATGAAACCACAATAAAGAATCACTTGCCGATTTTAAGGTGTACTTACCTAATATGCTCGCTTTAAAATTACCAAGCCAGTGGTTGTCTCCTTTAAGATCATACCGATGTATTCCCGTCTTAGGGTGTGTATGCAGTTCTGAAAGCCAATGCGTAAACTGTTTTTTTTGTAAAGGAACTTCGGTGATACTTTCAGGCTTTAACAATAGATCGTATGTTTCTTTAGTTTGTATGGCTCCCCAGTGATTCTCTAAATTTGCCACAGTTGCTTTTGCCTCATTTCGCTCCAAGCGATATGTATAATTTTTACGAGCAATATCTTTAATTGTAATATTCTTTGTGATATAACTATCCTCAAGGTTTCTATATATTTTATGATATTGATGTAGCATAAGTAACTGCTTATCATAAAAATAAACAGAGAGTCCTTTATGTTTTAATCTGTCATGTATATCGGTATCTTCAGATCCCCATAAATGATAATATTCATCAAATCCACGTACTTCTTGTAGTGCTTTTACAGGAAACATAGAAAGTCCTGTTGCGCCTGGAGCTGACTTAAATTTGATAGTATAGTCCTCAAAACTCTTTTCTTGCTGTGTTTCTTCTTCTGAAAGAAATCCTACTTGAAAATAAACAACATGATCTACCGTTTTAAGTTCATGTAAGGTTCTTATAAAATCAGGATGAAAAATCATATCGATATCCGCCACAAAACAATGTGACGTTTTTAACTCTTTAATAAGGATATTAAGCGCCCTAGATTTATTCCACATCGTATCTATATGATACGAATATTGATAGCTAGCAAACGCATAACTAGTGACCAGTTCTTTTACTTGTGCTGCTTTTTCTGAGGGTGTCCCATAATCTATGAAGGCAACTTGAAAATCTTTATTGGATTGTAATAACAACGAATCTAAGGATCGCTTTACTCTAGAGACTTCTCTCCCCCTGTATGGAAAAAGTAATGTCATCATGAAAGATACTCTTTTGCCTCCTGAGCTGTAAGCCCTTTCTTTTTAAATACGTATGTCCCAATTTTTTTATTTTTTAAGCCCTTACTTATCATTTTATACAAAAGCATTTTAAATTTTCCCGGTTGTTTATATGCTGAGATTGCAGTAAATGATGCTTCTTCTTTTGGCTTTTTTTCTAAACTATTTTTTGATGAATCCATCCACGGCTCATACACATTTCCCATATGAGTGGCATACGATCTCATGGTAGATAATCTATACAATCCAGACTCATATACAGGCCTATCAATATACTCTTGTACCATTTTTGCGCCTAGGGTATGGCTAGTTGCTTTTTGTAAGTTGGTTTTTAAAATATCACCTCTGTACGTCGCTACATAATGACCTGCACCTAGTACTGCTTTTTCTCCCGAGTTGTTCCTTAAAACCAATGTTTTCTCGAGTTGTACTTTATTATAAAAATCAGGATTCCCTAGACTATTCCCAAAAGAAATCATTCCTTCTGGATCTGGATTTTTCTCAAATTTTAATTGTTTACTCCAAAGGTATCGCAACCATACAGGTTGTGTCATGTGTCCATACGATCTTGAAGATGGTGTGGGACATACGGCCCCTACGTTCTCAAAATTCATATAGATACGCTCCACAGCTTCTTGCCATCCATGATAAAAATACACATCAGCATCACTTACGGTAACTAAAGGATAGGTATCACCTGCTAGTGTTTTGTAAATACTATTTACCTTACCAACATTCATTCTGGTTACCGAAAGCTCTTGAATAGTCCCAGCCACATATAACGTTTGAAGGTATGCAATCACAGCATCACAGCTCCCATTATCTGCAACAGCAATTAATGTTTTGCCATGTACTGTAGCGGTAAGTGTCTCTAAACATACTTTGAGTATACTGAATGCATCTTTATAATAATCTTCTTGATGAGGAATATATACGGGCACTATCACTTTATGATAGTGTCCCGAATCGGTCACTTCTGAGTTTTTCTGAGGATTTATTCCCTTTCTCATGCTGCTATCTTATGATACTACTTCAGAAACTATATGTCTATAACGTTCTGAAATCAGGTGCTTCGTGTATTTTGAGGTATATCGTTGGCGTAAACTTACTGAAATTCTACGAACCTCATCAGCTTGTAAAGCGCTGATCATTTTTTTTTGTTTTTTAAAGGTTTCTGGTTGTTGAATATCAAACCAAAAACAGGGATCTATTGCTTCTAATCGATCTTTCATCGCGCCTACATCTGTACTTATGATAAGTTTTCCTGCTGCCATCGCTTCTAATCCGACAAGAGGGCCCGATTCTTCAAACGAACTGATAATCACACAGTCAACATTTTCATAAAAAGCCTTTAAATCGGCTCTTGATAATTGCCCTAAGTAGGTAATCGCATCATATCCCGCGATAGCGCTTTGCACATCCTCTTGCAACGGTCCATCGCCTGCAATGTGAAGCGTTTCATCTGGCGCAAGATCAATCATATTGAGCAGCTCTAACAATCCTTTTTCTTTACTGAGCCTTCCTATAAACCCATATTTTTTTACAGTTGTATGTAAAACAGGAATTTCAAGAAGCATTGCTTCTGTGGTAGCCGCCTGATCAATGAGCACATACGATGTTTGAAGCGCTGAAGGCATTCGTGCTGCATTAGATGCTGAGTGATGTATATACCTTGTCACCTTACTTAAATAGCCTATATCATACGTAGGATGAAGTACAATGGTTCCTGTAGTTCTCACTAATAAAGGGATGTTCACAGTATCACAATACGTGATGACTTCTTCTAAGAAAGTAGAGGTTAACTGCCCGATGAATAGTACCACATCTGCTGTATCAATTTCTTTATAGATAAAGGCATGGGCGCTTTTCCTAAAATCATACCACCCCAAAGATAATTTATTCTTCACATACATATACGGAGGCTGTTTCCTTTTATGTATTAAAAAAGAAAGATACGCGGTACATCGTAAAAGCCATGATTTTTTAAACTGTAATTTCTGGATACTTAAAAAAGAGGTTATTGTACTTTCTGAAAGCGCAAAAGATGCAGAAGAGATAACGCCTGTAGAGAGCAACTGCACTTCAAAATCTTTTTCTAAAGCTTTTGTAATAAGCTGTGCCTCTACATCTCTACCCCCATAATCTCCTATAGGTCCAATAAGTACTACTTTTGGTTTCAAATGATCTCCTTTAATTGACAGAAAATAGCTGCTGTAGCTTTCTCTTCATTTTTCTTAACAAATTAACTCCTTGTTGTGACTTTTTAAGCTGTGTAGCAAAGAATGATGTATGTGATTTTACGATAGATGGGTCTTGTATTTTTGTGTATAAATAGTCCTTTGCATTTTCAATATAGGCATAGGTCACATTTGGAGTTATCTTTTCTAAATGCGCACTTATAGATTCCCAGCTTTGTATCGCTGCTTCTGCTTTTTCTTTAGAATCTAACTGACTTACGCTTCCTTTCTGAGGGACTCTATAATAGACCATTCCTTCTTTAGGATGTACCACTTTCTCTGCGTGTATTAAGACACGTGTAAAGAACTCTCCATCTTGGTTGATACGTAGCGACACATCCCATAATCCACTAGAAGCTATAATACGTCTAGATACCAAATAACTATGGCAAGGAAAAAAAGGACTTCTAGCGTCAAAGGCTTGTAAAAGGGCTATACCATGATGAAAATCACGATTGATATGCTGATCTCTAGGAAGAATTCCTGTGGTTTCGTTTACAAATTTATTCCATTTACAGGTACTCACAAGATTTTGTTCTGAGGCTTCAGACAACCGTTTTAGTTGCTCCTCCAACTTGTTTGGACTCATTAAGTCATCACTATCCAACCAGTTAATGTAGGTTCCTTTACTATTTTCAAATCCAAAATTACGGCATGAATTCGCGCCCTTTGGTAAACTATCTGGCCGACGCAATAGGCGTATTCTTGGGTCCGCTTTCGCGAAAGCGGAAACAACATCCATCGAATCATCTGTGGATCCATCATCAACCAAAATACACTCCCAATGTGCGTAAGTTTGTGCCTGAACACAACGCAGCGTTTCCTCTATACAATGTGCACGATTAAAAACAGGAATGATGACAGAAACTAGCTCTTGCATATATGCTAAGATAACAAAACGATTAAAAAAGAGACCGAATACAAGAAAGAGATATGACTAGGAAACAGCCACCTATAAAATACCATTTTATATAAAATCATCATAGAAATTTGAGGTCATTTGAGAGAGACTAAATTCCTTCCGAATCCATTGTTGAGCTTCTTGACTCATCACTTTGTATCGCATAGGATCCTCTAGTACTTGCTTCATTGCCTGAGCCAATGCTTCTACATCTTTTTGAGGCACGAGGACTCCCGTGTTGGGGGTTATGGTATAGGGCACGCCCCCACTTTCAAAACCTACCACAGGAACGCCCATCGCTTGTGCTTCTGCAGTAACCACCCCTTGGGTTTCTTCTCTTCCTCGCGCATCTTTTATAGAGGTCATTAGAAAAAGATGGGTTTTCTCAAGCAGTGTTTTAATTTCTTCCTGCGTGGCACTTCCATAAAGCTTCACATGCTGTTGAAGCCCTAGTTGATCTATCAACTGCTGAAGTTCGTGTTCCAATACTCCATCTCCTATAATGGTATAGTGTATATTATAGCCTTTAGTGACAAGTACGTTTACAGCCTGTATACCATATATATGCCCCTTAAACTCAATAAGTCGACCTATACTAAGGATACGGATTGTCTCATTTTTAATAAGCTCCTTGGGGTGTTGCTGTGGGGTATAATAGGCTGTGTCTATTCCCATAGGAACTGTCTTGATACCAACCCGAGGCTTCCCTATTGTTTCTATCTGTGCTTTTAGATAAGGGGTATTGCAGGTGATCCTATCTGCCACTCGAAATAGTAACGCATATCGATCTTGCCAATCTAATTTTTCTTGTTCATTTTTATAAAAAGCATCATACCCATGAAATGTAACCATGAGCTTTGAAGAGATAAACCCTATTTTTTTTAGGATACTAATAGATCCAGATACGGTGGCAAAGTGTACATGAAAAGCTGCTGCTTTTCTATAAGGTTTATAGAAGTGAAGTAAAAAGATATAACTGAGTGATACTTTCTTTTTTACGTATACATATTTAAGAAAATAAAAAAGAAGTACGGGATTACAGAGATAGTATACTGCTTTTTTAAGACGTTCCTTCTTTTCTATGGGCTCTGTAAATGCCGTTGTCACATCCATCACCTTGTATTTTTTCAAAAGTGACTCTTGAGAACTCTCCATCACAGGAGCTACTTCTTGAGCTATCACACGTACCGAAAACCCTTTCTTAATCGCCTCTACAACATTAGAAACTACAAAAGTTTCAGATGCTTTTGGAAAAAATCGTGTAACAAAGACAATCTCTTTACTCAAAGGGTCTATTTTATAATTTCTTAAACGTTTTCTTTATTTTTTTAATGATCCTAAGATACAGTTCATATATGGCATTTCCGTTATATAAGCCTAGGACTTGTATAAAAAACCATTGTAATTTATTCTTTCTTAAAAAACTATCGGCCTTAATTCGATCGAAAGAAGCCGCGGCTCGTTTTGCATACACTGGATCTGTTTTACGAATCATAATATACTGAAGGTAGTACATTCGCTTAGGATAAGAGAGTAAGGAGGCGTCTGAATCTTTTGACAGAAAATCTTCTATTAACTGATAACTCTTATAGGCAGAATCTATTTTTTTGACAGTGTTAAATGTGCTAAGAGTCGTATGTTCTAAGATTCTATAATACCCCAATATAGCATCTTCACATACCACTTTTTCTGTGTGATATAAGATTCTAGAGAAAAACTCACCATCGTCATTATTACTAATAGTTGTATTCCAAACACCTGCTTTGTCTATGAGACTTCTATGCGTTAACCAAGAAAACACAGGCATAAACCAATTATACAACGCAAAACTCATCATGAGTTCTTTACCGCTGCGTGTTAATGCATACGGAAGGTTTTCAAATCTATAGGTTTCGTTGGGATCAATTTCCTCTTTACATTTAGCCCAAGGCGAAAAGCACAAAAGTGCTTGCTCTTCTTGCATCCGCGTGATCTGCCGCGAGATTTTATTTTGATGCAATAGGTCATCTGCATCCAAAAACTGAATATATTCGCCTTTTGCTTTTTCTAATCCTATATTTCTAGCATGAGATGCGCCACTATTTTTGATATGATAACACTGTATTCCTTGTGCTTCAAAGGAACTAAAAAAATCACGTGTTCCATCTGTAGACCCATCATCTATAAGGATGACCTCTATATGAGCATACGTCTGAGCTAACACACTCGCTATGGTCTTCTCAATGTAAGCACTTGCATTGTAGGCAGGGATAATAATACTTACGAGAGGAATATTCATGTGTTGAAATACTGTTTTCTAGTGATCCGAATTAATCAATCAAATAGGTTAATAGTTTTTTTCGGAGTGCATATCCTTTAGAAAAATAAGTAGCACCCAATTGATATACTGTATAGTACAAGGACATTTTATATGCGCCCACATATAGTAAAGAGCTACTTATAAAAAAAAGATCCTGACGAGAGGGTTGATCTTTTACGTGTAATAAACATATATTTTTGAGCAGTTTATAAAGTCCTTTTTTAGGTGCTTTTCTTTTCTTTAATTCTTTATAGGTTTCTGTATATAATAAAATCCTTTCTTGTTTTAATCGCTCTTTATCACTGTCAAGTATAGCACGCATAGAAGCAGTGTGCATTCTTCTAAGTGTGGTAAATTCATCTAGTACCACGACTTTGTTGCTCTCTAATGTAAGTTTACAAAATAAGTTATACTCCTGTCCTGAGGGTAGGTTTTCATTAAAACGCAAGGTATCAAAAAGCCTTGCTTCTCCCATAAAATCTGGAGTCAACCAGTTGATGACTTGTGTCACATAGTTTACATGAGTAATTGGGTATTCTTTAAAGGTATAGAAACGATCGTGTACATCTGTAATAGTTGTCACATCTGGATGCTCAAAATTAGCTGTTTTTGAAATTACATAGGCACATCTTTTTGCTTCTAATAACTCCACTTTAGACTGGATCATAGCAGGTTTCATAATATCATCACTGTCAAAAAACTGAATGTACTTTCCTTCTGCCTTATCCAATCCTATATTACGACAGGTATTTCCTCCCTTTTTTAAATGTGCTTCCCTTTGAAATATTTTAAAACGATCATCCGCTTCTTGTATTTTTTTTAGAAGCTTCATACTATTGTCTGTAGACCCATCGTCAACAATAATACACTCCCAATGTGTATAGGTTTGTGCTTGAATAGAACTTAATGTTTCCTTTAACAAAGAAGCCCTATTATAGGTGGGTATGATGATGGAGACTAGTGATGACATTTTAAAAAAGGTAAACGATCATAATATTCAGTTAAAAATTTCATAGAAAGCTAGTTAAACTTACATTAATCTCTTTATTAATTCATTTAATTTATCTTCAATATGATCATCATCATAAGGTATAAAAAAAGCTCTATTGTCTTTAATTAGATGATTATACGATACTTTTCCCGATTCATTGATGAGTATCGTTTTTTTGTTAAAAAAACTGGCTTCAATTGTAGAACCTGAAAAATGGGTTAGATGTAAACTACAATTAGCTAATAATAGAGGAAGCGAATCATTAGTTGCTGACTCTAAATTTATTAAATGATATATGTTATTACTTTTACAAAATTCAATAAATTCATCAATAATTAGTAATTGCCTAGGGTGTAGTCTAACATACCAGGTATACGATTCTTTTCTTATCAACCTGATAATACCCTCTGGAAATAACTGTTCAAAGCTTAAAGGTTCTGGTTGTAATGTATAAAGTATAAAATTAGTATTTGAATAATTCAATGACCTAGCTTTCCAATATTCACACCACGGATTACCTATTATTTTGGTTTTCACACAAGTATTATTCGCCCATTTTCTGATGGTCTCTTCTGAATCTTCATCCCAACACCAAAAATTTTTAGGAATCATTTCATATCCCTCTTTAGGTATCTTAGTCCAACTCCCATAGCATAAATGAATATCGGTTTGTGGACCATGTTGGAGCTCTACCGTTTTAATTCCAAGCCTATTAGCTGCTATTACGGCGGCTAATGAATCTAAATTAGAATAATAACATAAAACGATAACGGTATGGGGCTTTATTTTTAAAAATATTTTCTCAAAAAGATCTTTCTTATTAAAAAGATTTTCTAATTCTTTAAAAAAGGTATTGTTTAAACGTGTGTCTACGAAAGATTTTGTGATGGGTTTTTCATTCAAAAAATATATAAACTGTGTAAAGAAATCATCTAACTCATTTTTACGTTGAATCTTAAATAACGATTTAAATCTATTGAGAATACTAAATCCATTAACTATATACTTATACTTCTGAATGATCTCTCTATTGTGATAATTTGTGTGATTATCAGTATCGTACTCAAATAGAATAGATTTTTCTAATAGATTCTCTTTTTCTATAAATGAATCAAAGTATTTGTTATACAAAGTTCCTTCGTGTAATGTCCTGTATGTATTAGCTCCTAAAAAAAGATATTCTTTTTTCTCAAGATTAGCTATGAATTTGACATATCTCAATACATCTCTAATTCGTGTATTTATAGTATTTTTTTTTATTGAAACTATTTCTTCTTTAACATCTAACGTGCTAACATTTTTTTCTTGAGATTCTAGCTCTTCTATCAAATGGAAAAATAATCTTTGTCTTACGTATGGCCAAATATGAACATCATTCATCACCCATGTATTCACTGGAAAAGAATGTTCTAAATGAATTATAAAATCTCGTATATCACTTCGATTTTTCACTTAGTTATAATCTTGTAAGATTTGAAAGAGCCTTTCCTCACCTATAATATATTCTACAAATTCTCTAAAAGCACCTTTACCTCCTGAAAGTTTTGTAATAAAATCAACTTGAGATTTTATATACGCAGGAGCGTTAGAAGGACAAGCACTAAATCCTACCGCATTAAGCAAATTGATATCTCCTATATCGTCCCCAATGTAGGCTATTTCATCTAAGCTTATGTTGTATTCTTCACATAACTCGACACCTACTTTCAACTTATTTGAGATGCCTTGATAAAGTATGGATACACCTAACTTTTCTGCTCGTCTTGCGACCAATTTAGTGTTTTCTCCTGTAATAATTCCTACGGGGATATTGAGTTTTTTAGCAAATAAAACACCAGCACTATCAGAAGTATTAAACTTTTTCCATTCATTTCCTTGCTGGTCATAATACATCCCTCCATCGGTCCACACACCATCTATATCTGTTAAAATTAACTTTGGAAGGTTTTTCATCATTCTACAACAATATAAGATTGAATACCACTATATAGACTTCTTTTTACTGCAACATTTTCTAGACCTAAGGTTTCTCTTAAAGCCACGGTTTCTCCTGGAAAATGAGGGTCATTCAGCTCATCAAAACCAATAATAGCTCCTTTGGTGAGATAAGGCTTTATTAATTCTAAACATTTTCTTGTAGGTTCATAAACATCAAAATCAAAATAAGCAAAAGCAATAATCGTTTCTGGATGTTGCTCTAAGTATTCTTTGAGTTTAATAGATGCATCACCTTTTACAAGGGTATTCTTTTTTATGTGTGATAATGGACATTCTTTCTCATGATATTGTAACACCTCTTCTAAATAAGTTTCATAATCTTTTGTTACAGAAAACCCTCCTTCTTTAATGATTTCATGACCTCCATCTTTTTCATCAACAGTTGCAAAGCCTTCAAAAGTATCAAAACCTATAATTTTTCGACTATGATTATAAGGTTCGTGAATTCCTCTCAAATTATTTAGAGTCACTAAATTCTGCCCCCATCTGACTCCAAACTCCATAATGACTCCATGTACATCTTTAAATCTTGTATACAAGTCATTTAAAAATAATTGCTTCGTAAGATCTTGACGTTTTACAAACAATCCTGAATTTGTTAAACGCTCATTACTAGGTATGGGACATGAATTAAATAAATCAACCAACTTATTTCTATTCTCTAATTCATTTTTAGACGCTATTGTTTTGATTTCTATTGACATAGTATTAATTCAAGTTAGAAGAGTATATAATTTCATTTTTAGGAAGATCACTTACTAATGGCTTACCTAACACTTGTTCTTTATCCTGCCACTTAAAACCGTCGCCTGGTGATAGTAAATGGATATCATCAATAGTCAAAACTTCTCCTGCTTTCATATCCCTCTTTGTTGCTATGGATCTTTCTAATTTCACCTTGGCAGAATTAGTATCAGCTACAGTAAAGATATCTTCTACTCCCATTCCTATATCTGTTAGACGTATATCTCGAACCATCCTCTTAACCCCATCAGGACCTAATGATCCGGCTTGATCAGTGCCTTTCATCCTTCGATCGATTGTAATATGCTTTTCTATAATTTGAGCTCCTATGGCTACTGCTGCCACTGGAGCTGCGATACCGATAGTATGATCAGAATATCCAATAACATAATCTTTATAATGTTTTTGTAAATACCTTATCGTATTAAAATTTACATTGTGAGGAGCTGTTGGGTATTGAGATACACAGTGTAAAATAGATATATCAGAATGATGTTTCGTTATTATATTTAAGGCTTCATCTAATTCTCTTTTACCTGTCATTCCCGTAGATAATATTATAGGTATTTTAGTTTCAGCCATTGCATCAAGAAGAGGTAAATTTGTAAGATCTCTACTTGCTACTTTTAAACGATCTGGCGTAAATAAATTCAAAATAGACAAACAACCTATTGCACAAAGTGTATCCACAAAATCTAATCCTCTTTCCTTTGCATAGGTGTAAATTTCAAAATGATCTTCATCACTCAACTCTAAAAATTCTCTATGTTCGCCATATGTTTTACCAAAAGAATTAGGGGTATCATATGGCTTCTTCATTTGAGAATTTGACAATTCTTGTTTTAAGTCTCGCCTAGTTAGCTTTATAGCATCCATACCTTTTAGAGTATTCCCAAACACTTCATCTTTAATTTCTCTAGAAACTAGGTCTATAATAACTTTAGCCAAATCTACAGACCCATTATGATTTTGCCCTATTTCTCCAATTATGTATGTCATTTTGAATATTTTTCTATATTTTCAATCATAAGATTCTTAAGTCGAGGGGTTTCATCTACATAAGAAATAGCGCTAAAAATATCTTGATTATCTTTTAGATAATAGGGATAAATCTCTCGCATAATCTCAAAATCTTTATCATCATCTATTGTAAATCGAATATCCGACCTATGTAGTATTTTTTCAGGAATTCTCTTTAATTGAACATTGTAATTATTTTTAGTATACAAATAATTTGTAACATGTTCCTTAAAAATAATGTCTTCAACTATTGTATTGATTTCAATAAGTGTTTTCGAATTTACAATTTCACCAAAAAGTCCCCAATGGGTTTTAATTACTGGAGTACCGTCTTTATCACAGAAACTACAATAATCAACTGCACCACAATCCTCAGAAAAATCTATAAGATATTTCATAAAGTTAATATCTAGATAAGGATTATCAGCACAAATCCTTATTATCTTTTTAGCTGGATACACCTCTAAAGCCTCGGCAAATCTATCTAAAACATTCAATTCACTACCCCTAAAAAAGTCTACATTAAGTTTTTTACAAAGTTCTATAGTCGCATCATCTCCTTTCGTATCAGAAGTACAGACTACAATTGGAATGGAATTAAATTTTAATTTAAGCTTTTCTATTATTATTTCTAAAATACCTTTCCCTTCATAAAAAGGTAATAGTATCTTGTTTGGCAAGCGAGAAGAATTTGTTCTTGCCTGAATAAAAAAACGATATTCTAAAATGCTATTTTTCAATATTGCTTTTTTTGATGAATTTTATTCTACTACCAAAATCAAACCCATATTAAACATAATGGTAATTTACGTTTTAATCTAACAAAACCATGAAATCAAATATTCAGTCCTTTTAATAAATTAAGCCGTTTCTATTTCCCAGAAAAATGGCTTAAATATATACCCTGCTCTTTTGGAGCGGACATTCTTAGAATCTTGAATTTCAAAATTCAAGATATTCCCGAAATGGTTTGTCTGGTTGTTATCTTTATTTATAATACCGATATATAGATAATATCGATCCGGTTTCAACAATGGTTGCTCAATTTTAATCTTAACAAGATATGATCCCTTTTTCTTCGGATGCATATTCAATTCATTATCATGTATATCTGAAAAAAGAACAAATTCATCTTTAGAATTTTTTAAATGAAAAGATAAAAAGGGCCTATCTATATCTTTTTCTAATTTGATTGTAAATTCAATTACAAAAGTTTCAAAAACATCATGTATGGCTTGTATTTTATTTCCTTGTATATCTAGTAATTGTACTTTTTCAAGTTTAATATCTTTATCTTCCTTGTTTACAGGCGTTTCAAACAATTTATATCCTTCTTGATTTCCAGACAAATAATGTTTTATGACGTCACTAGTTTCACCTTCATAATCTACCTTACCGTTCTTCAATAAAACACATCTACCGCATAATCTATTTACTGCTGCCATGTCGTGACTAACAAAAATCACAGTCCGCCCTCCTTTTGAAGATATATCCTGCATCTTCCCTATCGCCTTCTTTTGAAATTCAGCATCACCCACGGCAAGTACCTCATCGATCACTAGTATATCTGGCTCCAAAAAAGCAGCAACTGCAAACCCTAAACGCACACGCATTCCGCTAGAATAGCGTTTTACAGGAGTATCAATATACATCTCACACCCTGAAAACTCGATAATCTCATCTATTTTACTCGCAATTTCTGTTTTGGTCATCCCCAAAATGGCACCATTTAGGAAGATATTTTCCTTTCCTGTGAGTTCCGGATGAAAACCAGTACCTACTTCTAATAAAGAAGCAATACGCCCTCTGGTTTTAATACTACCCGTGGTAGGACTTGTGACCCGAGAAAGAATTTTAAGTAAAGTCGATTTTCCAGCACCATTTTTACCTATAATTCCTAGAATCTCACCACGTTTTACCTCAAAATTAATATCTTGAAGTGCCCATACATATTTACTAGATACTGCTGCACTACGGTCATTTACCGCTCCTACTTTAAGAAAAGGATCTTCTTTACCACGCACCAAATGCCACCAACGATTCAAATCATCTTTTAAAGATCCAGATCCCACCAGCCCTAAACGGTACTGCTTTGAAATATTCGTTGCTTTTAATATGATATCACTCATTTGCTATAAAGGGACAACTTGCAAGAAGCCCGTCTTGTAATTGGGTTATGATTTCTCTTTCAGGCACTCGTTGTGCTTCTGCTATATTTTTAAAAAGAGAAGCCAGCGTTTCTGCACTAAAAGTACTAAATTCTTTATGGTTAAGCACATCATTTGGATCAATGCCTTTGTAAGGTATAATCCCTACAGATTCAAAATAGTCTCTAAATTTAATATCATCTCCATACAACCTATCTGACCATCGAATCCATATCGCAGGAATTCCATAAGCATGTGCTACAATAAGTCCATGCAAAGAAGAGGATATGATACACTCACATGCTAAAATCTCACGAGTGGTCGCCTCAACATCATTTGTTTTTAAATCTATATAGGTCTGATTTTTTGATATTTTAAAATTTTCAAATAAGTCTTGATCTGCATAGTGAGGAATCCATCCATAGACATGCTTTTTTGTAACAGAGGGATTGTAAAAAAGAGGTAATAACAGGCCCGGATCTCCATACACTTCTGGACAGGCATACCCTAATTCGAGTACTCTTCTCCTTGTTTGCGGTCCACGTACAGCGTAAAATGTCGCTGGGGCGATCTGTTGATCACTTGTGATAATTCCACTCCCCCAGATATGACTATGTTTTGTTGCTTGCGCCAAAATACTACCTATGGCAAAATAATGCTTCTTAGGCTGTAACCATTTTATCTTTCTAGGGTGTATCCAATGTACTGGTTTTCGCGAAAGCTTTTCAACCAAATAAGCACTTAATAAATCCCCATAATTTTCCTGTGCCCACTTTTGTAAACGTTTATTACTCCAAAAAAATAATGGTATTTTACTCACGCTAATACTCCTTAAATTAATAGGCTTACAGATAGTTACACCGTATCTATAAACTTTTTTTCTGTTCTATTAAATACAATCAGGCCCACAAAAAACAATATAAGAGCAAGTACTGTTGTATAGACCAAACCATTCCCATTAAATGAGGTGACCGTAGGATCCTGAAACAATAGGTATCTAAACCCTTCTATAATTTGTGTAATAGGATTTACCTCTACTAGCCAAACGTATTCTGGCTGTTTTTCTCTCATGACTGACAGTGGGTATGGTACAGCAGAAACATACATTAATAACTGCACTGCAAAACCAACAAGGATATTTAAATCTCGGTATTTTGTTGTCATAGAAGAGATAATCATCCCAAGCCCCATTCCAAATAGAGCGGCTATCAAGAAGTAAAAAGGAGCTAAAAAAACAAATATACTAGGTCGAACAGCTTCTCCTTTTACAAAAACGAAATACACATAAAAGCCTATAAAAATAAGTAACTGTATTCCTAATCTAAAGAGATTGGAAATTGATTTTGACAAAGGCACGATCACCCTAGGAAAATAAACTTTCCCAAACATGCTTTGGTTGGCTCTAAACGTATTGGATGTACTATTTAAGCAAAGTTTAAAATAACTCCACATGGTAATACCTGCCAAATTAAATAAAAAAGAAGGTATGATTCCTGTATTAATAGACGCTATATTATTGAATACTAAGGTGAAAATTACAGAGGTAAACAAAGGTTGTATAAAAAACCATAAAGGTCCCAATATGGTTTGTTTATATACAGTGACTATATCACGTTTCACAAAAAGCCACAGCAAATCTCTATATCTCCAAATTTCTTTAAAATTAAGATCTATAAGCTTCCCTTTAGGGGAGATTTCATATAACCAATCTGATTCGTCTGTCGTATTCAATACAAGAATATTTAAGGTAGTATTTATTTTTTAAATCGTTTTTTAATCTTACGAATGAAACGTTTTAGAAGACCAGATCTTTTCATATCTTCATGGTACCCATTTCCATAAGTACCATACCCATAGCCGTATCCATAACCGTAGCCGTAGCCATATCCATATCTTCCTTTTGTCCTAAAGTAGTTTAAAACAAAACTGATGTTTTTAATTTCACCGACACGGTATTTTTCATTAATTAACCCTAGCATTGCTTTCTTAGTATATCCTTGTCTGATCATATAAATAGAAGCATCTGCGTAAGGCATAATCTCTAATGCATCGGCAACAAGGCCTACAGGAGGTGTATCCAAGATAATATAATCGTACTTTTCTTTAAGTGCCTCCATAAACACCTTCATTTGATCACTTATTAATAATTCTGAAGGATTAGGAGGTATAGGCCCTGCCAATATAACATCTAAAAAAGGAAGACTACTATTCTGAGTAATTTCATCTAAGGTTGCATCTCCAATCAAATAATTAACGACTCCTGTTTCGTTAGTAAGCTCGAAATCATCAAAGATTTTTGGTTTACGTAAATCAAGTCCTACGAGTACTGTTTTTTTTTCGCTTAAAGCGAAAACAGACGCGATATTCATAGAAGTAAATGTTTTTCCTTCTCCACTCACCGATGAAGTCACTAAAACCGTTTTTGCGCCTTTGATTCCTTTAGACTTATATAAAAATTGCAAACTAGAACGTATTCCTCTAAACGCTTCAGATATAGAAGATCGCGGATTATCCTTGACAACAAGACTTGTTTTATAAACACTTTTTCCGATTACCCCTAAAATTGGAATTTTAGATAATATTTTAATTTCCTCTGGATTTCCAATTTTAGTATCAAAAAACACTAGTAGAAACACAAAAACTAAAGGTATCAATCCTCCTATGATCGTTGCAATAACATAATTTAAACGCATATTTGGTCCCACTGGACCATTTCCTACATCTTTTGCTGGATCAATAAAAAGAAGATCAGAAACGTTTGATGCTTTTATAATGGTAGCCTCACTCTTCTTTGATTCATATAAATTATATGCTGCTTGACTCAATTTGAATCTGCGCTCTATTTCAGACAGTTTCTGCTCTCCTGCGGGATATTTCTTAAGCTCATTTTCTGCTCTTACAATATCTCTATTGATCGTTTGTATTTGATCATCAAGAATATTTTTGGAAGATCTTATATTCTCTAGTAAAACAGCTTTTTCTGCATTAATTTTTCTATCCAATTCATTATATATTGGATTTCCTTCTTTTGCAGAATAGGCGTAGGTGCTTCTCTCTACAGAGAGAGAGACAATTCTATTAACACTTTGCGCAATACTTTGCTCTTGAATTTCGGCCACCGATGGAGCTGGCACGTTCACATAGTCCTTACGATTTAATAAATAGTCTTCGAGAAGGTTATAATAATTTATTTTCCGATTTACTTCTTCTTTCTGTAAATCATACCCCTGTAGTTTGTTACTCAATTGCTCTGACCCTCCTTTGAGAGCTACATCTATATTGTTATTCTTGAATGTATTTAATTCATCTAATACCCCCTCTAATTCAACATTTCGCTTGGTAAGGCTAGAATCTATAAAGGCAATCGTATTGGTAGCAAATAAATTTTTACGCTCTAGTTGATCTCGTTCGCGCACCTTCACTGAGGTATTCAAATAATCTATAAGTCGCTGTTTATTAGTGCCAGACATACTTAACACCAATATAGAAGAACCCTGAGGCTTTTGAGATATATTGATGCGATTGTAACTTTTTACTTTACTATTAAAGTTTTCGTTATTCACAAAATACTCCTGACCTACAGTCCCTCTTCTTCCTGTACGCTCAAACACACCTTTTAAAAAGGGCAAATCGATAGTATCCCCTAGTTTGAATTGTTGTACAAAATCTGATGCAGGTGCTGGCGCCGTTGAAAATTTCAAATCACTATAATTAAAAAGTGAGACATTGCCCCCTGAAAAGGGAATGCTAAATTCAAAAGTTTCATTCCCAAGATCTTTAATCGTAATTCTTTTCCCATAGAGTTGAGGAAAACGATCATTAAGATTAAATTTAAAAGGAGTAAAACCATATACATCTTCTAGTAAATACTCTCCCTGTTTTAAGTAATTTGTGTAAAATTGAAGTTCTTTAACAACTTTTTCAGTATGTGTGCGAGATCTAAATAAAACAATATTTGTTTGTACTTTATCAGTGGTACCTCCCCAATTAAACACTAAACTTGTATTTCCTGTAAACAATGGGTTTTGATCATCCTTGATAGAGATCATATTACTCATAGAGTAAATAGGCAACTTTTTTAAGTTTTTATAATACGCAACACCAAAGGCAATGGCTAGACTTAGAAGAAACAAAGGCCAAAAACTAATTACTTTTATAAGGAATCCTTTAAAATCAAAAAAATTACCCGATTCTTTTACTTCAAACTCTTCTTCCATTATAATCTTGTAAATAATAAAATAGTTGTTGTAAGTGTCGTCAATACGGTTAGAATAGTCCTAAATGTATCTAGGCCTGTCGTTCCTGCACCCAAGCTTTTTTGAGGGAGAGGGTTGATTACAATAAGATCATTAGGTTGGATATAATAATAAGGGGATTGCATTACATCTAGCGTTGTTAAATCCACATGATGCACCCTCTGACCTCCAGGGTATTTCCGAATAATTACAACATCTTGTAAATCTCCAGTTAAGGGAACGCCTCCTGAGTTTGCTATAGCATCTAATACAGAAAGTCGCTCTACAAATTCATTCTTTATTCCTGAATTTGCTATTTCTCCTACAATGGTGTAGCGAATCCCAGCTAATTTTACAGTCACAAATATATTGGCCTCTTTCTTAAAGTAATCTTTTAATAACCTATCTTCTATAATCATCCGAACTTCCTCTGTGGTCCTTCCCAATACGTTAATCTCCCCTAAAGTAGGCATCCTAATATTCCCATGGGAATCAATAGCAAAGCCATCATAATAAAACCCTTCTCCTAACTGTGTATTAGCAGTCCCTAAAGGGTTAAATATTTCTACTAAATTCTGATCCAGCGCTTTAACACGTATACTCAACACGTCACTTATTTGAAGCCTGTAAGGCTTTTGCTGTTGATAAACACTGATCAAGCTATCATTTACCTGCTCCGTCTCTTGAAGATATGTAAGCCTTTTTGTAGGGATACAGGAAGAAATGCTCGCAAGTATAACGAGCAATAAAAGCACAGCTGGGTATTTCATCAGGTTAAGGTTATGAATAACAAATATAGGCGTTCATCGTTAATAATGAAACTTTCATAGACCTTTAACGTATAACTCCCTTAACATTTTCTAAAAGGAAGCATAATTATGTATCATCATATCGGTAGATTGGGTATTTTTGCGATGTTAGAAAAATTCGTTTTTAACACGAAAAACTTGTAGTATACATCGACCATTTTAGTTTTCGATGTATGTACGTAAACAACATACACATTGAATTATCTTTCTGTAGAAAACATATCAAAATCATTTGGAGAACACACCTTATTTGATGACATTTCATTTGGGATCAATAAAGATCAAAAAATAGGATTTGTCGCCAAAAATGGAACTGGAAAAACATCCATGCTACAAATTATAGCAGGGCTAGAAGCTACAGATAGTGGTCAAGTGGTCTCTCGCAAGGGTATTACCATATCCTATTTACCACAAGAACCTAATCTATCTCCAGACCTTACCGTAGAAGAAACCATATTTACAGGCGATAATCAAATTATCAAAACCATTGCTGCTTACGAAAAGGCATTGCTCCACCCAGAAGATGAAGATGCCTACCAAAAAGCATTTGAAAGCATGGATGCCATGAACGCATGGGATTTTGAGACGCAATACAAACAAATACTATCCAAGTTAAAACTACATGATTTAGATAGAAAAGTATCCTTACTGAGCGGAGGACAGAAAAAACGACTCGCACTCGCCTCATTGCTTTTGAGCAAACCAGATTTAGTGATCCTAGATGAACCTACCAACCACCTAGATCTAGAAATGATTGAGTGGCTTGAAGAGTATTTCAAAAAGGAAAATCTCACTATTTTCATGGTGACGCATGATCGGTACTTTCTAGAAAATGTGTGCAATGAAATTATAGAACTAGATCAAGGAAAACTGCATAGCTATAGAGGAAACTATGCCTACTACCTTGAAAACAAAGAGTTGCGCATGGCAGCTGAATCTACTGAGTTAGCTAAATCAAAATTGCTTTACAAAAAAGAACTTGAGTGGATGCGTCGTCAGCCCAAAGCCCGTACAACAAAATCAAAATCACGTATCGATGATTTTCATAAAATCAAAGAACGCGCAAGTCAACGTCGCAATGATCACGAAGTACAACTAGAAATCAACATGGAACGCTTAGGAAGTAAAATTCTTGAGTTTCATAAAGTAAGTAAAGCCTTTGGGGATTTAAAAATCTTAGATACATTTGAATATGTTTTCAAAACAGGAGAACGTGTTGGAGTGATAGGAAAAAACGGAACTGGCAAATCTACATTTCTTAATATCATGACAGGTGCTATACGTCCAGACGCTGGAAAAGTAGTGGTTGGAGACACGGTGAAGTTTGGATATTATACTCAAAAAGGCATCGATATCAAACCTGGACAAAAAGTAATTGATGTCATCAAGGAATTTGGTGATTTTATTCCTCTCAAAAAAGGACGAATCATCTCTGCTGGACAATTGCTAGAACGGTTCCTTTTTGACGCAAAAAAACAATATGATTTTGTAGAAAAACTAAGTGGTGGTGAGCGAAGACGCCTATACCTCTGTACGGTGTTTATACAAAATCCAAACTTTTTAATTCTCGATGAACCTACCAACGACCTTGATGTTGTAACACTCAATGTCCTAGAAAATTTCTTATTAGATTTCCCAGGATGTCTTGTCGTGGTTTCTCACGACCGTTATTTTATGGACAAGATTGTAGATCATCTTTTTGTATTTAAAGGAGATGCTGTGATTGATGGTTTTCCTGGCAACTACTCTGATTATAGAACGTACGAAGGAAATGTAAGTTTCAATAATACTGATGAGGCAACAAAAATGGCTAGTCAAAAAGTAATTTCAGATGCCAACGAAACCTCATCAACATCAGACACAAAATCTTGGAAAGAAAAACAACACGAAGGCAAACTCTCCTTTCAAGAACAAAAGGAACATGCTAAATTAGAGCGTGAAATTGCACAACTAGAAAGGGATAAAGTAGAAAAAGAAAAAGAATTCTTAAACCCTGATTTAACACAAGACCAAATCACAAAAGCATCGGCAGACTTAGCAAAAATCATCAAAAATATAGAGACTAAAGAGGAACGATGGTTTGAACTCTCCGCAAAAATGGAGGGGTAACTATTGTTGATTATTAATATGATTTTCTGATCATAAGAAGATAAGAAACTAGAGTTTTTTTGAGATTTGATTTTTTTTTGGAGTTTGGAATTTGATTTTTTTTGAGATTTGGAATTTGATTTTTTTGAAACCTGAAATTTAGTATATTACTGCCAACACCTTGTTACACCAAATAATCACGTATATAAAATGGCTTCCAAAAACATTCCATCTCCATGGAATACACTCTCCCTTTGTCTTTTCATTTGAAAAAAAGTGCCTAAAAGGTAAAAGCAAAGATGAAAACGTTTCAAAATTAATCGCTTACAGAAATACACTTTTACAAAATAATAAAATCATTTCGGTAACAGATTTTGGTGCAGGGTCACGGGTATTTAGGTCTGATGAGCGAATGGTAAAAGACATTGCTCGGTATGCAGGAGCCCCTTTAAAGAGAATGCAACTTATAGAACGTATGATTACCTATTTTCAACCAAAAAACATTTTAGAAATTGGCACGTCTTTAGGAATGGGCACCATCGCACTCTCTGCAAACCCTGAATCCGTAGTAACCAGCTTAGAAGGTTGTCCAGAAACAGCCGCTATCGCACAACAACAGCTCCAGGATTTTGGAGTTTCTAATGTAGATATCATCATAGGAGAATTTGGCGAAAGCCTACAGAAAATAAACAAAAACAAATTTGATCTCATTTATTTTGACGGGAATCATTCAAAGGAAGCTACATTACACTACGCTCAAGAAATGCTTCCAACAATTACTAATGAAACCGTGTGGGTTTTTGATGATATCCATTGGTCTCAGGAGATGACAGAAGCCTGGCACATACTAAAAAAACTTCCTGAAGTAACCGTCACTATAGACTGCTTTTACATAGGCTTTTTGTTTTTTAGAGAGGAACAACATAAAGAAGATTTTTTCATTAAACTGTAAAAGGAAATCAACTCCCCAGATGGCGAATGCTTCGTTTTTTCGCTTTAAGCGAAAATATTCTGGAGAAATTTGTAACAATCCATTACTTTAGTCTTCTAATAGCAAAACCACTTGTGAACCCTTCACGAACAATACAGTAATTATAGTATGAGTAATTTGATCAAGATTCGAGATATTCGAAGAAATTTCCCATTAGGAAGCGAAACTGTATATGTACTTAAAGGCATTGACTTAGATATTGAAAAAGGAGAATACGTAGCCTTTATGGGACCTTCTGGATCTGGGAAATCTACATTAATGAATCTTCTAGGGTGTCTTGACACTCCTACTTCTGGGACGTATATCCTCAACAATCGCGACGTGAGTAGCATGAGCGATGATGAGCTCGCAGAGGTTCGTAACACAGAGATTGGTTTTGTATTTCAGACGTTTAATTTATTACCCCGTACCACGGCTTTAGATAATGTCGCACTACCTATGGTATATGCGGGAGCCTCAAAATCCGAACGCCATAAACGCGCAGAAGAAGTCTTAAAAGACGTAGGTCTTGCAGATCGTATGGATCACAAACCTAATCAGCTCTCTGGAGGACAACGCCAGCGTGTAGCGGTAGGAAGAGCACTAGTCAATAAACCTTCTATCATCCTTGCCGATGAGCCAACAGGAAATCTTGACTCCAAAACATCGGTGGAGATTATGGCATTATTTGATGAGATTCACGCTGCTGGAAATACTGTAATTCTTGTAACACACGAAGAAGATATTGCAGCACATGCGCACCGTATTATCAGACTTCGTGACGGTGTCATAGAAAGTGACGAACGCAATAGGTAAACACCTTATATACAACATATAATCATTAGTTTTTTTTACGCTTTCGCGAAAGCATAAAATTACCAATCTACGCTGTTTTCATAGCCCTAGTCGCTGACTTTGATACTATTTCTCGAAAACGAAAATCGTTCAGTCTCCTGCCTTAGTACTAGCTAAAACTCGCTGTTAGGTGATTGAGTACGTTCACTTTTTCTGCAAAATTGCACCAAAAATTACGATCCCATCAACGCTTACCCTTTTAAACTCCTCAACCCCTCGACTCCTAAACTTTTAAACATTTTTAAGAATCCACATTTGTAATTTGCTTCGTATGGCTGTATCTTCATCACTTAGAATAGAACACCATGAAATTCTTTGATTCTTTATCAAATACTTCGCAAATATTTATTGTCTTTATAGGGCTTGCAATCTTGTTTTTACTTGTTTTTGCCAATAACAAACGTAACAAGAACAAACTCTATCACCGAAAGCGACGTAATTTCAAAGATAATTATCAAGCTAAAAGAAAAGAAAAAAACGAATAATCATGTTATAGATAGCTATTCTGATACGAGTTTTCTTTCTAATTAGAAATATTTGTAAAGCAAAAAAGAGAATTCAAAAACTTTTGCGAAAGGAAAAAATACAACTAATAATCATCAAGTTAAGGTGTACAACATACACCTTTCTATAAAAAAGTCGACTGCGAGACAAGGTGCTCGCCTTCGTAAACACTATGAAAATATATACAAAAACAGGAGATAAAGGAACCACAGCCCTTTTTGGGGGCACACGCGTACCCAAACACCATATACGCATTGATAGTTATGGTACCGTAGACGAACTTAATTCTCACATAGGACTGATCAGAGATCAAGATATTGACGCAAGAAGTAAAGAAATTTTAGTCAACGTTCAAGATAAACTTTTTACCGTGGGTGCTGTTCTCGCAACAGACCCTGATAAAATGACCCTCAAAAACGGGAAAGACAGACTTAATATACCAAGAATAAACGAAGAAGATATTGAGTTACTTGAAACAGAAATGGATGATATGAATGACCACTTACCTCCTATTACGCATTTTGTATTGCCAGGAGGGCACACCACAGTGTCATATTGTCACATTGCCCGTTGTGTATGTAGAAGAGCAGAGCGATTAGCTACAGCTCTTTATGATATATCCCCTTTTGATGACCATACACTAAAGTACCTTAACCGACTTTCTGACTACCTTTTTGTGCTGGCACGGAAGTTGTCCAAAGATCTACAGGCAGAGGAGATCAAATGGATTCCCAAAAAAATAGAATAAAAATACCACTGCTATTTATCACGCAAAACAGTGCTCACAGTGACATAACACGAGTAATTGATAGGCCTCTGATACATACGTTCTTAAATTTATTTTGAAATAATCGACATTTCACTTGGTTTTCTGCTCAGAAAAATTATTTTTGCACAAAATTTAAAAACATATTTGCTATGTACTGGACATTAGAACTAGCTTCTTATTTAAGTGATGCACCTTGGCCGGCGACAAAAGATGAGTTGATCGATTATGCGATACGAACTGGAGCGCCTTTAGAAGTAGTCGAAAACCTACAAGCCATTGAAGACGAAGGTGAATCTTATGATTCTATCGAAGAGATTTGGCCAGATTACCCTTCTGATGAAGATTATCTCTGGAACGAAGATGAATATTAATAAAACATTACGTTAAAACACTATAAAAAGTCTCGCTCAGAGGCTTTTTTTTTGAGTAAATTTGATGTTTATAAATTACACATAACAACACCATATATTATGGGATTATTAGACAAAGTATTAAAAGTTTTTGTAGGTGATAAGTCAAAACAAGATGTTGGCGCTATTACGCCTATTGTAGATAAAATTAAATCGTACGAGAAAGAATTTGAAGCGCTATCATTAGACGATCTACGAGGAAAAACAGTTGAATTTAAAAAACGACTTGCAGATGCTTTGCAAGATGTTAATGATCGTATCGAAGCTCTACAAACAGAAGCAGAAAATACAGAAGACATAGATCAACGTGAAGATGTTTATACACAAATAGACGCCTTAAAAGATGAGTCCTATACCGTTTCTGAAAAAGCTTTAAGCGATATGCTTCCTGAAGCATATGCTGTTGTAAAAGAAACGGCAAAACGTTTTACAAATAACACTTCATTAGAAGTGACCGCATCAGAATACGATAGATTCCTTAGTGGAACCAAAGACTACGTGACCCTTGAAGGAGATAAAGCCATCTGGGCAAATAGCTGGGATGCTGCTGGAAAAGAAGTTACTTGGGATATGATCCATTATGATGTACAGCTTATTGGAGGTGTCGCCATGCATCAAGGAAAAATTGCAGAGATGCAAACAGGAGAAGGTAAAACACTTGTGGCAACCTTACCGGTGTATCTTAACGCACTTACTGGTAATGGGGTTCACCTAGTAACCGTAAACGACTACTTAGCAAAACGTGATAGCGCTTGGATGGCGCCTTTATTCCAATTTCATGGCTTAACCATAGATTGTATTGATTATCATAGACCCAACAGTCCAGAGCGTCGTGCAGCCTATGCCGCAGACATCACCTACGGTACCAACAACGAATTTGGCTTTGACTACCTACGTGATAATATGTCTCACGCTCCAGATGACCTTGTACAACGCCCTCACAACTACGCTATCGTAGATGAAGTGGATTCTGTACTGGTAGATGATGCTCGTACACCTCTTATTATTTCTGGCCCTGTACCGAAAGGAGATGTACATGAGTTCAACGCACTAAAACCACAAATTGAAAAATTAGTTTCGATACAACGCCAACAACTCGTAGGGACCCTTGCCGAAGCAAAAAAATTGATTGCTGCAGGAGACACTAAAGAAGGAGGTATCCAATTATTACGTGTCTATCGCGGACTCCCAAAAAACAAAGCACTTATCAAATATTTAAGTGAAGAAGGAATACGTCAATTACTGCAAAAGACAGAAAACTTCTACATGCAAGATAATAACCGTGAGATGCCAAAAATCGACGCAGAGTTATACTTCACGATTGATGAAAAGAATAACCAAATCGAACTTGCAGACCGCGGAATAGAATTTTTATCTGGAGAAGACGATCCTAATTTCTTTGTCATGCCAGAAATGGGAATGGAAATTGCCAAAATTGAAGAAAAAGGACTTAGCCCAGAAGAAGAAGCAGAAGAAAAAGAAGAACTCTTTCGTGAATTTAGCATAAAATCCGAGCGTATTCATACTATGAATCAATTACTGAAAGCCTACACGCTTTTTGAGAAAGATACAGAGTATGTCGTGATGGATAACAAAGTAATGATCGTCGATGAGCAAACAGGACGTATCATGGATGGACGCCGTTACAGTGACGGTCTTCACCAAGCTATTGAAGCAAAAGAGAATGTGAAGATTGAAGACGCTACACAAACGTTTGCTACCGTAACACTACAAAACTATTTCCGTATGTATCGCAAGCTGTCAGGAATGACAGGTACTGCGGTGACTGAAGCAGGAGAATTATGGGAAATCTACAAACTTGATGTTGTAGAAATTCCAACCAACAGACCTATTGCTCGTAAAGATAGAGACGACCTCGTTTTTAAAACAAAACGTGAAAAATACAATGCTGTTATTGATGAAGTAACAAAACTTTCCAATGAGGGAAGACCTGTTCTTATCGGTACTACCTCTGTTGAGATTTCTGAATTGTTAAGTCGTATGTTAACCATACGCAAAGTACCTCATAACGTACTGAATGCAAAACTGCATAAAAAAGAAGCAGACATTGTTGCTGAAGCTGGTAACGCAGGAATTGTAACCATCGCTACCAACATGGCGGGACGTGGAACAGATATTAAACTCTCTGACGAGGTAAAAGCAGCAGGAGGTCTTGCTATTGTAGGAACAGAACGTCATGACTCTCGTCGTGTAGATAGACAGCTACGTGGTCGTTCGGGACGTCAAGGAGATCCAGGAAGTTCACAGTTTTATGTGTCCCTAGAGGACAATCTAATGCGTCTTTTTGGAAGTGAGCGTATCGCAAAAATGATGGACCGTATGGGTCTTAAAGAAGGCGAAGTGATCCAACATGGAATGATCTCAAAATCAATAGAACGTGCACAGAAAAAAGTAGAAGAAAATAACTTTGGGGTACGTAAGCGATTATTAGAATATGATGACGTGATGAATGCACAGCGTGAAGTTGTTTACAAACGTCGTCGTCACGCCTTATTTGGAGAGCGTCTACGCGTTGACCTTGCCAATATGATCTACGACACCTCTGAGGTGATTGTAGAGTCTAACAAGCAAGCACAAGACTTCAAAAACTTTGAGTTTGAATTGATACGCTACTTCTCTATGAGTAGTCCCGTATCTGAATCAGATTTTTCTAGCCTTTCGGCGAAAGAAATTACAGACAAAGTATACCATGCAGCATTTGATCATTACAAAGACAAAATGACTCGCAACGCAGATCTCGCCCTCCCTATTATAAAAAGAGTGTACGAAGATCCTGCTAGTAACTTTGAGCGTATTGTTGTTCCCTTTACAGATGGCACCAAAGAACTCAGAGTAGTGACCAACCTAAAAGATGCCTACGAATCTGGAGGAAAACAACTCGTTACTGATTTTGAAAAAAATATCACACTTGCCATTATTGATGATGCTTGGAAAACGCATTTACGTAAAATGGATGAGTTAAAGCAAAGTGTACAATTGGCCGTTCACGAGCAAAAAGATCCACTATTAATCTACAAGTTTGAAGCGTTTGAACTTTTCAAAAGAATGATTGATAAAGTCAATAAAGAAGTGATATCCTTCCTATTTAAAGGAGAAATTCCTCAAGGAAACCAGCAACAAGTTGCTGATGCTGGCAAAGTTCGTCGTCCTAAACAAGAATTAGAAACGTCTAAAGAAGAAATTCCAAATATGGATGAGCGTTCTGCACAAGCTAGAGCTGCAGGAAACACTCAAACGCAACAACGTCAGGTAACAGAAACTATCACACGAGACCGTCCAAAAATAGGACGTAACGAACGTGTCACTATTAAAAATGTAATGACAGGTGAAAACAAAGAAGTTAAATACAAACAAGCAGAACCCCTAATTGCCAACGGACAATGGGTGATTATTGAAGAGTAATTTCTTAAAAACAACGATGATCAAAGAGGCTATTTTAAAAAATAGCCTCTTTTTTTTGAAATACACAGCTCATTGGATGAAGTCAATAAGAAATAGAGTATCAGGCTGTTTTTAGAATACTACGCTATTTTGCGCCTTCGTAGGAATACTCTTTTAATTCCCTCGAAGGAGGGAATCTTATTCTTTATATCTTAATATTCTTTTATAAACGCCTCAACTCCGGTAACTTCGATACAATTTTCTATGAAAATCACTCAGTCCCCTAACTTTAGTAATACCAGTTATTAATTGAATTTACTGGAAAAGAAAACGATGATTTTTTTCTTTATATGAGAAAGAAAACTAAAGCATAGCCTAAGCTACGGTTTCTTTTTTCTTGTGAAATAGAAAGGAAAAAAGAGTGTTTTATTACAGTAAATTCAATTGGTAAATGGTATAACACAAAAAACTAGAAGTCAGGTAATTGAGTGCGTTCACATTACCTGAGAATGTGTGCCGAAATTACAGACTCCGCCAACTTTTAACCTTTTAAACATTTATATATTTAAACTTCTAAACTCAGAACAACTCCTCAACTCTTAAACCCAACAAATAATCCCAACAATATGTTTCAATAGCTCTGTAAAATTTGT
Organism: Dokdonia ponticola; assembly: GCF_042653865.1. NCBI lineage: Bacteria > Pseudomonadati > Bacteroidota > Flavobacteriia > Flavobacteriales > Flavobacteriaceae > Dokdonia > Dokdonia ponticola. Next base: position 13,281 of record NZ_JBHSFV010000017.1, on the reverse strand, counting down.
AATTTAACCCTCTATGGATATCAACGACAACACCATTATACAGAATTACAGTAATGGCGTCTATAAAGACCCTGCATCAGGGAATTGGATAGACAATTACGAACCCGCATCTGGAGCCATCTATGGGAAGATTCCTAATAGTAACGCACAAGATATTCAGGAAGCGGTCGCTTTCGCGAAAACGGCATTTACCTCATGGTCCACCACCACGATTGATGAACGGAGTAGGATTCTTTTAAAAATAGCGGATGGCATAGAAAACAGACTCCAAGAACTCGCCGAAGCAGAGAGTCGCGATAACGGAAAACCCGTGAGTCTAGCTAAAAGCGTTGACATCCCAAGAGCTGCCTCCAATTTTCGGTTTTTTGGACACGCCATTACCCAGTTTGCCTCCGAAAGTCATGAAAGTGTAGGATTACAAGCCATTAATTTTACCCTTCGCAAACCCATTGGCGTTGTAGGTTGCATCAGCCCATGGAACTTACCCTTATACTTATTTACTTGGAAAATCGCACCTGCCATTGCTGCCGGAAATTGTGTGATTGCAAAACCTTCTGAAGTCACCCCTATGACCGCTTTTCTTTTGGGAGAAATCTGCACAGAAGCGGGGTTACCTCCAGGCGTTTTAAACATCATGCAGGGTCTAGGCACCACCACAGGGCAAGCCATTTTGGAGCATCCAGATATCAAAGCGATCAGCTTTACAGGAGGTACCAAAACAGGAGAACACATCGCCCGTACCTGCGCTCCCAAGTTTAAAAAATTATCGCTAGAACTAGGAGGTAAAAATCCAAATATCATTTTCGCCGATTGTGATTATGACCGCATGTTAGACACCACCGTACGCTCTTCTTTTGCCAATCAAGGGCAAATTTGCTTGTGTGGCAGTCGGATTTTTGTGGAACGCCCGTTGTATGAAAAATTTAAAAAGGATTTTGTGGCTCGAGTTAAAGAGTTGATTGTTGCACATCCCGCTTCCGCGAAAGCGAACTTAGGGGCTTTAGTTTCCAAATCACATTTAGAAAAAGTACAATCCTATATCGCACAAGCCCCTGGAGAAGGAGGCACCATCCTTTATGGAGGGAACCAAGTTATCGTTGAAGGCTATGAGAATGGATATTATCTAGAACCTACGGTCATTGAAGTACAAAGCAACCGTTGTAAACTGAATCAAGAAGAAATCTTCGGACCTGTGGTCACCATCATGCCCTTTGACACCGAAGAAGACGTACTCGGATATGCCAATGATGTTACCTACGGACTTTCTGCCACCTTATGGACAAAAGACCTCAACCGAACCATGCGCATGAGCAACGCGATTCAAGCGGGAATTGTTTGGGTTAATACGTGGATGATGCGTGATTTACGCACGCCTTTTGGAGGGGTTAAAGCGAGTGGCGTAGGTCGCGAAGGAGGCTTTGAAGCCTTACGATTTTTTACAGAAGCCAAAAATGTGTGCATCAAGTATCATTGATGTTGATCGCTTACACACTATAATTAATAAATAGACATTATATCAAACACCTACATGGATTTACATCTTACACATAAAAATGCCTTAGTCTGCGGAAGCACCGCTGGTATTGGCAAAGCCACCGCTATTGCGCTCGCCCAAGAAGGCGCACACGTGACACTGATTGCTCGAAATGAAGACAAATTAAAACAAGCCCTTACAGAGCTTCCCAATGACGGTACGCAAACACATACGTACGTGGTAGCCGATTTTACACAACCATTGCAAGTGGCACAAGCCGTTTCAGAGACAAAAAAGCAGTTTCATATTCTGATCAATAACACGGGAGGACCTCCAGGAGGTGCTATTATAGATGCCGATGTGACCGCTTTCGCGAAAGCGTTTACACAACATTTACAATCCAATCATCTCTTGGTTCAAACAGTAGTTCCAGGCATGAAATCACTTGGCTATGGCCGAATTATTAACGTGATCTCTACCTCTGTAAAACAACCTCTCGACGGACTCGGCGTGAGTAATACCATACGAGGAGCGGTTGCCAATTGGAGCAAGACACTCGCTAATGAACTTGGGTCTTTTGGTATCACAGTTAACAACGTACTCCCAGGGGCTACGGCTACAGGTAGACTTTCTGAAATTATAGAAAATAAAGCAAAGAAAACAGGAAAATCTATTGAAGATATTGCCACGGCTATGCAAAACGCAGCACCCGCAAAACGCTTTGCACAACCCGAAGAAGTAGCGAGTGCGATCACCTTTTTAGCGAGTGAAAAAGCAAGCTTTATCAATGGTATTAATGTGCCTGTAGATGGCGGACGTACAAAATCATTGTAAAATCTATCCTGACTTTACATTTTGTATTTTTATACACTAACTAACATCCTTCCTGCTTTTGCAGGAAACACTTATGAAAAAACTACGCATTAACGGACATTCACATTTACTTCCTTATCCAGAAGAGATTCCTCAGTTCATGAAAGACAAAGGGATTTTTTGGGTGGATAAAGACCGAAAATTTATGTTACAGAAAAACTGGAGTCGTCCAGTGACAGATTCTAGTTTCTTTTTAAATGAGAAACTGGAATGGATGGAACATAATAAAATAGATCATGCAGTGGTACTGAATCTCTCTCAACTCTACGGAAATGGGTTACGACTAGAAGAAATGAAACAGGCATTACGATTTCAAAATGATTTTAATGCGCGTGTACAAAAAGAACACCCTTCTAAATTTACCACTGGATTTGTAGTACATCCTGGATTTGTGAGAGGTGCTTTATGGGAAATGGAACGCTGCGTAGAAGTACTAGGTATGGATTTACTTTGCCTTCCCACACATTATATGGATACCATTGGAACGTGGCGTTGTATTTTTGATGAAGAAAATGAACCTATTTTTGAGCTTGCAAGCAAGTACAATCTAGCGGTAGAAGTACATCCGTATGATGGAGAAAAGTTTATCAAATTAGAAAATACCAATTGGCGTTTTCATTTAATATGGATGCTCGCGCAATGTGCAGATGCGTATCATTTTTTAACCCTAAATGGCTATGCCGATAAATATCCTGGGATGCGTGTTTGTTTTGCGCACGGTGGACAATTAGCACAAATAAATCTCGGAAGACGTATCCAAGGGTTTGATGGAAGACCCGATCTTTTTGAAGGCAAAACGCACCCTAGAAAATCAGTAGGACACCCAAATATCTTTTTTGATACGCTCGTACATGACACGAATTCATTAAAACTAGTCATCGAAAATCAAGGAAGCAAACAAGTCATCATGGGACTGGATGATCCGTATCCACTTGGCGAAATGGAAAGTCTTTCGCAAAGTAGTTATCCCGGCAAAATACTAGATCTTGCCTTAGAACGAAACATCATAAACGCCACAGAATATGACCAAATATGGGATGACAATGTAGTACAATGGTTATATGGAGATGACGAGAAGAAGAAAAAGGCATTTAAGAAAAGGATTATGGGAAAATAAATCGCTTTTACTTGAAGATAAAAAAACATGGAGAATAGATTCTTACGAGAGTCTAAGAACTAAAAAAAAGACAAGGTGGATGAGAGTTCCGCTTTCGCGAAAATTAAAAACATGCACTTCCTACCTGAAAATATAGATGAATATGTCGTAGCGCACTCTGCGCAAGAACCTCAATATCTGAATAATCTTACCCGTGAAACCTACCAAAAGGTGCTACAACCTCGCATGCTTTCGGGCCCCTACCAAGGGCGCGTATTAAGTATGATATCAAAATTAATACGCCCCAAAACTATTCTTGAAATTGGGACATTTACAGGATACAGTGCCTTATGTCTTGCTGAAGGACTACAAAAAGAAGGAATTCTACATACCATAGATATCAAAGAAGAGCTTGTTGATTTTCAGAGAAAACATTTTGATGCGTCACCACATGCCAAAAAAATTGAACAACATCTCGGGCAAGCCTTAAATATTATTCCTACACTTAACACCACATTCGACCTAGTATTTATAGATGCCGATAAGTCTAACTACTTGAATTATTTCCATATGATCATGGATAAAATGAATACTGGGGGAGTGATCCTTTCTGACAATGTGCTTTGGAGTGGAAAAGTGGTAGAACCACTACAAAAAAAAGATACAGATACAAAGGTTCTCCTAGAATATAATAAGTTACTCAATGAGGACCCTCGTCTCGAAACCGTCTTGTTACCCATTAGAGACGGGCTCACTATAAGTAGAGTTATATAATAAGTAAAAAGAGGCTTCTTGTAACAAGAAGCCTCTTTTTATGTATAAAAATTACAAGTGTTTATTGAACCGCCTGATTTGCGTCAATATTTCCATATCCAAATGTGTTGCTTTTATTTGGATATAAAGCTGATGATTGTCGCAATCTAGTAAGCACTTGGCTTCTACTCCAGTTAGGGTATTTTGCCCAAACTAGGGCAGCAATCCCTGCCGTGGTTGCCGTGGCTACAGAAGAGCCACCTACATAATCGTTATCACCTCCATAAAAGCCAAGAACAGCACTTGTCCTATCGTTATTATTATCACGTTCCATAATAATGGTAAATTCAATTTGTGGCCCACTGTGACACGTATCACACCTTTTATACGTACTAGCATCCGTTACCCCTGTTACTGCGATAGCTTCTGACATGCTTGCAGGAAATATAACAGGATATGAATTTGTAATAGCAGTTGATGTTCCACCTGCTGCAAATATTAATTTGCCTTTACTATATGCATATCGTACTGCATCTTTTACATTTCCTATAGACCATAAATACCCTATAGACATCGAAATTATTTTCACATCATCTCTATCTGCTAATGCTCGTAATGCATTTGAAACTCCTTTACGTTCATGATAATCATTCAATAAAACATCTTCAGTTCCTCTATAGGAGATTAAATTTGCATCGTAAGCAACGCCCACAGGTCTGTTATCATTATTACGGGGCGCCGTAGCTGTGGCCGCCATACTAGTACCGTGACCGCATTTGTCATTTGGACCATCTAAATTATTAGACCACCACCAAGGCGAATCTATATAGGTTCCATATTTTTCTACCGTACGACTATCTATAGACATACCATCCCCAAAATTTGCATTCAATAAAGGTTGATTAGGTGATATTCCTGTATCAATCACCCCTATGGTAATACCAGCACCTGTACTTTGAGTCCACGCTTGTGTAATATTATGATTATCAAAAGTCCAAGAAACCAAAGAGCCTGGTGTAACGGTACGGTAATCATTTGTGTTTAAACTAGCTCCAGACATACCGCAACCGCTTGATGATCGGGATTGCTCAGAAACAGGAGTATCGGTTTTGGACGTAAAATAAGAATATCCGTTAGGTTCTAGATACCTTATCGAAGAGATCGCTTTCAGGCTTTTAATAGTTTCTAATGTCGTTACGTGAATATCAATTACATTAAGAACATCATCGCTCAAATATTTAAGTTCATTTTTAGTCTGCTGCTCAGAAGTAGCTACCGTCGTTAATATATCATCTTGTATCGATTCTAAGCGACTATCTTTACCTATTCTAAAGCTCTCGCCTTTATCACCATATCCTACTGTGATCATTTCGTTTCCGTGAACTACAGCACTCCATAGCACATTGTCTGCGACATCATCCCAAGAGAATGTCCCTTTTTCAAAAAGCGTTTTATCAATGATCGCATTAATTTCTTCTATGGTTAAAAATGTGTCAGACTCTTGTATTTCTAGAATCGCATTTTCTTCCTCTATAGAAGTTGGAAGATTTTCATCGCGTGTACAAGATGTAAAAAAAAGCAGGAATGCACCTGCAAAAATGGCTAGTGTTTTTTTCATGGGGGATATATTAAATAGTTACGTCCCAATATACTAAAAAATCACAACCATTATGCATGCATAGTATTAATTTATCAAAATAATTGCCAATTAATTATCAGTTACATATAAATAATAGTTTTTAATTACGAATAACTTGAAATACTACAGGTAACCTTAAAAAAAGGAAGTATTCCCAGAAAAATCAAAAAGTAAGACTATTCCGTATACTTAATTTAAATAATAGAGCGAAGAAGTTTTCTTGATATAACGGCCAATAAAATTCCAATAATAGCGCCTACCAATAAATCACTTGGGTAATGTACACCTACAAAGATTCTACTCAAGGCAAAGAGAAACGGCCATATTAAAATACCCCAAATCCACTTGGTGTGTGATTTTAGGATAAGAATTACAAAAACAGATACGGCAAATGAAACTGCTGAATGTCCAGAAAAAAAGCTAAAATCAGGATTCTCTTGGAGCACTTTTACTAATCCATTAAAATCAGGTTCATTGCTGGGTCTAATTCTAGCGACACTATTTTTAACTAGGTTGGTGAGTCCGAGCGTAAGTCCCATCAAAATAAATGTAAAAAGAGTGGCGAGTAGTGCTTTTTTTCGCGGAAGCTTTTTCCAAAATAAGAAAAAGAAGAGAATATAGAGTGGAATCCAGTTTTCTATTTTGGTTACGAATAACCAAAAATGATCCCAATTCCCTATGCTAAGTCGGTTAAGATATAAAAACAGTTCCTTGTCCCAATCAAGAATTTGATCCATTAAAACTGGCGTTTAATAGGCCCTGTGATATCATTAATATCTTCTTTTGCCTTATCAATCTCTTTCTTAATATCTTTGGTTACATCAAGGTCAAGATCGATACCTTGTTTTTCTGCGCTTTTGGTAATTTCAGATTTGATATCATTGGTCGCATCTTTTAACGTACGCATTCCTTTACCCAAACCTCTTGCGATTTCAGGTACTTTATCTGCACCAAACACCATAATCACTATAAAAATAATGAAGGCAATCTCGGTACCGCTTATAAATAATGGAAGTGTAACCATACCACAAAGATAGTAATTGTTATGAGTTGTTCCTTATATTTTATTGGGTGTTTTTATCATAAAAAAATAAGCGCCAACTATATAATTGACGCTTATTTCTATAGAATTTAAAATACAAGAAGTTTTACCCTTTTACATTTTCTTTGAATTTCTCAAATTTACCTTGTTTCTTGGCTCTAGGCCAGCTATTATTATCAGTATCTATATCTGCGGTTTCAAGATCTGGATCGACAGTTACTTTTACGATTTCCTTATCTGATGCGACTGCTTTACTTACTTCGCTATCATTTTTACGCCAAATCTGAACTGGATACGTTACTTTTTCCTTAGTTCCATCTGCATATTCGTATTCTACAATGATAGGCATTGGAATTCCACCTGGCTTTTCAAATACTATTTTATAAAGATGCTTAGGCTCTTTCATCTTTGCACGCTCTTCTGGTGTAAAGTTATCCATAAGATATTCTTTAAGAGTTGCCGAGTTTTCTAGCATTGATTTCCCTTTCATAGCTGGATCAAATTCTTCACTATCTTCATCTACTACATATACTGCCTGTATGGTACTCGGGTCTGTTACTCCAAAACGCGCTAAACGCTCTCTTCCTTCTTTAGTCACCTTATCTGTAACGTAGTATGATTTTACTTCTTTAACACCTATATCTACCGCTTCTGTGCTATAAAACCATCCTCTCCAGTACCAATCTAAATCGACGGCAGATGCATCTTCCATAGTTCTAAAGAAATCTTCTGGTGTTGGGTGTTTAAACATCCATCTTTGTGCATACGTCTTAAAAGCGTGATCAAATAATTCACGCCCCATCACCGTTTCTCTTAGGATATTAAGAGCAGTTGCGGGTTTTCCATAGGCATTATTCCCTAATTGATATACGTTTTCTGGATTAGACATGATAGGAGAGATGAAATCTTGGTTCCCTTTCATGTAATTTACAATCCTAGATGGTGCTCCTCTTCGAGAAGGGTATGCTTTATTATCGCCAATAGCCTCTGGGAAATTCTCCCCAAACTCTTGTTCTGTTAAGTATTGCATAAAGGTATCTAATCCTTCATCCATCCATCCCCACTGACGCTCATCACTATTTACAATCATTGGGAAATAGTTATGACCTACCTCGTGAATAATTACAGAGATCATCCCGTATTTAACACGATCGCTATAGGTGCCATCTTCATTAGGACGTCCATAATTCCAACAAATCATAGGATACTCCATCCCTTGACTTTTTGCATGTACTGAAATTGCTTTAGGATATGGGTAGTTAAATGTAAATTTAGAATAGGTCTTAAGGGTTTGTACTACTGCTTTTGTTGAATACTCTTCCCATAATGGATTTCCTTCTGGTGGGTATATGGATATGGCCATCACATTACGCTCTGGAAAACGTACTGCCTGAGCATCCATGATATATCTTCGAGAAGTAGCAAATGCGAAATCACGTACATTTTCAGCTTTAAGCTTCCATGTCTTTGTTTTGGTCGCGTTTCCAGCAGCCATTTGTTCGGCTTCTGCTTGCGTACGAATGATTACAGGCTTATCAAATGATTTGGTGGCATTCTCCCAACGCTTGTACTCTTCTTTACTATAAACTTCTTTAAGGTTTGTAATCTCACCCGTACCATCTAATAAGTGATCTGCTGGTACTGTAATATCTACTTCATAATCTCCAAATGGCAATGCAAACTCTCCATTACCCCAAAACTGATAATTCTGCCATCCTTCTACATCATTATAGACAGCCATTCTAGGAAAAAACTGAGCAATTACATATCCTCTGTTTCCATCTTTATAAGTTTCATAACCAGAACGCGCTCTATCTACCGTGTGGTCTGGAACGTTATAATCCCACTGAATAGAAAACTCAAAAGAATCACCCGATTTTAATACCTGTGGCATATCTATACGCATCATGGTAAAGTTAATGGTGTGCTTGAGGGGTTTTCCGTTTGCGGTAACGCTATTTACATTAAAACCACCGTCAAAGCCTTCTGTCATGTAGGAAGACACAAGACCTCCTGGTTGACTCACAGCACCTATTCTATCACCATTTTTATCTTTAGCTGGAGAATCTTTTGCTCGTATATTCTGATCTAATTGCACCCATAAGTACGTTAAATCATCTGGTGAGTTATTTTTATAGGTAATTGTTTCATATCCTGTGATACGCTTATTAGCGTCATCCAACTGGATTTTCATTTTATAATCTGCTTCATTCTGGTAATACTCGTGTCCTGGAGCTCCTGAAGCGGTACGATAGGAATTTGGGGTAGACATTTCATTATAGAGCTGTCTGAATTTATTTTCATTCTCATGGCCTCCTTGACGCTCTTCTTCTTGAGCGTATCCTAAAGAGACACAAAGTAATAGCATTGCGCATAACGCGTACTTGAAACGAATCATAATTTGTTGTCATTTAATTAGAGGTCTAAAATAGCCAAACCTTAACTTTTTTGTGAATCTATTCTGAAAAGTTTAACACAGCTTTGGCTTTCCCATTAACGAGTAAAAGGCTTTTCTTTTTCCCCAGAATATCGGTATGTACCATATTCTTTTGTTCTTCAAAAGCATCCATTAGTACGGTGTTCTCTATCTCTAGTGTTTTTAAAGATGTGATATCTGTTATTTCTATATAACATACCACATAATCATCCTCATATTCTTTCCCAAGGTAGGAAAGGTTTTTTTCTTCACCATTCACTTTAATGATCATCTTAGCTTTCAAGTACTTTTTGATATAGATATCAAGTTCTTCCTGGTTTGAGGTTTCATCTACCGTCAGATCTTCTTTGTAACGTTCGCGTAGCACATCCTCTAGGTCATCATAAAAAAGGCGTGTAATCATTTGTAGAGAGCCTTCTTCTGTATTATATGTAATATCGGTAACGCTTAGGTAATATTTATGAATGGTAAATGATGTGCACAAAAACAAACATATAACGGATGCGAGTAAAACTATTTTCTTCATTTTTTTGGGTTGAGTGCGCTTTCGCGAAAGCGTACTAATTAAGAATTGAACAAAGGTATAGGATTTCTGTTTCCAAAAAATATGCCGCTATTCTTTTTCGCTTTCTTTTAACGCTAAATACGGTTTTGATTTAAGCATCATAAACTCCAGAAGTCCGAGGGCATTATTAGCATCTACAAGCTCTTTGGCCTTTTTATCTTCAAAGACATAATACACAAAATCTTCGATATAGGATTCGGGGATGTTTAAGTTTTTCATGTAAATAGTATCCGAAATACGATACCTGCTTTCTTGCACCAATTTTTCAAATCGAGATACTTCTATATGCTTTTTAAGCATTTTAAGCCGCCCAGTAATAGAATTAATGAGTCCATCAAGAGGAATCCCCGCTCCACTTGTGACTGCTGTGTAGTAACGTCGTTCTTCGACAGTACGTTTGGGGGCAGTATTTTCAGGAATACCTAGCTCTTTTGCATATACCTCTTTTTTAAATTTTGTAGATCGGATATCTTTAGTAAGATCACCTGTAAGATCAATATTACTAATCTCTACAGTCTCTAACTCATTGACTTTTGGAATTAGATATAGCGAAATTTTCTTTCGATTAAACATGGTTTGATTCACCACAAGTTGTCTAGACTCATATTGAACAGCACTGATATTAATGGTATCGTTTACACGTGCTTCAATCGTAAAAAAACCGTTAGAATCTGTGATGGTTCCTTTCTTTAAAGAAATATTAACCACGGTAAGTTGTGCTTTATCTATCGTGTCATTTAGGATTTGTCCTTCTAGCTGTATAGATTTCTGGGCATACAACCCTGAACTTAGTAAGAAGAGACAACCGATACTCATTTTTATAATTTTATTCATCATTTTTATTCTTACTAGGGAGTCCTTCTTTTTCTTTTAAAGCTATATATTTTCTAGACTTTTTGAGCATATATTCTAGTAAATCCATTGAATTTCCTTTTTCGTCATCCCCTTCTGCTTTTTTCTCTTCAAAGACAAAATATACAAAATCTTCAATAAGCTCTTTGGGTATATTTAGAGATTTCATATACAAACTATCCGAAAATGTTTCGCGTGCTTTTTCAACTTTAATTTGAAAACGCATGACCTCTAACTGTTTCTTATATTTTTTAGCTTGTCCGTTTATAGCCATGATAAGCGCACCAAACGCACCAGCACCTCCCGCACTTGCGCTGTAAGCTCTTCGTTCTTCTGGAGTAAATGGAGCGTGTGCATTTTCAGGAAGCCCTAAATCTCCAGCCGTGATTATCTTTTTAATAGGTGTATTTAAAATATCCCGACGTAAATAACCTGTAAGATCAACATTACTGATATTCACCTCATCTAGTTCAGTTACTTTAGGGACTAAATACAAAGACATAGTTTTACGATCATATATCTTTTGCGTGATCACAAACTGCCTAGACTCATATTGTACCGCACTTATATTAATGGTATCCGAAACACGTACAGGAATTTCAAAAATACCTTCCTCATTGGTAATTGACCCATTTTTAAGAGAAATATTCACAACTGTAAGCGAGGCTTTTTCTATAGAGTCATTAAGCACTTCTCCTCGAAGAATGATCATCTCTTGCCCTAATAAAGAATAAGATAGAAATAATAATAGTAGTAAAAAACAAACTTTATACATCACTAATCTTGCTTATCTTTAGGTTGGTGTTCTTTCTTTAATTCTAAGTAAACTGTTGCTTTAGCACTCAAAAACTCCAAAAACAACAAAGAATTAGTAGTATCCATTTCTTCAAGAGACGCATCCTGTAAAGCGTAAAACATAAAATCTTCTATAAGCACTTCAGGAATATGAAGATCTTTCACATATAGTGAATCAGAATATCTAGTGATTGCTTGCATCACTTTATCTTGATAAGTAGCTACAGCGAGATGTTTTTTAAGTTTTTTAGTTTTTCCATTGATACCATTAATCAACCATGGTAACGGGATCGCAAGTCCCGTAAAACTTTCTTTTGCAGTCCCGTTTGTACCCGAAGTAGCGGTATGTAATCTTCGCTCTTCCCTTGTAGCAATATCTACATCTTCAAGCAACCCCTGATCTGCAGCTTTTTGGATTCCTGCCAACAAATCTTTAAGCGATACATCATTGGCGTCTTTATCTAAGACACCCGATAAAAATCCATTATTAATAAATACCTCATCGAGTTTATTAATTTTAGGTTCCAAATACAAAGACATGGTTTTTCGGTCATACATCTTTTGCGTAACTACAAACTGCCTAGACTCGTATTGTACCGCACTTATATTAATGGTGTCAGAAACACGCACAGGGATTTCAAAGACACCTGCCTCATTCGTGATCGAACCTTTCTTCAAAGAGATATTTACGACTGTAAGGGACGCTTTTTCTATGGAGTCATTAAGAACTTCCCCCCTCAAAACAACAGTTTCTTGAGAAAAAACTACAGTACTCAATAAAAATAAAAAAAGAAATAGTGCTTTATGCATGAATTATTTAGTTACTCCAAAGAAACAGTTTCAAATGTGATGAAAAACTTAATACGCCTATAAACTTTTGTTAATTGAAGACGATTAGCTACTTTTAAAAAAACAAATTCCCAATGCCCAAAAGACTTATTATTGCTAGCACTTCAACGCTACACAGAAGTGACTATTTAGCGTATCTATTACCTACGTTAGAAGTTCTCTATCAAAACGCAAACACTATTGTTTTTATCCCCTATGCCCGACCCGGAGGGATTTCTCATGAGCAATACACAGATATAGCAGCCAAAGCATTTAAAAAAATTGGAAAAAAAATCATTGGACTACACACCTACAAAAACCCTGTAGAAGCCATTGAAAATGCAGAAGGAATATTTACAGGAGGTGGCAATACGTTTGTACTTGTCAACCAATTATACAAAACAGAAGTGCTCCCTGTTTTACGTAAAAAAATATTTGAAGGTACACCCTATTTAGGAACAAGTGCTGGCAGTAATATTTGCGGACTCACTATGCAAACGACCAATGACATGCCTATTGCCTATCCACCTAGTTTTAAAACACTAGGTGCACTACCATTTAATATTAATCCACATTATCTAGACCCCATAGCGGGAAGTACGCACATGGGCGAAACACGTGAAACAAGGATCAAAGAGTTTCATGCGCATAATCACATCCCTGTTATAGGCTTACGAGAAGGAAGTTGGCTAGAGGTTCTAGATAATGCCATTACTCTTCGTGGAACGCCAACAGCACGTGTGTTTGAAAAAGACAAAGTCCCTTATGAAATAACTTCAGGCAGTCTTCTTGATTTTTAAGGCTCAACACAAAAAGTTGTGGGGTAATTAAAATTGAGACAACTTTGCTTTAAAAAATTCTATGTCCTCAGATGCTCTATTTGCTGCCGCCAACTTATTACTTCCAGAAGTTCTTGTAACTTATTTT
>NZ_JBHSFV010000016.1:0-83049 GCF_042653865.1 Dokdonia ponticola | reverse complement strand
TTTTAATGCCAAGATAAAAGCGTTTAGAGCACAATTCAGAGGTGTTAGAAATGTAGAATTCTTCCTTTTTAGATTATCTACTATTTTTGCATAATCCTAAAATCCCACAAGTTTTGGACTTGATCCATTTTTAAGGTACGCTTACGCGAAAAAACATACAAGCATAAAAAAAGCCTCATATTTCTATGAGGCTTGTGGAGCGGGAGACCGGGTTCGAACCGGCGACATTCAGCTTGGAAGGCTGACGCTCTACCAACTGAGCTACTCCCGCGTTTTATAAATTTACATAATGAATGCAAATCTAAAGGTATTTTCAATATTTTAAATCAATCTACAACTACTTCCTGCGGGTGATCACGCTACAAGCGTGACGACATTCAGCTTGGAAGGCTGACGCTCTACCAACTGAACTACTCCCGTTAGTTAAGCGGTGGCAAAAATATACATTTTTATCAACTTGCAAAAATTTATCTCAAATAAATTAAATTAAAAATACATTAATTTTTAGAGATCATCAATATGTATTTGTATCTAAAAATACAGACATACTGTTAGGCTAGGTACCACTTTCTTTCTATTTTTAAAGCATAAAGAAATAAACCTTAGTGAATACACCTATTACAACCACCGATAGACTTCTCCTACGTTCATTTAAGAAAGAAGACGGTATTCATTTCTTTCAGATGAATGCAGACCCTGAGGTCATAAAGTATACTGGAGACACTCCCTTTAAAGATCTAGATAGTGCTCATACATTTATAGAAAACTATGATGCCTACACAACAACAGGAATCGGTCGTTGGGCAGTGATACGTATATCTGATCATGAATTTTTAGGTTGGTGTGGTTTAAAATACCATCCCAAAGAGCGCGTGGTCGATATTGGGTTTCGTTTCTATCAATGTTACTGGAATCAAGGATACGCTACCGAAAGTGCCAAAGCAGTCATCCAATATGCATTTAACACCTTGAAGTATCCGTTTCTAGTCGCACACGCCCATCAAGAGAACAAGGCTTCACATAGTGTGATTCAAAAATGTGGGATGTACTTTTTGAAAGACTTTGATTATGACGGAATTCCAGCAAAAGGATATCGTATTGATAATCCTGATTACACATTAAAACAAATTACTGCCGAAGAGACTTGGCCTGTCCGCCATCCTGTCCTTAGAAAAGGAAGACCACTAGAAGATGTCTACATGGAAGCCGACGAAAAACCATCAACATTCCACGTCGGCATGTACTATCAAAATATTATTATTGGAGTTGCCTCATTTATGGAGGATGAAAAAGAAAGTTTTACTGGGAAGCAACACCGACTAAGAGGCATGGCGGTATTACCCGAATTTCGAAAAAAAGGCATCGCCGAACTACTATTGAAAAAAGGAGAGGATATTCTTAAAAAGAAAGGTTGCACCTTGCTATGGTTTAACGCTAGAATCGCAGCTGTTTCCTTCTATAAAAACTTAGGATATACAATAGTTGGTCCTGAATTTGATATTCCGTTGGTAGGCCCTCATTTTTTAATGAAAAAAGAACTAACATGAAACGCAGAATGTTTACAAAAGCAATACTCCTAGGCAGTATTGCCACTACGCTTTCTTCAGCACTATACGCATCTATTCTGGAAACTCAAATCTCTCAAGATGAATTACTAGGAAAAGGAAATCCTCTTTTAACTTCTGGCACAGGATACAGACTAAGACCTGAAGCTGCTACTGCTTTTGAACGGTTAAAAACAGCTGCTTTACAAGACAAAATTCAAGTTAAAGTGATTTCTAGCTACCGGGATTATGCACACCAAAATAGAATTTGGGAACGCAAATATAATCGCTTTCGCGAAAGCGGACTCTCCCCTACAGACTCCATAAAAAAAATTATAGAATACTCTACAATTCCGGGCACTTCAAGACATCACTGGGGTACAGATATAGACTTAATAGATGGCACCCCAAAAGTAACGGGAGATGTGTTAGTCCCTTCAAAATTTTACGGCACAGGTCCCTTTTGTAAATTTAAAGAATGGATGGATAAACATGCTAATAGTTTTGGGTTTTATCTCGTATACACCGATACTCTGGGACGTAAAGGTTTCAAACATGAGCCCTGGCATTACAGCTATGCCCCTTTATCAATACCCTATCTGAAAAAGTATAAAGAATTGGATATTAAAACACGCTTACAAGAAAATAAACTCTTGGGAAGCGCACATCTTACCACCCCATTTATTAATTCGTACATAAAAGAAAACATACTCGATATCAACCCTTATTTATTAAAAGACTAAAGAGCTTCTATTAATCTTTTTTCAGCGAGTGCTTCTTTAAAATCAGGGCGGTCTTGCAATGCTTTTTTAATCCAAGTAACGGCTTCTTGCTTTTGACCTTTGTGCTTGTAGATTTGAGCAAGTCTATAATATGCCCAATCTTTGGGAACACCATCAGCAGCGGAGTAGTTCATAATATATTTATCCAAACACTCAATCCCTTGATCTAAACCAATCCCATATTGCCCCGCAATTTTCCCTAATTGGTAATGTAACCTATTTTCTGAGGTATGCTTTTTACGAGCCTCGTCTATGACTTGAATCGCTTTTTCTGGCGCATCGTTCTTTTCATAATGCTCATACAATTTTGTATAACAAACAACAGATCCACCAACATGTACTGCATTTTTGTAATGACGTTCAGCCTCTTTTGGCTTGTTGTTATATTCAGCGATATATCCGTGTGCGAGGTGGCCATCTACGGGAGATAAGACACTTAATTCATTTGCGTATTTTTTTGCCTTGCTCTCACTTCCGCCAACAATTCCTGGTAACTGAATATAAAATTCTACCAGTGCCCAGCGCGCTTCCACATGCCTAGGATCAAGGGTTGCAGCGGTCACAAAAGCTTCTTTAATATCACTTATAAGCCCTAATGCCCTGACTTTATTGATCGCTAATGCCTTCATCCCCAAAACACCTCCGTATTTATAATGATAATTGGCTACTTCGGGAGAAAGTTCTACGAGCTTTTTATAGTAATCTATAGCAGCATCCCAATCTTCTGCAAACCCATAAATATCTCCCAAGTATTCTAGCGTTTTAAGATCATTTGGGTGTTGCTTCAGATAGGATTGAAAAATAGGTTTTGCCTGATTATATTTTTTGGTATGGAAGTAGGTTTCCGCTTTCGCGAAAGCGGCATCAACCGTATTCCCTTGTGCAAAACAACATATAGGAAACAATAAAATAAGGAACCACTTCATAGAATTGATGATTTTTGCAAATATATACGAAATAATGTCAAGCTAATGATTATAAAAGTTAAGATCCAGGAGGGTACTTCTTGAATATCTTTTCTGCCAATTTCTTAAAGTATGCATCTCTCTGATCGGGTGTTGTTTTTACCTTCACATCACTCTCACTAATCGCTTGCCAAATCAGTTTTGCCCCATGATCCATATCGTAAAACTCTAAGGTTATTTGCAAGTGCTGTTCACGACCTCCAATGGGAATTCCGCCGCTTACACCTACACCCACATTACCGCCACCGCTTCCAAAACCAACACCTAGTGTATTACGAGAAGAAGTCTCAAACTCTGACGCTTGTATCTTAATAGAAAGGCTGTTATAATCTGTTCTTGTGTATCCTTTAGATTCTAGAATACTGTCTGTATATCGTATCAACCGACGCTCATCAAACTCTGAAAGTCCTGTAGGTTCTCTAAAATCATATTGATACGTTTTATAATCATCAAAAGAGACTGCCTCATCATAGTCATAATCTACAAATGTAGATCCACAACTTGATACAAAAACAGCTATACAAACTAAAATGAATATCCGCATACTATAGTATTTGTTTAAAAGTAAACAAAAGGATATGAGTTATATTGTATTTTACTATTTCTTAACTATTTTTTTGACCACAGTCCCTTGGTTAGTTTGAATACGTGCAAAATAGATTCCTTGTGCAAGTGTCATAAAATCAATCGATATGTTTTGAGTACTTAGCACTTTGTTTCCGGTTACAGAAAATACGTCTACATACTGTAATTGTATGTCAGAAGACAATGTAATATTTAAAATATCAACTGTAGGATTAGGGTAGATGGTGATGGCATTTTGAAGTATATTATCTTCTAATGAGAGCGGTAAAGAAACAGTTGTCACCACTGTATTTGTGATAATAGGTGCATTAAAATCAAAGAAAATATTGGCAGTGTTTTCTATAACATCATCCAAAACAAGATCATCATTTGATCGTATTTGAAAAGCGATATGCCCGTTGCTTCCTTCTTCATCCTGTTCTTCTGGAGGAAGGTTAATATTTTCAAATATAAAAGTGACTTCATTGCCATTGGTGATTTCTACACGATAGTCATCACTTGAACTTAAAATACGAAGTGTATTCCAATTAAGATTATCACTCAAGGTATCTGTTACAATGACATTAATAGCATCTGCTGTTCCTGTATTTTGAAAACGCACTACATAGTCTAAATAATTCCCTACTTCTTCTTCTAAGATTCGTTCGCCTTGTAATACCTGTTTATCATTAGGATCATACGAGTTCACCACAAGTTCTCTAATATTAGAAACATTATTTAAAATAATATCATCTGTATTACTAGTGTCTAAAACTACTTGTGAAGAAAGTATTTCTCCTCCTTGAACAGTGGGAGGTATAAAAAGTTCAAATATTACTATAAACGTACGCGTTTCAAAAGGTAACATTTCATTATATTCCCACTCAGTAGAAGTCTCACTAATCATCGTTGGAGGTAGTGATGAGTTTTCATAAAATAAAATTTCTTCATCAAAATTCATAGTAATCGTTCCGCTCTCTATTGTAGAACCTAAGTTAGAATATGATATGATATATCTAGCATCAAATCCAGGTCGTGGTTCTTGAAGTGGTATTAAAGTTACAGAGATATCATTTATAATTTCTGCAGCTTCTACACAGAACTCTATTGCATCTTCATTTCCTCCTCCCTCAAAAGTACTTTCTATAGCTTCTGGAACTGATTGAAAGATAGAAGGTAAAGATCCGCTTAATAGTGAGGTTGTATAGACCCCTTCTTCTACAAATAATGAAAAATTGCCTTGATCATCAGTTATTGACGTTTGTGAAGAAATTCCATCAGTCGTTTCTACTAAAATGTTCCCTACCGCATAATCATCTGTAGTACAACCATCATTATCAAAATCAAATAGTATGTTTCCAGAAATTATATTGAGATTTGTATTACAATTTTCAAGAACCTCTTCTAGATTACTACACGCTATTCCATTATTTTCTATAGTAGCTTCTATAACATTTGTGTTCAAAAAATTACACATAGAAACAAAACTACAGGTCTCAAGAACAGGATTGTTTCTTATAATCAATCCTATACCAAAATCATTATCAAGAGCATTTGATATCGCTGTGATATCTGATAACTGAGGGTTATTTTCAATAATTATTTGGATCACATCAAAGAGATTTTCTAATCCCTCAATAGTACTAAGTTGATCGTTATTCGATATATTTAAATCACCTGCTATAGATACAATATCAGAAAGTGGAGTTAAGTCAGTAATATCGTCTCCACTTACTATCACATTAATTAATACACAATTTCCATATAGAACAGAAAAATTGTCGACTTCTTCTTGAGTATTCAAAATAATATCACCGTCATTACACTGTCCAAATCCGACAAAAAAAGAGAATAAAAAAATAAAAGAAAGTAAAGATATCTTCATGTGTAGCTAATTTGCTGTAAACATACAGATTAATCTATCTTAAAGGAAGTGATTTATAAGATATTACTCCTCATTTAACATCTTCCAAAGTGCATCTTTCAACTCCACAAGACCTTGCTGAGCAACGGAAGAGATGAACATGTAGGGAATAGGTAATTCCCTGTCAAGCTCTTCGGCGAGTTCTGCTTTGAGCTCCTCATCCAACATATCGCTTTTAGAAATAGCGATAAGGCGAGATTTATCCAGCATTTCTGGATTGTATTTTTGCAACTCGTGAAGCAAGATATCATATTGACCTGAAATACTATCGGCATCTGCAGGGATCATAAATAGTAACGTAGAATTACGCTCGATGTGACGTAAAAAACGATGCCCAATGCCTTTTCCTTCGGCGGCACCTTCTATAATTCCAGGTATATCTGCCATCACAAAAGATCTGAAATCTCTGTATTGCACAATCCCTAGGTTAGGCTTTAACGTTGTAAACTCGTAATTGGCTATTTTTGGTTTTGCTGCAGTAATCGCCGCTAGTAATGTGGACTTCCCTACGTTTGGGTACCCAACTAATCCAACATCTGCTAGTACTTTAAGTTCTAAAGTAAGCTGCACCTCGCATCCATCTATCCCTGGTTGTGCGTATCGAGGCGTTTGGTTGGTACTACTTTTAAAATGCCAGTTTCCGCGACCTCCCATACCGCCTTCTGCGACGATAAATTCTTGTCCATCTTCTGTAATTTCAAAAATAACCCTGTCTGTCTCAGTATCTTTTAGGGTCGTTCCTAATGGCACTTCGATATATTCATCTTGCCCATCATGTCCTGTAGATCTAGATTTAGAACCATTTCCTCCATGTCCAGCACGAGAATGCTTTTTAAACTTGAGATGTAATAAGGTCCAAAGATTTTTATTTCCTTTCACGATAATATGACCTCCACGACCACCATCACCACCATCTGGACCTCCTTTTTCTATAAACTTCTCTCTATGTAAATGCGCAGAGCCAGACCCTCCGTTTCCAGAAGTGGCATGAATTTTTACATAATCAACAAAATTTCCTTCAGTCATTTTTTCTAATTCTCAGGTAATAGAAATCTAATTCCAAATTACCATGTATATAATCACTTTTGAAAAAAAGTGATGGTCTGTTAAAATTAAAACTCAAAAAGCTGCTACTCTATGTGTAGACAACTATTCCTTTTTATTATGTTATTATACGCTCCTGTCTGCCGTCAGGCAGGTTCGCGAAAGCGGAAAAACCCTTTATTGAAAGTACATTAAATGTCACATTCAAATTCGATTTCGATTTCTAAAGCGTATCAATCACAGCGCTTAAACGTGCTGTAATCTCAGCCACGCTTCCTACACCATCTACGCCGTGGTATTTGTTTTGCTTCTCGTAGTATCCTTTTAAGATCGCCGTCTCTGCATAATATACTTTGATACGGTTACGAATCACTGTTTCATCAGCATCATCAGGACGTCCTGACGTTTTTCCTCTTTCTAAAAGACGTTGCACCAATACCTCATCATCTACTTCTAATGCCACCATCGCAGCAACTTCTGTGTTTTTTGATGCAAGTAAGGTTGCGAGTGCATCGGCTTGCGCTTCTGTTCTAGGAAAACCATCAAAAATAAAGCCATTTGCGTTTGGGTTTTTCTCAACCTCTGCGCTTAGCATATCAATGGTTACAGTATCTGGTACTAATTGTCCTTTATCGATATATGATTTTGCCAATGAACCTAGATCAGTTGCATTTTTTATGTTGTATCTAAAAACGTCTCCAGTAGAGATATGTACGAGATTGTATTTTTCTTTTAATACTTCTGCTTGCGTTCCTTTACCGGCACCTGGAGGGCCGAACAAAACAAGGTTCTTCATGTTTGGTTGTTTAAGTTTATAAATAGAAGTAAGGTTACGGCCTAGTCCTTTGTAATCTAGTCCAAACCCTACTACAAAATCATTTTCAATTTCTAGCCCTATATAATCTATGGTATATGGTTTTGTATAAGCTTCTGGTTTGTAAAATAAGGTGGCAATTCTAAACGATGCTACTTCTTCTTGTTCAAGAATCTGTATGATAGTCTCTATTGTATTACCAGAATCTACAATATCTTCAATGACGACAACATCACGCCCTTTTAATGAAGGCTCTGCGCCCATCACGGTGAAGATTTCATCATTTTGCTTCATCCCGTCATAACTAGCTACCTTTATGAAACTCATCTCACACTCACCATCAAACTTTTTTATCAGCTCGGCGGCGAAAAGAAAAGCACCATTAAGCACCGTAAGGAACACAGGCCTTTTCTCCTTATAGGTATCATTGATAAGAACAGCCACACCATTTACGGCTTGCTGCACTTCTGTTTTTGAGATGCATTCTTCAAAAGTAAGATCGTGTAATTGTATTGTTTTCATACCTTTTTCCAAATGCGCAAAGATACCACCTGAAAACTACAAATCACAAATTAGGATTCCTTAAAACATAAACTCGTTAAAAGCTTCTAAATTCTGGTGGGTAGATAGGAGTTTAGAAACTAGGTTTTTTGTATTTTTGAGTTTTAATTTTTATGCTTGTCGTACTTCGGCAGGCTCAGCATAAACCTCAACGTTGTTGAGAGCGTACTCTTATGAAAAACTATTTCTCTTCTCCATTTAAACTGGGAATTTTAGGCGGTGGTCAATTAGGCAAAATGATGCTATATGACACCCGAAAATATGATATCCAAACCCATGTACTCGATCCGAGTGCTGAAGCTCCCGCAAGAATTGCTTGTGATCATTTTGAGCAAGGAAGTCTTATGGATTACGATACAGTGGTCGCTTTTGGACGCCAAGTAGATGTACTCACTTTTGAGATAGAATCTGTCAATGTAGACGCACTTGAAACCCTAGAAAAAGAAGGAATCACTGTATACCCATCTGCCAATACCTTACGAAAAATACAAGATAAAGGCGTGCAAAAGCAATTTTATGCAGATCAAGAGATTCCTACAGCACCTTTTAAAAGATATGAGACAGCAAGTGCGCTTCTAGCAGATGCACCCTCCTATCCTTTTGTGTGGAAATCCTGTACAGGAGGCTATGACGGGAAAGGAGTATCTGTAATTCGAACAGCGCAGGACTTTGAAACCTTACCCGAAGTACCGTGTATTGCCGAAGCCATGATTCCTTTTAAAAATGAACTCGCAGTCATTGTCGCTCGAAATCCATCGGGAGCGGTGATTACATATCCCGTTGTTGAAATGGAATTTCATCCAGAAGCTAATCAAGTAGAATATGTCATTTGTCCTGCACGTATTGATGATGCGGTTGCCGAAAAAGCAAGAGCGGTTGCCGAAAAAGTATCAAAAGCGTTTGAACACGTAGGATTACTAGCGGTAGAGATGTTTCAGACACAAGACGATGAAATCTTAGTTAATGAAGTCGCACCAAGACCTCACAACAGTGGGCATTACAGTATAGAAGGAAGCTACACAAATCAGTTTGAACAACACATCCGAGCGATTTTAGATCTACCTTTGGGCAAAACTGCTAGCAAAGTCGCTTCAGTGATGGTCAACCTAGTGGGGGAAGAAAATTATCAAGGACAAGTTCTTTATAAGAATATTGAAAAAATCATGGAAATGGATGGGGTTACTGCCCATATCTATGGGAAAAAAGAAACACGCCCCTTCCGAAAAATGGGACATGTAACTATTATAGATCAAGATCTTAGTACCGCTAGAACAACAGCAGAAGCTGTTAAAAAAATGATTAAAGTAATTTCTGAATAAAAGAATATAAGATATACAAAATATGAAAGTAGGAATTATTATGGGAAGTACAAGTGACCTCCCTGTTATGCAAAAAGCCATTGATATTCTTGAGCATTTAGACATCACAACAGAAGTAGATATTGTAAGTGCGCATCGTACCCCTGAAAAACTTTTCGATTATGGCCAACATGCACACACACGTGGCATCAATGTTATTATAGCTGGTGCTGGTGGTGCTGCACATTTACCTGGTATGGTAGCTTCTTTGTCACCACTTCCTGTGATAGGCGTCCCCGTAAAATCACGTAATTCTATAGATGGGTGGGATTCTATTTTATCTATTTTACAAATGCCAGGAGGAGTTCCTGTAGCAACAGTAGCTCTTGACGGAGCTCAAAACGCTGGGATCCTTGCTGCACAAATTTTGGGAGCGACAAATACAGATATCCGAGATCGTATTATTGCATACAAAGAAGAACTGAAACAAAAAGTAATTCAAGGAGCAAAAAGTCTACAATAACTCAAAATAAAAAAGACCACTCTTTCGAGTGGTCTTTATCAATGTATTTGGGGTATGAAATCGTATTTATTAACCATCCTAAATATAATCAAACCTTACTTATGTTACATTGAATTGGGGAATTCTCACTAAAACTCACGTCAAAGATATCATCTAATCAAGACTTGTCACTAAATAATCGATCAGTAACTATAAAGTATAGGTGAAATACACAAAAACATCGACGAAACACACAAATTAATTCTAATTAAAATCCGTTCATCATGAACATAGCAGATAATCCACTTCTACAACCCTTTAATGAGGCTCCTTTTTCTAGTATTAAAAATGAACATTTCAAACCCGCATTTGAAAAGGCGATTCGTATGGCTAGGGAAGAAATAAATGCTATTACACAATCAACAGAAGCTCCTACCTTTGAGAATACTATCGTTGCGCTTGATTACTCTGGTTTGCAATTGGACCGGATTTCTAGTATTTTCTTCAATTTGAATAGCGCAGAAACCAATGAGGAAATTCAGAAAATAGCACAAGAAGTATCTCCTTTACTTTCTGAATTTGGAAATGATATTACCCTTAACGAGCATTTATTTGCGCGGGTCAAAAGTGTGTATGATCAAAAAGATACGCTCAATCTATCTGTAGAAGAAAATACCCTTTTAGAAAAAAGTTATAAAAGCTTTGCGCGAAATGGTGCCAATCTCCCTGAAGATAAAAAAACAAGATTACGAGAAATAGATGCTGCTTTGGCCAAATTAAAACTCACTTTTGGGGAAAATGTACTTGCAGAAACCAATGCGTATGAATTACACCTAACAGATGAAAGTGATCTCGATGGGTTACCAGAAAGTGCGAAAGAGGCTGCAGCCAATGAAGCAGAGCGAAGAGAGAAAAAAGGATGGGTAGTTACGTTAGATTACCCAAGCTATATTCCTTTTATGAAGTATGCCAAAAATAGAGCCCTTCGAAAAGAACTTTCCATTGCATTTGGCAGCAAAGCGTTTAAAGGCAATGAATTTGACAATCAAGAGAATGTATTACAAATAGCGCAATTGCGTCATGAACGTGCCAATCTACTAGGATACAAAACACATGCGCATTTTGTTCTCGAAGAGCGTATGGCAGAAACACCTGAAAAGGTGATTTCGTTTCTAAATACTCTTTTAGAAAAAGCAAAACCTGCTGCCAAAAGAGAATTTGCACAATTAGAAAATTTCGCGAAAGCGGAAGATAACATAGACCACTTACAAAAATGGGATAGCGCTTATTATTCGGAAAAATTAAAGCAAAAATTATTTAGTCTGGATGATGAACAACTAAAGCCGTATTTCAAATTAGAAAACGTGATTACTGGGGTTTTTAAGGTGGCTGAAAAGTTATTTGGACTTCAATTTGAAGAAGTATTTACTGTAGATACCTATCATAAAGAAGTAAAAACCTATCACGTACTCGACGCAGACGGAAGCTTTATTTCGTTGTTTTATGCGGATTTCCATCCACGTAAAGGAAAACGAGGGGGTGCTTGGATGACCTCATTCAAATCACAAATGATAAAAGACGGTGTAAATGAACGTCCGCATGTCTCTAATGTCTGTAATTTTACTCCTTCTACCTCGAGTAAACCTTCGCTGCTGACTTTTAATGAAGTAACGACGCTATTTCATGAATTTGGTCATGGACTTCATGGAATGCTTGCCAATACCACCTTCCCTAGCCTATCCGGAACATCTGTGTATTGGGATTTTGTAGAGCTTCCGAGTCAGATATTAGAAAATTGGTGTTATGAAAAAGAAGCGTTAGAATTGTTTGCGACACATTACGAAACAGGGGAAGTAATTCCGATGGAGTTGGTACAGAAAATAAAGGATTCGGCAACTTTTCAGGAAGGAATGCAGACCTTGCGCCAAATCAGTTTTGGACTCATGGACATGGCATGGCATGGTCAAGACCCTTCTGAAATCAGTGATGTAAAGGCATTTGAAACTCAAGCATTCGCAGAAACTCGTTTATACCCTGAGACACCAGAAACCTGTATGAGTACATCGTTTTCTCATATTTTTCAAGGTGGGTATGCTGCTGGATATTACAGTTATAAATGGGCAGAAGTCTTAGATGCAGATGCATTTGAATATTTTAAAGAAAACGGTATTTTCAATGTAGAAATTGCTCAGAAATTTAAAGAGCATGTCTTATCCAAAGGCGGCACTGAAAATCCAATGACTTTGTACAAACGTTTCAGAGGAAAAGAACCTCAACCAGAGGCGTTGCTTAGGAGAGCGGGGTTGATTCAGGAAAAATAACTCCTTGATTTTGTCAAACTGAGCCTGTCGAAGTTTTTAAAATTTTGACATCCTAATTTCCTCCGACAAGCTCAGGATGACAACAAATTCATTTACTTTCCTTTATTCTTCTCTTCGATCCACTTGGACATGAACTTGGTGCTTTGTAGCGTATGATGTAGAAGCATTTGTCCTGTAAAGTTTTGCTGTCGGCGGGATAAAAGTGTATTCCTATAATTTTCTATTGTATCGTAAAAATCGTCTTCAAAATCATTTTTCTGAAAGCGATTATTGATCAGGATGCGTCCGTGATCTTGAGCTACTTTCCAGAGGTTTTTATCGGTATAGAGGGTGGTGGCCGCTTTCGCGAAAGCGGAAAAATCATCTTCTATATATCCGCCCCAGGTAAAATCTCCTTGCATGGCCTCTGCCCCAATTTGTGTCGTCACGCTTGGCGTACCGCACTGCATCGCGTCT
Source organism: Dokdonia ponticola (assembly GCF_042653865.1). NCBI lineage: Bacteria > Pseudomonadati > Bacteroidota > Flavobacteriia > Flavobacteriales > Flavobacteriaceae > Dokdonia > Dokdonia ponticola. Next base: position 70,274 of record NZ_JBHSFV010000016.1, on the reverse strand, counting down.
ATAAATTTGCCTTTAAGACCCGCACCAAAACGCAAAGGAGCCAATAAGACCTTAGCTTTTGAAATGACTTCATGAGCATCTTCAGCTCTTCTTTTGACGTAAAACCCTTCTTTAGGATTGTGCAATTGAAGCACTTTTTCTGAAGCATAGGCTCCATACAGGTGGAGCTGTGCATCAGGAATCATTTTACGAATTGCGGGCCAAATGGTTTGCTTCAAAACCAATGCCGCATCCCAATTGGGGGCATGTAAAAAATTACCAATGGCAATAAAATGGGCACGTTCTTCAAAAGGAACAAACTCACCTAAGACTGGAGCAACAAGGAAAGGCAGGTAATGCAGTAATTCTTTAGGCACTTTGAAAACATTCTGAAGCACTTCCATTTCATACTCAGAGATCATGAGCGTGAGATCACAGCGGTAGATGCTTGCGATTTCTCGTTTGGCAATATCGGAAAACAGATCGCTGTTAACAAACGGACGGTTTTCTTTGAGAGCCTGATGTCTTGCGTTACGCAGACAATGTAAATCTTCTGTATCCAGAATGCGCAAGGCATCTGGGCATTGTTGCGCGACACGCCAACCAAATTGCTCCTCCACCATAAACCGATCAAACAGCACAATGTCGGGTTGTTGTTCTTGTAGATAGGTATCAAAACTCGGATCGTTAAGTTTGATGATAGTGGTGGTAATTCCTTTTCTGGTAAGGTTAATGGCAAACTCACTCGGTGAAGCCGTTGAGGCATACGTTACTTCGAAATCTTTGTCTAAGAAGATATCTAATATTTGAAGCATCCGACTCCCCGCCGCCGATGACTGCGGTTCTACCCATACGCTTGAAATGACACATACCTTCACAGGGTAAAAATAAGCAATCGATGTGATTTCGATACTATTTGTTTTCTGCCTTTCGGCGAAATAAAATGATGAGGAATAGTGTTCACTATTCAGTGTTCAGTAAATAGCAAATTAAAAATCTCAACTCTTAAAAAAATCAAATTACAAAAAAAATAGCACACAGTTTTCAGTCTCAGTTTGCAGTAAACTATAAAAGCGTTCCCCAACAAGCCCCAGCACCCGAAAAATCACAAATTCCAAAAAATCAAATCTCAAATTTCAAAAACTTCGCTTCAGACTTCCAGCTTCCAACAACTTCGATTTCAAATTCGATTTCGATTTTTACTACCAATACATTATTTAACTTATAAATGTTTCAATATGTTTTGAAAGTTTAAAAATATTCGTATATTTGAAATATGAAATTTATTGAAGCAAAATCAAAATTCATCCAAACATGGGGAGCTTTAGGCTCTCAATGGGGTATCAATAAGACCATGGCACAAATACATGCCTTGCTTATGATTTCTCCCGAAGCATTAAGTATGGAAGATATTATGGAAGAGCTTCAAATCTCCAGAGGAAATACAAGCATGAATTTACGTTCGCTCATGGAATGGGGTATTGTATTTAAAGAATACAAGCCAGGAGAACGTAAGGAGTTTTTCTCTGCTGAAGGCAATATCGATGAACTCGCAAGAAAAATAGCAAAAGAACGAAGTCGAAGAGAAATCAAACCTACGTTACGTGTTTTAAAGGACATAAGTGCTATAGATGCCGAAGAATCAACCAAAGCGGCTCATTTTAAAGCAAAGACAGAAGAACTGTATGATTTTGTCTCAAGAGCCGATAATATGTTAGAAAAAATAATTGACCAAAAAGAAAACTGGATCACAAAGACGATTCTAAAGCTAATGGGATAATACCCATTTGAGTCTAAGAATAGTATCTATTTTTTTAATCTAAAGTTTCACTATTTTCTGAAACTTTAAAACATTCTGATTATGAAAACTATTAAATACATCAACATCTTTCTACTCGTACTCACCATTTCATCAGGGATATCAGGTCTTATTAGCAATGGGCTTTGGATGACAACGCTGTTATTGATATTTGTTATTGGAGTTTTTCAAGGCATTACTGGGAGTATTCTTTTTTTCTTACACCCTAATAGTATTCGTTTTCAGTTATACATAGGGGGTCTTGTGCTGTTTCTGATAAGTTGCTACCTCCCTATTCCAAAGCTCTGGATGGTTTTACCTGTCCCGCTTTTGATGTACTTCACGTTTATGATTCATACGGTGCATCAAGAAAAACAACAGTATACAAATTATAATATAATGTAAGATGAACACAACCTTATCACATACCACACATACCGATCTAAAAAAGACCCATGCAACCTCCAAGGAAATAAAAACCTTTTATGATGAGGCTACAGAGGACTACACCTTTTGGAGTCAGGATTTTAATATGCATTTTGGATACTTCTCAATTGGAAAAACAAATCTATTCCGTCGAGATACCATGCTCAATGAAATGAATACACAGGTGCTAAAAAGACTGAATCTCTCTCATTCAAAACAGTTCGTAGCCGATTTAGGGTGTGGGATGGGAGGTACTATGCGTCACTTCTTGCGAAATCATCCTTTGTTATCGATGATAGGAGTGACACTTTCTGATTTTCAAGTAAAAGAAGGAAATATCTTGTTAAAAAAATTTCCTGCAGTGATTGTGAAAGAAGACTTTAGAAAAACGTCCATACCATCAAATAGTGTTGATGGCGCTATCGCGATAGAAAGCTTTTGTCATAGTGGTCATAGTAAAGATACCCTCAAAGAGGCTTACAGAATACTACGGCCTGGCAAACGATTGGTTATAGGAGATGCCTTATTAAAAAAATCACCTGACCAATTATGCCCTGGTAGTTCCTATAGTTATAAAAAACTTTGTGAAAAATGGAGTTTGGAAGGACTTGGGGAGATAGCGCAAGTCAAAAAAAACTTAGAAGAAATAGGTTTCTCAAAAGTTACTATTCAAGACATATCGTTTCGTGTAGCACCATCTGTATTTCACGTCCCCTTTGCGATTCCCTTATTTCTTTTAAAAAAACTACTCAAGAGAGAACCTATTAAAAAGCAAAGTTGGGATAATTTAAAAGCATCCTTTTATGCGTTGACTTCTGGATTACACATGAACGATTTTGGATACTACCTCATCACCGCAGAAAAATAATACGATTATGAAACTACTATATAACATCAATAAAGTTATCATTGGTATTAATCTCATACTTATTGTAATTCCTTTTTTCGCTCTTTTATTTATGACGATAACCGGAATTGTTCAAGTAATATCCTACTTGGTAGTTCTGACTATGTGGAAACGTACCGATCCCTCCACACGCAAGTATCTTAGTATGTATCCATTTTTAGTAGGTCTTTCATTAGGGATTCTATATATAGGAACAGACACATCGTATGCTATCGCTATGTGTATTGCAGCTATACTCGCTATTGGTTTTCTATTTATTTTAAAGAAACAAAAAGATCTACCGTCAAAAATTACAACAGATGAATTATAACATCATCACCTACTTTATCTATGGGTGTATTATGGTTTTTATCATCTATAAAATCGGACTGATATGCTATCGCAACGGAAACATTTTTGTCTTACATCTTATGCCTAACAATGCACAATTATGCCTATACATAAACAACATACTATTAACAGGGTATTACCTGGTCAATATAGGATACGTCATTTATAGTATCTCGACTTGGAAAACGGTCTATAATCCACACAATATCATAGACACCATTGCCACACATTCAGGGGGTATTATTCTTATTTTAGCCGTATTACACTACATGAATATCATTGTATTACAGCTCTTTTTCAAATCTCAAAAACAATACGTATAAACACACATTAGTATGGAAACTTCAAAAATTATTATCGGTTATCTCATTTACTTACCTATTATTATTTTACTTACCTTTTTTGTTTCAAAAACCTTATTCAAAAACGGACGTATTTTTATGATCGAAATTTTTAAAGGACGGGAAGAGATTGCACTTTCTACCAACCGTCTCTTTGAAGTCGGTTTTTACTTACTCAACATCGGTTTTGGGCTTTCTATTTTAAAAATTCCCAGTTATCATTTTAACGAAACCTACCAAGGGCTCATAGAAGTGTTGAGCACAAAAATTGGCGGTTTTTCTATCTACCTAGGCATCATGCTATTCTTAAACGTATTCCTATTTTTAAGAGGTCGTAAAAAATCAAGATCAACGAGTATGCAACGAGTTCAAGGACCTACCGTAACACCAAATCTATGAGTAAATTAATCATTGCAGGAGGAACAGGCTTTTTAGGAACGGTCATTACATCGTATTTTAAAGACGCTTTTGACGAGATTGTTTTGCTTTCGCGAAAGCAAAAAAAACTTGAAAATCATTGTAGAACGGTTATCTGGGATGGTAAAACTATAGGTCCGTGGACTTCCGAATTGGACGACGCAGAGGTCCTTATCAACATGGCAGGCAAATCCGTAGATTGTAGATATCACTCTAAAAACAAAGCGCTTATTTTAAATTCTCGGATAGATAGCACCAAGGTACTAGGGGAAGCCATTGGTTTGTGTAAAAAACCACCAAAGGTCTGGCTTAACTCCTCTACAGCGACCATTTATAGGCACTCCTTAGACAAAGAAATGGATGAAGAGACAGGGGAAATTGGCACAGGGTTTTCGGTAAGTGTTGCCAAAGCATGGGAAAAAGCATTCTTTGGATCAGAAACACCCCATACCCGAAAAGTAGCCTTACGGACCGCCATTGTACTTGGCAAAGATGGAGGCGCTTTGCAACCCATGATCAATATCACCAAATTAGGATTAGGCGGAAAACAAGGATCAGGGCATCAAAAATTCAGTTGGATACATAAAGATGATTTTGTGCAAATCATTGATTTTTGCATCAAAAACGACACTCTAAGCGGGGCTATAAATGTGGTATCACCTCATCCGTCTGATAATAAAACAGTCATGCAATTATTGCGTAAAACCCTTAACATTCCCTTTGGCATCCCATCTAATAAAACGCTGCTAGAAATTGGAGCATTTTTAATCAATACAGAAACTGAGTTACTATTAAAAAGCCGAAATGTTATTCCAAAACGCTTACTTAAACAGGGATATACATTTACGCATGATGACTTAGAAATGGCTTTAAAAGAATTAGTTTCATGACTGTAATTATAATATATACAGAAATTCAAAGCACTGCAGAAAAAGCTTTTGAACTCTCATTAGACATCGATTTTCATAAGAAAACGGCCTCTCAAACAAATGAGCAAGCCATTGCTGGGGTAATGTCAGGGATTATAAAATATAATGAAACCGTTACTTGGAGAGGCAAACACTTTGGCGTGTATCTAACACACACTTCGCAAATAACAGCTTATGAAGCGCCTAGATATTTTGTAGACGAAATGATTAAAGGAAACTTTAAAACCTTTAGACATCAACATTATTTCGAACAAAAAGAAAACATGGTTCAGATGAAAGATGTAATTACCTACACTACTCCGTATGGAATATTTGGGAAGCTATTTGACCGATTCTTTCTCAAAAAACACATGACTGATTTCATAAAACATAGGAATCAAACGATTAAAACAGCATTAGAAAAATAAAAGTAAACCTAAATCATATAAGGTTTAGAAAAAGGCAAGTTTTTGTGTGGTGCGGACTTGCCTTTTCAAACACAAAACAGAACGTATAGGGGTTACGTTTAATGATCGTTCTTTAACCAGAATTGTACTTCATAAATTGATTGTCAATATTTCCTTTTTTGTAGCAGATACCCAACAAACAATCAAATTCAAAGAACTTTACGTTATTTTTACGGGATAACAAGGATATATATTTTATGATATCCATATAAAGTTTATCAAAATCGTTAGTTTTGTTTTAATCCTACATATATAATAGGCTATGCCATCAAACCAAATAGATCCTACAAAATGGGTCGATCAATATTCAGACTACTTATTTAATTTCACGATTGCTCGTGTAAATGACAGAGAAATGGCTCAAGATTTAATATCTGAAACATTTCTGGCGGGTCTTAAGTCCATGAAAAATTTTAAAGGAGAAGCCAGTGAACGTACTTGGCTGATATCTATTTTAAAACGAAAAATTATTGATCATTATCGCAAGTCAAATTCAAAAAAAGGAAAAGCAGAGGTTCACATTAACTATAAAGATGATGAGAGTGAAGGCGATTGGCTAGAAGAACGTGTGGCTGATCCATTTGATAAAACTGCTGAAGATCAAATTCAAAATGAAGAATTAGGAGAAGCTATATACAACTGTTTATCAAAGCTTCCAGAGAAACAAGGCACTATTTTTAGAATGAAAACAATAGATGGATTTGACACCGAAACTATTTGTAATGAATTTGATATCACGCCGTCTAATTTTTGGGTAATAATTCACAGAGCGCGTACAGCGATGGCTAGTTGCATGGAAAAGAACTGGTTTTAATATGAATTATATCTAATGTGTGCTATTTTAAAATACTGAAAAAAAATAAAATTAATGGGACTATTTAATATTAATTGTCACGAAGGAAAGATGCTCTGTGATAAAAATCAATACAAAGAGACTTCACTTTGGGAAAAGATAAAACTTAACTTTTATCTTATAATATGTAGTGAATGTAGAGCATATACTGCAAACAATAATAAACTTACAAAAGCAATAAAGAATCCTAAAGTTGATAGTGTCAGCCAAGACGAAAAAAATGCTCTTAAAGAACGATTAGCTCGTGAATTAGGACAGTAATTCTGGCAATACACACAATAAACCCCACCAAATCATTGGGAGTCCTTCCACAAAAAAGGACGCATAATACGTAGACTGTTTATCTGAAGATCTGATCAGAAATAGCGCCGATGCTACTGCTACAATACATAAAGCGACTAAATTTTTATACTGGAATTGATCTTTAAAAAACTCCATGATTATAAATATTATAAGCAATCCTACTCCTAAAACCTTCGTATATTTTATTCCTAAACTTTTTGGGATGGTATGAATCTCATTACGGTCATAATTCAAATCCCGCATATCAAAAGGTAGCGTAATGACGACGACAAACAAAAATCGTTGCACAAAAGAAATCCAAACATCTATACCGAGCTCCTGTCCAGCATTTAGCACTGGAAGAAGTACCGTAACACCTGCCCAAACAAAAGCAATGGTGTACATTTTTGCACCATAAAATGAACGTAAATTACGCTTTCTCGAAAAAATGGGGAGTGCATACAACAATGTCAAAACTCCAAAAATAGCACATACAAACAACACTTCATAAGGAAGACGGTTTGCATAAAATACCATACAAAAAAAGCTAACTAAAGAAAATAATTGTATCGCTCGCAGGGACTCTGTGAGGCTTCTATGGTGTAATTTGGCCAAACTTGAGTATTTAATAAAATTATATCCTGTAATACTTGCAAAAAAAACGAAAAAAACAAAATCTTTTTGGCATGAAATGTCTAACGTTCTGCATGTCACAAAAACCAACGCAACCACAGCTAAACTCACGTGCACACTACTGTTGATGTAAAAATTAAAAATACGTACTACCCATTTCATTAGACAAAAATAAGATAACTGTTAATAAGCCCTTAAAATCGTTTACAACTTACGCAATCGCGAACTTTAAAAGGTATATTTTTTACAGTTTTAAGTCGTAATTTTGTTACTCAAAAATTCAATCCAATATGAATACTGATTCTTTTGCTTTACGCCATATAGGCCCTAGAAGATCTGATCTTCCAGAGATGCTTCAAAAAGTAGGTGTTGAAACTATAGACCAACTCATTTTTGAGACGATTCCAGAAAACATCAGACTTGATCAACCACTTACGTTAGATCCTGCAATGAGTGAACACGAATTTGCAGCACATATTCAAGAACTAGCTTCAAAAAACACAGTATTCAACTCGTACATTGGGTTAGGATACCACCAAGCAGTAACACCCGCTGTTATACAACGTAATATCCTAGAAAATCCAGGTTGGTACACAGCATACACGCCTTACCAAGCTGAAATTGCTCAAGGAAGGCTAGAAGCGTTACTTAACTACCAGACCATGATCACAGATCTTACGGGTATGGAATTGGCAAACGCATCTTTATTGGATGAATCTACAGCTGCTGCAGAAGCTATGGCTCTTTTATTCGCTGTTCGAAGCAGAGAACAGAAAAAAGCAGAAGTCTCAAAATTCTTTGTGTCAGAAGAAATTCTTCCACAAACACTCTCTTTATTACAAACAAGAGCGACACCTATTGGTGTAGAACTCGTTGTAGGAAATCACGAAACCTTTGATTTCTCACAAGATTTCTTTGGAGCTATTTTACAATACCCTGGAAAATCTGGACAAATACATGATATCGCAAACTTTGTAAATCAAGCAAATGCTATTGGAATTAAAGTGGCCGTCGCTGCCGATATCCTAAGCCTTGTAAAACTAAGAGCTCCTGGAGAAATGGGAGTAGATGTTGTGGTAGGTACTACGCAACGTTTTGGAATTCCACTAGGATATGGAGGCCCTCACGCTGCCTATTTTGCTACAAAAGAAGCATATAAACGTAACATCCCTGGACGTATCATCGGTGTTACAAGAGATATGAACGGCAATCGTGCTTTACGTATGGCACTTCAAACCAGAGAGCAGCATATAAAACGAGATAAAGCCACGTCTAATATTTGCACTGCTCAAGTCTTACTAGCCGTTATGGCAGGAATGTATGGGGTGTATCATGGACCGGAAGGTTTAACACATATCGCTAATAAAGTTCATAATACAGCCACCACACTTGCAGATGCATTAGAAAAATTAGGCTTATACCAAACGAATACCGCCTATTTTGATACCATCCAGATCAAAACAGATAGCCAAAAAATAGCAAATATTGCCACTGAGAACAATATCAATTTTTACTATCCAGACGCAGAAACAGTTGCTATTTCTATACACGAAGCAACAACAATCAAGGACTTAAATGCAATTATTGCTGTTTTTGCAAAAGCATTAGACAAAACAACTATTGAAGTAAAAGAACTCATTGAAGGTTCTTCTATCAATAATGGTATCGCTAGAGACACACCCTTTTTAACGCTAGATGTATTTAACAGTTACCACTCGGAAACTGAATTAATGAGATACATTAAGAAACTAGAGCGTAAAGACCTTTCCTTAAATCATTCTATGATTTCTTTAGGATCGTGTACTATGAAGTTAAATGCTGCTTCAGAAATGCTTCCTTTAAGTGATCCACAGTGGGGGAATATCCACCCATTTGCTCCATTGGATCAAGCAGAAGGGTATCAAATCATGCTCAAAAAACTGGAAGAGCAACTTACTGAAATCACAGGTTTTGCGGGTACATCATTACAACCAAATTCAGGAGCTCAAGGTGAGTATGCAGGTTTAATGGTCATACGCGCTTATCATGAATCTAGAGGCGATTCTAACCGAAATATATGCTTAATTCCATCATCTGCACACGGTACAAACCCTGCAAGTGCAGTAATGGCAGGAATGAAAGTTGTTGTTACCAAAGCATTAGAAAACGGAAATATAGATATCGATGATCTTCGCACCAAAGCAGAAGAGCACAAAGAAAATCTAGCCGCTTTAATGGTTACCTATCCTTCGACTCATGGAGTATACGAAAGCGCCATAAAGGAAATCACATCGATCATTCATAAAAATGGAGGCCAAGTATATATGGACGGTGCCAATATGAATGCACAAGTAGCCTTAACAAACCCTGGAGCGATTGGAGCAGATGTATGCCACTTAAATCTCCACAAAACATTTGCAATTCCACATGGAGGAGGCGGACCCGGTGTAGGCCCAATTTGTGTAGCAAGTCAGCTAGTACCTTTCCTACCTTCTAACCCTGTGATAACTACAGGAGGTGACAAAGCCATAACTGCGATATCTGCTGCACCTTGGGGTTCTGCTCTAGCCTGTCTGATCTCTTACGCGTATATCACAATGCTTGGAGAAAATGGACTCCGTAAATCAACAGAATACGCGATCTTAAATGCCAACTATATTAAAGAACGTTTAGAAGGACATTACCAATGTCTATATACAGGAGAACGTGGCCGTGCTGCTCACGAAATGATTATAGATTGCCGACCATTTAAAGAACACGGTATCGAAGTAACAGACATCGCAAAACGTCTCATGGATTACGGATTTCATGCTCCAACCGTATCTTTCCCTGTCGCTGGAACAATGATGATCGAACCTACAGAAAGTGAAAGTAAAGAAGAGCTGGATCGTTTTTGTGATGCTATGATTAGTATCAGAAAAGAAATAGACAATGCTGCTAATGATCCAAATAACGTGATGAAGAATGCACCGCATACACTTGCGATGGTTACATCAGACACATGGGATTTTCCATACACCAGAGAAAAAGCAGCCTATCCACTCTCTTATGTTGCTGATAACAAATTCTGGCCCACTGTAAGACGTGTTGATGACGCGTATGGAGATCGTAATTTAATATGCACCTGTGCCCCTATTGAGGAGTATATGGAAGAAGCATAGCTTTTAAATGTAAAATATAATAGCAGGTATCTTAGATGCCTGCTATTATATTTTACATATTCTTTAAAAAAAAAATAAAATCAAACATTCAACAATAGATATTGCACTATTTTTAAATAAATAACAATAAATTCATAAAAATATAAGCATAAATTCATCTTGAATTAAGTATTTAATCGAGTTTCATTACTTTTACCAAATAATAAAATACAACCATATTATGGGTATTAAAATTACAGGAATAGGAAGTTATATCCCTAGCGCAGTCGAAAAAAATGAAGATTTTAATAACCACTTATTTTTAAATAGTGATGGTTCTACTATAAATTATGACAACCCTGTTATTATAGAAAAATTCAAGGCTATTACAGGTATTGAAGAGCGCAGGTATGCAAAAGACCACCTCACTTCCTCAGATTTAGGCTTTTTTGCAGCAGAAAAAGCAATTACCAACGCAAACATAGATCCAGAAACCTTAGACTATATTATTGTAGCTCACAATTTTGGAGATGTACAAAAAGGGAAAACACAAAGTGATCTTGTACCCAGTCTAGCATCACGTATTAAACATAGCTTACGTATTAAAAACCCTCGTTGTGTTGCCTATGATATTTTATTTGGATGCCCAGGATGGATAGAAGGTGTGATTCAAGCGCAGGCCTTTATCAAAGCAGGTATGGCAAAAAAATGTTTAGTCATTGGTACAGAAACCCTATCTCGGGTTGTAGATGCTTATGATAGAGATAGTATGATTTATAGTGATGGAGCTGGTGCAACGATTATAGAACAAGATGATAGCGACACAGGAATTCTTGCTTTTGAAACAGCAACCTACACCTACGACGAAGCGTATTTTCTGTTTTTCGGAAAGTCTAATAAACAAGACGACACTGAAGACACTAGGTATATAAAAATGCACGGTCGTAAGATTTATAATTTTGCCTTAACCCATGTCCCACAGGCCATGAAATCATGTCTTGAAAAAAGTGGTGAAAAAATAGAAAATGTAAAAAAGATATTTATCCACCAAGCCAATGAAAAAATGGATGAAGCTATCTGCGAGCGTTTTTATAAGTTATGTGACTATCCAATGCCTAAAAATGTAATGCCTATGAGCATCCATAAATTAGGCAATAGTTCTGTAGCGACTGTTCCGACCATATTTGATCTTGTTATCAATGGACAAATAAAAGATCAAGAAGTACACAAAGGAGATTTAATCCTTTTTGCTAGTGTAGGCGCAGGTATGAACATTAATGCTATTGCATATAGGTATTAGATTTTTTTTCTGTTGTCTTTCCAAATCACATTGAGTATCTTCGGACACTACGTAATGAGTTACTAATACCAGTTTAATGATGAAATGTCGTATTCTTAATTTGAATTATTTTTTATTCAGATGAAATAGAAAATCAAAGCATAGCCACAGTTACGGTTTTATTTTATATTGAAATATGGATAGAAAAGAAACGAATTATATGCGATATTTTATGGTTAAAATGGTATAATATGTACGAGAATACTTTTCCTAGCAAACGCTATAAGCATACGATTCAATTTCTTAAAGAAGTAGTTCCAGATACCAACACGACTATTCTCGACTTGGGAGTACGCAATCCTTTTGTAGACTTTATGGAACGCGAAGGATACACTGTAAAAAATACTTCTGGCGAAGATTTAGATCTTGATGCTACCGCTTTACAAAAACAGGAATATGATGTCATTACTGCATTTGAGATTTTTGAACATCTCTTATCCCCTTTTCATGTTTTAAAAGATGCCAAAGGCTCTAGAATAGTGGCTAGTATCCCTCTTAAACTTTGGTTTTCTCCTGCCTACCGAAGTAAAACAGATCCTTGGGACAGGCATTATCATGAGTTTGAAGATTGGCAATTTGATTGGATTTTTGAAAAAGCAGGTTGGGAAATAAAAAAACGACAAAAATTTACAAATCCAGTAAAAAAGATAGGAATCAGACCCTTACTACGTCTTTTTACACCTCGCTACTACCTGATTTATGCCGAAAAAAAATCATAATGGATGTATATATTGTGATACCATGCCATAACGAGGCGACCCTTATTTCACAAACACTAGAATCACTAGTGGCACAAACAGTGCTGCCTAAAAAAATTGTGGTTGTCAATGACCATAGTACTGACACTTCTGAGGAGGTGATATCCGCTTTCGCGAAAGCGTACCCATTCATATCCCTCATAAATTCTTATGCAGAGGCAACCCACCTTCCTGGCAGTAAAGTCATACAAGCCTTTCAAAAAGGATTAGAAACACTCGATGACCAATATGATATTCTATGTAAATTTGATGCGGATCTTATCTTCCCCCCGAATTATATAGCCACGATCATCACACATTTCAAAAAAGATCCAACCGTAGGTATGGTTGGTGGTTTTTGTCATATCAAACAAGGAAACTCTTGGGTTTTGGAGAACCTTACTAACAAAGATCATATAAGAGGGGCTTTGAAAGCCTATCGAAAAGAATGTTTCGTACAAATAGATGGTCTCAAAGCTGCTATGGGTTGGGATACTGTGGATGAGCTTCAAGCTAAATTTTATGGTTGGCAAATTATCACAGATGATCGTCTTGCCGTTAAGCATCTAAAACCAACAGGCAACACTTACACAAAAGCGGCAAAATACAAACAAGGCAATGCTTTTTATGGTATGAGATATGGATTTATGCTTACTGCTATAGCCTCGTTAAAGCTAGCCATACGTAAAAAGAAATTAAGCTTCTTTTTTGATTATATGAGAGGATATTTTCGCGCAAAGCGACATAAACATGCTTATCTTGTTACCAAAGAAGAGGGTGCCTTTATTCGAAAATTAAGATGGAAAGGGATTATTTCTAAAATAACCCCTTAAATTCTTAACAGTATCCTTACACAACAACCTCTTATATATTAGTATTTTTACATTGTTATAAAGCCCATATTATGTCTACATTTAGAACGCTCCTTATAGGAATAGCTACCGTATCGATGTTCTTTTCTTGTGCTACCAAGAAAATCACTGCAACACCGCAACCTCCTGTAGTCCCACAACCTCCTACAAAAACCAAGAAAAACACACCTAAAAATATCATCATTATGATTGCTGATGGCACGGGATTAAGCCAAATATCAGCAACACAATTTTATCACTCTGAGCCTTCTAGCTATGAACGTTTCAAGCATATAGGACTTATTAAAACATCGTCGTCTAGTGACCTCATCACAGATTCGGCTGCAGGTGCAACAGCATTTTCTGCGGGTATCAAGACCTATAATGGAGCGATTGGAGTCACCAACGATACGATTGCCGCACCTACCCTGCTAGAAGACTTGTCAGAACGTGGTTACGCCACAGGAGTTATTGCAACCTCCACCATAACACATGCAACGCCTGCCAGTTTTTACGCACACGTTAGGTACCGAAAAATGGAAGAAGAAATCGCAGAAGCTCTCACCTACTCTTCAGTTGATTTTTTCGCAGGGGGTGGTCGTGAGTTTTTTGTGAATAGAGCTGACAAAAAAAACATGATCAGCGAACTCACAAAAAATGGCTTTGAAATAGACACCGTATCTTTACAAACCAATATGCGTATGGATGAAAATAAAAAATATGGATTTCTCCTTGCCGATGGAGGAATGCCAAAAATGATAGATGGAAGGGGCTCCTTTTTATATGACGCAACAGCATTAGGGCTTTCGTATTTAAAGAAAGATAAAGATGGTTTTTTCTTGATGGTAGAAGGATCACAAATCGATTGGGGAGGGCATTCAAATGACGAAGACTATCTCATCGGAGAAATGATTGACTTTGATATTGTGTTGGGAAGTGTATTAGATTTTGCAAAAAAGGATAAAAACACACTAGTTATTGTTACTGCAGATCATGAAACTGGTGGATTTACACTTGCATCTGACGATGGAGATTACAATAAAATAAAACCTTCATTTTCTACCAAAGGACATTCAGCAACCATGGTTCCTGTATTTGCCTACGGCCCTGGTGCTGAAAAATTTTCTGGCATCTATGAAAACACAGATATCTATAAAAAAATTAAAACGCTATTAGATTTATAGAACTTTCATAAAGCATAGTAAAATAGCTTTACCCGAATTTTATTTTGTTAATTTAGCGCTCTTAAAGCAAGTACATGACATATCTACACGATATAGGGAAATACTTCATCATGATTAAAGAGACCTTTGTCAAGCCGACAAAAGGTAAAGTTTTACGAGTATTAATCTTTAAAGAAATTGATGATTTGATTATTGGTTCTCTAGGAATCGTTGCTTTTATCTCTTTTTTTGTGGGTGGAGTTGTTGCAATACAAACAGCACTTAACCTAACCAATCCTATTATCCCAAAAGAATTAATAGGCTTTGCATCAAGACAATCGGTAATTCTTGAATTTGCACCTACATTTTTATCCATTATTATGGCTGGTAAAGTAGGTTCTTTTATCACTTCTAGTATAGGAACAATGCGTGTCACAGAACAAATCGATGCCCTAGAAGTGATGGGTATTAATTCGTTAAATTACCTCGTATTTCCTAAGATTGTGGCCATGTGTTTTTATCCTTTTGTGATTGCCATCGCCATGTTTTTAGGGATTTTTGGCGCCTATGTTGCTGCTGTTTATGGCGGCTTCACCACTGCAGATCAGTTTGTATCGGGTCTTACAGATGATTTTATCCCTTTTCATATTACCTATGCCTTTTTAAAGACATTTATATTTTCTTTCCTGCTTGCCACCATACCGTCGTTTCATGGCTTTTATATGAAAGGTGGTGCACTAGAAGTAGGAAAGGCAAGTACCACTTCTTTTGTCTGGACAAGTGTCGCTATTATTGTTACGAACTATTTTATCACTCAAATGTTATTAAGCTAATGATAGAAGTACGCGATTTAAGGAAAGGATTTGGAGACGTAGAAGTTCTTAAAGGACTGAATACGACTTTTGAAAAAGGACAAACCAACCTCATTATTGGACAGAGTGGATCTGGAAAAACAGTGTTTATAAAAAGTATGTTAGGGCTGTTTACGCCTGATAGCGGTCAAATATTATATGATGGTGTTTGTTATTCTGATTTAGATTTTGAAGAACAACGTACCATACGCGAAAAAATAGGAATGGTATTTCAAGGCAGTGCACTTTTTGATTCTATGACTGTCGAGGAAAATATCATGTTCCCTCTACAGATGTTTACAAAAATGAAAAAGGCAGAAATGCTTGAACGTGCAAATATTGTCATAGACCGTGTCAATCTTGTTAATGCAAATCATAAATTACCATCAGAAATATCGGGAGGTATGCAAAAACGTGTTGCAATTGCGAGGGCGATCGTAAACAATCCTAAATACCTTTTTTGTGACGAACCAAACTCTGGACTAGATCCGCATACGGCTACCGTCATAGACAACTTGATACAAGAAATCACCATAGAATACGATATTACCACGATCATTAATACCCATGACATGAATTCTGTGATGGAAATTGGCGAGAAAATCATCTTCCTAAAGGAAGGACACCTAGCGTGGGAAGGAGATAAAACGCAAATATTTAAAACAGATAATGAAGAAGTAACCAACTTTGTATACTCTTCAAATCTTTTTAAAATGGTACGTCAAGCTCAGAATGCCAAACAGTAGTAGTCACTAAAACACATTAGCATATAATCATAAAGAAAACAAGGACTAATCGTTTTTCAATACGATAGAATCTGTCTTAATCTGCTTTTTTAACCAATCCTTTAATTGTGTTTCTTTTATTTTAACCACACTATCACTTAAAGCCTTTTTCCACTTTACAGACGCTACGTTGACCGTATCTACCGTTCTAAAATCATTAGAAACGAGCATTTTAGAAAACCCAAAAGATGTGAGATCTTCAAATTCGATTTTGGCATCCTTGGAAACTTCAGAAAAAGAAAATGAGTTGTTCTTGGCATTCATACCCGCAATCTCATTTTTTAAATTTTCTATCTGACTTTGTAAGCCAGCAATAATATTATCCTTTTCATCTAAGTCACTTATGGCTCTATCATAAGCATCAGATATTTTGTCAAAACTTCTATTTTTGTTTCCATTTACAAGTACCTCAAAATCTCCTATATTATCATATCCTTTTACTTCATTTCTTAAGTCAGTAACCGTTGCATCAGCTATTTCTCCATTAAAATATAAGGTGATTATTTTTTTATCCGTATCCAAAATTCCTTTCTGAAACCAAAGATCATTATTAAGTTCTACTTCTTTTTGAATAAAACTATTATAATCACTTTCAAAACCACTGTTTTTCAACACTCTTAAAAAGGTAATGGTAGGATAAATCATTACTATAATAGCTGCCAAAGATGCTAATTGCGAAATACGCTTTCTCTTTTTAGAATTTGCGTATTTAATCATTGGGAAACGCAATACCTTTAACACAATAAAGGTCGCTAATGCAATAAAGATTGTGTTAATCGTAAACAGGTTCATCGCGCCTAAAAAGTATGGAATATTTCCATTAGCTAGTCCGTAGCCTGCAGTACATAAAGGAGGCATTAAAGCCGTCGCAATCGCCACTCCAAAAATCACACTGGCGATCGTTCCTTTTTTGGTTCGGGCGATAATCAATGCTAATCCCCCAAAAAAGGCAATGAGCACATCTCTAATATCAGGTTGGGTTCTTCCTAAAAGCTCAGAGGTTTCTTGATTTCCCAATGGGAAAAACCTGAAAAACAAATAGGCTGTAACCAAACTTAACACGATCATAATCGCCAAGTTGATCAGTGATTTTTTTAAGGTATCAATATCATTAATCGCAATAGACATCCCCATCCCAAGAATAGGTCCCATTAATGGAGAAATAAGCATCGCTCCTATCACCACTGCGGTAGAGTTTGCATTTAACCCTATAGACGCCACAAAAATAGAGCATATTAAAATCCAAGCGGTTGCCCCTTTAAATGGAATATCATTTTTAATATGTTGCATAGTCGCTTCACGGTCGGTATCTGCTCTAAAATCGAGAAGCTCTACCATAAAAATCTTTAAGCTCTGCCAAAGTCCTTTTGCATCCTGCCTAACCGCATCTTTGCTTTGCTGCGTGTCTTTTTCTATTTCGCTCATCTGAATCCCTTATTTTTTGAACTACCCTAAATTACGACCAAATTTTGATTGTACCGCATTGCGTATTTCTTTAATATCCTGTTCCTTAGATTTTGGCACAATAACGAGCACATCGTCCTTTTCAACGATAATATAGTCTTGAAGTCCATCGACTACTACCACTTTATTTCCTTCGGTTCGGATAATAGTACCTGACGTATTTGAGGTGATGACTCTCGCATTGATAATGGCATTTTCATCTTGATCTTTGTCCATTTTTTCATACAAAGAACCCCAAGTCCCTAAATCATTCCAGTCAAAAGTAGCAGGCACCACTTTTACGTGCTTATGCTTCTCCATGATCCCATAATCAATACTTATATTTTCTGCTTGAGGATAATATGTATTAATAAAATCTTGTTCGTCAATAGTATTATACACTGGAATTCCTTTAGCAAATAAGGTGTACATTTCTGGAAGGTGCGCTTTAAATCCGTTTAATACGGTTTGTGCACTCCAAATAAACATACCCGCGTTCCATAGGTATTCTCCGCTATTCACAAATTGTTTTGCTGTGGTATAATCTGGTTTTTCTGTAAAACGTTTCACCGCTTTCGCGAAAGCGGAATCCGTCTGATCATAATTGATATATCCATATCCTGTATTAGGAAACGTAGGCTGAATCCCAATCGTGGTAATCACATTTTCTTCTTGGGAGGCATCAAATGCAATTTGTAAATCGTGCACAAATGCGTCTTCATCTTCAATCCAAGCGTCACTAGGCGCAACAATCATCACCGCATCTGGGTTTTCTTTTTCCACCTTGAGTGCCGAAAGCAAAATGCAAGGTGCTGTATTACGCATCGCTGATTCTAAGACAATGTTTTTTTGTGCAATCTGCGGAATTTGCTCCTTCACCAATGCATTGTACTTACTATTGGTCAAAACGAGTATCTGATCTTCAGGAACTAGTTTTGCCAGCCTATGAAATGTTTTTTGCAAGAGTGTTTCTCCTGTACCCAACATATCGTGAAATTGCTTAGGATATTCCTCGACGCTTACAGGCCAAAAGCGAGAACCCACACCTCCTGCCATTAATAATGCATAATAATTCTTATTTTTTGCGCTCATACTTCTTACTTCTTAATCCAATTGTTCAATCTCAGCATTAGGCTGAAATAAATACACCTTTCCTGTGGATACTTCTACACATTCATAGCGTTTGACACGCTTAGTTCCTTTTCGAAAAATCTTACCATTATAGATTCTAAATCTTGATCCTGTAGGAATCTCAAAGATATAGTTTTTATCAGTGGGCGGATCATACTTTTTGAGCGCTACCGACAGATGTGCATCGGTATCACTACTGGCTTTGGGGTTTTTAAAATGCCGTGCGATATAGGGCAGTACCTCCTGAGGAAAAATATCAGGACGAATGAATGGAAGCATTAATACCTGAAAGGTCTGCTTCCACTCTTTACCGTGTGGTTTTATGTAGCGACCATACTTCTCAAAGGCAACCAGATGTGCAATCTCATGAATAAGTGTCATTAAAAACCGATACTTATTTAGGCTTACATTTACGGTAATTTGATGTTGCCCATTAGGCATTCTTCGGTAATCCCCGTGACGTGTAATGCGTTCATTGACGATTTTCAAATACACACCATGTGTTTTGATCAATTCAAAAGCGGGGTTTGCAGCTCTTTCTGGGACGTATTTTCTGAGGGTTTCTACCATTTATATTCTTTTGTAAAATAAGAATATTCTACTTTTCAAGCAAGAATTAGACATATTTCATTTTTTATATCTCCCTGAAAAATTAGTGCTAGTTACCTACATTCATTTCTTTCACAAATCCCTCTAGTAACTGTTGACAATCAAGCGTATCTACATGAATATTCCCTAGATAAGTCATGCCTAAATAGCCTGCAGTACTTTTAAAGGGATGCCAAAATACATCTTCGACGGTACTATCCAGACTGCAACTCATCGCTCCAAATCCTTTGCCTCTTAATTGTCTTCCTAAATCCTTTTCTATTGTTAAGAGATCAGAAATTCTATCAAAAAATACTTTTAGAATTCCGCTCATGGTATACCAATAAACAGGTGTAGCTACAATGATGTTTTGATACTCTTGGATAATGCGTTTCATTAAAGGGAGGAAATCATCATCCTTATTGGCATGTTTATAATCATAATAACTAATAGCATAGTCATTTAGATCTACCATACTGCAATCTATAAGCTGCTGTAATTGCTGAACTACTTTGGCGGTATTGCCATCAGAACGAGAGCTTCCTAAAATGATAACTGTTTTTTCCAATAGGATGTATATTTAAGGCGTACTCGCAGATACCTGTAACAATTTCCCGTTATAGAACTTGTTCCCCGTGAGTGCGAAATCTGCTAAATACGTTGCCATTTCTTTAGCCGTCAAAGGTGCTTGATAGCCAGGAAAGGCTTCTTCCAGCATTTCGGTTTGCACAGCACCTAGAGCAACCACATTAAAAGCGATCTGTTGTTCTTTATATTCTTCGGCGAGGAGTTCGCTCCATGTAATCACAGCCCCTTTACTAGAACTATAAGCTGCAAGCCCAGGAAATTTCATACTTCCTTGTACACCGCCCATACTACTTACCGTCACTACATGTGCCCCAGAGGTCATGTAAGGAAGTACTACTCGCGTAAGCTCAGCCACACCAAATACATTCACTTTGTACACGGCTTCAAAATCGTCCATGGTCGTTTCGGCAAAAGGTTTATTTAAGAGCGCACCTGCATTGTTAATCAGCACATCTACTCCTTCCCAATCACTTTCGATAAAATCTGTCACTTTTTGGAAATGCGTAGCGTCAGTGATATCAAAAGAGAACGCCGTAATATTTTGCATATTGAGGAGTTTACATGGTGTTTCATTTCGCGAAAGCGCAAGCACTTGATGCCCTTGATTCGCTAGTATCTGTACTAATTCATACCCTATTCCTCTGCTCGTTCCTGTTACAATAATCTTTTTCATATGCGTGTGGACGGATGTCGCAATCCGTTATCATTATTAATTTTGTTCGTTCATTTTAATCTCCTGCGTAGGAGTATTTGCCATACGCTCTAACCCTGGAATGAGTTTCTGAATCACGTTTTCCATAAACGGAATATCCATTTTATCTGCTTCATCTCCTACCCCATGATAGTGATCATAGTTCGTAAAATCAAAAGAAGAAATGGTGTGTGCAGGAATCCCAAATTCTTGATAAAACGGATAGTTATCACTCCGCATAAAAAGATTAAATTCTTTCGCTTTTGGCAAGAATCCTATCACGTTTTCGCCTGCATATTTATTAAATTTTGCAGGCATATTGGAAAGATCGTACCCAGAAATATAGACCAAATGATCTTTTTTTATCATAGGAACCCCGATCATTTCTATATTAAACATCACATACGGCGTGGTCTTTTGGTCTTTAAGACGCTTCGCCAAATGTTTTGATCCTAACAACCCTTTTTCTTCAGCAGAGTATAGTGTAAAAATAAGAGTGCGTTTGTTTGTTTTCGCTTTCGCGAAATGATCTGCAAGTGCTAAAACAGTGGTCGTGCCAGCAGCATTATCATTGGCTCCATTTGCGATCACATCATCCCCTACAGGCTTTCCATTTCCAATATGATCATAGTGCGCTCCAATGATGATAATTTCATTTTTTAGTGCTGGATCATTGCCTTCTACAACACCTACTAAGTTGAAAGCATCCTTTTCTTTTGCTATAAAGTTATCTCTATACGTATCAAAATAAGGTGCTACTCCGGCATTTCTAAAACGGGCTTCTATAAACTGTGCCGCAATTTCTATCCCCATACTTCCTGTATCTCTTCCTTCTAACTCATCTGAAGCTAAAAACTCAATGGTTTTTTTTACAGAAGTCATTTTATTGATGTTAGGAAACACCATGGTCACCTGATTCTTTCTAGCATCAGGCATAGGAACATCTGGCACTGTTACAGGCGGCGGCGGAGGCGGAACATTGGATTGATTTACGGGTTGTAATGATGTAGTACATGACGTTATCATCACAGCCATCACTATATAAAAAATTATTTTTCTCATAGGGTTTAAAGATAAAAAAATCCCACCTGAAAAGATGGGATTTATGAGTTATATGCTTTCGCGAAAGCGAAATTACGCCAGCATCAATACTGGATTTTCGATATACATTTTGAGTGTTTGTAAAAATTGTGCTCCTGTAGCTCCATCTACCGTACGGTGATCACACGCCATGGTTAACTTCATAGTGTTTCCTACCACAATCTGACCATCTTTTACAACGGGCTTTTCTACAATAGCACCAACAGACAGTATCGCAGAATTCGGCTGATTGATAATTGACGTAAAATCTGTGATACCAAACATTCCTAAGTTTGAAATGGTGAAGGTACTCCCTTCCATCTCGTCAAGAGACAATTTTTTATTACGTGCTTTCCCTGCCAATTCTTTTACCTCAGCATTAATTTGTGGTAACGACTTTTCATTAGCAAAATTAACTACCGGCACAACCAATCCATCAGGAACAGCCACTGCTACACCAATGTGAACATGATGATTTAATTTCATTTTATCATCAAACCACTGAGAATTTACTTGTGGGTGCTGTTTTAAGGCTATTGCTGTTGCCTTTACAATCATATCATTGTAGGATATTTTTGTATCTGGAAGTTGATTAAATTGTTTTCTAAAAGCAATAGCGTTCTCCATATTAAACTCCACATTTAAGTAATAATGTGGCGCAGAGAATTTAGATTTTGACAGTGCTTTTGCAATGGCTTTACGCATTTGTGAGTTAGGCACTTCTTCAGAGCTTTCCTCGCCTGTAGCCACAAACGGGGCAGCACCTCCTGCAGTAGCTGCACTTGGTGTAAAGTTTTCTACATCTGCTTTTACAATACGTCCATTTTCTCCAGATCCTTTTACTTGTGCTAGATTGATGCCTTTTTCTTCAGCAATTTTCTTAGCTAGTGGAGATGCAAATATGCGTCCTCCACTTGATGTTGATGTGTTGGTATTTGAAGTTGTTTGCTCAACAGCTTTGGGAGTCTCCTTTTTAGGAGTCTCTTTTTTAGTTTCTTGTTTTGGTGCTTCTTTAGAATCTTCTTTAGGCGCCTCTTTAGAAGTAGCATCAGCATTTGACACATAGGTATCAACCACTCCAGAAACATCTGTTCCCTCAGGGCCTATAACCGCAAGTAATGCATCCACTTTTGCAGTAGCGCCTTCTTCTAATCCTATGTGTAATAAGGTACCTGCATTAAAAGACTCGAACTCCATCGTGGCTTTATCGGTCTCGATTTCTGCAAGGATATCTCCTTCTTCAACTTTGTCTCCTACGGCTTTTAACCATGTTGCCACTGTTCCTTCTTCCATGGTGTCAGAAAGTCGCGGCATCGTAACCACTACGACCCCCTCAGGAATATCTGCTGTTGTGGCTGTTGTTGATTCCTCGCTTGAAGAAGTGTCTTCTGATTCTTCCTTTGTAGCTGTATCTTCTGTCTGTTCAGCTTCCGTGTCCTCTGATGCTTCTGATGTTTCTGATGTTTCTTCAGCAGAGGCATTGTCTCCGTTTAATAAACCAGAAATATCTTCTCCTTCCTCTCCTATGATCGCGAGTAATTTATCAACAAGGGCTGTTTCTCCTTCTTGAATTCCTATGTGAAGTAAAGTTCCTTCATAAAAGGATTCAAACTCCATCGTTGCTTTATCAGTTTCTATTTCGGCTAAAATATCTCCTTCAGAAACGGTATCACCTACTTGTTTTAACCAAGTTGCTACCGTACCTTCTTCCATCGTGTCGCTAAGTCGCGGCATGTTTATTACTTGAGCCATAGGTTATAATTTATGAGGTAAAAATGGGTAATCTTCTTGATCGTATACAACATCATACATCACGTTCTTTTCTGGAAATGGACTTTCCTCTGCAAATTTCTCACATTCAGCAACGCGTTCTTTTACACGTTTATCCATTACTTTGATATCATCTTCGGTAGCGTATCCTTCTTTTAATAGAATATCTTTTACTTGCGTAATAGGATCTATTTTCTGGTACTCAGCAACCTCATCTTTTGTTCTATAATGTTGTGCATCACTCATAGAGTGTCCTCTATAGCGGTATGTCTTTAATTCTAAAAATGTAGGTCCGTCACCTCGACGCGCTCTATCTATTGCTTCATCCATCGCTTCTGCAACGGCTACTGGATTCATGGCATCTACAGGGCCACATGGCATTTCATAACCAAGACCTAATTTCCATATATCTTCATGGTTTGCTGTACGCGCTACCGAAGTACCCATAGCGTATCCATTATTTTCGACACAGAATACGACAGGTAATTTCCAGAGCATCGCCATATTAAACGTTTCATGTAAAGACCCTTGACGTGCAGCACCATCACCAAAGAAACACAAGGTAACGGCTTCTCTTTTGTGATATTTATCTCCAAAAGCCATTCCTGCTCCTAGAGGAATCTGCCCTCCTACAATACCATGACCTCCGTAAAATCCTTTTTCTTTTGAAAAGATGTGCATAGAACCTCCAAGACCTTGAGAGGTCCCTGTTCCTTTTCCGTACAACTCTGCCATGACACGCTTAGGATCTACACCCATACCAATAGGCTGTACGTGATTACGATAGGCTGTAATCATTTTGTCTTTACTTAAGTCCATTACGTGTAAGGATCCTGCTAGGATAGCCTCTTGGCCATTGTAAAGGTGTAAAAAACCTCTTACTTTTTGCTGGATATACACTTGAGCTAGTTTGTCTTCAAACTTGCGCCAAAAGAGCATTTCTTCATACCAATTAAGGTACGTTTCTTTAGTAATTTTCTTCATCTATAACGAGTATAATAATGGCTTTAATAAAAGCGAATAACAAAAATAAGCTATTAGACAGATACCGCAAAAAGGGTTTTGCATAAAAGTTACGAAAACGAAGTAGTAAGCCTCATAATCACTCTTTTTTTTGTTAAGATTATTATAATACATCAGGTATACGCTTTCGCGAAAGCAAACTCCACCTACATATTATTAGAAAAAGGAGTCTTGTCTTAAAGATATTTTGATGTAAAAAGTAGTGGAAGCAAATTTTCTAAGGAATCACTTTTCCAAACTTCCCCCTGATCTCCCATAAAATAAATAGGAATAGCCTCGCCTTGTCTTATTTCATATTCGGCAATGGCTTGTCGACACGATCCACAAGGAGGAATAGGTTGCGAAGTGGCTTTATTTTTTCCTTTTGCACTAATCGTTATTGCCTTAAAAGCGACATTTGGATATTGAGCCGAAGCATAATAAACCGCTGTACGCTCTGCACATAAGCCAGAAGGATAGGCTGCATTTTCTTGATTACTTCCGCGTACAACGACTCCATTTTCAAGTAAAATAGCAGCGCCTACATAAAACTCTGAGTAAGGGGCATAAGCGGTATCTCTAGCAAGAATAGCCTCTTGCATTAAAGAAAAAATCGTTTCTGGAAGCGCATCCATAGATGTATAGACTTCCAGAAACGATTCGATCTTAATTTTTTTCATAGGTATATTTCCTGCAAACGCAAGAATTTACTCAGTTAATACTCATCGTACTCATCTCCAAAGTGGAACGTAAGTCCGAAACGTAATGTATTTTCTAATGGGCTACGTACAGAACCTGTAGAGAATAGGTAAGAAAGGTCAATATCAATGGCATTAAACTCAAAACCTGCGCCTAGAGTTGCAAACTTACGTGCCCCTTTTAAATCACTTTCATTAAAATATCCTGCACGAAGTGAGAATGCATTATCATATACATATTCAGCTCCGAGAGACCACGTAAATTCTTTTAGCTCTTCACTAAATCCGTCAGGCGCATCTCCAAAAGAAGAAAAGATCCCAGAGATAAAACTTTCATTATTGTAATCATCCTGTCTATTAATAACGCCATCACCGTTAGAATCACTTGGGGTAGGAACTAACAATTTATTAACTTCTAATCCTACAAATACTCTATTATAACCATCAAGAATGAAATCAAACCCTCCTCCTAATTTTAAATTAGTAGGAATAAAATCATCATCATTTGTAGCATCACTATACGAAACTTTCGGGCCGATGTTAGAAATATTAAATCCACCTCTCCAACGACCGTCAAAGCTATTGTAGGTAATCTCTTCAGATTGATAGTACCCAGAGATATCCACCCCAAAAGAAGAGGCTGCACTTGCATCTGGGTCTAATTGTTGAATCCTAAGATCACTGCGTAAGTAACGCCCAGAAACTGCCATAGAGAACCGTTCGCTTAATTTAAGCGCATAGGTAGCATCTAATGTAAATTCGTTAGGACGAATATCCAGTCCTGGATCACTAGGACCTGTTGTGGTAGTAATCGTTCCTAAACTAAAATATCTAAGGCTTACCCCAAAAGCACTTCGCTCGTTAAGGCGATTTGCATACGCCGCTTGAAGTATGGCGATGTCATTGACAAGATTTCCCAAGTAGGGAGTATAATTGACCCCAACATTATGTTTTCTATCTAAAAAGGCTAGTTTGGCAGGGTTCCATTGCACACCATACACATCTGGGCTGGTGGCCACTCCTTGCTCTCCTAGTCCTGCAGCACGTGCATCTGCGGCAATAATTAAAAATGGAACTGCTGTTGTAATTGGATTAGGCTCATCTTGGGCTTGTACTGTCGCATTAAAAGCAAAACATGCTCCTAAGCATAGCATCATCATTTTCTTCATAAAGATTTCAAATTTGAACAAATATAGACTTTTTATATATTTATTTTTTATAGAATAACAAGCTTTTCAAACTTTTCCACCTGCTTGTTTGTTAACGTAGATTTTACGGTTATCTTGTATACATATACTCCTTTTCCTATAGCTTCCCCAAAATCATCTAACCCATTCCATACAATATCCCTAGAAAGGAAGCCCTCATTGACTACTGTTTGATTAATCGTTTTCACCACTTTACCGCTTACAGTAAATATTTGAACTTGCACATCTAAAGGCTCAAAAGGTCGGTTATGATTAAACCAAAACTCCGTATAATTTACAAAAGGGTTCGGGTAATTCAGGACATTTTCTAGTTGTAATTCACCATCACCAACAACTACAAATTGAAGCTCAGCTCTTGATGAATTATTATATACATCCCATGCAATAAATGTGAGTGTGTGCAATCCTTCTTCCAGGTCTCTGAGTCTTCTACTCGCTGTTCCTCGTGTAAAATCATCTACTTCTGTCTCGTAAAAATCATTCATCACCAAAGGATTTGTCTCATCGCCATCTAGTATTGCTATCAGATCGTGCCCTATTCCTCCAGCGGTATTAATCCCATTTTCATCCTCTAGTTTAGCCAATATAATAGGGGAATCATCTGTAATACCTCCATTTACAAAACTTTCGTCGTTCATAAATAAACGGATTCGAGGCCCTAAATTATCTATGGGAGCATCTTCATTAAGCCCCCCAATCATAATATCTCTATTCACACCCGCTTGATCTTCTAAAACCCCTGATCGTTCTGAATAAAAATTTAGACGTCCTTGTCCGAGCGGAATCGCTGTATCTCTAGGCATGATAAACTCGAACTCAAATTGACCATTGACCACAGAGGCCTGCCCTCTATAAAGAATGGCACCTAATGTCTTAAAATCGAGTACTACTAAATTCCCGTCATTGTCTGTGGTTCCGTCATTGCCTAATGTTTGACGATCTATATCTTTATCGTAAAGTGTTACGGCTAGTGTTCCTGTATAATTAGAAATAACTTGCCCTAATTCACTAGTTATAACACCATTAATCTTTACGCGATCTAGCGCTCTTAATGTAGGCAACTCTGATCCCACTGGAATATCATTAACCGCCGTAAGACGAATATCTGGTTTTGGAAAAGCAAGCCGCATGGCTGGATCTCCCAAAAAGAAAATCACACGGCGCTGCCCAGCCCCGTCTTGTACATTATTTTTGGCTCTCCGCACATGTTCTGCTGCGCTAAGGATCTCGCTATCATTAAACCCAAAAATTTCTGCAGCAATCTCATCATTAAAATTCACCCCTAAGGAGACAAATATTTCTCGTGTAGTCGCCACCATCGCAACAGCACCTCCGTTGGGACTCCAAATAAACCCTTCCCCTCCCGTAGGTCGTAATGGGTTATCAAATTTTGTAAACTCGCAGGTTACCGTAATCAGTAAAGGTAATCGCTCGTCATTAGAAAGCTCATCAATTTCATTTTGAGTAACAATGGTTTCTGAAGCTAATAGCTCTTCGCCTCCGTGACCTAAATACGTAACCACTAAAGAACCTACCTCAAAAGCATTTGAAATCGTTTCATTTACCTGAGGATATCGATCGCCTCCCGCAGAGGATTCTTGCTGAAAAGCATCACTATATATCTTGATAACATTTGTAGAAGGTCTTTGACTTTCAATCTCATCACTTAGAGCATCCAGATTTACCTGTAAACCAGAGTGACCAGAATTAAACTCATCGGCGTCATCAGAAATCATCACTAAGTTATTACGCCAACGTCCAAAAGATGCTCTTTCATCATAGCTTATAATCTTATCAACCACTGTCGTTGCCAGAGAAGGCGTGTCTGCTATGATACGTCCCACTGCAATGTCTAATTTATCTCCTGCAGTAACTTGACCCTCATTAGGATCCATCAAACCATAAAAATCATCTGACATATATGAAGTTGCCAAACTAAAACTTTGTTCTCTTTGAAAAGTCGGGACTATATTATTATTACCAAATAATCGGTCTTTATAATCAACAGAAGAGTCTCCAAACAAACAGAGGTACTTTATTCTATTTGCATCTGATGAAGCATTATCATATACATATTTTACAAGATTTCGAATAGCCCCTATGTCTTGACTTCCACTTCCAAACTCTTCATAAATTTCATCCAGTGTGACTACTTTTACATTAAGACCTCTAAAAGATCTATTGTGCTGTGCCAATCTTTCTGCTTGTGGTCTTAATAAATCACCAGTAATCATGAGGTAGTCTACATCTTGAAAATCCCCATTGTCATTCAGAAAAATAGTTCCTTTTATATTTTGATTGGCAACTCTGGTATTATTACTTTCTCTCAAAGGTGCAAAATAATCTGAAGGGGTCACCGCTACAAACCTGCGTAGTGTTCCCAACGGACTTTTAAAACGTATTTCTCCTTGACCACCTTCATTCAGTGTGGTGGTAATTGCCGTTTGGTCTGTAACATCCCAAATTTGAGTATAGTCATTAGCATTGCTAAAAACATATTCTCCCAAGCCACTTAGGGTCGCAGCCTCATTTTTCTTAAAATTAATTTGCTCACCCGTACCTTGAAGTAGTCTTGGTACATCCAACGCTATATAATCTAAATACCCAAGGCTAGATGGGTTTCCGCCATTATTATAAGTGATTGTGATCGTAACTTCTGGACTTGAGATGGACACAGGCACCTCAAACTCCGCTCCATCTGCAAGGGTTATATTACCTATGGCTGATAATATCGCAGTTCCTACAGAAGTTCCATTGACAGCAATTTCAAAAGAAGTTTGAGATTCTGAAGCTGCTGCAAGCAAAATTCTCAAGTTTGCCATTTGACCAGGTGCTACATTCGGAAATGTAAACTCAAAAGACTGCTCGTTTTCAATAGTAAACTGTTCCCCAAACCACCTGCGACCTATCAATACAATACTCTCCAGATCTTCTTCATGGAATTGATAATCATCAAAGGTTGTAAATGTTACATCGGCAGTATCGGTTGGCTGACTCATGGGCTGCACTCGTAAACCTGAGTTCCCGCCAGCGGTTATATAATAATACGATCGATCTGAATATGGATTTATATTTGTATTTAACTCTTCGTGAAATTTTCGAGAACTTTCTCCAAAAAATAGAATATGGTCATTCCCATTAAAAGTCCCATCTTCGCCTCCCACTACTTGAATAGGGATTTCTCTTAAATCAAAAACCTCATCTCCATTATCATTATTAATGAGCGGTAATGGGGAGCCTCCTAAACCATATACTTTAATCGTTTGTGGATCAATGCCTTCTAATGACATACCCATGCTTTGAAGAAAATTACGTGTAATTTGATGCACCCCTGTATTTTCTACATAAAACTTGTAATAATCACCCGTTGCTAAGACTGAATTTGTAATAGGTATAGAAGATCTGGCATTGGACGCTTTCGCGAAAGCGTATGAAACCTCAGCACTTGTCACCCGCATGTATTGTCCGTTTACGACAACAAATGGCGTTACTTGTAAAAGCGCATAAAATTGATCTCTAGCCTGCCCCGATTGGAGCACATAGGAAAGTTCTGATGCGACTTTATTTTTTGTAATAGAAGATAGTTGAGAAGCAGGAATCGCTTCATACACTACATTTTTGAGTTGCACACTCCCTTCTAAAACAGGTTGATTTACTTTCCATTGGGTTGTATAAAACCACTGACCGTTGTCATCTTGAGAAAACTGCGAAGCAGTATTTAAGGGAGCTTTTGTGTCTTTTATAATCTCTTTCCAATCTATAGACAAGCGTGTTTCCTGCGAATAGCCGAGAAAACAAATAAAAAACATAAAAAGCGTGTAGCGTATTTTCATCATATATCGTAACGACAAATACCAATCAATAGTATCAATAAAAGAGGATATTTGATTATTTTTTTTTGTTTACAATAATAAAGAATAAATACCTGCGTTACTAATGGGTTGACTAAAACCACTAAAATTAAATTTGAGGAGTGCTTTTAACAAATTAATATTGTCAATTTCGTGTTAATTGTTATATTGCAATCCCAAATCTACTTAAGCAAAAACCAATGAAATTAAATTTTGCCCTAAAAATCTTTGCTGTTGCTGCCGTTTCCCTAACGGTTACTAGCTGTAGCAAATCAAACAACTACAAGGATAGTTCTCGTGGTACCGGATGGAAAATCGACGGAAAAAACGGAGGTTTTAAAGCTAATACAGACTATACTGAACAGGCGACAGGTCCTGGTCTTGTATTTGTTGAAGGAGGAACTTTTACAATGGGAAAAGTTCAAGATGATGTCATGCATGATTGGAATAACTCTCCAAATCAACAGCATGTACAGTCATTCTACATTGATGAAACTGAAGTAACTAATGTCATGTATCTAGAATACTTAGATTGGTTAAAGAAAGTATTTCCTCCAACAGATGAAAATTATCGTAATATATATACAGGTGCCTTACCTGACACTCTTGTTTGGAGAAATCGCTTAGGTTTCAACGAAACAATGACCGAAAATTACCTTCGTCACCCAGCCTTTGCTAATTACCCTGTAGTAGGAGTAAGTTGGCTACAGGCCGTAGAGTTCTCTGATTGGAGATCTAATCGTGTGAATGAACTTATTCTAGAAGAAAAAGGATATACTGCTCGTGGTGCGCGTTTTGACGTAGAAGCAGGTTCTACGTTTGACACCGAGACCTACTTAAACGCACCAACTCTTGCATATGGAGGAAGTGATAGCCTTGCTAGAGGAGGTAGAGCAAGTGAATCTAGAATGAAAAGAAACGACAGTACAGATATTTTTATCCAACAAAAAGATGGAGTACTTCTACCAAAATATAGACTCCCAACTGAAGCAGAATGGGAATATGCAGCCTTAGGACTTACAGAACTAAGAAGTTACAATGTATATAGAGGGCGTAAAAAATATCCTTGGAACGGATCATACACAAGATCATCATCTAGACGCACACGCGGAGATCATTTAGCAAACTTCAAGCAATCTGATGGAGATTATGGAGGAATAGCAGGATGGTCTGACGATAATGCAGATATTACAGCAGAAGTTAAATCATATGAACCTAATGATTTTGGTATTTATGATATGGCTGGTAATGTTTCTGAATGGGTAGCCGATGTATACCGCCCTATCGTAGACGACGAATTTAATGACTTCAATTACTATAGAGGTAACGTTTATACCAAAAATGCTATAGATGAAGAAGGAAAAGTAAAAGTGGTAACGGTAGATTCAATTGTATATGACACACTTGCCAATGGAAAAATAGTTGCTAGAGATTTACCAGGAGAAATTCTTCAGGTACCTGTAGACGAAGATGAAACATACCTACGTACACAATTCTCTCAAAGCGATAACCGTAACTTTAGAGATGGAGATAGAAGATCTACACGTTACTTTGAATCATTTGATGATGAAGATGAAGAAACTGATGGAAAGCAAATGTACAATGCTCCTAAACACAACGTAACTAAAGACAGTACAGGAATGGTTCGTAAATTTGATGAAACTAACAATAGAACAACACTTATCAATGATGAAGTGAGAGTCTACAAAGGAGGTTCATGGAGAGATAGAGCGTATTGGTTAGATCCAGCGCAACGTCGTTTCTTACCACAAGGAATGGCTACAGATGACATCGGATTTAGATGTGCCATGTCACGTGTAGGTTCAAAATCAAAATCAGCAAAAAGTGCTAGATAAATTTTAGCCAAGAATATATATCGTTAAAAAAGCCCTCTTGCAGGGCTTTTTTAATACCACATAATATGAAGATAATACACTTACACCAACTCTTTCTGGATAGTACTGGGGTATGTACAGACACCAGAAAATTAAAAAAAGGGCAGCTTTACTTTGCATTAAAAGGAGCACATTTTAATGGAAATACTTTTGCAAAAAAAGCATTAGAAGAAGGGGCCTCCTATGCTATTCTAGATGAAGATCAAGGAAATCTAGACAACGTAATTCTCGTAGAAGATGTATTACATACACTACAAGAACTTGCTACCTATCACAGAAATTTCTTGAACATCCCAATCATTGGACTTACAGGTAGTAATGGAAAAACAACCACAAAAGAGCTCATCAATAGCGTATTATCTCAAAAATATAAAACCACTGCCACCGCAGGCAATCTTAATAATCATATTGGAGTGCCCCTCACCCTATTATCCATGACTAAGGATACCGAGATAGGCATTGTAGAAATGGGTGCCAATCACCAAGGGGAGATTGCCGCTTTAAGTGAAATCGCAAGACCTAATTTTGGATATATCACAAATTTTGGGAAAGCCCATTTAGAAGGATTTGGAGGGGTAGAAGGTGTCATTAAAGGAAAGAGTGAGTTGTATAAATTCATCTCTAAAACAAATGGTATCGCTTTTGTCAATAAAGAAGACCCCTTACAAATAAAACAATCCTCAGGACTAGAAATTAAAACATTTGGCCCCTCTGATGCCGATTACACCATCACTTTCAAGGGAGCCACTCCTTTTGTGGAATTAGAATATGACAACCTCACCATTAAAACACAACTTACTGGCGATTATAATGCGCTAAATATCTCGGCTGCAATTGCAATAGGCTCTTATTTTTCTGTGGATTCTCAAGCCATAAAAAATGGAATAGAAAGGTATATTCCTGAGAACAACAGATCTCAAATTATAGAAAAAGAAAATAATACTACAATTATCCTAGATGCCTATAATGCCAATCCTACAAGCATGGAAGCTGCGTTAAGTAATCTGAGCAAACAGTCTTCAACACATAAAATAGCATTTCTAGGAGATATGTTTGAAGTCGGTGAAACCACAAAAGAAGAACACCAACATATCCTTAATTATGCAAATTCACTAGGCATCGATCAAGTGTATGCCGTTGGTCCTACTTTTGGGATTTTAGAACCTTCACAAAAAAAGTATGTTGTTTTTGAAACGTATACCGCTTTCGCGAAAGCGTATACAAAAAATATCCCTTCAAACACAACCATCCTCATCAAAGGATCCCGAGGCATGGCCATGGAACGTGTTTTAGAACTTATAAAATAGTGGTGGGTCATACTGGATTCGAACCAGTGACTTCTACCCTGTCAAGGTAACACTCTAAACCAACTGAGTTAATGACCCCTTTTGAGGGTAAATATAAGCAAAAGACTGCTATATTATGATGCCAAATGTGTATAATTACTAGAAATAAAAAGTGGTTTTTTTTTGAATCAACAAAAGAAATCCTGTAAATGAGAACCTTTGTTATTAGATTCTCATACTTCAAATTCTATACAAGAATATGTATCTTTAGAAACGAAGCATTTCTAGTAAATAAAGGATGAATAAAAAATACATTATCGCTTTTGACCAAGGCACTACCAGCACACGCGCTATTATTTTTGACAAAAAAGGAAAAATATGTGGTATCTCTCAAAAAGAACTCACACAAC
The DNA here is from genome assembly GCF_042653865.1 of Dokdonia ponticola. Classification (NCBI taxonomy): domain Bacteria; kingdom Pseudomonadati; phylum Bacteroidota; class Flavobacteriia; order Flavobacteriales; family Flavobacteriaceae; genus Dokdonia; species Dokdonia ponticola. Next base: position 36,447 of record NZ_JBHSFV010000016.1, on the reverse strand, counting down.
ACTATCCAAAATCTGGATGGGTAGAACACGACCCGATGGAGATTGTAAGGCATCAACAAGAAGTTTTTGAAGAGGTTATAGAAAAATCTTCCATCTCTATAAATCAAATTGCAGCCATCGGCATTACCAATCAACGAGAAACAACTGTTGTATGGGATAAAACCACAGGCAAACCTATTTACAATGCTATTGTATGGTTAGACAAAAGAACTTCTGAAATTTGTGAAAACTTAAAAGCACAAGGGCTTGAAACCTATGTCGCCAAAAATACTGGTCTTGTTATCGATTCTTATTTTTCAGGCACAAAAGCGCGATGGATTCTTGATCATGTAGAAGGCGCACGAGAAAAAGCAGCAAAAGGAGATCTTTTATTCGGAACCATAGATACTTGGTTGATTTGGAACTTCACACAAGGAAAACATCACGTTACAGATCATTCCAATGCTTCTCGCACCCTACTTTATAATATCATCACATTAGACTGGGATGAGAAAATGCTTTCAGCCTTAGACATCCCTGAAGCTATGCTTCCTAAAGTGCAGCATTCTTCATCTGACTTTGGACATTTTACGCACAAAGAGCATCAAATTCCGATATATGGAGTTGCCGGCGACCAACAAGCCTCCTTGTTTGGACAAGGTGGTTATAAATCTGGAATGGCAAAAAACACCTATGGTACAGGTTGTTTTATGCTCATGAATACAGGCAAAAAACCATCGCTCTCTAAAAACGGATTACTTACGACACTTTGTGCAAGTATTACCGACGATCCTATAAAATATGCCTTAGAAGGTAGTGTCTTTGTCGCTGGGGCCTCCGTACAATGGTTACGAGACAAACTCCAAGTAATTGAACATGCAAAAGACACTGAAGCCATTTGTCAAGCAACTACCACATCTGACGATGTGTATGTAGTTCCTGCATTTGCAGGACTTGGGGCTCCTCATTGGGATATGAATGCAAAAGGCGCCATTTATGGACTTACCTTAGACTCGGGTAAGAACGAAATTATCAAAGCCACCATAGATGCCCTCGCCTATCAGTCAAGAGATGTGCTTGAAGCCATGGTCGAAGATAGTGGCAAGCAAATGAAATCCCTTAAAGTTGATGGAGGCGCTACTGCCAATAATTATTTGATGCAATTCCAATCTGACATTCTCAACGTAGAAGTAGACCGCCCTAAAATGCTTGAAGTAACCGCACTAGGTGCTGCATTTCTTGCTGGAATACAAGCAGGTATCTGGACAAAAAAAGACATTATCAAACTCCGAGAAGTTGATACGTTATTTACGCCCGAGATCACTGAATACGTTCGTACTAAAAAATACACAGGCTGGCAACATGCCGTAGCCCGCACAAAATCAGCCAATCAAAATATGCTTTCTGTCAAAGAAGAAGGTCCTATTCGTTTTTCAATCTTAGATCGAAATACCCAATTACAAAGAGCCAAAAAAGAACGCTTTGACCTCATTATTATAGGTGGGGGTGTTACCGGAGCAGGTATTGCACTCGATGCTTCCTCTAGAGGCATGAAGGTCTGTTTGGTAGAAAAAAATGACTTTGCCTCTGGCACCAGTAATAAATCAACTAAACTCATCCACGGAGGATTGCGTTATTTAAAACAACTAGAAATAGCACTTGTTAAAGAATCTGGAAGCGAGCGAGCCATGGTCCACAAATTAGCACCACATCTCGTCGTACCCGAAAAAATGCTTCTTCCACTGATAGAAGGAGGTACCTATGGAAAAATGATGACAGCCATAGGACTTAAAGTATATGATTTTCTAGCCAATGTAGAAGGAGATGATAAACGTAAAATGCTTACGGCACAAGAAACAGCAGATAAAGAACCGTTACTAGACAAAGAGCAACTTGTTGGCGGAGGCTATTATGCTGAGTACCGTACCGATGATGCACGCCTTACTATTGAATTACTCAAAAAAGCAGCGTCTTACGGTGCTTGTGTGATTAATTATTGTGAGATGAAATCTTTCAATTATGACGAAGACGGGAAAATTAAAAGCCTGCATTGTTATGATTACAACACCAAAAGTAGTTTTAAGCTAAAAGCCAATCATTATATTTCGGCAGCAGGACCTTGGGTAGATTTAGTAAGAGAAAAAGATCATTCAAAAAACAACAAGCATCTGCATCTCACCAAAGGAGTCCACCTTGTGTTTTCAAGAGAACGTTTTCCACTGACACAATCGATCTATTTTGACGTACCCGATGGGCGAATGATTTTTGCGATCCCAAGAGGCAGGTCTACCTATGTAGGAACTACCGACACCAATTATAATGGAGATTTAAACCGTGTGGTTGCCACCAAAGAAGATGCACAATACCTACTAGATGCTGTCAATAATATGTTTAAAGACCTTCAATTAACTATTGCAGACATTGAATCTAATTGGGCAGGATTGAGACCTCTTATTCATGAAGAAGGAAAAGACCCGTCTGATCTCTCAAGGAAAGATGAAATCTTCGTTTCTAAAACAGGACTCATCTCTATTGCTGGAGGAAAACTTACCGGCTACCGTAAAATGGCCCAACGTGTGATTGACACCGTCTTAAAACAAGTTCCTGAGAAGAATAAAGAACATCTTGTAAAATCCCATACGGATCGGATATCGCTTACTTCTGCCCCTATGACAGATACAAAAGAAGTAAATGCATATGAAAAAGAAATTGCTTCTCAACTCAAAAACCTAGGAATTGAAGACAAGCATCAAAGCCTGTACCTAGCAACGACCTATGGAAAACAAGCAGATGACATTATACAAAAAACGACGTATTTTTTAAATGAATCCCCTGAAGAGCGACTCATTCGCGCAGAAGTATGGTATAGTGTACATCACGAAATGACCAACGGACTTGCCGACTTTTTTGTAAGAAGGACTGGTAGACTTTATTTTGACATACATAGCGTACACAAATACAGACAACTCGTACAGGAAGATCTTGTAAAATACTTAGGCTGGGATGAAAGGCGTGTACTGGATGAGAACAAATGGCTCGATGTGTTACTTAAAGATGCGTCTTACTATTACGATAAAGAAGTGGAGGCTTAAAAAAGAACAACGATAACGTTATAGTAGATGAATAAATATACGCTTTCGCGAAAGCGTACCCAAAAAGCAACCCAATATTCAATGAAATTTCATATTTTCACTGCAACACATTGAACTAAACAACCTATGTTAGGAATCATTTCATTTATCGGATTTACATTATTAGTAGCGGGCTATGCTTGGTGGAAAACTAGAGAAACAGACGAAAAATCTGCAGACGGCTATTATTTAGGGGGCAGGAGCCTTGGAGCACTCACCATTGCAGGATCTTTACTACTGACCAATCTCTCGGCAGAGCAAATCGTGGGACTTAATGGTCAAGCATTTTCAGAAGGTATTTTAGTAATGGCATGGGAAACACTCGCAGCCATTGCCATGGTTATTACGGCTGTATGGTTTCTTCCCAAATATATGAAAGGAGGCATTACAACCATCCCAGAGTTTATCGAAAAACGCTTTGATGAAAATACAAAAGCCATACTTTCTGTATTGTTTTTAATTGCATTTAGTATTGTATTACTACCTACTATACTATACTCTGGATCTCTCGCCTTTAGTACGATGTTTGACTTACCTACAATATTAGGTATGTCTGAAGGTGCCGTTATATGGCTCTGTGTATGGAGTATTGGACTAATAGGTGTTGTATATGCCATTTTTGGAGGCCTTAAAGCCGTTGCCGTCTCTGACCTTATTAACGCTATTGGACTACTCATAGGAGGATTACTGATCCCTTATTTTGGTTTAAAACTCATTGGTGATGGCGATATGTTTACTGGGCTAAATACACTGTGGACTGAAAACCAAGATAAGTTTAATGTAAAAGGAGGCGTTACTTCATCCATACCTGTAGGAACGATTATTACTGGAATGATGATTGCCCAGATGTATTACTGGGGGACTAACCAAGCCATCTTACAACGTGTTTTTGGAGCGAAGAGTTTAAAAGAAGGACAAAAAGGAATGATGCTCGCTGCCTTTGTAAAGTTTTTGATCCCAGTCATTGTGGTGCTTCCTGGTATTATTGCATGGCATCTATTTAATGGAGATCTATCATCTGCTGATAATATTTACCCAGGAGATGACATAGCCTACCCAAGACTTATTAAGGAAGTATTGCCACCAGCTCTGGTAGGATTTTTTGCCGCAGTACTTTTTGGAGCGGTCTTAAGTTCTTTTAATAGTTTACTAAATAGTAGCGCAACCCTTTTTGGGTTTGATTTATATAAAAAGTTTTTCAAACAAGATGCTACAGAACAGCAAACAGTAAAAGCAGGTAAGCTATTTGGGCTTTTAGTAGCGGTTATTTCTATGAGTATTGCTCCTTTTATTGCTAATGCCCCAGCTGGTTTATTTGACTATATCCAACAAGCATTAGGTAGTTTGAGTGTGCCTATTCTAGCGGTTGTTATCATTGGTATAGTAACAAAAAAAGTACCTGCACTGGGAGCAAAAACAGTTATGATTTTAGGTGTAGTATTATATCTTTTCAGTTTACTCTATTTAGGACCCAACATGACAGAATCAGCTCTTGCAGAAAATGGTTTAGAGAGTTCGAAATATATTAATAGTTTAAAAGTTGAAGATGGTATAGACACTAGAAAAGCATTTTTTGAAAGTATAAATGTAACAGATATCGATGCGTATAAAGAAAAAGTAAAACTCGTTGAAGCAGAAGCATACCCACATTTCTTACATATTATGGGGATTCTATTTGTAATAAATATTATTATCATGCTAATTATCGGGCTCATAAAACCAAAAACAGATATCTATATTCCTGAAACCACAGAGGTTATAGACACAACCCCTTGGAAATATGCTTATATAGTGGGAGGACTGATTGTTTTATTAGTATTAAGTACCTATTTAATATTTTAAAAAGAAAACTCCTCGTAAAAGTTTACTTTTGCTTAGGTTTTTGCTTTCGCGAAAGCGAATAAAGAAATAGGCATCTATACTATTTAATTTAGAAAATAAATAAAAACGAAAATGGGCAGGCTCCGCTTACGTCGAAAAGAAATAGATGCATCGCTAAGAAGATTGTGAAATCAATTATTAATTTAGAAAGCGGGATAGGATTCCTGCCTTCGCGAGAATAAGATGAAAATAATTGTTACTGGGGGGTTAGGTTTTATAGGATCTCATACTGTTGTTGAACTCCAAAACAAAGGATACGAAGTTGTCATTATAGACAACTGTTCTAACGCAACAAAAGAGGTTTTAAAAGGAATTACAGCTATTACAGGCATTTCTCCAATTTTTGAAGAATTTGATTTACGAGAGAAATCAAAAGTAAACGACTTTTTTATACGTCATCAAGATATTGCTGGAGTGATTCATTTTGCGGCCTCCAAAGCTGTTGGGGAAAGTGTCAATAACCCCTTACTCTATTATGAAAATAACCTAGTAACATTAATTTACATACTTCAAGAACTACAAAAAAAGGAGCATGCGAGTTTTATCTTCAGCTCCTCCTGTACCGTCTATGGGCAAGCAGATAAGCTACCTATCACAGAGAGTGCCCCTGTAAAACCTGCTGAATCTCCTTATGGAAATACCAAACAAATTGGAGAGGAAATTATAAGAGACACCTGTAAAGTTGCATCACAACTCAATGCTATAGCACTTCGCTATTTTAACCCTATAGGTTCACACCCATCAGCAGAGATTGGAGAACTCCCATTGGGTGTTCCACAAAACCTAGTGCCTTTTATCACACAAACAGCTATTGGTTTGAGAACTGAACTATCTGTTTTTGGAGATACCTATCCTACCCCAGATGGAACTGCTATACGCGACTATATTCACGTAGTTGATCTTGCAAAAGCACATGTGGTTGCTCTAGAACGCTTACTCAACAAAAAAAACAAAGACAATTATGAAGTCTTTAATGTAGGGACTGGTGTAGGAAGTTCTGTACTGGAAGTTATCAAATCTTTTGAAAAAGTAACCAATAAATCACTCAACTATAAAATTGTTGGCAAACGAGAAGGTGATGTTATTGCAGCCTATGCAGATACTCATAAAGCAAATGAAGAATTGCAATGGAAAGCACAAAGTACATTAGATGAAGCCATGAAATCTGCTTGGATTTGGGAGCAAAAAGTACGTGGCAAATAAATAGTGAGTCCCTGTTTCATATCTCGAATATCGACGAACTGATTATTGGAAAGTGTAAATTCCTACAAATAATACGTTAGATGTGTTAAATTTTACGCTTTAACATTATTTAAGGAGAATTCATCTCGTGGTTTATCTAGCTATACATGATATTTTTTTATTTTAGCGCCCTAAAAAAACTACAGATATGTTAAGAATCCTAATCATTGCACTACTTGTTTGTCCTTTTGTAACCTTTGGACAAAGTGAAGATGTAAACCCAAACAATAACGTACTTATCGGACTTGAAAATCTAGGTAAAAACAGAACCTCTTTTGGATTTCCCTCAGTTATTAAAAAAATAAAAAATCCTATAGAGGGCTCTGTATATATCTACGATGAGTGGTCTAACACCGCAATTGTTTCTTCAGAGGAAACAAAATTGCGTTTAAACGACATCAATTTTAATGCAAAACGAAATGCATTCCAATCTAAAATAGGAAATGACTCTATATTCACTTTCCATTTCAGAAATATTAAAGATGTTGTGATCAATAATATTACTTTTAAAAATGTCTTTTCACCAGTCCATAAAAAAAATAGAGTTTTTGAGGTCATAGAGGAAAACAAAGATTTTTCTATTTATAAAGACTACCGAATCGAAATTAAAGTAGGAAGCCCTAATCCTCAAGCTGGATCTCAAAATGACAAATACTTATTACGTGATGACTATTACGTAAAGCAAGGCGAAAATTTTGACAAGTTTTCACTCAAAAAATCAAAGCTTCTTAAATTAATGGGAGATAAAGCTACAGAAGTAGGAGCTTACATAAAAAGCAACAAATTAAAAGTTAAGAATTCTGAAGACTTTTCAAAAATTATGGATTATTACAAGTCGTTATAATACACTCTGAAAATACATTTCAGTCCAACCCTCTATGTTAATTTATAGAGGGTTTTTTATATTATTTACTAAAAGTAGCGTTAAAGTTGTTAAAAAACGAGTCTAAACTCCCTTCTAAGTAAATATGAGATTGGATAAAAAATAAAAAAATCGTATCTTAATACATGGTATTTGTCATTATGATAAATACATCTAATAAGACACCACTATGAATATTCCGTATCTATCACCGAAAAAAATAGGGAAATTAATGTCTGCCAGTTTTTTATTAATTTTTCTTTTCACATCCATCACGACCGTATATGCACAAACCAATGATGATTTAATCGAAATCAATGGTCAAGTTGTAAACATAACCACAGGAGAACCTATTATTGCTGCATCTATCCAAGAAGTAAATGGCAATGCAAGTACCATTAGTAACACTGAAGGCTCCTTTCTCTTAAAAGTAAGTAATGCAGAAACCATTTTTTTAAAAATTGATGCTCTCGGATTTAAAACCAAAACACTTCTTGTTAGTAAAGACAATACAAAAGACCTTCGTGTAACGCTACAAACCTCATCAATTGAGCTTACCGAAGTAAACATCACTGCCTATAAAAATGCTCGTGAATTGGTAAATAAGGTATTTGAGAATAAACGCACCAATTATTTAGAAGACAAAACGCTGATGACTACTTTTTACAGAGAAACCATCAAAAAGAGAAATAAAAATGCATCGTTAGCAGAAGCTGTACTAAATGTATATAAACAACCTTATGCAGATTCTAAAAAAGATGTGATCAAACTTGTAAAGTCACGAAAAAACACAGACTACTCAAAGCTCGACACCATCGCCTTAAAGCTCCAAGGAGGGCCTTTTAGCACCCTATACATCGACTTAATGAAATACCCAGAGTATGTATTCACTCCATACACCATGGAAGGTTACGAATTTGAATTTGGTCCTACTACAGAAATTAATGGCACATCGGTCTACACTGTAAATTTTAAACAAAAAGACAATGTTCTTGATCCGTTGTACAATGGGCAACTCTACATTAACACAAATTCATTAGCATTGGTAAAAGCAGATTTTAGCATGAATCTTTCTAATCAAAGTGAAGTCATCAAACTTTTGGTCAAAAGAAAGCCAGATAACGTACGTATCAAAGCCAAAAACATAGACTACACCGTCGATTACCGTGAGAAAAATGGTAAATGGTATTATGGCTACAGCAAAGCAAACCTCTCTTTTGAAGTAAAAAAACGCCGTAGACTATTTAAGTCTATCTATTCACTAACCTGTGAAATGGCAGTTACCGACTGGGAACTGTTTGACAATACCCAGGACTGGACCGCTACAGACAACATGAGCGCATCCATTATTATGTCTGACGAAGCCTCTGGATTTTCAGATCCAACATTTTGGGGTGAATACAATGTCATAGAACCTGAAAAATCCATAGAATCTGCGATTCGTAAAATACAAAGACGTCTACTAAAAGAAGATGGAAAAACCGAAGCATCGGTTGGTAAAAAACCTTAACCCATAAAAAGAGCGCAAATCACTTTAATACTCCCCAGAGAATAGTATTTTTAAAGTCTAATCACACTAGGCATGGCTGTACTTGATGTATTAAAGATGGGAAATCCTCGTCTAAGAGAGGTTTCCCTCCCCGTTGGAAACGAACTAAAGACACCTGGTTTTCAACAAACCATTGACGACATGATCGCTACCATGCGTTTTCATGACGGCGTTGGTATTGCAGCCCCTCAAGTAGGCCTATTAAAACGGGTGTTTATCATGGAAATGGTGGACAATCCCAGGTATCCAGATAAAAATGCTTTTCCATTATGTATTGTCATCAATCCAGCAATAGAAATTTTGGACACTACTCTTGTGGATAGTTGGGAAGGCTGTCTCTCTATTCCTAACATACGGGGTCAATTAAAGCGTTACAAATCTGTTGTATTAAAAGCCACTGATCGCAACGGAAATCCTTTTCAAGAGACCTTAGAAGGCTTTGCTGCGATTGTTGTGCAACACGAACTTGACCACCTTAACGGTACCTTGTTGATAGACCGTATGGACTCTATGAAAACTCTTACTTTTCAAGAAGAGTATGAAAAGTATTGGTTATAACTGTCGATTATTTTTTAGGGCGTTCCCTTCATCCTGAATTAATTTCAGGATAAAGGGCAGGCTATTCACTCTATCTTTTTTGGGCATAAACGCCACCCAAAAAAGGATGCCGTTGCTATCCTTAACGCGGGAGATTTGTATTTTATACCATTTACCAATTGAATTTACTGTAATAAAACACCCTTTTTTCCTTTCTATTTCACAAGAAAAAAGAAACCGTAGCTTAGGCTATGCTTTAGTTTTCTTTCTCATATAAAGAAAAAAATCATCGTTTTCTTTTCCAGTAAATTCAATTAATAATTGGTATTACTTTAAATTAAACACCTAAAAATCATATTACTCTCCGTAAAACTCCTCTAATATTTCATCATAAAAATCTTTTTCATAATGATTCCATTTCTCCCCCTTTTCTTCAGAAATAATTATTAAAGCTAATAAACGTAAAGGATCTGAAGCAATACATTCATTACCATCCTTAGAAGCTTTCCAATCAAATGATTCTTCCTTATCTACAAGTGCTATTTTATAGTTCTTTTCTTTAATAATCCACAAAGCACTGTTGTAGGTATTCATGGCATCTGTTAAATTCATTTTATATTTTTTTAATTATACTTTCAGGAATTATACCCTCTATTAATATTTCATTATTCTTTTTCATAACTTCAAAGACATTATTAGCATCTTTTCTCAATTTTTTATTTCCGCTATCTAACATTGATTTTTTAACAGAGTTTGGAGTATGAATCTTTATACCTCCTTCTAATTCAATCTTTTTCAAATCATCAAATGAAACTTTGTAAACTTTTCCTTTTTTTGTAAATTTAATAGTATTTTTTTTAACTCCTGAAAAAGAAGTAAATAACGAAGATTCTCCTTTACCAGGTCTTCTTACATGTTCCCAAGGTGTTTTTATATCTGCATCTCCTCCTAATTTAATTCCTATATTACCTCCGTCATAATTATCATCTCCCCTAAAAACACTACTAGGAGTAAAATCATCAACTACTTTTTTAGGTTTACTAGCTTTCATGTAAAGATCAAAAGAGTCCGCTTTTATATCTTCTTTGGGCCAAGTAACTTTTAATTTAGGGTAAAAACTCGCTTGTGTTACTAAAGCACCTAGTAATGCTGCTTCACTAGCCCCATTAGCATCCATTGCTAATGCTGTTGTTCTTGCTTGCTGTAATAGTGCCCATCGTTGCCAGTTCTCGCCATCATTATCATTATCTTTATCATAGTCTCCTTTTTTAAAGCGATCAGGCATTTTCTTTTTTAATGCTTTACGCATATCGTCGCCAAGCTCTGCAATTTTAGTGAGTACCTTTCCGAGTTTTCCTAACTTTCCTGCCCACTTGGCTAATGTGACACTACCTCCTGTAAAAATGGCTACTAGAATCTCTAATAAAATAGCTCCTATCACAATTCCTATGACACGCCCTTTTTCAAACGCAGAAGCTGTTTTCCAGTTTTCAATAATATCTTGTATGGCGGTTCCTATATTTCCTAAAACCGCATACATTACCTTTTTGAGATCTTCATACTCTAAATCTGCAAATCCTATAATAGTTTCGTACAGGCTCTTTATTTTACCAAAGAGTTCTCCTGTAATCAGATCTTTGATCGTACTAATAATGGTGCTGATGAGATCCACAATCCCTTCTAAGGCATCATAAATAGCTCGTAGCAATCCTTCTATAATCCCTACAACAAGACCCGCAGCTCCTGCTAAAATTTCTGTTACAGCATCTACGACATCAATCGTAGCATTCATAAAATCAGAACGTTTAGAGAGATTGCCTAATTCTTGCTGTAATCGTATGTAACTTTCACTAGGAAGGCGTACAATATGATTTTCAGTTAAGAATAATTTCTTATACAAGGATCTTGCTTCGACAAAAGCTGGATCTATACTGGCTTTATAACCTAGTTCTAACGCAGACAATAAACCTTGATCTGCATCTTTAATAACAATTCCTGTTTTATGATCACTTTGTTGGTTTAATAAGTGAAAGGCTTGTGCGATGGTTCGGTAGTCATCACCTGTTTTCACTTTATACTCACTGTATTCTATTGCTGCAATATCCGTTTCAAAAGTATCTCCACTCTTCACATAATAAAACTTCTTAGTATAACTATCTAATAGCGTATCTACAGGTATGATTTGTATAAATTGCTTTTGAATCCAACCAACTTCCTTGGTGTCGACCATCTGGATGCGTAACCATCCCTTTTTATCTTCTTTTCCTCGAAATAAGACTTTTACTTCTACTGCTTGAGACACGCCATAGGGTTCTCCTTTTTTTATTTTACCCCCTATATAGTTTTCATCTCCTCCATATAGATAAATTCCTTTTTCTGCTCTTACAAAACCTCTTGCATTGGTGTAATTTATAGCCTTTGCTGTGACGACAACATCATCTAGCGCCAATCCTCCAAATTCCCACATATCCTCTTCATTTAGAACAAAAGAATACTCTTGTCCTTCAATAACTTTTCTGAGATAAGTGACTTCAGAATCACTTACAGGAAGATTATTTAACCTTTTTACCTCAGCAAAAACAAGATCGTTGACGCGCTTTTCTTTACGCTCTTCCTCCTGCATCCTCGCGATTTTATGAAATAAAAGCGGTAGCTTGATGCGTAAGTCGGCTAGGTTTTCTACATTAAGTTGATGTCTGATAACTCCCATAGGAATGTTCTTTTTTTTATCTTTATTATGCTCTTTATTTTTAAAAACTATTGTTTGTTTTCCTTGGGTTTTTACGTATCTGGACTGCGCCTACCTCTGGTAGACAGGCTCGATTTAACATCGCTGTATCTAAGTGATCAAAATTGCGTTAGGGATGGTAGTGGCATCCTTTTTTGAGTGGCATATATGCTCAAAAAAGATAGAGCGGAGAGCCCGACCTTTTTATGTTTGCATGTGGTTGGGATTTCTAAATTTCTTCTTTCAAAACACTGAAATAGTGACTATATGTTTCTTAAAAAGGGAACGTCCACAACTCTTAAACAGAGACATTGCAAATTCCCATAAAGAGAGTCATGAGGTTATAGGACTTCTACTTTGACAGGTTTGGGTTGTATATGGTCTGAAAAAGCGGTGGTGATATTTAAGCGCAGGTCATCCTCTTGCTCTATGATGCCATCACCTCCTAGGTAACAGTTTTTGAAGAGGACTTCAAGGGCTTTAAACTCGTCCATTTTTGAGGCTTGTAATACGGCAGAGCGGATCCCAATGTCTGGCTTTTTGAAATAGGCAAATAGTGTGTTTGCATCGTCGTCTTCGATTTGCAGTTTTACAACACGGCCAAATTTATTTTTCCAGGTATTGAGCTGTCCTTGGGTAATGTTACCGTCTATAACGTTTGTGATATCTTTTACTTGGGTTTTCATGTGTAGCGTTGTTTTGTAAATTGTTTTGTAAGCTGGTATGAAGAGAAAGGTTGCCTTTAAGGGTATGCAGTGAAGTTGTTCTTAAAAGCAACCTTTTTGCGAGTGATGTGCTGCTCCTGCGAGACGCTACAAACGTTATGTATGATGTTTGTCTTGCCCGTTTAGGGTCTTGCGGAGGACACATTAAAAATAAAAGGAGTTGGATAGGGTGGTATATATGGGTTACATATATCCTACACATCTCCTTTATACCATTTTTAGTTCCACTCAATGTGAGAACAAATAAGGTCAAAAGAAACCTCAATTTTTGTATCTCCTTGGCTAATACCACGTGAGTTTGTATTAAACTCACAGTTACGTACTACGTGCGTGATAATGTCATTTGTATCATCTAAATAGCTTACGACAACATCAAAAGCAGGAACGTCTTGTAAACGTTTTCCTCTTGGTAGTGCTGCAAGAATTGCTTCTACTTCATAGTTATATAATGTGATAGAGGCTTTTGCTTCATATTTACCACGTCCTCTGTGTACTGGAAGATCTCCTGCTCCGTAGTGGTTTTCCTTCATTACTGAATCGTCATAATTAACAGAGGTGATCCCTGTCACGATATTATCTAACATACGTACTTCAATAGAAGACCAGCTATGTTGTTGTCCGTTTATTAATGGTAATGCATTCATATTTTAAATTCTAATTTTCTTTGTGAATAATTGTTTTTTAGTGCTCCTTATGCGTTGAGTCCAAATGGATTTTTGAATCCAAGATCCACGATAATTTTACGTGCTGTTCCTACAGGAGTTACTTCTGCTTTGATGCGTAACTCAGAGGTAGCCAAGATATCCTGTGCAGGATCTACAAAGACATCAAACGCAGATACTTCTTGGTTGGACACCATTCCTTCTAGAGCGGCACGACATAACGTCTCAAATCCTTTGGTTACTGATGGCGCTAATTGTCCAGCTTCATCTACAAGGATAGGAGAGTTAAGTTTTGGCAATAATGCAGTACGTAATAAACGTGTCGCTTTATTGATGGTACGGTTATTCTCTATGTATGCGAAATCTGAAGTTCCTAAGGTTGCTGTATGACTATCATTAAAGTATACCCCTGGTAAACCAGTGTGTGTTCTTGCAAATACATAGCGCTTGCTGTTTAATGTTTCAAGTGCTCCTTGTGTTTTCACTTCTTCTCCACCTACAAATCCTGCTTTTGAGAATCCTGCCCCTGCAAGGTTAAATTGCTCTACCCATGCGATATTTTCTGATACTTTTGCACGAGAAATTGCTCCAAGAGCCATTCCTACGGCTGCTGTATTAGGATAGGTTACTGCTGCTTCTACATCCATCGCTACAACAACAGATACGTTGCTTGCTCCAAAATCTGCAAGATCTTCTGCATCTGATGCACCTGCAGATAATACGGCTGCAAATCCTTTTCCTTCAATCAAGACTTCAAAAGGCATGTAGTCTGCATAAGCGGCATCTGCTTGTACTTGTGCTTCTTGTGCTGCTGCTTTTGCTGCAGCAAAATCTGCAGTTCCAGAATAGATAATTGCCATCTGACGAATTTCTCCATCGGCAGCTTCTTGGAATACTTTTGCTTTTCCTGCTACTTCTGCATACGAAGCACCTGTCGTTGCCATGATGAATAAATCGCCTGATGGATTTAATCTAAAATACTGTTGGATTTGGTAATACGCTGATTGCCCGCTTGCATCATACGCTTCGTTAATTCCTAATGCTTCGGCATCTTCTACAGAAGCTAAACGATACGCCTTATCTTGTTCTAGCGCTCCACCTGGAGTTGTCGCTAATCCGTCAAATAGTAATCCAGACACCATGTCTTGACTAGGATTTCTTCTTCCTAATCCGCCTGAAAGTTTGTTAATTACTACGTCATTTAATGTACCCATAATTTTATTTTAATGTTAAGGTTTTACTTATTTTACTGTTTAATTGTCTTAAAATTTGAGCATAAAAAGGGCTGTATGAAGTAGTTTATTGCTTCATAAAATCTTAGTATTCAAAAATTTTAAGTGGTGATTCTTCTTTAGAACAAAGAAGAATATGTTGAACTTTATGTGATGTAAGGAGCGCGCTTTCTTCCTAGTACAAATATAGAGTCCGTTTCTTTATGATGTTCTTTTTAAACTGTTTAACATCGGTAGTTTCAGTGTCTTTCTAAGAAGCTTGTAATTGTACGGCTTCATTAAGAATAGTATAGATCGTACGTTCTGTGACAAAAAGTTTTTCTGAAAGTTCGCTCACGATTACTTTCATTTGTTTCTCTTGATTTTCTTGTACATACTCCAATACAAATGCTCTTCTTTTTTCTAATAATTTGTTGCTGCGTCTCATAGCTATTGTTGTTTTATGTTATTAATTATTATTGTTTTTTAAGCGTGACTCAATGACCTCATCAATCTCCTTATCCTCAAGGGAGATATATTCTCCTGTAGGTCCTGTTGTAAGCGTATATCCTTGATTTTCTAATTCTTCTACAGTAGCACCGTTATAGACCAACTTATATCGTTTTTTAAGTTCTGTTTCTACGAGTGTTGTTTTGTAAGATATTTCCCAGATAAAATAATCTGTCTTCTCCCAGTTATCTTGCTCATGATTGCAATACTGCTTTTCTTTTATTTTAAAAGTTGAATTAGAATCAATTAAAGGAGTAGCTGTTGCATTTCTAGACAAAATAGCTTTATCAATGTTTTGAGCAATATCAAACACAACTTCATAATTTTGATTAGCGGCCCTTTTCCCTTGTAAAGGGAGTACGATATAAATACAGAAAGTAGCATCTGCTTTATAGGTTTGCTCTGAAGAGGTTTCCCAGTTTATATTTTTATATTTAAATAATATTGTTGGAACCTGAATAGATGTCAAGAAAATATTATCATTATATAGGGTAATCTCTGGTATTGCTCCACTAAAACCTGCTTCGGCTTCAATACGTGCTTTCTTGTCTAAGTAAAATTCTTTTAAAATCATTTGTTTCTTTATTTGTTACAAATATCTAACAATTGTTATAATTATGCAATTAATATTATGTAATAATACAATAGTTTCAGTGAAATTTAACACTTTTGTTTAGTTAATATGTTTAATTTTTTGTGATTTGTTTGTTTGAAGCCCCATAAATCTTCTCAATTAAACATATCACAGTTTAATTGATACTGTATTTTTTTACATATATGTGTTGGTAGAGTTAAATGAATGACAAAATCACATACAGAAAAGCAAAAGAAATAAGTGTCCAGTTTTAACTTCTCAAGGCAAGGTTGATGGAGTGATAAGAGATACACCAAACAGCGGGTCCTTTGTGAATTAATGATCTAGTAGTGATTATTTTAAACAACCACTCTATAGCCTAAAAGTCTTGAAGATGGGTATCCTGAGATTTTTACTTGATTGTCTTGATTTCCTCCCAATACAAAAATTTCGTCATCTACTTGACTGATATAAAACCCTACATGTCCTTTCCAACTGTTTTTACTTTCTCGCCATAACACCACAATATCTCCAGGTTGCGGATTGCTAGTTTCCATTCCTATATCTAACCAGCTTCTTGCGTTTAGTTTTCCTGTGTAAGGCGCATCACACATCTTAAGCACCCAATTCACAAAAGCTGAGCACCAAGCGGTTTCATCTTTTACCATTTTTCCCTTGTATCCTAATTCTTTGAAATACGATGTGATTTGGGGGTTATTTTTATTTCCTTCTAACTCCTTGACCCCATATTGGCTAAAGGCGTATCTTAAATGTTTTTTCATTTCTATTTTATTATAAATACTGCTATGCTGTATTATTTAATTTCTACTTGATTTAAATGTTTGACTCGCTGGTTTTAAGGCAGGGTACGCTTTCGCGAAAGCGTGTAAAACAATATCTCCCAACATTCACATGGTTTATATGATTTTAACCAACAGCTCATTAGACCTGATCATTCAACAGGAATCTACCCTTATAGCCCACCTTATTTTCATGGATGCTTTTCAAAAGCCTTTTAAATAGCTCAACCCGTGAACACCTTCCTTTTTGAATAGAGATTAAAATAGCACAAGACACATAATACTCAATCGCTTTTTGAGATTTTACAGACAAATCGCCAATCCTTAATCACCTTATAGCCATGAACTCTATGTTTTGGCAAAAAAATATTTTTAAGTGGTTTTAAATGAAGAGGGGTCACTGTCTCTATCGCAAGGCCTGAAAGTGTCACTATCTCCTCTACACCATCATGATAATGTTTAGTATATTGAGCTCCAGCCGGAGCAAAACCTTCTAAAACGACACCTATTTGAACCCCTTTATCATCTAGTACTTTCTCTATACATTGAAGCGTTTTCCCATCGTCAAAGTCATCTATAACTATCCCCAATGGAAATGCTTGAATGATATCATCTATCAAAATTTCTTCGACATCTTCTGTAGACAATACGTTTAA
Organism: Dokdonia ponticola; assembly: GCF_042653865.1. Taxonomy (NCBI): domain Bacteria; kingdom Pseudomonadati; phylum Bacteroidota; class Flavobacteriia; order Flavobacteriales; family Flavobacteriaceae; genus Dokdonia; species Dokdonia ponticola. Next base: position 19,400 of record NZ_JBHSFV010000016.1, on the reverse strand, counting down.
TATTTTTCTAAATGCATCAATCATTACGATAAGTTTTTAATTCATTTATTTTATCACTGATATCTTTATGTTCTTTAGAAATATGTTTTTCTAGGTATCCCTTGGTAGTAATACTCTGATTCATAATAACCTCTCGTAAGGCACCGACACTTGCAATATATTTTTCTGCATCTTCATTTTTCAATTTCATTAAGCGCTCTAACATTTCTATTCTTTCTTTTTGAAGCTCCTTATTTTCCAAATACAAGTATCTGATAACTATAAGAGCAACTATAAATAAGGATCCTAATAAACCGTACTCAAGAAATGTATCTGTAGGAGTTTTTTGAATAAATGAAATAGCTTTATCCATCAGGGGGCTTATTAATTTAATTTTCATATGTATTTTTTTTAATTGGAGAAGATGATTATCAAATAGAGAACACTATGTTATTTAGCAAGAAAAACCACTACATATAACAGCAATATATCCAACCACCTGTTACTCCTATTTATCTTCAACAATCGACTTTTTTACGTGATTAAAGTCAAAAACGCTTAAAAGGTTTGCTATTCTTTTTCCAAAATTTGTCAGTGTTTGATCTCTTTCATTTTCTCCCAGATTATCACTAATTGTTTCGTGTACAACACCAAACTTATGCACAGAGTCTTTTGTAATAAAATTGTCATTTAAGAGCCCTCCTAAGATTGCGTTTCCTGCAATATCAATACTGAGACTTACTTGCCTGAGGTATCTTTCAAATTCTTTCCACTTTAGTATTTTATATAAAAATCCAAGTGGATATAATCCTATTGCACTAATACAAGCAAAGAAGAATAATATCCATTCTGCATAGTATTTTTTTGAAACACATAAAGATGGAGTTAGTAATACACTTATAGGTATCATGCATATTACAGTGACCAGAAGCCATAGCAATGCCATTGCTGTAAATACACTTTTTATAGTTTTCATATTCATTATTTAAGGGTTGAACGATTATGCGCTACGTACGATTTGGGGTATTCCTATCCTACATTAGGGTATTATGCCACTTTTAACTAGCATCTATTTTTATTAATCGACACTTAGATCTTTAGTGCTGATATTCGTTTTCTCATATTGTATTTGTTTTATATTGCCGAGATAGTGGTTTCTGAATAACTAGTATCCAGAAACCATACATACCTGACTTAGTTTAATTTAACGCACTTGTGGTGATTCAATTTCTTCTGAAATAATCTCCTTATTATGTGCTACAACACCTGCAATGACATAGTTATCTACATCTTCTACATCAATGGTAGCTACTTCTAATGGCTCTGATATCCAAGTGATAGATTGTACCCCTTTAAGAGTTCCTTTTTTGTCTACTAAAGACATGGCTTCATTTATACTTTGAGCTGGCAGCCACTGTACCTGACTCCCATCTCTTGAGGCAAGTAGTGGGTGATCTCCAGTCACTTTAAGCACACGACCGTCTTTGGTCACAATTTCAAAATAACTTGCTACTGTAAGTGTTCTCTTATTGATTACTTTCACTGGAGTTTCTACAGCTTCAGATAATTTTCCTATCCAATTAAAATAGTTTCCTGATGAAGCATCTGTTCTATTTGGGAAGTCAAGCCCTACAAGCATCTCTCCTAATTCAACATTTTTAAGCTTCTTAGCATGTCCTGACGCTAGTGACACATACGTGTTCACATCAAAACAGCCACCTCCACCCCCGCCGATTGGAAAATCATCTATTGGCGTATCATCGATAGGCTCGATATCTATAAGACCCGTAAGTGTAAATGCAAATCTTAGATTTAATCCATTTGATGAATTACTCGCTAATTCAATTCTTGAGTTAAGCGTATATGTTGTCCCGTTATTAATCGTTGTTAATGACGGTATTGTCATTTGGTGCGTAACTCTAATGGTTCTCACTCCTGTTGCATCCAACAACACATTAAATGGCGTGTTAATTGTATTTAACGTAAAGGAAGCTGGTGATGTACCCGTATTAGTTATTGTAATTACACTAGCCACTGCACTTGATAGTAACCTACTAGCCACTAGAGATACTGTTGCGTTTGGTGTTCCTTGAATTCTTACATCAAAGAACTTAGCCTTATCACCAGTAACTGTTGTTAGTGTTGGACCTGTCTGAGAAAGGCTTATACTAGGTTCTATATTGAATGATATCGTATACGATTTTACCGTTTCTGCTCCGCCTTCATCTGTTGCTACAAATTCAAGAATATCAGTTGCCGTTAATCCTAAAATTCTAAAATCAAAGAACCTTACTAACGATTGATCTACACTACTGGAAACGCTTGATGTACTTACATCTTCTATAAGTACTGGCTGAATGACCTGCACAGTTCCATCTGCTCTACGTATTCTTGCAACTACACTTACATTAGGACTAAAAATATTACCATCAGGATCTGAAACACCCACTCTAAAAGCTGCTCGTCCTAGCACTTGCTGTCTTGATACATCTATAATATCTGTATCCGCCTGATCTTGAGAAGCTCTATTTAGTTGTGAATCTATTAGTTCAGAAGAAATATCTTCTTGTAAAATCAGATTTGATGTAAGTTCTATATTCATATCATTTGTCACATTAACACCACTTGTTGTATTCACAATCGAGTTAAATACTGGCGGCATATTACTTTCTCTTATCGTTATGGTTACCTGATCTGTAAACACTGCGCCAAGCGTATCTACTCCACTCACTTGATACACATACGCACCTATGGCTAAGTTCCCTGTGATTGTAGTGTTTTCTGAATTTGGAGTTGTGATTGTAGCTGATGGTGGTCCAGAAACCTGAGTCCATCCCTGTAGTGTTAGATTTTCCAGTGTAGCTTCTAGCTGGAATGGGTTTGCTGTTGCATCAAAAGAGGTTTGACCACTAGAAAGTGTTCTTTCAACAGTCTTACTATTTCTTAATGTATCTACAATCAAAGCATTAATTGTTGGGGTATCTCTTCCTACATAAATAATGTAATCAACTGTGTTTACATCTGCTACTGGAGCATCGACTGTGGTGGGCGTTAACTGATTACTAGATAAATTAGGCACTGTGATATTGCCAATAAGTCCTTCATTTGCAGCGTTACAAAGCACCCATCCTGGAGGAATAGGTTGATTTGCATTGTACCATAATGCGATAAGTCCTAATGGAATATTTTCGGATGCACTCCCTTTACACACATTTCCTTTTGAATCTATTAATAAGGGAGATTTACGCAATGACGTGCTATTCTCTGCAAATTCAGGAAGTATTATTTCTCCACCTATGACCGTTTTTTCCCAATCACTGTTGTAATTAAGATGAAGCGCTGTATCCCTATCTACCTGCATATCTACAGATAAACTTTCATCTACTAAAGCACGCCCTGGCGCTCCCCTTTCTGCAGAAAACCCAAAATTGAAAAACTTAGCTCGTAAGGTTGCTAATGCAGTTTCTAATGTATCTAGATTTGATAGTTGATTGCCTCCCATATCCAAATCTCCTTCCATGGGTTTACTACCATTTATAGGAAGGAAGCCTATTCTTTGGAATCTATCTGGATTGTTAGATAGGTTTGTAATATCATAATACCTAAGTTTTCTTTCATTAGGTAATGCGATACTAAAGTCTTGCAATCCGTTGACTTCAATATTTGAATCGTTAGCAACATCATCAAAATAGCCCACTGGCACCTCATCTCCATTTATATACTCTACTGTATAATCTGTATATGCTGGCTGATATACACCATCTCCAAAACGTAATTTTGTAATGGTTTCTGATGTTTTGATAAAGTTTGTAGGAGCGAATGCCCCTGGCTCCATAAGGTGTAATATTCCATTGATCACGAACCAACCGTTTAAGGTATCTGTAGGCTCAGAGAGGATATAATTTTGATCGTTTGAAATATCAAAATTTCGCTTTAGCATTTCATATAATTCGTCTTTATATGCTGCTTGTAATCGTGCTAGCGTCTCTTGTTCTAGAGGGAATCCACCTGCATTTGTAAAATTTATTTTTTTCATGTTATGTTATTAAAAGTGATGAATACGTTTCTTTTTTTATAAAGGTTATGGCATTAGGAACCTCTCCTTCTATGCTTAGAAAGCGTATTATTTTTAAAGGTTTCCTATGTTATTTGTGTATTTTCTTATAAAGCTGCTACTTGAGATTGGTCAGGCATTACACTGTTAGACATAACATCTGACGTTTCTTCACCATACTTGTAGGTCTCATACGTTTTTCCTGCGAGTTTATAGAAGTTAACCACTTGATGAAATCTTGGCGTTCTTACTTCTACTGCATTTGCAAGTGCTTTGATCGGATCTGGATCTGGTTCAAAATAGATTTCATTAGTTACTCTTTGTATTGCTGCAGCTTTTTGAACTTGACTCAGACCACTTGGTACAGCTCCGCTATTAAGGTCTGCTGGAATCATAATTCTGAAATTAGCATAGTTTACAATCGTATAATCTTCTTCTGTTGCTAAATAGGTATTATACGCTAACCCTCTAGCTGTATTACAAAAACTAGAGCCGTATTCTGGATTAGGGACATCTTCTCCATTTGGACCTACTTGAAAAACGTTTAGACACGCTAACTCAACATGCGTAAACAACTCTATCGGATCTAAAAAACCTAACTCATCTAATACTATTTCTTCATCTACAACTGCGGGTAAAGAAAAATGCTCTCCTTCTGTATGTAAATAATACTCATCATGCCTATACACAAATTTTAATCTAGGCTGCAAGGTTTCATCTATATAGATGAGGTTTGCACTTCTTTTTCCTTCAATAGAAAGGTTAGGATCATACACAACACCTGAGTTAAATATTTCATTTAGTACTTTTTCTAAATAAACAATTTGACCATTATGTTGCATTTGATACAAAGTTGTATCATAGAGTGTCTCCAATGGTTTTAAGAGAGAGAACAGCCATTTAAAATGCCGCTTCTTTCTTAAAATTGGTGGTAGCAACCAGAGTAATAATTTACTCCAGTTTACGATTAAATATTTTCTCATCGTTTCTGGGTTTAAAATATATTCTGATTATTTCTATAAAAAGTATACGGGAAGTATGAAATATTTAATTCTAACACATCATCACTCAAATTAAAATATCCTGCATTTGGAATGTAAAATTCATTATTAATAAGATTTTCATTGCTTAATGTAACCGCACGCCCCCCTGCAAACATATTATCCAGAATAGGTATATTCACACCTTGTGTTCCTTGAATGGCATCTATTAAAAATGTTTTTACTAAGGCTCCATTGAACTCAATATTTTTTAGATACTCTTTAATAGCTGCCTCCACTGGCTTTAAACTTCCATTAGATACTAGTATTCCATTATCAGTATCATTAGGATCGTCTGGATTTACATAAATAAGTAAAGGATCCACATACACTCGTAAGTCTAACTTTAGCTTATCTCCAGGAATAGAACTGATTTGTATCTGATTTCCAGCATCTTTAATGCGACGTATAAACTCTCTTAATCGTGCTTGCTCATCAGCATCAAGAGGAACAATATTATCTTCTCCCTCATTTTTAGCCACTTTCATAAACACAACCCCTACTTGATTATGAAAATAATCTGATAGTAATTGAACACGGTTACTATTCTGATTGATTTCAGTATTTAGTGTCAGATCTCCTTCAGGATTGATAATGGTTTCTAGATCTATTTCACTTACAGCGCAATGCTTTACGATTTTAAGATCTTCGATTTCACTTTCACTTAGCCCTACTGTATCAAATTCAAAAAAGCCATCTCTAAAAATAAGATCCTTTCCATCTATAAAGTCTAAGGCCTGTGAACGATACCAGTCTAAGGTATGTGGGCGAGATATTCTCGCATTTCTCTCTACGATTTGTTCATGTATCCAAATAGCTGTGGCAACAATGTAGGTCCATAACCTCCATATTGCAGTTTTAGATTCAGAGGTTAGACCCGCTAAAACGGACTGTCTCTCCTTTTCATCCAAAATTTCAGTTTGTATTTCGGCAATTGTTCTTGACATATTTAAAATTTTAATATAGTTCCCCCTCTAAGCATTTTGTAAAATGCTTATAATCAAGGTTTTTAATTGTTTTTAGTTAAATGTATTTTATGATTCCGTACTCCTTAAAAAGGGCTTAGGAAATAAAGAAGTCTTCCTCGACAATCATAAAATCAACTCCTGAAAGATCAGCTAATAATAACTCTTCTTCTCTTGTTGAACTTGTCGCAGGTTTTATATTGTTTGCATTATAGTAGGCAACAATATCTTTTTTAAAAGCTTCTCTCCCTACGTGTAAATCCTCATATACAGATAGATCATCTGTAAGGTCAAATCGATTGTTATCTTCCATCACGTCAAAAACAGTCTCTATACTCCCATACTCTTGCAAGGCTATATCGAGAATATTTTGATTTTGTTGCGGTCTAATAGTTCCCATCTATTTTTATGTTTTTCAGATCGTTAACATCTAATGTCCTCACATTAAAGTTATCGTAAATTAATTGTTTGTCTATTTCATTTTCTAAGCGTAAACGAGCTGTAGAATCTGGGCTATTTATGTATCTCGTAAGTCCTACTCCAAGAATAGGATACTCTTTAAAGCTTCCTTTCTGACTTAACAAAATATGTGTTAAGTTCTGCTGACTTGCTTCATCGATACAAAAATCTCCATTCATTATTTCCAGATCGTCCTCTATGATAAAATCGTTCATAAATCATTGTTTTAAATTATTGTCATTGTTGAAGGATTGTATACCTAGTGTCTCAAAACGCAGCATTATCCAACACTGTAAAAATACTGTAACCACACAAGAAAAAAGAAGTTTACACCCTTGACAATCTGTAGTTTCAGTGGGTTTAAGCGTTATCTTCTTCTTTGATTAATAGTGCTAAAAATTCTTCTAATAGTGGCAATCCCAATACCTCCATAGTACATCCTTCAGGGCATCCCTGAATCCTTGCTTTAAGCTCCTGTAATCTTGCTATCTCTTCTGTTGTCATTGTTTTTTTTATTTTGCTCTAGTGAGTAATTCTATTCCTAGTGATCTTGCTACACCTCCATCTCCGAGATCGGTTACATTAGCCTGTCTATACACAAGATCGCCTTCTGCACTATTAAAGATGTATTTTCCTGATAAGTTGGGCATACCTTCGTATAAAAATCCAAAAAGTCCTTTTTGAATATTCTGATCTGATGTATCTATACTTAAGTTGTTTGTAAAAAAGTCTCCCGCATGTTTAAAGGCCGTTAAGAACATAATACTGTCAGAGATTTTAAGATATTGTCCCCTACTATACCCAAACAAACATTTATTGGTGTACACATTATTGAAGACGAGTTTATCTACTCGTTTCCCACCTATCATCGTATTTCTAACCTGACATCCTGAATCAAAACTCACATCTGCATAGGTAACTCCAAAAGGTGTTGCATTTGCTGCCATCCCTCCCATCGTTACGAAGTTTAAATTGCCACTATTTGTAAGTATACAAGTTCCTAATATGATCAAGTCTGAGATACGTCCTTTATTCCCTAACTCTATTACATTATCTATAGCCGTAATTCTAATTAATCCATTTTCGGCATACGGTGATGAAGAAAAAACAGCACCTCCTGCCATAAAACTAGATTGAGAGATTCCATCGGTAATATTTACAGTGATTTTTTGATCTTCAATGTACTGCCCATTATTATTTCTAAATACGGTATTCTCTAATGTATTTACTTTAAAAAGAGTCACAGTATCTTTAGGCTCACCCTGTGCGTCTAATGGAAAAATAAGAAGATCTTTTCCGTTATCTGTAAGTACTGCATTGACAGCTATTTTATAGACATCATCAGCAGCTGTTTCCATACGCTGTCCATACACAATAGAAGATCCATTTGAAATCCCATCTAGAAATACATTGGGTACTGTACCTGTTGTTGTAAAATCTTGATAAAAATCTTTGTTTTCTACTGCTGGTAAAATATACCTATGATCTTCGTTTATATTAACATTAGAAAGTGTAAAGGCGTGATTACTCCCGACATTATACAAGGTACTATCTACTGTATTTTGAAGAATATAATTTATCCAATCACTATCAGATAATTTATAACGTCTGTAACGTTGCACGCGCCAATCTTTATTAACATCTATACGTCTATCTGCAGAGATACGTCTTTTTATCAATCCCTTGCGTTGTCCTATCACTACCTCATCTTCATTTTTGATCTCTGTATCGTTAAAATCATATTCTAAAATTTCTCCAGGATAGGTTGCGCTTTCCGCTTCTTTTGCAAAAGAATTTCCAGAGATAGCTGTCAATACAATTTTTTCAAAAGGAACTGCTTTATTTTCTTCAGCGGTCATTTGCATATAAGGAGTACCGTTATGTACTTCAGTATTGATAACACCATTAGGTTTCATCATCACTTTTGAGTTGCCATCTATAATAACAGCATCTTCATCTATCGTATCAAAACGTTTAATCGAATATTTAAAAGTAGCCCCATCTACTGTATGTAATCCATTGGTAAATTTCATGTAGAAACCAGAAAAGAAACTGGTCACTGTTGCGGTATCTCCTACTTGGATAGCACCCGTATAGTCTGCAGGCAAGCTCACCACCTCTATAGGTGTTCCATTAGATACTTCATCAAGTGGAGGATCAAAAAAGGCAAAACCAGAAACAACCCCTTGACTTGCTGCTTCCCTATTTATGTTTGTTGTATTTGTACCTTCAATATAGTATCGTGTTTGGTAATCAGAGATGGTATACTTTTGTCCTACTACGAGTGCATTATTTGCAATCAAAGTAGTAAGATCTGCATACAAAAACTCAGCAGAAGCTCTCGCCGCTAAATCTCCATCCAGAAGCATACTATCTATAAGATCTGCAAACTCGCCTTCGGTGGGTTTGTCACCACGTTCAAAATACGTTTTTAAAGTACTTCTTGTTTGTTTCATATATCAATATTTAATAATTTGTTTGAATTTTATATATTCTGGTGTTATGATGATATCTTGTGTACTGTATACCATTTTTAAAAATGACACGCCAGATCGCACCTCTGTTTTTATGATACAACGCGCTTCTTTACAGAGTGTAAAAATAACACGAAGCTACTCCCTAAAAAAACTTTAAACCCTTTCATAACAATAGTTTCAGTAGGTTTTAAAAATATAAAACAGATGCAAAATTATTATTATTTTAAGGGTAATCCCCATGGTGATCACTTTTGAGTAGCGATCATCATGGGGCCGGGCTATCCGTTATATCTTTTAAAACCATATATCAAAGTTTTAAAAGGATGCCACTACTATCCTTATTACAATTAAATTATTTTGTAATATGATTAATATCTATAAAAAAGAGGTTGATATGTTAGCGTAGCGTTTTAAAATGGAAAAAGTAGCTCTTGCACCATTGATATAAAAATCCTGCATTAGGGATAGTAGTGGTTAGCTTTTGACGAGCGACCGTTGTCGAGTCAAAACTAAAAACGAAGAGCCCGACCTTGGTATGACTGAAATGTAATGAAGTAATACCAAGGGAATGTCCAAAAGGATAGAACAAAAAAGCCTATACTTTTATGTGTATAGGCTATTATGAATTAGTTAATATTCTATGCGCGAATAAAATTAGTGATGTATTTGCATCTGTCAATTAGCAAACTTTTGACTTATATAATTGTCCAATTTTCTATCAAGTTGTTTTTTTATAGTAGTATTGATATTGAGATCTGTTTACTTTATTAACGGACAATATTGAGGCTTCAGTGTATTAAAATCAAATTCTGGAAAATCTTCTATAGAATATTTAAAAATAGTATCATTCTTTAATTTTAAGATTAAATGATCTTTTTCACTTAATGCTACAGAATCACCTCTTACGAGTATTTCATTAAAGATTTCATCTTCATAAACACTGACATCACAAAAACTTTGTATGATTTCTGGAGTACCATCACGATCTATATCCAGCATCCAACTTTCTATAGATGTATATTCCATATCTCCATTGTTTTTACCTGATAAAACAACGACTCCCATAAATTTATTTGCATTTAAGAGTAACATGTAAAAATCCTGACCTATATCATAAATATTATCTCCTGTATGCTCATGCTTATAGCGTGCAATAGTAATCCCCGTAATTTGAGAACTTAGTTGTTTTTTTGAAACTAAATAATATGCTAATTTTAACTCTGATTCTTCAAGACTGAACAACAGTTCATTCTTATACTCCTCATAATCATTATCAAACAACATAGGGTATTGCTTTGCTTTAATTTTATTGGATAACAATTTAGAGGGTTCCGATAGTGTCTGGAAATTTTGCAAAGAATCTATTTTAGCAAATTCTGCATTTTTAGCAAGTAATACCACTTCTTGATTTACATCATCAAATTCTTTCAAAAATTCAGTGTACACGTATCCTTCACCTAGTCTAGAACTTACTTTAGTCCAACGAGGATCTTTAGTATCTAACGCTATTACTGTAACTCCTTCTAACCAATGCAAAGTTCCTAGATAACTATCATTATTAAAGCCTGGTTGATCTAGAAGGAAAAGACCATTATACGAGGTAATGACATGTGTATTATTTTTCATTTGAAGTAAGCCAGCCACTAGGTATTCACTTCCAAAAAACACACTTTCATTTAATAGTACGTTAGCTTTCTTTTTTTCTTTAACTGTTGTTTCTGTCTTACAAGATAAAAAAGAAAGAGAAAAACAGAAGCCTAGTAAAATTAACTTAATGTTAGTCATCGTATTATAATTAATTTTTAAGCTAATTTACTACTATAATTTAAATATTACTTTTATTCATATATCCTTTTCCGCCAATACCTAATGCAACATGTAAATGGTTAGGGTAATCTGTAATAACCTTCATCACATATCCCTTTTTAACTAATTCTTCAATTTTATCTTTTATCCTTTTACTCTTAATTTTCTTGTATGCCCAATCGTTATTGATTTTTGATACATGATTTCCATATCCTGTAGGAAAGAATTGCCCTTGTGCTGGCAAGCCTATTTCGTATGTGTTTTTAGGTAAATCGCACAATATCTCATAAACCATTTTCTCAGCATCTGAAGTACTAAAATCAATTTTACCTCCATTGTATTTTGACAAGTTTATATCTATTGCTTTTGCCTTCTTTCCATGATTGGTTGTTCTTAGTTGTCCAGAAACTCTATTTTTAGATGCACTTGTAGTATTCCAAACCATAAAACTACCTAGTTTTATTTTATTAGGTTCTTTTGGTTTATAACCATTATCTACCCATTTTTTCACATTAGATTTGATTAAAGAAAGTGTTGTTTCTAAAATAGGAATCTCTATTTTTTGTGGATCAAATATAGACTTAACTCCAATTTTTTTAGCATCTCTGATTTTAACAAATGTATCTCTAGTCCCACCAAATCCAGTTCTAAATCCACTATTACCTTGCCCTTCAGAGTTAAACTCAACTAAATTCAAGGCATGTGCTTCTAGTATAAGATTTGCAAGCGTTGAGTTTTTATCTTTTATAGGTGTCTTCTTAAAATCTTTCTTTAACCAATTTGCTATCTTTTGATTAATTGAATATGCTTCTGGCTTATACTTTAACTTTTTAAGTCTATTTGCCCATCCTTTTTCATACTTAGTTTGCGTGGCGTCTTTTTTAATAATAGCTTCTATAAACTTTTTACGATTAGCATCTAACTTTATATAAAACTCTTTAGAAGGAACACTATTAATAGCATTTAAAGTTCCTTCTCCAAGATTTCCATCTACCGATACACTTTTCTTGAAATCGTTCTTTAATGTTTTCTGCACTTCTTTAACAGCAGCTGGGACACCTGAATGTATTGCAAAATCAAAGATGTATAATGCTACACTAGCATTATAAATTTCATCTGCTTTTACTTTATTCCAAAATTCAATCTTATAAATTTCTTTAGCATCTTTTGTAGATAGTTTCTTATGTTTTGCTATCGTTGGGTTTTTATCGATACCATACTTTTTTGAAACGGCTTCATAGGTTTTATAAGTAACTCCCATGTTTGTTTTACCACCTTTATCATCTTTATCATCTGCATACCCACCTTCAACATCAAAAATATGATTGATATTATCATTAAATCTGCTTTTATAAACACCTGTATAAACATCTCTAACAACTTTCACATGATCCTCCAATACTTCCCCTTCCATATAGCTTCTTAGCATCAGAGAATCTTTTTCTGTAGAAAACCAAGACCAATCCTCTTTTTCTACACCCGCATAAAAATAAGGGTGTTTATTGCCTGTAGACATCCATTTCTTTTCCAATTTAAAAGCAACCACAATCTTTCCATCAGTGTCAACGACAACATTATTTTTGTGTGCTACATAATCCCCTGAGAAATTGTCAATTTTATTAGACTTGTATAACTCAATCTTCATGTTTTCTCCGATCATATTGACTGTTTCTGCAATAAACGTAACCTCAGTATCATAAGGGACCGCTTGATATACTGGAGATATAATATCATTATTATACGTGAAATAGGAACGTATAATTTTTGCATCCTTTACTACTTTTATCCCTGCTAAACTATGTACAGAGGTGTTCTCCGATGATTTTAATGTATACCCCTTTCCTTGAATTTTAAAATAGAGTTTCACCTCATCTTCACTTACATTCGTAATATAATCTGCAAGCGGACCTTCATCAGAAATACAGAAACGATGCTGCACATCTCCTTTATCGTTGGTCATAGACTCAAAACTCGTAATGAGTCTACTATAGCTAGCATCCTTATATAAGGATATAGCTACTTTTCTACTTTCAAAATAGGGAATACTAGCGTGTATTACATTAGTAACACTACTATTAAAACCTGTTTCAATTTTTATACGACCTTCTGTATCTGCCCATTTTACTGCTGTCACTTGCGGATGTATAATTTCAATACTAGTCTTAGCATATTTCTTTCCTAAAATAGGGTCATTCACACATACCTTGATCGTATAGACACCCTCAGCATAGTCTGTGGTTTTAGCTATTTTAAGTGTTTTTCCAGTATTTGTAAAACCTGTTGATTTTCCATCTTTCAGTACAGTCCATTGTATACTTTCCTCAGGAATATCGTCTCCTTTCCCTGATTTATATGTGGCTGGAGTAAATAATAACGGATGGTTCGTAGCGTATAAGAAATAAGGCTTCTTGAAAAGGGTTTCTTTTATAGATGTAATGTAATTACCGCCTACTTTTATAGGTTTTTTCGCAGATCCAAAATACGCCGTTTTATTGTCAGAAATCACTTCGATATAGTGATATCCTTTCTCTTTAAACTCAAAATCTGTGATTTTTCTCTTATCCTTGTAGGTTGTAAGAGCTACCTTAGTATACTCCTTTTCTTCTGGTTTTTTAGTGTAGTGATTCCAAGTTAAAGATGGGTAATTATCTGCTTTTACATCAAACTGAGCCTCTATAGTTGCCTTTTCTCCAAGAACGTATTCCTTGGCTTTACTTGGCTTTATTCCAATGAGTTCTGGCTCTTTTATGGTAAGTGCCATGTAACTCTTTCTATTTTTAGTTTTTAGTTTTGCCAAAGAAGATTTTTTTGCGTCCTCTAATGTTGGGGCACTTGCACTACCTCCATAGGCTTCTACTATAAAATCTCCGTAGGTTGTAAACGTATGGGTAAGTACTTCGCCATAATCTACGTATTTTGCAATCACATCTCCCGAAGCATTATATATTACCCAATTAATATTAGCCTTTCTTCCTCCTCTTGAACTAAATTTATTAGCCTTGAATTTTAATGCTCCTGTTCCAAAAGTGGTCTCTGTTCCTTTGACATTGATAAAGATTTTCAACACTCCTATACCTCTTTCATCTGGAAAACGACGTAAGAATGTATAGATATCGTCAACTCCAATAGCTGCATACATATTTTTTGTTGTAATATCTGTATACACATTAAGTTGCGTTCTTACTGTGATCTTTTCTGGTAAACTTTTAAAATTCTTTAATTGCTGTAATACTAAAAACAACTCTTCATAATCAACAAATAACTGCGCTACATCTGTAGATGGATTTTCAAGCTTTGTGATGATCTCATTCCAATGAGCAATGGTGCCTTTTTCTGCTTTATCCGTTAGAATATTGCTTTTGATCTGATCAATAAGGTCTGTTCGTACTGTCTCCCAATCATAGCTATTTTCTTTTTTAGTAATCTCTTTCGTTTGGCTCTTATACCATGCTGAGAAGAGGGCAAAGCCTTCACCATATTCTTCTCCTTCATCTTTTTTAAGGATTGCCTTTATTTCTTCATTACTCGTAACAGTTGTTAATGTATTGGAAAGCATCGTCCAATATGCTTTCTCCTTACTCCCTTCTTCTGCTCCTGCTAATTGAACTGCTACATATTTCTTTACTTCTTCTAAAGTAGGTGTTGTACCCGTATTCCCTTGAAGGTTGCTTGGCACTGTAATTTGTCGTGTTTGCGTTCCTGCATATATCTGAGATGTAGTGCCTACTGCAGGTGGTAATACTTCTCCTGCTCCAATAAGTGTAGAAGAAGCAATATCAGTTGCTATATCGCCTCCTGTAAATGCTGTTATATCTGAAGTAGATAACTGCTCTTCTCCCGAAGACATAGAAGCGGTTGACAAAGTATTTTGAATTGAGGCAGATGACCCATTCCCAGCGGACACCGAAGGAGTAGTATTACGAGTAGAAGTGATAGCGGTACTCGTAACGCCTCCTCCGGCCGGGACAGTGCTTTGAGCAGTTTCAAAATTTTGGTCTAACTGTTGGACTGCTTGTTTTAATTCAGCTTCTTTTATATAGGTTGCAGCACTTTTTAGAACATCATCTAGAACTTCTCGCTCCGTTTCTTGCGTGGCTAAATGTGCGATGTGTATGTCAATCGTATGTATGATATTGGTATCCATTCAGTGAAAATTTGAGCCTGTAAAAATAGCCTCAAAAAGAGTGATATATTCGTTTTAAATCACAGTAAATCAGTAGCTTCACCAAAATACCTCATTTACTGAAACTACCGAAAACACAACTCCTTTTTCTATTTTTTCATCCCTCTCTTACCTAATTTTACACCCTCAAAACGCAAGAATGGATGCTGCGATCCTTCCCTAGGATTTGCAAATTTCAACGTCATTTACAAGATTTTTTAGCACCTAATTAGTAATTAAAACAACACATTATGAGTAATATCAGTATGCCTAAAAAAGACCTAGGAGAAACTCCAGTAACACCAAACATAAGCATGTTGAATACTGTGAATACACAGGCTTCAAAAATTGGACTTTCTATTGGAGGAATCCATATTACAAATCCTACGAAGAAGGAGAATGAGGACGCTTTCGCGAAAGCAATAAAAAAAGAATATAACGACGCTAATATGTATAAATAATCATGGATAAGAAAAATATACAAAAATTAAAAGCGATACATGGTGAAATAAAAAAGTATAGTGCAGAAGATGATCATCTATACACACTTTGCAAAACACCTAATGCAGCGACTTTTCAAGCCTATCTAGAACGTTATAAGGAGAATGTCTACGAGGCACTCGTCTATCTTTTTGATGCATGTGTCTTAACAGACGAAACCTATGAAAATGATTTTAAGCTCTCTGTGGCTAACAGTATTGTGAAGGATATAAAAGAGGCTAGTAGCTTCTCTATTGACCCTACACCAGAAGAAGATGAATTCAAAAAATCTGCTGCATTGATACGGCATGCATTTCATGTAGACCCTTATGCGCTTTCTATAGCAGAGTATTACAAACTTCTGGAAGAAGCCTTATGGTTACAAAAACATCAAAACAAACAACAAGAGGCAGTGTATGTGAATGCCCTTGCTAAAATATATTCAAATTAAAAAAACAACTATGGGATTTACAATCAATATAGACGACATTTTAGACGGTCGAGACAGTTCCTTTACACAAGGATCACTAGAAAATGCGATTAATTTTAATGACTCCGAAGGACAAGATTTTATAGTCGATACTGGAGGAGAGTTTAACCAACGGGTCTTTGCGCCGTTAATTTTTGAACCGCTTGAACGCCCTGGAATTTCGCTTCCTGAACTGCGTATCGATGCGGTAACGGTTTCTTTAAACCGCTCTAAAAATATAAGCAAGCAAAGTATCGAAGGAAGAGAATTCACGGTAAAAGAGCATATTACCAATGGTGATTTTAGTATTTCTATAGAAGGGCTTATTGCCAGTGATAAGGGAGATACCAATTACCCAAAAGATAAATTATTCCTACTAAAACAGTTTTTAAACGCACCATATACGCTTAGCGTGACACATGCCATTTTAAACCGTTTTGGCGTGTATGAACTGGTCATTGACTCCTATTCGATTCCTTCTATAGAAGGCACAAAGAATATTCAAAAATTTTCGGCTAGCGCCACATCAGATGAAACCGTTGAATTAATTATAAGAGATAATGTTTAGTCTAAATGCAAAAATTATAGTGTACGAGACGGTGGGTTTAATTCCTACGCCTGTTTCGTATGAATTTAATTATGTGAAGGAAGTCACCATACAGTCCTCATATGATACCCTTACAGATACGGCTACGATTATCATGCCTAAAAAGGTGTTTAGCAGATTGGAAGAAGAATTTAATCCGTCTCAATTTAATACCATTAATAACCGCGATCGCATTGTATCGATTCACGACTTTTTTAAGCTAGAGAATTTTGTAGAGATTTTCTTAGGCTATGATGGGGATTACAAACCTGCTTTTAGAGGATATATTACCTCTGTAGAGGGAGATGCACCCGTTACGATCATGTGCCAGGATGCCATGTATGCATGTAAAAAAGTAAAAGCCGTAACAGATAATTCGCCCAATGATGGGAGTGACGCTTTGAATACAATTGCCGAAAATCCATCTATAAACGTAGCATCTTTTAATCCTAGGGAGTTTTTTACAAAACGACTCACAGAATTAGGTTTTCCTTTTAAAATCAATGCGCTTGATGAAGATCTGGGCGCTATGGTCATTCAAAGAGGCCAAAGTGTTTGTCAGTTGCTAGAATCCTTAAAAAAACACGGAATCCATGCGTTCTTTAAGATGGAAGCCGTCGGACCTGTATTGACAATTACCAATAATCCACAAAAGTACGGAGTAGAAGAAATAGGAGGATTTATTGAGCGTAATTTTATTAAAACACCTTTAATCGGCGAACTCGTAAAGCGTCTTTTTAATGAAGGGCTCCAGTTACTAGCACCTGCTTTAAGGGCTATTGATGATGCTTTTGGGAGTAATCAGTTTTTGGGCAGTGCGAGATTTCGCTTTAAGCATAACATCATATCAGATGATTTACGAGTCGTTGAAGAAAAGGTAAAAAACACCCGTATTCGCGTCGAAAAATATTTTAAAAACTCCAATACACCCATTCAAATAGAAATCGGAGACAAAGAGGGTGCTTTAGAAAAAACATATGTGCTTCATGCGCAAGATGAAGACCTCCCAAATGACCCAATCCTTTTCAAAGCTGAAAGTTTAAAAGTAGCCTCACAGCTCGTCCAGTATGCTGCTTTTAGAGCACTAGAGAAAAGAGTGTCAGGACTCGAGGGAAGTTTTACCACCTTTGGAGAACCCTTCATACGCCCTACAGATAGAGTGACGCTAGATAACGCAGAAGACAGAGAAAAGAACGGAACCTTTCAAGTAAAAAAAGTCACTCGTACCTACGGATTAAATGGGTACAGACAAAAAATTGAATTAGGACGAAAAATAGAAATCGTATGATACAGCTTAAAGATTTAATACAAAATATCGCCGAAAAAGGGACGACGATACACACCTATGCTGCCAAAGTCGTAGCTATTAATGCTCCACAAAATGCGATCCACAGTCCAGAGGATGTGTTTACAGTAAACGTACTACGTCCAGATGGTGCGATGATAAAAAATGTGAGACTGAAAGCATCCATTCAAGAAGAAGAACAAGGGGTGATTAGTATTCCAAAATTAGAAAGTTGGGTACTCGTTTCTATCATTGATAATGTGGAGACACGTGCCTTTATCTCTCAGTTTTCTGAAGTAGAACGCACCTTTGTACGCTTTAAAAATGACAGTAATCAATATTTAGAAATTGATAGCAATGCAGATCAATTTCATCTGTTATTTAAAGAAGCGCAACCCACAGCACCAGGACTACCACCCACAGATTTTAAGGCGATTGCCAAAATAGCGTTCAATAGCCTTGAATCTCAAAATACGGGCGATCATCCGAGTATGATCACTACGTTTTACGACAGCGAAGGAAAGTTACTCTCAGAAACACTAGCGACTGGAAATGTGCAAAAAACAGTGCTCAATACCATCAAAAATGGAGAGCCTGTACCACGTATAAGCTTTGATCTCACTACTGCTAGTGATGCTGTAGCCACGCTTCATTTTACAGATGAAGACGGCACCAGCAAACAAAAAATAGACGTTACAGAACTTGGGACTACGATTGCGATTAATGAAGATGTGACCGTGGTTACCCTTTCAGAAAATGAATTCACCATCACTACCGAAAGTGGTGATGGCTACACGGCTTCTATAAAAAATGATGAGGTTTCCTTTAGTAAAGAAGATCATGTGTTAAAGCTAGATGAAGATAAGTTCACCATAAAAAATAATATCACCGATTTACGTGCAGAACTCGATGCTTTACTTACAGCCATCCAAGCGCTTACGGTAACGACACCTGTAGGTCCCTCTGGACCACCTATCAATATCGCAGATTTTATACAGGTACAAAACAATATTAATCAATTATTAAAATCATAGACGATGCCATTAGTAAAAGCAACATTAGAAAATGCGATCAAAGCATTACTTGAAGAAGAAAAAGCTAAAGAAGATGACGGAAGTAGCTCTATAGATAATATTGCAAGTAAGCTAGCAACCGCCATAGACACCTACATCAAATCGGGCACTGTTATGACGACCGTAGCAACCACAGGAAGTGCCTCGGCTCAAACAGGAACAGGCGTAGGTAACATCACATAACTTGGGAAGAGTGTAAGACCAAGGCGTTTCGATAGCACTTCAATACATCGATAAGCATTTTTGTGTGTGGCTTAGAGTGATCATATACTACAACATCACTGAACAACTTGGTCTTACTACTCTTTGTAATCCTTTTATATGGGCGTTCCCTTCATCCTGAATGTATTTCAGGATAAAGGTCAGGCTTTCCGCTATATCTTTTTTGAGCATATATGCCACTTAAAAAAGGATGCCGCTTCTATCCTTAACGCATAAAAGGGATCATTCCTAAAAGTTGTGTGTGAATTAAAATAGAAGTTGGATTTTTGTAAAAAAAATGGAACTGTCCTTAGACTTATTAAAGTTAATTCTACCTGAGTTATTAATTACTCATTTTACAATT